>DASVWI010000025.1:0-45700 GCA_036389675.1 Pyrinomonadaceae bacterium
CTCCTGCCCCGACAGCACCTTGCCTCCCGGCCAGTGCTGAGGCGGCGTGCGTTTGGTCTCGTTGACGAACTCCGCATATTCGGCGTTGGTGACTTCGGTTTTGTCCATGGAGAAATCGCTGACCGTCACCGAGTGGGCCGGTGCTTCCGCCGGAGGGCCGCCGTTTTGTCCCATCATGAATGTCCCGCCGGGGATGGCTATCATCTCCTGTCTGGTATCCACCGGCCCCCTGCGATTCGGTGCGTCGCCCGGCCTGCTCGGACTGGTCTGCGTGGATTTCTCTCCAGAGCTGCTACCGGAACTGAGCATAAGATAAGCGCCGATGCCGCCGCCCAGAATTGCAATGAACAGCACAGCCGCGATGAGCATGAACGGCATTAGAGATCTCTTCCCGGCGGCGCTCGTATGTGCGGATGCGACCGGCTGATAGAAGGCGGACGGCGGCGGCTGTTGTTTTGGGAGCACGGGCGCGTACCCGGAGGCGTCAGCGCTTAAATTCCGGGGTCGCTTTTTATCCGAGCGCTCCGCTTCGGCACGCCTGTGAGCCTCTTCGAGTCGTCTCTGCGCCTCTGCTTCGGCGCGCCTGCCGTCTTCAATGGTCGAAGGGGAATTTGCCGCCACCAGACGCGCCAATCGCTCGTGATCGATGGAAGCGTCAAGCTCCTTTTCTTCCTCGGCAATCCGCTGCCGGGCTTCTTCGCCCGTGTTTCTACTGCTCATACGTCACTCCCGTGCTTCTGCTGGACAAGTAGCTGCTCTCCTGATGCACGCAAATCAACGGTTAAATGTTACTGGCTGATGAGGGCCATGCGACAACTCCATGGAGTCAGATCGGCAGATGCAGCGCGCATTGTAGCCGAGTTCCGCCATGTAGACGAGACTTTTCCCGCCCATTGCCGCCCATCCTACACCCTTGCCACAGCTTCTTTTATCTGATACACCTTGGCTTCTTAAGGAAACATCTTCGATTCATTTGGAAGATTACGGACTTCTGTACGAAACAAATGTAATTCCCTAAGACACAACCGTGTTTCCAAAGGAATGCATCAGAGTTTCAATAGAAGATTCTTTGTCTCCTTCGGTTTTAAGCGTGATTCATAAAAGCCCCCACTTCGGAAGAAGGAATTTTCGTCAGGGGAGGAAACATCGTGAACTTGAAAACCAAAGTTGCTCTGCTTTTCGGACTTGCACTGATCTGTGCCCTGCCAGTTACGGCCCGGCAAGCTTTTGCCTTGAGCGCGCCGCCAAGGCCGTTCGCCATTGCTCAGGCACAGGCCGCCAGCAAAGAGCGCGTGATAGAGGGCAAAGTGGTCAAGGTCTCCGATGGCGACACCATCACTGTCCTTGACAGGGAGAACAACCAGCACAAGATACGCTTTCAGGGCATTGACGCGCCCGAATCGAAACAGGCTTTCGGGCAGGCTTCAAAAGAGAACCTTTCCAATATGATCTTCGGCAAGGAGGTCAAGGTCGTCTGGTCTAAGACGGACAAGTACGGGCGCACGGTCGGCAAGATTCTGCTCGACGGACGCGACATCAATATCGAACAGATCAAGGCCGGATACGCATGGCACTACAAGTCTTACGAGCGCGAACAGCCGCCCGAAGACCGCGTAAGCTATGCCGCCGCCGAACAGGATGCGCGGGCGGCAAAGAGAGGTTTGTGGCAAGACCCCAACCCGACTCCGCCCGGCGAGTGGAGAGCGGACGCCAAGACCGAGCGCTGGGGCGAAGCGCCGCCCGAAGGCACGGTTATCGGCAACAAGAATAATAAGAATTACCACCGCCCGGATTGTCCCGGCTACAGGAGCATGGCCGAGAACAATCGCGTCTTCTTCAAGAGCGTGGAAGAGGCAGAGGCCGCCGGCTATAAGCGTGCCGGCAACTGTCCCGCCGAAGTGATAACCCGGAAGACCACGCCGAAGACAGGCTCAACGATGCCGGCGACGGCAACGAGCGCTTCTACCACTACGTCAACGGCTGCTGTGACTACGCCCGCCGCATCCTCGACGAGCGCACAGGCAGCGACGACCGCATCGGAAGCGACCCCGGCGGCAGGGGGCTCGGTCATCGGCAACAAGAACAGCAAGATTTATCACCGCCCGGATTGCCCCGGCTACAAGAGCGTTTCGGAAAAGAATCAGGCCAGATTCGGCAACGTGAGCGAGGCCGAAGCCGCCGGATACAGGGCGGCCAAGAATTGTCCGGCCCCGAAGTAGCGAGGTGTCTTCCAGCGAGGAGTCTCCTTAAGAGCAGCATAGCCCTTAAAGATATTTCCCGAACGGCACGTCACTTTAAAGCGGCGAGAGATGTTGTCTCGCCGCTTTATCTATTACAGAGATAAAGCTTGCGCGGTCGCTGCTCATCGCATAGAATGCGCCCCGTTTTCACCGCCATCCCTTTCACTCACAAAGGAGATTTCTCATATGGCCCGGAATCAGAGCAGGCGCGTGCCGCCCATTAAAATGGAGGCCGACGAAAACGGTCTGGCGGCGCTCGAAGCGATCACAGGCTACACACCGATCAACCCCGCTTACACGCTCGACGCCGTCAGGGCCGCGCATCGCGAGTTGAAGAATTGCCGCGACAGGGAATCACGGGTCGCAGCGGAAGCCGCCAGCGCGCGCGATCGGACGGTCGCCAAAGAGTGGGAGTTTCACAACCTGATGCTCGGCGTCAAAGAACAGGTCATCGCGCAGTTCAGCAAAGACTCCACGGAAGTGCAGGCGCTCGGGCTCAAACGTAAGTCCGAGTACAAACCGCCCAAGCGTAGATCAACCGCGAGCAAAGAGAGCGTCTAGGGAAACCTGTCGCCACGTTAATCCGGGCGGCTCCGTTCGACTGTAAGCTATAATGAACGCTCACAGCTTTGAGCGTTGCGCTACGGGTCTGGGCACAGAGAAAGATTCATCCGTTGATGTCCGCGCCGCCGCTCATCGCCTTGGGGGCAGTTGCCGGTTCGGCGCGGAAGATTTTCATAATGGCTGAAGACGTTGTAAAGTAAGGGCACACCAGAGCGACGTAAGATCAAGCACCTGTTCGGAGGGGACGAATCCGTGGGGAGAGTATTACTTTCAATTCTCTTGAGCCTTCTTATATTCGTGCCCGCCGGGCAGGCCCAACGGCGCGCGGGCAGGCAAGCCGGCACGACTTACAACACGTACGCTAACGCCAGATTCGGGTACTCTATTGCTTATCCGGTCGGCGTACTCTACCCGCAGGGCGAAGCAGACAACGGCGACGGTCAAAAGTTTCTCTCAAGGGATGGCCGCGCCACGATGCTCGTTTACGGCGGCCACCAGCTTGACACTGTATCTATAAGCGACATGTACGAAGCGGCCTCGAAAGAGAGGTCTTTAAGTGGAGCGAGCCGCACGGTGACGATGAAGGTTCTCAAAAAAGATTGGTTCGTCATCTCCGGCTACGCCGGCGAACGTGTCTTCTATCAAAAGACCATGTTGAGGGACGGCGTGATTAAAACCTTCATCATCGAATACGACCGCTCTCAGAGATCCCTTTACGATCCGATCACGGCGCGGGTCGCCCGCTCCTTCGTCGGTTAAAGAGCTACCTTTATGTCGAACCAATTTGTCGGGCGTCCGGTTCCGCGCAAAGAAGGGCGCGATAAAGTTACGGGCCTCGCGCGTTACATAGACGATTTAACTTTCCCCGACATGCTCTACGGCACGACCGTCCGCAGCCCCATCCCGCGCGGGCGTATTCGCGAGGTCGTCTACGGAGAGGGCATTCCCTGGAATGAGTTCACCATCGTCACGGCCAAAGATGTCCCGGGCGACAACTACGTGGCGCTGATCTTAAACGACCAGCCTTACCTCGCCGACGAGTTCGTCAATCACACGGAAGAGCCCATCCTGCTGCTCGCGCACACGGACAAGTACCTGTTGGAGCGAGCGCGCGCCGCCGTGACGTTTGAAGTCGAGCAGTTCAACTCGGTCTTCTCCATCGAAGATTCGCTCTCCGGGAAAGAGATCATCTGGGGCGAGGACAACGTCTTCAAGACCTTCCTCGTCGACAAGGGCGATGTGGATGAGGTCTGGGCGAGCGCCGACCTGATCGTCGAGGGCGAATATCGCACGGGCGCGCAGGAGCAGCTCTACATAGAGAACAACGGCGTCATCGCCATCGCCAGCCCGGAGGACGGCGTGACCGTCTGGGGCTCCATGCAATGCCCCTACTACGTGCATAAGGCTTTAATCAAGCTGTTCAACCTGCCCGAAGAAAAGATACGCGTCATCCAGACGGAGACGGGCGGGGGGTTCGGCGGCAAAGAGGAGTACCCGTCGATGATCGCGGGCCACGCCGCGCTGCTCAGCTGGAAGTCTGGACGCCCCGTCAAGATCATCTACGACCGCGCGGAAGACATGGCGGCGACCACTAAGCGCCATCCTTCGCGCACGCGTCATCGCACAGCCGTCACGAAGGAGGGAAAGCTCGTCGGGATGGAGATCGATTTCGTCGTCGACGGCGGGGCATACGCCACGCTCTCTTCGGTCGTCCTCTCGCGCGGGACGATTCACGCCGCAGGGCCTTACAGTTGCCCGAACGTTCGCATCAAAAGCCGCGCCGTTGCCACGAACGTGCCGCCGCACGGAGCGTTTCGCGGCTTCGGCGCGCCGCAAAGCATCTTCGCGCTTGAGCGCCATATGGATAAGGTGGCGGAGGCGGTCGGCCTCAGTGCGGAAGAGTTTCGCCGCCGCAACTTTATCAGGGAAGGCGAGACGACGGCCACCGGGCAGGTTATTCACGAAAAAGTTGACATGGATAAATTGCTCTCGCGCGCCATGGAGTTGACCGACTACCAGCGCAAGCGCGAGCGGTTCGCAGCCGAGAACGCAAGGAGTGCGATCAAGAAGGGCATAGGCTTCGCTTCCTTCATGCACGGCGCGGGCTTTACCGGCTCGGGCGAGAGATATCTTCAATCAGTGGTCGGCGCAGAGGCCACGCCCGAGGGCCGTGTCCGCATACTCGCCGCAAGCACCGAGATAGGTCAGGGCACAAACACCATCTTCTCGCAGATCGCCGCCGAAGCGCTCGGCGTTGACTACGAATTAATAGAGATAGCCAGACCCGACACGGGCCATGTGCCCAACAGCGGCCCGACCGTCGCCTCGCGCACCTGCATGATCGTGGGCCGGCTGGTGGAGTCAGCCGTACAGGGATTGAAACAGACGTTGACATCGAGCGGCTTGCTCTCCGAGCCTTACGACTCAGAGCAGTTTCAACGCGCCGCCAAAAGTTATGTCGAGACCTACGGTGCTCTGAAGTCTTTGAGCCAGTACGAGCAGCCGCCGGGCATTAACTGGGATGACGAGAAGTATCGCGGCGACGCTTACGGCGCTTACGCGTGGGCCGTCTACGTCGCGGAAGTGAGTGTGGATACGCGCACGTACGAAGCACACGTGGATGATTTCGTGGCCTTGCAGGAAGTGGGAAAGGTCATTCATCCCATCCTCGCCGCCGGGCAGATAGAAGGCGGCGTGGCACAGGCCATCGGCTATACGCTTTTCGAGCAGGTCGTCTGGCAGAATGGTCGCATGCAGAATAACCAGATGACCAACTACATCATCCCGACCGCGATGGACGTGCCGCCGATACGCGTCTTCTTCGAGGAAGTGCCCTACGCTTATGGGCCGGCAGGAGCCAAGGGCATAGGCGAGCTGCCGATGGACGGCGCTGCCCCCGCGATACTTAATGCCATAGAGCATGCGACCGGCCTGAGCTTCCTGCACGTGCCACTGATGCCGGAAGCGATGATCGAAGCGATGGGAGTTGAGAGTGTCTGACGAGAACGGAAAAGTCGCGCTCAGTTGTGTAGTCAATGGCCGCAAAGTGTCTGTGGAAGTTTACGCGATGGCGCGCCTGCTGGACGTGCTGCGTGAGGAGCTGCGACTGACGGGCACGAAAGAGGGCTGCGGCGAGGGGGAGTGCGGCGCATGCTCCGTGCTGATTGACGGTGAGCTGGTCAATAGCTGTCTCGTTCCGGCCTTGCAGGTCGAGGGCACAGAGATCAGGACGATTGAGGGCATAGCCGACGACGAACAGCTTCATGCCGTGCAGGAAGCCTTCATCGCCTGCGGCGGCGCGCAGTGCGGCATCTGCACGCCCGGCATGGTCATCGCCGCCGTCAACCTGCTGGAGCGGACGCCGAACCCAAACGAGAGCGAGATTCGCGCCGGTCTCGCCGGCAATCTTTGCCGCTGCACCGGCTACATGAAAATCTTCGACGCCGTTGTGATGGCAATGAAAAGTAAGGATGAAGGCGGAAGGATGAAGGATGAAAGAAATGCTGGCGGTTAATGCTTCATTGTCCTGAAAGCTTTTACTTCATCCTTCCGCCTTCCGCCTTCATCCTTTCTTAAGGGGAGTTATGAGTATGAATAAGAAGCTATTTTATATTCGACGCGCGACGAGCCTGCTGCTGGTCGTCCTCGTTTTATGTTTGACTGTGCCTGTGAGCGGCCAGCGGAGCTTGAGCGGGACGGACGCGAGCGGTGAGGCGCAGAAGTTCATTGACGAGTACACGGCGGAATGGACAAGGCTGCGCTACGCTTATACGCAGGCCGACTGGAAATCAAATACGCAGATCATAGAGGGCGACAAAGCAAACGCGGAGGCGACCAACGCGGCACTTGAAAAATTGACGACCTTCACCGGAAGCCGCGCGAATATAGAGGCCGCGACCAGATTCCTGAAACAGAAAGACAAGCTCACGCCGCTTCAGGTCAAGCAGCTACAGAACATCCTGTACGCGGCAGCCGAAAGCCCTGAGACGGCCAAAGACCTCGTCAAAGAACGAATCAGTGCCGAGACGGCGCAGAACGAAAAGCTCTACGGCTACGATTTCAAGATAGACGGGAAATCCGTCACCCCCAACCAGATTGACGAAATCCTTCGCAACTCGAATAACCCCGAAGAGCGTCGCAGGGCCTGGCTCGCCTCCAAGGAAGTCGGGCGCGTCCTGAAGCCGGGTCTCGTCAATCTCCAGAGGTTGCGGAACGCCGTCGTGCGGCCTCTCGGCTACAAGTCCTACTTCACCTATCAGGTCTCCGATTACGGGATGACCTCCGAAGAGATGATGAAGCTGATGGACGAGATCAACCGCGAGCTGCGCCCTCTCTATCGAGAGCTTCACACCTACGCGCGCTACGAGCTGGCGAAGCGTTACAACCAGCCCGTCCCGGACCTGATTCCCGCCGACTGGCTGCCCAACCGCTGGGCACAGGATTGGAGCCCGATGGTCAACGTCGAGGGGCTTGACGTAGACGCCGCGCTTCATGACAAGACGCCCGAGTGGGTCGTCAAGCAGGGCGAGGATTTCTACGTCAGCCTCGGCTTCCCGCGCCTGCCGCAAAGCTTCTGGGAAAAATCTTCGCTCTACCCGCCGCCAGAGGGTGCGACTTACAAAAAGAACACCCACGCCAGCGCATGGCATCTGGATCTAGAAACAGACGTGCGCTCGCTGATGAGTGTGGAGGCGAACGCCGACTGGTACGAGACGGCGCATCACGAGCTTGGGCACATCTATTACTACCTGACCTACACGAACAAGGACGTGCCGCCCCTGATGCGCGAAGGGGCTAACCGCGCCTATCACGAAGCGATGGGCAGCCTGATGGGTCTGGCCGCGATGCAGAAGCCTTTTCTCGAAGCAAGGGGCTTAGCCCCGCGCGATGCGAAGGTGGACGAGATGCGCGTCCTCCTGAAGGAGGCGTTGAACTTCGTCGCCTACATGCCATTTGCGACCGAGACGATGTCGCGCTTCGAGTACGAGCTTTATGATAAGAATCTCCCGCCCGATCAGTACAACCGTCGCTGGTGGGAGTTGGCCCGCGAGTATCAGGGCATCGCGCCGCCCGCCGAGCGCGGCGCGGATTACTGCGACGCCTGCACGAAGACGCACATCAACGACGACCCGGCGCAATACTACGACTACGCGCTCGCCAACGTCCTGCTTTTCCAGCTACACGATCACATCGCCAGAAAGATACTCAAGCAAGACCCGCACGCGACCAACTATTACGGCAATCGGGAGGTCGGCGAATTCCTCAGAGCGATCATGCGACCCGGAAGCTCGCGCGACTGGCGCATGGTGCTCAGGGAAAAGACCGGCGAAGACCTCAGCGCCAAAGCGATGGTCAGGTATTTCGCCCCGCTCATGGACTATTTGAAGAAGGCCAACGCCGGGCGCAAGTACACAATGTAAGAAAGGATGAAGGATGAAGGATGAAGGATGAAGGAAATGCTGGCGGTTAATGCTTTCCTGTCTTGAAAGCTTTACTTCATCCTTCATCCTTCCGCCTTCATCCCTGCTTTTTATGAGAGCTTATCTTCCAGAGTATGAGTTGAAGACGCCGCGAGACATGGGCGAGGCGCTTGAGGTGCTGGCGACCGCGCCGGGCGTCTGGAAGCCGTTTGCCGGTGGGACGGATTTGATGGTGTTGTTCGAGGCCGGAAGGCTCGCGCACAGGCAGTTTCTCAACATACGAAATCTACGGGAGCTTCGCGGCATAGAGGTCTCTGCCGAGCATGTCACGCTGGGAGCGCTCGTGACTTACACCGACGTCCGGCAAAGCGAGGTGCTGCAAAGCGAGTTTCCCTTGCTGTGCAGGGCGGCGAGCGAGACGGGCGGGCTCGCGATTCAGAATCGCGGCACGCTCGGAGGCAATATCGTCAACGCTTCTCCGGCTGCTGATTCGCCCCCGGCGCTCTTAGTCTACGACGCCGAATTGGAGCTGCTCTCTTCGACAGGCTCGCGCCGCGTCTCTTATCAGGAATTTCACACCGGCTACAAACAACTAATGATGCGCCCCGAAGAATTGCTCGGACGCATCCGCCTGCCGCGCCGCCCGGGCGGCCTCAGACACTACTATCGAAAGGTCGGCACGCGTAAGGCTCAGGCCATCTCTAAAATATGCTTTGCCGGCGTGGGTCGCTCCCGTGCCGGACGTATCGAGGAGATACGCATCGCGCTCGGGAGTGTCGCGCCCGTCCCGCTTCGTGCCACAAAAACAGAAGAAGTCCTGACGGGACAGACGATAGACGCCGGTTTGATTAAGGCCGGCAGAGACGCGCTCTCGAAAGAGATCGTCCCGATAGACGACATACGCTCGACGGCCAACTATCGCCTGCGCGTGGCGGCAAACGTGCTCGAAGATTTTCTGCTTCAACTACAGACTCAAGCTTGAGAGGACGGCGGCCCGAGGCCGCACATCCTATGACTTCTCCCGACCTTGTCATACGCGGCCAGCAGGTCTTGGCCGCAGAGGCTCTAGGCCCGGCCTCCGTTCACATCAGCGGCGGGCGTATCCGAGCCGTCGCCCCGTACGACGATTTCCCGACCGGCTGCGAAGTGGTCGAGGCCGGGCCGGATTCGGTCATTATGCCGGGGCTCGTGGACACGCACGTGCACATCAACGAGCCGGGACGCACCCGTTGGGAAGGCTTTGAGACGGCGACGCGCGCGGCGGCTGCCGGCGGTGTGACCACACTCGTTGAGATGCCTCTCAACAGCATTCCTCCGACGACGAGCGTGGAGGGCTTTCGCGCCAAGCTCGAAGCGGCTGAGGGGAAATGCCGTGTCGATGTCGGGTTCTGGGGCGGGGTCGTGCCGGGGAATCTATCGGAGCTGCGCCCCCTTTTCGATGCGGGCGTCGTCGGCTTCAAATGCTTTCTGATCGATTCGGGCGTTGAAGAGTTTCCCAACGTGACGGAAGCAGACCTGCGACGCGCGCTACCGGAACTCAAAAGCATGGGTGCGTTGCTGATCGCTCACGCGGAGCTGCCGGGGCCTATAGAGGAGGCTGCGAGCGAAGCTGTTGGGACGCCAGATGCGGAGCGCGACCCGCGCCGCTATGAGACGTTTTTGAGGTCGCGGCCACGCAGGGCCGAGGACGAGGCGGTCGCGCTTCTGATACGCCTCGGCAGAGAGACGGGCGCGCGCCTGCACGTGGTTCATCACTCTTCTTCGGATTCGCTGGAGCAGCTGCGCGAGGCCAAAGCTGACGGGCTTCCTTTGACAGTGGAAACCTGCCCTCACTATCTCTGGTTCGCGGCGGAGGATGTGCCCGATGCTGCCACGGAGTTCAAATGTTGTCCGCCCATACGCGAGCGCGAGAATCAACGAAAACTCTGGGAAGCGCTCGCCGCAGGGGTGATAGACATGGTCGTCTCAGATCATTCGCCTTGCCCGCCCGAGATGAAGCGCAGGGACACGGGCGATTTTATGGAGGCATGGGGCGGCATCTCTTCTTTGCAACTGAGGCTGCCGGTCTTGTGGACGCTCGTGCGCGAGCGCGGCCTCTCGATCAATCAACTGGTCGAATGGGCGGCTCGCGCGCCTGCGCGTCTGGTCGGGTTGGACAAGCGCAAGGGAGCGATTCGAGAGGGCTGCGATGCGGACATCACCATCTGGAACCCGTACGCGACCTTTCGCGTCGAGCCTTCAGTCATAGAGCATCGCCACAAGCTGACGCCCTACGCCGGACAGACACTCTACGGCGTGGTCGAGACCGTTTACCTGCGCGGCGTTAAAGTTTACGACGGCGGCGAGTTTGGGCCAACGCCCACGGGAACACTGCTCAAGCGAGGAGATTTCGATTGATGGATTTCACAGAGCTCGTAGACCTTGCACAGGAGCGATTGGGCGGAGCCGTGCTCTCGGCCTCAGACGAATTCTTCGCGCCCAAGGAGAATCTGCTCAAGGCCAGCCAGCCCATCTTTATCGAGGGCAAATACACAGACCTCGGCAAATGGATGGACGGCTGGGAGTCTCGCCGTCGCCGCACACCCGGCTATGATTGGTGCATCATTCGTCTGGGCCTGTCGGGGCGCATTCGCGGAGTCGTCGTTGACACGAGCCATTTCAAGGGCAACTATCCGGAGCATTGCTCTTTAGAAGCATGCACGGTCGAAGGCCACGCGGACGCTTCGCTCCTGACCGACCCGTCAATCGAATGGACGGAGATTCTGCCGCACTCAAAGCTTCAGGGCGATTCTCTCAACCCGTTCGAGATTGCGGACGAGCGCCGCTTCACTCACTTGCGTTTTAAGATTTACCCGGACGGAGGTGTGGCGCGTCTTCGCGTCTACGGAGAGGTCGTTCCCGATTGGAATCGGCTCGCCGCGCGCGGCGGCGAGATTGATCTGGCGGCCATAGAGCACGGCGGGCTCGTGCTTTCCTGTAGCGATATGTTCTTCGGCCATCGTCACAACCTGATTATGCCGGGGCGTGCCCTGAACATGAGCGACGGCTGGGAGACCAAGCGGCGGCGCGGCCCCGGCCACGACTGGACGATCATTCGCCTCGGCACGCGCGGGCACATTCGCCGCGTAGAGGTCGACACGGCACATTTCAAGGGCAATTTTCCCGAGAGCTGTTCGCTTGAGGGACGCGATGTTAAAGGCCAGATGTCGGATGACGAAAGCGCCGCTTCTCCGGCGTGGCAGGAAATCTTAACGCGCACGCTTTTACAGGCCCACACGCGCCACTTCTTCGAGGAAGAGTTGAAAGATATTGGCCCATTGACGCACCTGCGCTTCAACATCTACCCGGACGGCGGCGTGAGCCGCTTGAGGGTTTACGGAAACATTGAATGAAAGCGAGAGGATAAAAAGTTGAGCGAGACGGACGAGGGTTTGAGCAAGGGGCTCGCGCGCTTGAACTCTCTCTCAGAGGCCGATGCGGCGAGTGAGCTTTTGAAGTGCTGCGGCTCAAGCCGTTGGGCCAACCGTCTGGCCCGCAGGATGCCCTTCGATGATTTTCAACAGTTGACAGCCGAGGCTGATCGTATCTGGGCCGACCTTGAGCCGAAAGACTGGCTCGAAGCCTTCAGCCATCATCCTAAGATCGGAGAGAAGAGGGCCGCGCCCGCGCAATCGGCTGAGGCTGCGAGGTGGTCACAGCAGGAGCAGTCTGGAACGAGCGCGGCTCAGCAGGGTGCGCTCTCCGAGCTTGAGAGCTTGAATCGCGCCTACGAAGATCGCTTCGGCTATATCTTCATCGTCTGCGCTACGGGAAAGACGACCGAGGAGATGCTGGCCCTCTTAAAAGAGCGTCTGGGGAATGAGCCCCGCAGGGAACTACACATCGCCGCCCGTGAGCAGCAACGCATTACTCACTTGCGGCTCAGGAAGCTGCTGGAAAAATGAGCGCCATCACCACACACATCCTTGATGTCTCGAAGGGGCTGCCCGCGAGCGGCGTGCTCGTAGTCCTGGAAGTTCGCTCTGCCATCGGCGACTGGCAGGTGATCGGACACGGGATGACGGACGTGGACGGGCGGGCGAGAGAGCTTCTCTTGGCGGACACGCCGCTCTCGGAAGCAGTTTACCGTCTGACCTTCGACACGGGGGCTTATTTCGCGTCGCAGAACATCGAAAGCTTTTACCCAGAGGTCACAGTCGTCTTCAACGTGCGCGAAGGGGCGGCGCATTACCACGTTCCTCTGCTGCTCAGCCCCTTCGGGTTTTCCACCTATCGCGGGAGCTAACCGATGAGAATAGACCCAAACACGAGTGAATGGCTCAACCTGTTTGTGCGCTGGTTCCACATCTTCACGGCTATCCTGTGGATCGGGCAGACGTGGCTTTTCACCTGGCTTGACGGTGAGCTTACACGGGACGAGGCGCATGGAAAAGCGGCGGGCACACGTGGGCAGGTGTGGATGGTTCACAGCGGCGGATTCTATGTCGTCGAAAAAGAGAAGATACCGGGCGAGCGCAAGCTCCACTGGTTTCGCTACGAGGCGCTGCTCACATGGGTGAGCGGCATGATCTTGCTCACGCTCGTCTACTACATGGGCGGCGCGCTGATAGACGCGGACGTGCGCGACATCAGCCTCGGCGCAGGCGTAGGCATAGGTCTCGGTCTGCTCCTCGTCGCGTGGGTCGTCTACGATCTGGTCTGCTTAACGCCGCTCGTCAAATCCGAGATACTATTCGCGGCCATCGCATATCTGGCAATTGTCGGCATCTGTTACGGGCTCACACAGGTTTTTAGCGGGCGCGGGGCCTACATACACGTCGGAGCGATGTTCGGCACGATCATGACGGCCAACGTCTGGATGCGTATCCTACCGGCGCAGCGACGCATGATCGCCGCCGCAAGGGAAGGAAAGCAGCCGGACGAAACACTCGCCGCGCGTGCCAAGCAGCGTTCCAAGCACAACACCTACATGGTCGTGCCTGCTGTCTTCACGATGATCAGCAATCACTTCCCGTCGGCAACCTACGGCGCAAAGTACAACTGGGCCATCCTCGCAGCCTTGATCCTGTTAGGCTGGGTCGCAGCGCATTTCCTCCGAAAAGTCTGAGGCCACAGGCAGGCCAGTATCGCCCCGCTTAAGCGGGGCGATACTGGCCTGCCATGCGGTCGCCTTCACAAACCACGCAGTCTGAGCAAGGCTTTTACAGGTTCTGCCGGTTCTTGAGAATCTTGACGAACGAGCCTGAGCGCAACTCGTCGAGCGTGAGGCTGGACAGACGAAGCGCCTCGGCCTCGGTGATCGCGCCGCAGTTGATGGCGCGTAAGAAGTAGTTGAGGAGGCCCTGGCCTGTGGCGGCGTCGTCAAAGACATCGCCGACGAGTGTGGCCTTGGCTGCCTTCTCGACGAAATTGCTGAGGCGCTCCGAAGCCGCTTCGAGACTTTCAAGGAAGAAGGCGTAGACGGCTGCGTAGCGCGTGGGAAGCTGGGCCGGGTGCAAGTCCCAGCCCTGATAGTAGGCGTTCGTCAGCGAATGCTGGATGTGATCGTAGTGCAGACGCCAAGCTCTATGCACTACGTTGCGATTCTCCTCAACCTGTTCGGGTGTGAGTGCGGCTGCGCCTTCGGCCACCCGGTGCGGCGCGACAGGCATAATGTTGGTCGCGCCGTCGGAGAGCCAGACGCCCGTGCCGCCGAAGGCGACCTGCATCATGTGGCGCGCGAAGTCGCAGGCCGGATGCAGCATGTGCTGGTGCGCGGCTGTGATACTGCAACTGGCCGTGTAATCGTAAGTCCCGAAATGCGCCGCGACGCAGCGACTGCGCGCCGCTTCGAGCAGGAGCGGGAGAGCCGACTGGCCGCGGTCGTTGATGATCGACTGCGTAGTCTCGACCATCATCTCCATCTTGAGCGAGCCGCTGGCTAAGCCTGTGCCCGCTTCCAGCCCCTCGAACAGTTGGACGAGCGCCGAGACCTGTTCGGGAATGGTGATCTTCGGCAGCGTGACGACGAAGTTGTCGGGCAGGCGTCCACCACTCTCTTCGAGCAGGGTGGAGACGAAAATGTCCAGTGTGCGGATACTGCGCTCGCGCAGCTCTTCCGTGAAAGTCTTGATGCGAATGCCTATGAACGGCGGGAGTACGCCCATGGAGAGCCCGCGCGCCGCCTCTCGCGCGGCAGCCGCCGCGTGAGAGTCTTCTTCGGCGTCCGGGCGGTTGCCGTAGCCGTCCTCGAAGTCTATGCGAAAGTCTTCGACCGCCTCGCGCCTGAGCTTTTCACGCACGCGGGCGTAGATGGTATGGGCCAACCACGCCGGCTTGTTGTCCTGACGAACGGCATCCGGCTCTGCCTCCATACGCGCACCAAGCTCATTGGCCCAGGCGGTAGATTGCGGCAAGGCTTCCGTTCCCGGCAGGTTGATTGCACGGGCGAAGGTCTGGAAGTCGGGCGCATACTGCTCAAGCGAGCGCAGGGCGAGCGAGCCCAGCCGCTGCGCGGACTCCGCCTTGAAGAGATGCGCGCCGCCGTACACTGTGTGAACGGGTTGACGGCGGCCCGTCTCTCCCCTGTATCGTTCGCTGAAGGCCGCGTTTGCGAGCCGCAGCGAATCGGTCGCCTCTGTGATTGATTCGTCGGACAGCGTTCTCTTCATCTTTTACCCCGTATTGACGCGAGCGCAATGTTACTCTCAGATGCCGTTCAACTGCGCGATCATGCGCTGCTCCTCGTCCGTGAGAAACGTAAAGCACAGACCGAAGCCGACGCCCGGCATCGTGTGCGTTACCTCGCCGCGCAGCGGCAGCCATTCGCCACCCGGCATTTTGACCTCGAAGGAAATCACCTCGCCGATGGAAACGCTCGCCGCGATGGTGTCGATGTAGCAGCCGTCGACGCTGATATCGCTCAAGCGCGCGCTATGCGAGACGCCCTCCCAGCGCACTTCCAGATTCAGCGGAATACGTTCCTCGTCTCGTCTCTCGTCAGTCATGATTAGTCTTGATAGTTACCGGGCGGATTGCCTCTTCAGGCTGCACCGAGCGCCCTTATCATACAACATTAGGGCGGACGAGCGCCCTCTATCGGAAAAATTGTGAGTCTCCTTCGGGGCTTCGGCTAGAAACTGCGACGGAAGAGGTAGGACATCTTGATGAAGAAGGTGCGGCCATTGCGACGCAGGCCCCGCTCAAGGTCGCCCGTGAAGGGGCTGTAGCCGTTGCGGTTCATGTCGTCGTTGTAGCCGACGAAGAAGGCCGTGCCGGGGTTGGGCGTCCAGCCCAGAAGGAATTGCGCGCGCACGTTTGCCGAGACGGAAGAATAATCGAGTCGCGCCCGCGCGAAGGTGAAGCGCGTGAACTGGTAGGTTGAGCGCAGCGAGTAGATGTTGGCGTCGAAGGCGACCCGTCCTGTATCGTAGCGCACCAGCCGGCTCTTGTTATAGTTGAGCGTCAGGCGCAGGGCGTCCGTCGGTTGATAGGCAAGGTTGGCACTGATTTCCCAGCCGTTGCCTGCGCCGGGGTCTAGCCTGGCGTCTGCGTCGAGGAGCGCGGCGCGGCTGACGCGCGGGTATTTGTGGCCCGCGCCGAAGTCGAAATCCAGCCCGCCCATGTTGTAGTTGATGAAAATCTCCCCGGAATATTTCTTGCTCGGGACAGAGCCGGCGGCGAAGAAGATGCTCTTGGTGTAAGAGGAGCGCTCGGGGTCGTCGCCGTAGAAAGCGCCCGCGTGCGCGTGGTTTCGTCTCGGGCCGAATTCTTCTTCAAAGAGGCGCTCGTACCAGCCGTCGAAGCCGAAGGCGACGAAGGTCTGGCGACGAAAATTGAGGAAGGTGCGCGCGCCGCTGCCGAAGCCGCGCATGCGCGCGCGCCAGTCGTAGATGGTGTAGCTGTAGCTGCCTATGTTCCATGATTGGAGGAAGCGCTTGCCGTCGGGCTCTGTGCTGTAGCGTATGAAAAGCTCGCCCGTGTTTGTGCCCGTGCGACGCGTGAAGCCGACATCGGCGCGATAGTCCTCAGTGCGACCGATGGCGTATGCGTTTATGTAGAGGCGGCGCGTTTTCCTTTCGAGGTTGACCAGATATCCGAAACCGTTTCCTGTGCGGTAGATGTCTTTGTCCGCTTCGGGGTCGTAGAAGAGACGGCGCGAGGTTGTGCCGAGCACCTGAAAGCGCAGGACGCTCTGCGGGTCGAGCCGGAAGCGCCCGTCGAAGCCGGCCAGTTGGTTGTGCTTCTCTATGAAATTGTAGGTGGTGGCGATCAGTCCCAGACTGTTCTCGCGGCCTATGTCGCGCTTCAAGCGCACGACGCCGATGTAGGCGTTCTTGTCTATGAACTTTTCGTTGTCGCGGAAGAAGGCCGGGTCGTCCAGCTCTTCCCGGCTGAAATTGCCGGGAGCATTGTCGGAGGCGAGCATGATGCCGAAGCTGTTGCGGCCACGCTTGCCCGAAAGCTTGACGGCGATGTCCGGGTCGACGATGGCGCGCGTGTTGACGGCGTTCATGCTCGTCTGGAAGATGTCTATGCCTTCGAGGAAGAAGGAGCGTTTCTCTTCAAAGAAGATGGGGAAGCGCTGGTTGGCCGTGACTACTGAGGCGTCCGCTTCGACCTGCGCGAAGTCCGGGTTGATGGCGAGGTCTAGCGTTACGGTCGGCGTCAGACCGAACTTGGCCGTCAGCCCGGGCTCAAACCTGATAGGCCCATTGACCATGCGCCCGGGGTCTGTGAGCGCAGGGTTGGCGTCAATCAAGGCGGCGGGCACGGTGCGTAGACGCTTGCCGGTTTCCGAAAGCGTCAGGGAAGGAACGATCTCAAGGGTTCTCTCGGTCGAGATGTTTTCGAGTCCCGTGATGTGACCTCCCTGACTGAGAAAGCCGGACTTGCTACGCATGATCGGCATCCACGAATCCTGCTCGTTGTCCAGATGCTTGATACGGCGAATGGCATGTATGCCCCAGAGCTTATCTTTGCCCGCCTCATAGCGCAGCGACTTGAAGGGGATGGCGACCTCCACGACGTAGCCGTCGTCCACCACCATGCCCTTTGATTCCATCACGATGTCAACGCTGAAATCTTCGCCGCGCTCTTCCGTCATGATGCCGTCCTGCTGTACGCCCAGAGGGTTGAAGACCATGACGTAAGCCCTGCGCTGGTCGTTGAAGGTGTCGAGGATGATACGCACGTTGTCGTCTTCGAGCACGCTGTCGCGCTTGGCGACGGTCGCGCGCACCTTCCCCGGCTCATCGTGCGCGCGGAAAGCGACGTAGAGAAAGCGCGCGTCGTAGCCCATCAATAGCTCTGTCGGCTGCGACGCGGTGGTGTTGTCGCCCGGCTGCGTCTGGTAAAAATCTTTGAGAATGGCGGCGCGCTGCCAGTCCGCCTCGTCAAGGCGGCCATCGATGACGGGCGGCTTTTCAAAACGCGAGAGCCTGACCGGAAGGGCCTTTTCGGGCGGCAACGCGCCGTCCGGGTTGGGCGCAACTGCTTTGGCGTTTTCCGTTATGTCCGCGGTCGGAGACGGGGCCGGCCCGGGCGCTGCGTAGGCGATCTCGCCGAGCGAGATCAGAACGACGAGGCCGATACTTAAGAACAGAGTCTTCACGTGCGCGACCTCCTTAAATTCTCGTTGCCAATCAGATCACGCTCTTGATGAGCCAGGTGTTGCTGCAGGTGTAGAGCGTCTCTCGCAGGCAATCCACCTGTGCGATCAGCTCTGCCGTCGAGCTATAGACAGACCAGACCAACCCTATGATCAAAGCCGTCCAGAAAAGCGTCGTGTGATTGTTGCTGTTCATCTTCGTGTCCCTCTCGTCTGCCTTCACCCCTTCTCGTCGTAGCTCTGCGAAGGATGGTGAGGCGCAATCTAGGCCGATCCCGTGTAAATGTCATCAAACCCAAGTAAATAGAGGTAAAAGATGTCAACGAGTTGTAAAATCAGGTGTGTGAGCTACAGACGGGCGAGCATAAAGTCGTGTATGTTATGCGTCGTCGGTGAGGGATTGAAGTGATGGACAAGCTCCGAATATTTCTGAGACAGCACATGCTCTGGGTCGGCCTCGTCGCGGTCGTCATACCGCTGCTGTCCATCCTCGCGCTGCAATACTGGTCTCTGTTGAAGCTGGAAAAGACCTCCAGCGTCGCCGACAAGGTCGGGATGAAAAACTATCTGGCGGATGTTTCCAACGAAGTCAAATATTTTTATAAGAACAACGCAGAGATTCTGAACGTCCCCGCTTATGCGGTCACGACCGAGCGGTTAGAGAAAGGCAAGTCGCCCTTCGGAGCGTGCGAGATAAAGGGGGCGAAGCGCCTGTTCGTGACCGCCTTCGGACAGGGCGACGAGTCGAAGACCTACTTCTACGATCCGTCATGCAAGACATACGTTTGCAACCCGGTCGCTTCGGAGGCGCGGGCCATTGATGTCGCCTCGGCCTCCTTCAAGCTGATGAGCCAGAAACAATCCGTGGTGCGAACAGCCGGCACGAGCGTGGACGACCGCGATCCGGAAAATAGAATCGTCCTCAAACCTATCCTTGACGAATCGTCAAAGGTCGTCGGCGTCGCCGGATTCATCATCGATATAGAGTATGTCAAACAGGAATTGCTTCCGCAGTTGATTCAAAAATCACTGCCGGAGTTTTTCCCCGGCCACAGGCAGGACAACGTCATCGTCAGCGTCTACGACACCAAGCACAACCTGATCTATACGACCCAGTCGGCGAAGGGGCAGAAGGACGAAACCTGGACTTCGCTGCCGTACTTCTCAGACCTGCTGTTGACGATTCAAAGCCGCAACATGACGCCCGAACAGTGGGCTCGCTGGAACTTTACCGTCAACCTATCGTTATCAATCCTGATGACCACCGTGTTGATAGGCGGAATCGTGCTGGCCCTGCGTACGGCCTCGCGCGAGCTGAAGGTCTCGCGCATGAAGACGGATTTTGTCTCCAACGTCTCGCACGAATTGCGTACCCCCCTCTCGTCCGTGCGCGTCTTCGGAGAGTTCCTGCGCCTTGGCCGCGTCAAGGAAGAGGAGAAGATTCGCGAGTACGGCGAATATATCGAGACCGAAAGCCGACGCCTGACGCAGCTCATCAATAACATTCTGGATTTTTCCAAGATCGAATCGGGCCGCAAGACATACCAGTTCGAGCGCGCCGATGTCGCCGAAGTCATCTGCGAGACCCTCAGGACGCTCGAAGTTCAGTTAAAGCAGAACGGCTTCTCGATCAACTTTGAAGCGCCGCCGGACGCGCTCGCGCCCGCCGTCATCGACGCCGACGCCATCGCGCAGGCGTTCATGAACCTGCTCGACAATGCCGTTAAATATTCAGGGTCGGCAAGGGAGATCGTCGTTCGCCTCGAACAGGAGGGCGAGCAGATACGCCTGACCGTCACGGATCAGGGCATAGGCATTCCGCGAGAGGAGCAGGAGAAGATTTTCGAGAAATTCTATCGCGTCAGCACGGGGCTCGTGCATGACGTGAAGGGGAGCGGTCTCGGCCTCTCGCTCGTCAAGCATATAGTGGAGGCGCACCATGGCCGCGTGACTGTCAAGAGCGAGCCGGGGCGCGGGAGCAGTTTTACGATTCATCTACCGGCGGCGAAGCGTTCCGGAGCAGACGCAGAGAGCCCGGGCTCTGACAGAATGGTCAAAGGCGATTCCACGCTCGCGCTGGGCTGAGAAAGGCAAGGATGAAGGCGGAAGGATGAAGGATGAAAAGAATGCTTACCCGGCTTGAATGCTCTTATTTCATCCTTCATCCTTCATCCTTCATCCTTTAATTTATCTATGCGTAAAGTTCTGGTAGTCGAAGACGATCAGGCGATGGCTATCGCCCTGCGTGATGGTTTTGAATATGAGGGCTACGCGGTGACGGTCGCGCGCGACGGCACGGCAGGCTTGCGTCTGGCCTCGGAGAAGGGCGTTGACCTGGTCATCCTTGACGTGATGCTGCCGAAGATGAGCGGGCTCGATGTCTGCAAACAGCTCAGAAGCACAGGCAACGGCACGCCGATCATTATGCTGACGGCGCGCGGTCAGGAGATCGACAAAGTGCTGGGGTTGAAATGCGGCGCGGATGATTACGTGACGAAGCCCTTCAGCTTTCTTGAGCTGATGGCGAGGGTTGAGGCGGTTCTGCGCCGCGCCTCGAAACAGGACGAGCAGCTGGAGACCTACCAGTTCGGCGATTGCCTGCTCAACTTCAAGAACTTCGAGGCGACCAAGGCGGGCAAGCCCTTAGAGCTTTCGTCCCGCGAATTCAAGCTCCTCAAATATTTTATAGAGCATCGCGGCGAGGCCGTCACGCGCGATCAATTGCTGGATTCCGTCTGGAGCTATCACGGCTTTCCGCTGACGCGCACCGTCGATATGCACATCGCCAAGCTGCGACAGAAGATCGAAGACTCTCCCGCCGACCCGCGCTACATCATCACAGTCCACCGCGTCGGGTACAAATTTACGGGCTGAGGGCAATCGCTTCCCGGTCAGATACGCTCAAGCGTCGGGACAGTCCTCTCGTTCTGGATGTTGCCGGTGTTCAGGGTTGAGCGCGGCTCGAACAGCAGGACGTGCGTTTCTTCGTCTATAGCGACGGGCATGTGCTCGACGCCGTGGGGGATGATGATGAACTCGCCTTCGTCCAGAGTGATGTCGCCGTCGCGCAGCCTCATCAGCATTCTGCCCTTGACCACCAGAAACATCTCGTCTTCCCACTCGTGATGATGCCAGACGAACTCGCCCTTGAACTTGACCAGCTTGACGTAAGCGTCGTTGACTTCGCCGACGATCTTCGGACTCCACATGTCCGTGAACGAATCCAGACTCTGTTTGATATTGACCTTTCTCATGGCTGCTCCTTTTATTCGCTTTTTAAGCTTGATCTCTGCTTGATGGCCCGGCGCGCCGATAATAACTTGAGGTCAGTCTCGAAGCTACCGGCTGCGGGCACGGATGCGGCGCTTCTTGACTCTACTCAATATCAACGTAATATCTAACTGTTTCGTTCGAGAATCTTCTGTGTGCCGCCGCCGTGAGCGCTTTGGCCCGGCGCGAGAGTAGTCCGCCATCTTATGAAGCTTGCACGCTGGCGTCTGGGTCTCCTTGCAGGACTGGCCGTGATGTTTCTGGCTCTCTATCCGCAGCTTGCGCTCCTGCTCAAGCCTGATCGAGAGTGGCAGGGAGCCTACGCATATTACGACATAGACGAGGAAGCCTATTCGGCCTACTTGAATTCGTTGATCGAGGGCAGACCGCGTCGCAATGACCCGTACACTGGACGCGAGGATAAGCCCGGCTCGGTTCTGCCCGAGTCGCTTTTCTCCATTCAGTTTATTCCGGCTTACACGGTGGCTATCCCTGCGCGCCTGCTCGGTCTATCGGCTTCGAAGGCTTTCATCGCGCTGGCCTTCATTATCCCGCTGGCCTCGGCGCTGGCTGTGTTCTGGCTGTTGCTGACGGTCACGCGGGATGAGCGCCTTGCCGCGACGGGTGTGATCGTCGCGCTCTCTCTGGGGACGCTCGCTTCCTGGCAGGGTGCTGCTCAGGCCCTGCTGGGCGGCGAGGCCGCCTACATCTATCTTCCTTTCCTCCGTCGCTACGTGCCGGGCGTGCCGTTCCCGCTCTTCTTCATCCTGTGCGGGCTGGTCTGGCGAATGTTGACGGCGAAAAGCGAGAGGGCGGCGCGGCTCGCGGCCATCTCGGCGGGATTGGTATTCGGCATCCTTGTCTTCTCTTACTTTTACCTGTGGACTGCCGCCGCCGCATGGCTCGCCTGCGTCTGCGTGCTGTGGCTGCTGGCAAGGCCGGACGGTTGGCGGCGCGATGCCGGATCGCTCGCCATAGTGGGCGGCTTTGCCGTCGTAGCGCTTCTGCTATATGCGCTTCTGCTCGCGCGCCGTGCGCCGACGATGGACGCCGTGCAGGCGCTCTCGCTTTCCCACATGCCGGACCTGCTTCGCATGACCGAGTTGATCGGCCTGATGGTTTGCGCGCTGCTCGCATGGGGCGTCAGGCGCGGGGCGATACGCTGGCGAGACCGCGTCGTACTCTTTACCGCGTCGCTCGCTCTCGTGCCCTTCGCGGTCTTCAACCAGCAGATCATCACAGGGCGCTCGTTGCAGCCCTTTCATTACGAACAGTTCATCGTCACTCACGTGGTTCTGATATCTCTGGTGCTGGCGGCGTGGCTTGTCCGGCGCGGGCACGTCGGCGACGAGCCGGGCACGGAGGGGCACGGAATCCCCGCGCTCGTGTTGCTGGTCATCGCGGTCGTCGCGTTCGGTTGGGGACTGGTCGAGGCGAGGGTGGCGACAGGTATTCTAAGAGATTACAATGTGCTCAGAGATGACGCGATGCCGGTTGCGCGGCGGCTGGCCGAACTGGCCCGGGACACAGAGACGCGTGTGCCGGAGAGCGAGCAGGGGAGAGTTCTTTCAACGCACGTCGTGCATGCCGATAACCTGCCCACGCTCGCCCCGCAGTCCGTGCTGTGGGCGCTGCACATGCGCGTCTTCTCGGGAGTGACGCTGGCAGAGAACAAGGAGCGATTCTATCAACAGCTCTATTATTCGGGCATCGGCGAGCGCCGCTTTCTGGAAGCGTTGAGCGAGTACAACTTCGAGTATCGCATAGGGCTCTTCGGGCAGGAGCGCATCAACCGAACGCTGACAGCCGATTTGAAACCCATCACGGCGGAAGAGATTCGCTACGAGCTGGGCCTTTATCTTGACTACGTCGCGGCCTTCGACCGCGAGCGGGCCGCGCGCTGGCCGCTCGCTTACGTCATCGCCTGGGGCGGGGACAACCCGGACTTCGCCAACCTTGACCGCTGGTACGAGCGCGACGAGGGCGAGCGCATAGGCAACTTCGTCCTCTATCGCGTCAGGCTTCGTTGAGGGCACGACCTTATATAGATCGAGGTGGAACAGAAAAGATGACGAGCAACCTCCTGAAACGAGCAATCGCTTCAATAGTATGCCTTGCAGCATTCTCGTCTCTCGCTTCGGCGCAGACGCCGGGCGGGCGGCAGAATAACAGCAGCAACAACCCTGCGGCGACACCGCCGAAGAAGAATGAGCGCCCAGCGGTTGAAGCCACCGTGCGCGAGCCCTTTGACGGCGCGACGGTCGAGAAGATGGCGGCGCAATGCGTCCGGCTTGAGACCGAAGCCGGCGAGATAGAGATGGAGATGTTACCTGAGACTGCGCCGGAAACCGTGCGTAACTTTCTCAACCTCGTCGCGATGGGCGCTTACGATGCCACGACCTTTCATCGCATCGTCAAAGGCTTCATAATTCAGGGCGGCAACTTCTCGACCCGGCAACCCCTGACGCTCGAATATGCTAAAAGAATGGCGCGCCCCATTCCCGACGAGCCTAACCTCGTCAAGCACGTTCGCGGCATAGTCTCCATGGCGCGCTCCGATAAGCCCAACACGGCGACCAGCAGTTTCTTCATCCTCGTCGGCGACGGCCCGCATCTGGACGGAACGTTCGCCGCCTTCGGTCGCGTCACGCGCGGGCTTGAGGTGGCCGATGCCATCAACGCCGCGCCCGCCGAAGAAGAAAAACCTTCCAGGCCCGTACAGGTCAAGCGCGCCACCGTCGTGCCCTGCCCGCCGCACGCCACGCCGCAGCAATGATGTATGATGATCGTCTATTGATTATCCCTCGCCGCAACAGTTCACGCCGGACGTATGAAGGAGAGGCTGCCCCGCTCCTGCCCTAACGCCCCCGCTGGCTCATGAGGAGCAAGAGAGATGCGAATACTGATAGCTTTGGTCGGCTCTGTTTTTATTGTGAGCGTCGC
Source organism: Pyrinomonadaceae bacterium (assembly GCA_036389675.1). Lineage (GTDB taxonomy): Bacteria > Acidobacteriota > Blastocatellia > Pyrinomonadales > Pyrinomonadaceae > DASQYE01. Next base: position 24,027 of record DASVWI010000025.1, read on the forward strand.
GCTCGATGCCTTCGAGACCATCGTTCTGCCCAGACGTGTGACGCGCCGCTTTCGCCTGACCAAGCTGTTCTATCAATCCACATGGCTGCCCTGGTCTGCGATCGCGCAGCGTATGCGCGGCAAGAAACGGCGCGAAGCCTTCCTCAGCTTCTTCGGCCCTCTCTCGCTGCTGGCGCTGCTGGCGGTCTGGGCCTTCGTCCTTCTCCTGGGCTTCGCGATGCTGCAATGGGCGCTGCAATCCAAGCTCAACGTGCCCGACGCGGATGTCAGCGCGGGCACGTACCTGTACATGAGCGGTGAGACTTTCTTCACTCTGGGCTTGGGAGACGTGACGCCGCTTTCGCATTTGGGACGGACGGTGACCGTCATCGAGGCGGGGCTCGGTTTCGGCTTTCTGGCGCTGGTGATCGGCTATCTGCCGGTGCTCTATCAGGCGTTCTCGCGCCGCGAGGTCAATATCTCTTTGCTGGATGCGCGCGCCGGGACGCCGCCGAGCGCAGCCGAGTTGTTACGCCGCCACAGCGAGGGGGACAACATGGCGGAGTTGGGCCAACTGCTCGGAGATTGGGAGCGCTGGGCGGCGGAGCTGATGGAGAGCCACCTCTCCTATCCTGTGCTGTGCTGGTTTCGCTCGCAGCATGATAACCAGTCCTGGCTGGCTTCTTTGACGACCGTGCTGGACGCCTGCGCGCTGGTCATCGTCGGCGTTGACGGGGCTTCGGGGCGACAGGCGCAGTTGACCTTTGCGATGGCGCGTCATGCCGTGGTCGATCTGGCGCAAATATTCAACGCCTCGCCGCAACCTCCCAGGTTCGACCGCTTCCCGCCCGAGGAGATGGCGCGGCTGCGCGGAGTGCTGGCGGCGGCCAATATAGGTTTGCGCGACGGGGCGGATGCTGACCGTCAGTTGGCAGAGCTGCGGATGATGTACGAGCCCTACGTCAATTCGCTCTCGAAGTACCTGCTGATGCCGCTTCCGTCATGGATTCCGGCCAGGACCACAGCCGACAACTGGCGCACGAGCGCATGGGAGCGAACCCCGCAAACCTCCGCCTCGCCTTTGCAAAGATGCGCCAGAGCGAACCAACTGAGCGGCGAATACGTAGATTAAGGCGTAACTGATGCCTCGCGCCTTCACGGATGTCAAAGGAGAAGTTTTATGAGCCAGACGATCATTCAAGTGGACGCTTTCACAGACAGACCCTTCGCGGGCAACCCGGCTGGGGTCTGCGTTCTGCCTGAGCCGCGCGAAGAGAAGTGGATGCAGGACGTGGCGCGCGAGATGAACCTCGCCGAGACAGCCTTTCTTTACAAGCAGGCGGACGGCTACAACCTGCGCTGGTTTACGCCGACTGTTGAAGTCGCGCTCTGCGGTCACGCGACCCTTGCGAGCGCGCACGTGCTGTGGCAGACGGGCCAGCTAGGGGAAGACACGCAGGCGCGCTTTTACACGCAGAGTGGACTCCTGACGGCCAATCGCAAAGGGGCTTGGATAGAGATGGATTTCCCGGCCACGCCGGAAGAGAAGACGCAAGGGCCGGACGTGCTGGCACAGGGGCTCGGAGTCGAGCCGAAGTACGTCGGCAAAAGCGTGTTCGATTATCTGGTCGAGGTGGAGTCCGAAGAGGTTCTCAGAAGCCTTCAGCCTAACTTCGGCATGCTGAAACCTCTGGGCGTGCGCGGCGTGGTCGTGACGAGCCTGTCCAGCGCGCCCGAATATGATTTCGTCTCGCGCTATTTCGCGCCCGGCTCGGGAATTGACGAAGACCCTGTGACGGGCTCGACGCATTGTTGCCTTGGCCCATTCTGGTCTGCACGTCTCGACCGCACAGAGCTTACGGGTTATCAGGCTTCCGCGCGCGGCGGCATCGTCCGAGTTCACACCAAAGGCGACCGCGTGCTTCTCTCAGGTCAGGCCGTCACAATCCTTCGCTGCGAGCTTCTCGAACTATAGAAATGAATAAACAGGGATGGACGAGAGAGGGTCAGGATAAAAACTGAAAGCGTGATGAAAACTCAATGCCTTCAGTGCACGAGTGTTCTATTTGCTTTTCTTTCATCCTGACCCTCTCTCGTCCATCCCTGTCGCTTCCCGCTTTGAATTTTACGCGATGATCTCTATCTGATCACCGACCTGTGGGCGACCGAATGCTTCCCAGGCGTTGCCTCCGCGCAGGAAGAGTTCCATCCAGCGAGTCTCCGTGCCCTCGCTCGCATCTTTCCATCCGCTGCTGCCCGGCGCAAACGCCATCACTCCGTGCTCGACTTCGAAGTTTCCGTCGCTCGTCATCGCCTCGCGCTCAGTCTCGCCGATACGCACGCGCACCCTTGAGCCTGAATTCACGCCGCTCGCGTCCGATTTGATCGTCGTCTTCAAATTGCCGTAACCGTCTATGTAAGCGATGCAGCTTGCGGGCACGTCTGGAATGAGCATGCGGTCAATCTCCTCGCCGAGCGCGTCGGGTTGGCCCAGAGCGATTGCGCCCGCCGCCTGTGGAAACAGGTCGCGCGAGCGAAACTGCGAGCCTTCCGCCGCGACCGCCGCCCAGCGCAACTCCTCTGCCCGCTCGCGCACGAAAGAGAAAGCCTCCCCGGCGTTGACGCCGATGACGCGCACGCCCGTCCGGAGGCGCGCAAACGCCAGCCGCTCGCCGGCGTTGCCGCGTCGCGCTTCCTCGTCGTCGGCCCGCGGCGCTACGTTGTGATAGATGATGGTCCCGGCGGGCGCTTCGTTGAGGCCCAGTTGCGCGACGCAGAATCCGGCGGCCAGCGTTGAGAACGCCGGCACGGGTGTGAGCATGGGCTCGGCGTCAGGCAGATAGTATTTAATGCGCTGGACAACTTCGGCGAAAGCCAGATCGCCCTGTCCGTAATCGGCGATGATGTGTACTAACATGCGTTACTCTCCCTTGATCGTTCGTTGATTGAATGAAACATTACCGGCCCTCGGCCCGCTGACCACTTCTGACATAATAGACGACGCCCGAGTGGTCGTCCGTAAAGAGAAAGCTGTCAGGGCCGAGCCGCATGACATCGGCGGGCCGCCCGTAGACCTTGCTGCCCTGCATAAAGCCCGTGATGAAATCACGCACGACCCCGCCATTCCCGACACGCGCGATGCGATGGCCGCGCTCCAGACGGTGCTCGGATGAGCCGTGCAGCGCGACCAGAAAACTGTCCTGCAAGCCCGGCGACGGATTGTCCGGGCCGAAATACTCAAGCCCGAGCGGCGAGCTATGCGCGGAAAATGTGGCATAGGCCAGCGGAACATTCTTGCAGGCAAGCCTCTTCGCGGATTTGCTGAACTGCGGGTCAGCATAGACTTTTGCGCCGTACTGGTAACAGTAGGGCCAGCCGTAATTCAGACCCTCTTTGACCAGATACATGGTGTCGTGCGGCTTGTTCTCGCCCAGATGATCGGCCCCCATATTTGTCACGAAGAATCTTCCCTCAGCCCACTTGATGCCGACCGCATTGCGAAGCCCGCTGGCGAAAATCCTCTGACGACGACCGTCGGCATCCATCTCAAGCACGGTCGCCCTGATCTTCTCCTTCTCCTCGCAGGCGTTGCAGCTGCTGCCGACCGCGACGTATATCTTATCGTTTGGGCCAACCGTGACGGTGCGTGTCAGGTGCCACCCGCCGTACTTATAGCTCAGGCCGTAATCTGGAAAAGTGGCGAGGACTTCGGGCACGCCCGAGGGAGCATTGTCGCCCGCCGTGTAGCGGTAACGCACCAGTCGCTCCGTCAAAGCAAGATAGAGCCAGCTCACGCCCGTTCGATCCGTATAGAAAGCTATGCTGTTCGGATTACGCAGACGCGTGAGATAGCGCGTCACCCTGCCGAACTTTCCTTTACGCTCGTCGAAGTCGTCAAGGATATAGACAACCCCCCGCTCGTTGTCCGTGAGATTGTACATGTCCGTGACGAAAATACGATTGTCAGGGCTGCGCGCCATAAAGCGCACGCGCTTCAAGCCTTCGGCTGCGACCGTAATCTCGAACCCTTCCGGCAGATTAAGCTCAAACGTCTTACCGTCGGCCAGCGAGATTTTATGAGGCCGCAGCCTCAGCACATTTCGGCGCGCATCCTTTGCGCCTTTGCCCCTCTCTCGATTCTGCAAAGGCGTAGCAGCCGCGCGCAGCCTACGAGCATGCGCCGTGGGCTGCGCGCTGCGTCCTTCCAACTGTGCCGTCGTTAATATTATTAATAGAAACAGGAGTCCTTTTGTCTTTAGCCTCATCATCATATTAGCCGGAAGCTTACTTCGCCTCGCGCGCGCCGAGTTTATAAACCTCCGTGTTCGGGTGATAACTCTTCCAATCGAACCAGTAGTCGTTAAGGACATAGACTCTTCGCAGTTGCCGCCCTGTAAACTGGCCTGTAACGGCGCGGCCAGTAAAATCCCATTCGCTGCCGGCCTCTGCGTCCAGAAGCCTTAAGGGAGCGGCCTCCGGCTTCAGGAAAAATTCAAGCTTGTGCCCGTCGACTGTTCTCTCAAAGACGCGCACGGATTTCCTGTCATCGCCGAGCACGATCATCACAGGCACGCCGCCGACCGTGTCCATGATCGGGCTCTGTTGTTCAATGGCCGTCAACGGATACGCCTTCGACGCGCCGTTCAACTCTATTCCCGCGACGAGTGTGCGCGGCGGCATCGTTTCGTCCTTGATGTTCGTCGTGACGGGCGCTTTGGCCGTGCGCTCTTCCCAGTTCGCCGGAGCATAGCGACCGGCGCGCGCCACCCCCTCATCCGGGCGCAGCACTCTGCCCTCCGGCCTTTCACGCTTCCACGTCGCAAAGGTCAGCTCGTCATGAAAGACCGATTCCAGGCGACGCCCCTTTAATGGGCCAAGGATCGCTTCACCCGTGACCTGCTGCCACCACGAGCCCGTCTCGGCGTCGCGCATGATGAAATTCTGATTGTTGATGCCCGCCAGATGAAAGCTCAGCTTGTGCCCATCCACTGTCGTCGCCCACACCAGACCGGTGTGACAGAGCGTTCAATAAGTGGCGACGAGGGGCACGCCGCCCACCGTGTCCGCGACCAGATGATGATAAGCCATCAAGCGAACCGGATAGGCCACGGCCTCGCCCTTGACCTCGACGGCCAGCACCATATCAGTGTCGGCGAGGAAATCAGCCTCGGCGGCACGCGCGTACGCTGGGTTGGCGAGCGGGTTGAACATCCACTCGAAATGGTTCTGCCGGGCGAACCACGTCGCCCCGAGCGTCAACGCGAGTGCCACCAACAGCAACGCTCTCAGCCACCAGCGGCGTGCCCCCTTCCAGAGCCAGATCATTAGCCCCAGCGTGATGATCGAAACCGCGAGCGTAATCAACGGAGCCCACTGCCGCAGCCTGTAGGATACTTCAAGCCCGGACTGTGTTTGAGGCCGGAAGGGTTGAATCAGCCATGCGGGCGTCAGGACTAACACTAAGGCCGCAAGCATCAGGACTGACAACGTGAGCCATGCAGCCGCGCGGCTCAAACGCAGGCCGCCGCGTTTGGTCTCATCTATTTTCATTCATCTATTCCTTCAACGCTCTGGCTCGCCCCGTCCGGTCAACACTGATCGAATCGAGATCGGGCCAGCAGTCCGAGAAAATTATATTGCCATTCTTCCAAATTGAAGTATATCATCACGGCCTCTTAGCTTTACCCACTACCTGCTCTGGAAAGGAAATCGGCTATGAAAAGCTATCTCCTCGGACTTAGGCCCCGGAAACGCTACGTGATCAGCTCGACCGTAGCCCTGGCGGTCATCCTCAGCGCTTTCGCCCTGCTGCCGCTTCGCTCGGACGCGGTCGAGCCGCAACGCGGCAGCGGTGAGTTCATGATCGCCAACAAATCCAGGTTTACCATTTACCACCTCTACCTTTCGCCCTCCGCCAACCGCCGCTGGGGAAGGGATCAGCTCGGTCGTAAGGTGATTAAGCCCGGCGACGAATTCACGCTCAACCGCATCCCCTGCGGCCTCTACGATGTCAAGGTTGTAGATCAGGACGGCGATGCATGCGAGATCAGAGAAGTCTCCATGTGCAGAGATCACACCCACTGGGAACTGACGAATGACGATCTCTTAAGATGCGAGGGATTTAGATAGTATCTCTTTACGGCCACTTTCCCCTCATCCAAAACCTGAAGCGCCGGGACAACACGAATCCCGGCGCTTCAGGTTTTCTTTACTTTACTCACCTCACAGCCGAGGGCGAACTCCTACACCCTGAGCAACAGCAACCCCCTGCGATATTAACACCACCCCATGCCTATCCGCTTGACGTATATTCCGCCACCCTTATAATCCTAATGAACCACTAACCCACACCTCGTGGCGGGGTAGCTCAGCTGGTCAGAGCGTGGGATTCATAACCCCAAGGTCGGGAGTTCAAGCCTCCCCCCCGCTACCACCTATCTTTCGCATTACTAATGGCTTAACACCTTCAGTTGATTGTTTTTTACCGGCCTTCTGATCTTTGTTGGCGGATCTATGCTTTCCGCTGCTTGAATAGAGCATTTCCTTTTGCGGGCAAATGTTAACCTGGCTCATAAAGTATCAAGATCTTAGCATGAAGTTGTGCCGTGAAATGAAAAGTCAGTTTAGTCATTACATGATAGAGTTGAAACCATATCGCCCTTCAACATAGAGGTAGGAAATGAGAGTACTGTTGGAAGCTATCAAATTCAATCACGACCAGACCTCGGCCACGACCGATGCGTTTAATATTCGGAAGAATGAAACGCAGTTCGTGACTGTCCCGGAATGGCAACGTGGTGTCAGCCACAAGCCTGAAGACTCCCCGGCAGCCTACGCTATCTGCGAGACACGCGGAAAGACGATCACAATTCAGGCGAAGTTCAAGTGCGATGACCTCTCGATTGAGGCCGCGCAAGTACGCGCCCTGGACGCCAGGGCATCCCGGAGCGAATCCCTGGGCTGCGGCCCTGCCGGTCTGATTTTAAGCCTGTTATTGCCACGTCAGCGTCCACTGTCAGGGAATGTTTTGGGAGTTGTGAAGGAGAAGCAAGTCCGGTTCAATGCTAATGGTGAGACCGACTTCGTGAAGTTCGCGCTGCAAAACACACAGCTTTCGCGCGCGGGCGTGAGCGCCAGCACCACTGAATGGCGCTGGCAATTCCGCCTCCTTCCAAGCGACCGTTGGACGGACTTCGCGACAACTACGCACAGGATTTATACGGTGCTGGAAGTTCCAGCATTACCTTGGCAACAGAAGCCGTACGACGGTACCAATACTCAACTGCCCTGGACGGAAGTCCTGGATTACGCTTGCCAGTGGGCCGCTTCCGCGCAAGACCCTGATGAAGCGGCTACGCTGATCACGCGCAACGTGTTCAACCTGGGTACAGAAGGTCTGATTGTTTATGGGGGCTCGCCATTTTACTCTACACCTAATTTCGACTGTACTAAATTCCTGGGTCTCCTGCGTGACCGTAAAGGTATGGCGCAAAAGCTAAATTGCTCTGACTGCGCGGCAATTGTTTCGAGCTTTGCCAATATCCTCGGCTGTCAACTCTGGCAGTCAATTGTCGGCCCACATTTCCGGACGAACCCGGTCAGGCTGATCGGTCGCCGAGGGATAAAGCCACGTGATTTCATTGACATCGGACATGAGGTGGCTTGGAAAGGCGACTGCAAAGAAGATGATGAGTTGTTCGACGCCTGCCTACAGGTTGATGGAGATGAAGACCCAAAGGGAGGCGATTTTGATCCGCTCCTCCCGGCCAAACTACGTTTCGGCAAACCGGGCGAGAATAGCTACCGCTTCCGGCTAGCCCCTCCACCCACCGGTGCAACAGATAACTGTAGACCGCTACCGGGTAATCGACAGCACAGAAAGGTCGGCAAACAGACGCCTGGAAGGGGTAAGAAGCTTGATGACGGTCTGCTGGATTTCGCAAAAGAGCATTATCAATTTGAGAGCTGGCGCAGCCTCAGCCCCTCGAAAAAGAGCGTATCGGCTCAGAAATTATTCACTCGCCGAGATGCATTGAACGGGTGGACCCTCGATAGCGTTCAGCATCAACAGATGGAGCGTGCGATTCAGGTCAAGCAATCACTCTGGCAATCAATCGAAAACCCTGAATGGCTTCTGCGGGTAGACATCTTCAAGTGTGAAAACGTCGAGGACGCGCGCGCTCTTACATTGCATCTGCTGGGAGAGTTTCAATTGGATAATATCAAGCTGTTGGAGCCCGCCATCGGTGACGTGGCTTTCGTTGAAGAAGGAGGCATTTCGATTCTATTCGCAGTCTCTGACCACGTCTTCTTAATACGCAGCGCGGGAAAGAGTTCGATCTCGATTATGGAGACCGCCCTTCAACTCAATCAGCAACTCTCGTAATCCGCAGATGGGTGACGGGACGGAAATGTTTCTCATCCTTTCATCATATCAATTGAAGGATGAAGTCAGGAGCATCAACCGGCTACTGCTGGCCTGAACATCCTCCGGATGAACAGCAGAGCGAGTACGGTAGTCACTTTATATCAAGTCCGAGCGCAGGACAGAAGCCGTCTGTTCTCCGGCCAAGCGGATCGAGTTTTAGCTGAAAGCTTCGCTCTGCCTTTCATATAAGAACACGAATTCTAATGAAGATGAGGAGACATTCAAATGGCACATGAATTAAAAAATAAATGGACGTCCCGTATATTTTCCAAGGGGACGGGGAAATTTGAAGATGACGAGCCCGGTCCGGAAATAGACCTGACCGGCATCTCTGATGATGGCACTATCGCTGCGGGCTGCACACATGCAGGTGAGGCGATTGAAGGGGCGGCTATCAGGGTCGAAACTCCTTCAGGATACGTCGTCGAGTTTCAACACGCGAGGGAGCCATTAGCGTTTTATAAAGGCGTCGCGCTTCGGGACCCAACGACCTCCGAGATTCACATGATCGTCGGCGTCAAGAGAGTGCCCGCGACCGACGGTGATGACAGGAGGGCAAAGGCGCGGACAGACGGTCAGATCGAAGCGACCTGGGTGGCTACACAACCGTAAGTTTTCGGCGACGGATGGTGGCCCAGGGAAGTAGACCGGGCTCGGCGGGCGAGGGAAACTATCTCTTCGTATGTAAGCGTTGAAATTGCTCGGTCTGCCGGTTAGGAATTGCTCTTGATAGGGCAGATGGCTTGCGCGTTACTAACGCGCAAGCCATCTGCTCGTGTGCTATCAGGTTCGGGCAGTACGATATTCTCCGGGGTTATTCTGTGGTTGCCTAATCTTTCAACTGACTGTACCTTCCTCTCCCCAAATATAGAATGGCAGGCCATCTGCCAGGGCGACGGTCATCCCTGCAAAAATAAAGTTTCAGGCCCGCTCGCCGGTAATGCTAAAATGGCGCGAAAGGTAAAGCTGTTATTACTTTTGCCTGTCATTATCTCCTTCTGGACTTCAAACGATGGCGTGCCCTCTTCACTGCTTTTCGTCGGGTCTCTCCGTGGCATGTTTAAGTCGTGCGTACTCGGTGCGAGCCGTTTTGTGTTTGCTGCTCCTGTTCGGGACGGACTTGCGAGGCGCTTCCGACACGAATAGAGTTCCTGACCAGGGCCGCCGAGTTCCAATCTCTAATACTCTGCTCGAAACTGATGAAGCGGTGCTCGTTACAGCACAGGAGGATATCCCTGTGCTCAAAGAGGGAGAACCCTTGAGTCGAGAGATGTCTGGGGGTGAAGTCCACGCTTATAGAATCTTGATGGCGCAGGGACAGTTCCTGCACGTTGTCGTCGAGCAGCAGGGTATCAATGTCTCGCTGGCGATTGTAGACCCTGACGGCAAGCCTGTCGCCGAGATGGATAGCCCGAACAATACGCTTGGGCCTGAGCGCGTCTCGCTCGTCGCGGAAAGTTCTGGTGCGTACAGGCTGGAAGTGCATGCGCCGGAGAAGTGGGCGATAGCCGGGCGCTACCTTATCAGAGTCGATGAGCTGCGCGAGGCAAACGAGGCGGATAGGACACGCGTCGCCGCCGAGAAGGGCTTTATGAGGGCGGAGCACTTGCGCGACCCGACGCCTGAGGAGCTTCAGAAATTGAAAAAGTCCCTTGCCGAATTAAGGGCAGAAGCGATCAAGCAGTATATAGAGATCATTCCCTACTGGCAGTCCCTCAAGGATCGTCGCGGGGAAGCGATGACGCTCTACCGGATAGGCGCAACCTATTACAGCCTGCCGAACAATCTGAGTGAAGCGATCGATTACTATGAACAGGGATTGAGATTGAGCACGCAGCTTGACGAGCAAGACTGGCGTTTGACTGCGGGCCTGCTCAATGATGCGGGCGTAGCTTACGATTCCCAGAACAATTTACAGAAAGCGTTAGATTTACTTAAACAGGCGCAGCAGCTTTTTCAAGCAAAGAATGACCGGCGCGGTCAGGCCAGTGCCTATAACAATATCGGTCATGCTTTAGCCACGATGGGAAAGATGCGTGAAGCACTGGAGAACTACGAAAAAGCTTTGCCGCTCAGACAGGCCGAGCATGACCGAAGCGCTGAGGCTAACATCCTCAACAACATTGGCGGCATATACGATAGCCGTGGTGAGCCGTATCCCGCTCTTGATTATTACAATCAGGCGTTGCAGATCTGGCGAGGTTTAGATAATCGCGGCAAGATGGCCGCCGTCCTCAACAATATCGGTGTAGTTAACAGTAAGCTTGGCGAATGGCAAAAGTCACTCGACAGTTATAAAGAAGCAGTCTCACTTTACAAGGAGAACCAGAGCGGAGTCGCGGCCACGCTCGATAATATAGGCGTGCTCTACGTTTCGCTGGGCGACTACGCGACGGCCCTGGCAAAGTACGAAGAGGCGCGTGCCTTGCTGAGCGATCAACAAGGCTTCAAATCCAACGTCTTGATTCACATAGGACAAGTCTATTTTTTGCAGGGCCGGTTAGATGAGGCACTGAAAATGTATCAGGCCGCTCTGGCGCTGAATCAAAATTCCCGGCAGAGATCCGCGACACTGAGCGCCATCGGGGCTGTATCTGCTTTGCAGGGTAATCCGCAGAAAGCGCTCGACTCCTACGCAAAGGCTTTGCTCATCCAACGCGAAGTCCTGGATCGCAGGGGCGAAGCCTTGACGCTCGAAAAGATGGGCCAAGCCTACGCATTGGCCGGTGAGCAGCAGAAAGCTCTGGAGAGCTTCAATCAAGCGCTTCCTCTCTGGAGGGCCGTGGAAGACCGGCTCGGTGTCGCCTCAACGCTGGGGGATATTGCCCGCATCGAGCGCGACCGGGGCAATCTGGCGGAGTTTCTCAAGCTGAGTGAAGAGGCCATCAACATCATAGAGCAAACACGCAGCAAGGTGACGAGCCAGCAGCTACGCACATCTTATTTCGCCACAAAGCAGAACTACTATGAGCTTTATATAGACGTACAAATGCTCCTCTACAAGCGTGATAAGTTGGATGAGCACCTGGCCGCAGCATTGCAGATGAACGAGCGGGCGCGCGCGCGTAGTTTGATGGAGATTCTAACAGAGGCTGATGCAGATGTTCCGCAGGATGTGAGCGGCGAGCTGCTTCGTCGTCAGCGCGAAGCGGAGCGGAGACTTAATATCAAAGCTCAGGCTCAGATGAAATTGCTGAACGAAAAGCATACCGATGAGCAGGCCCGCGAGATGGCGAAAGATATTGACGCTCTGATCGCAGAGTACGACGAGATACAAGCTCAGGTGAGAGCCGCCGCCCCCAGATATGCAGAGCTGACGCAGCCGCTCGACTTGAAAGAGATTCAGATGCGGCTGCTTGACGACAACACGCTCCTATTGGAATACGCGCTGGGCGATGAAAGAAGCTATGTATGGGCCGTGAGCAAAACGTCCATTACCGGCTACGAGCTGCCCAAACGCGACGAGATAGAGGATGCCGCGCGCGAATTCTACAAACTGCTGACTGCGCCCCAGCAGACGACAGAGGAGGACATACAGCAGCGCCGTGTGCGCCTCTTACAATCTGCCGCGCAGTATCCGAAGCAGGCCGCCTTACTCAGCCGGATGATTCTTGGCCCACTGGTCAATGATCTGGGAAATAAAAGGTTGTTGATTGTCGGCGATGGCGCGTTGCAGTACCTGCCCTTCGCCGCCCTGCCCGTCCCATCTGCGCCAGCAGGGCCAGACGGGAAAACGGCGCGCGCTGACGCAGTAGTAGCGGCTGGCGGCAACGGTGCAGTCCCCCTCGTCGTGGAGCACGAAATTGTGGGCTTACCATCGGCCTCGGTACTCGCCGTGTTGCGGCGCGAGGTGGAGAAGCGCAAGCCTGCGAAACACGCTGTCGCCGTACTGGCCGATCCGGTCTTCGATGCAAATGATTCGAGGCTCGGCCTGGCGAAAAAGGAGACTTCGCTCCCCGGCGGTGACAACTTTCGTTCGGCTCTATTGTCGCCGAGCATGAAGGACGTGGTATCGCCGCGCGGCGGAAGCTTTCGACCTCTACCGCTTACGCAGGAAGAGGCGCTTGCGATCAGGGAGGCCGCTCCTCCCGGTGAAGTAATGGTCGCGACGGGCTTCGAGGCCAGTCGCGACACTGCCATGAGTCCCAAATTGAGGCAGTACCGAATAGTACATTTCGCTACTCACGGCGTGCTCAATAGTGAGCACCCGGAATTATCCGGTCTGGTGCTCTCGCTGTTGGATAAACAGGGTCATGTGCAAGATGGTATATTGCGCTTGCACGACATTTACAATCTGAGACTGCCAGCCGAGCTGGTGGTGCTGAGCGCCTGTGAGACGGGCCTGGGTCGAGTCGTTAGAGGCGAAGGTCTGGTGGGCCTAACACGAGGCTTTATGTATGCGGGAGCACCGCGAGTCGTTGCCAGCCTGTGGCAAGTGGATGATCTGGCTACCTCTGAGCTGATGAAGCGTTTCTATCGGCACATGCTTAAGGACCACATGCCACCGGCGACGGCGCTCAGATGGTCTCAGGTGGAGATGCTCAAATCAGGGCGCTGGCACGATCCCTTCAACTGGGCGGCATTTGTCATGCAAGGTGACTGGAAGAACATTCACTGAGTAATCCGGCAACTGTAAGCAGGGAATGTAGTCGGGGGCACGCGGAGAGATGCGATCTTGAGTGAATCGCCGTCGCGCAAGAGAGAGTTGATTCCAACTCAGGATGAGTTCGACGCGTTGCTCGCGTGGCTCAACCCGGATCGTGACCAGGCTGGCAGAAAATACGAAGAGGTCCGACTACGCCTGGTAAAATTTTTAACGTCGCGCGGATGCCACCTGGCGGAAGAGCTGGCCGACGAAGCGATCACGCGCGTGTGCAAAAGAGTTAAAGAAATAGCTCCTACCTACGAGGGCGAGCCTGCGCTCTATTTCTATGCCGTGGCGAATAATGTCTTTCGCGAGTTTACAAAAAAGAAGTTTGTTGAGCTGCCTCAACAGCAGCAGGCGGAAGCATCCGATGAGCTTGAAGAGATAGAGCGCAGACATAATTGCCTGGATCAGTGTTTACAAGAACAAAAGCCTGAAAATCGCGAACTGATTTTGCAATACTACGAGGAGCAGAAAAGGGCTAAGATAGATCATCGCAAAAGGCTGGCCGCGCTGTTAGGAATTGATCTTAATGCCTTGAGAATCCGGGTCTGCCGAATTAGAAGCAATCTCTCTAGCTGCGTACGCAGATGTATTGAGCAGAAAGCGGAAAGATGAAATAGAAATGAGGTTTAACTAATATCAAACAGAGAGGCGAAATCAGAGAGTAGTCTCCCCATGACTCTACAAGTAATAGATGAAGCTTCGCTCAGGCGATACCTGCTAGGACTGTTAGCTTCGGACGAGCAACAGCAGGTCGAGGAGCGGCTGCTGATCGAGGATCAATATTTCGAGCGTCTGTTAGTAATTGAAGATGAATTGATTGACCAGTACTTGAGCGATGAGCTATCCAGGCAGGAACGGGAGAAATTCAATCAAATCTTCTTATCCACTCCTGAACGTTACGAGAAGCTACGCTTTGCGAAGGACTTAAAAAGTTATCTGGCCGCCGCCACTCCGGCGGCGCAGCCATCGGCGGTTGTCACAGAGAGCACACGGGCGAACTCAGTGTGGGATGCATTTCTGGCCTTCTGGCAACGCCCTGTGGTCGGCTTTTCGCTCGCGTTGATGTTTCTGCTGACTGCGTTTGGTAGCGGGTGGCTATTGATTAAAATGAGGCGACTGGAGACTCACGTCGGGCAACTGGAAGCTCAGCAGATGTCTCCTCAAAGTCGGGATTTACAGCAGCAGCTAACTCAACAACGTGCGCGCACAGAGGAGTTAGCTGCGGAACTTCAGCGAGCCCAGCAGCAGCGCACAGAACTTTATCAGGAAATCACCAACCTTAAGGCACAGCAAGAGCGAAGACCTGAAATTGCAACTAACGAGAGACGCACGTCGTCGCGCTCTTCTGTCGTTTCACTCTTCCTTCCGTTATTTCAAAGTCGAGGCATAGAACAAACCCAGGCGCTTGATCTTCCTCCGCAAGCGACTCAAGCCCGATTGATACTTGACCTTGGGACGATACCCGCACGCGACTACAAAGGCTTTCAGGCCACAGTCCAGGAGGTTAATGGGTCGGTAATATGGACTGGAAATAACCTGAAAAATATAGTCCACCCTGGCGCAAATCAAGTGATCCTAACCCTCCCCGCCAGCCGTTTATCCAGTAAAGACTATCTTGTTAAGCTCAATGGTCTAACCCGGAGTGGCGGATACGAGACCATCGGTGTATATACTTTTCGCGTCCACCCCAGGTAGCCATCTCGAACCCCTCTGTTTTGCTTCCTGCGTCAGCAATTATTCCTCCTCTTTGAGATCTTCCAGCGCTTTCATCTCTTACTCAATTCGGTTTACCTAACACGCGCTTTCCCCACTGAAATGCTTTGAGCGTTGCTCCCATATGATAGTAGAAGAGCAACAACGGGAAACTCGCACATTCAACCCGCACGCCCTTCATCTGTGAAAACTGAAATGTTTTATTCAACTCCTCATACAAAAGTGAGGAAAGAACAGTTCTGCATTTAATGGTCACTTGGAAAAACAAAAATATACATACGCTACCAGGCGTTATCTACAGTAGAGAGGAAGAATCACAGTGGACACACTCGCAACCGCTCTAGGCCCTGCTTTCGCTGCTGGTTTTGCCGTTCAGCAGCTTTTGGAAGTTCTCGACCCGCTTGTCACTCGCTTTGTGACGAATACAAACAACAAAAAACTATTTTTAGGACTCGTTTCCTTAGCAGTTGGTCTCGCCTTGGCGGCCAGCACGGGCCTGCGCGTCCTGCTGCCTTTGATGCAAAGCATTAAGGCGTCTAACGCGGTAACGACACCCAACGAAGTCGTGGATATTGCCGTTACGGGATTGATTGTCAGCGCAGGCACGGAAGGTTTCAATTCAATTTTGAAATTCATCGGCTACAAGAAAGAGGAGAAGAAAGCCGAAGCCGCCAAAGAGAAAGTAGATGCCGCCGGCGCTATCAAGCTCCTCAACCGACAGTAGGCGAAGGCTCAAGGGGAATAAGCAAAAGTTACGATTAACGCAGAAGGAGAGACAATAATGGCAAAAAAAGATGGATCAACTAAAAAGTCCGGTCTCAAGACCAGGAAAACAGCGCGCCAGCACCGCCAGCCGAAAGCGAACGTCGCTGCCGCCGCAACTCCCGGAAGCTGTCTCACTCTCGCGCGGGCCGGAGAGCCTTGCCCGGAAAGTCACTTTTGCCCGAAATGTATTGAGCCTGCCCGAAAAGTCTTATAGAATCTTCGTCCATGATGCGCCCGCCTACAGTCAGAACAATCGCTATATTGCTTGCCCTCATCTTGAGCGCCCTTACTGCTTTCGGATGGGACTTACATTCAGAGCAAAACATCACCGATAGCCTCTATGAGAAGGCCGATAACTGCCTTTGAGCCGTAAGTCGGCCTTGCACGAAAAGTCCTACTTGCACAAAAAGTCGCTTAGGCAGCTATAATCTCTCACATGGAATATCAGAGTTCTATTCTCATCCTTATAGCGTGGCTGGCAATGTGCTGCGCCGCCACCGCAACCATATCGAGGCGTATTGGAATAGAGAGCAGGAAAGATGTGTTGGGGGCTTGGGTCTTCCTTTTCTCATATCTCTTTCTTAGTATCTCTAGCTTTGGCTCTACTTTTCCTGCTCGCCGCCGTCATGGTTGCTTTCACATCTGATTAAACTTCACCAGTTTGATTATGCGGTAATTTATATCGATTAGCTGTGTTAGACCGCCAAGAGCGGTAAAAGTCGGTTCCAGGCTTGGTTAGACCGTGAGCGGTCTAATACATCTAAAGGGGATAAAATACCGCTGACGGTCTAATTATGGTTTAGAAACCGCTTGGATGTTGCGACATGAACACAAGCAGAATGAATCTGCTGAGAGTCATGCCGCAACCCGGAGGCGGTCTAACAAGCCATTCGACCCGACCGGATTCAGCATCTCTTTTATCGAGAACTTGTCCGTCGCGGAGGTGTCTCCCGGCGGGTCAATCGCGGCGTTATGTCGCTTCTGTTGAACTACAGAGTATGAACAAATCTAAAGAATGTAACATGCGGCCACTATCGCCATCAGACCAGCCATTCTTGTGGGATATGCTCTATCAATCTCTCTATGTCCCAAATGGTTATCCGCCTTTTGATCGAAGTGTCCTCGATCATCCTGATATTGCTAAGTATGTGAGAGCTTGGGGACGTGAACATGATTCTGGATTTGTGGCTATAGATGAAAATGGCAGACCTATCGGAGCGATTTGGTTACGCTTATTAAAAGGTGAGGAAAAGGGTTTCGGCTATGTTGATGATAAAACACCGGAGTTGGGGATGGCCGTATTGCCGGCATATCGGGGGCAAGGTATCGGAACAAGTTTGCTTTCTTGCCTTATTGAATCGGTAGAAGATATTTATGAGAATATCTCTCTGAGCGTGGCGGCTGAAAATCCTGCGCTGCATTTGTATGAAAGGCTCGGATTTGAAGAGGTGGGGAAATTCGGTGATTCGATAACCATGAAAATAAGCTTGGATGCTAATGCCAAAGCGCAACATAACAACTCATTGAACCAGATGCCTCGATAGCGTGCCCTTCATGCTCCTCTTGTTTCTCCCACCTCGAATGCTTTATGCTCGGCCCGCGGTAATTCGGGCGTTAGATTGCTGTTGAGTGCTTTTATTCGGTCAATACCAGAAAACTTTATCAGGAGGACGGTGTGATAAGGAATACTGTCATCGGCTATCTTATGCTGTTATGCGCGGGGCTTGCGCAGGCACAAGAGAGACCCCCGGAAATCAAGAAAACTCTCGACGTGCATGGTGTTCAGTACGCGAACGCGTGCATGCCTGTCGGGCGGAAAGCGCTTCGGAAGTCGGTGTGGAGAGTCGTGGGCGGCAGAGACGCGAACGGGGCTTGGCAGTTGGTTGAGACCTTACTCTGCGCACCTGACTCGAAGGCCAGCAGGCGCTATCTGGCCGGCGTATTACCCACGAAAATTCGCCGTAAATCCTCGGGCACGGGGCAGGATGATACTTCCGAGTTAATCAGGCGTGATGGTGAATTGATCGAGTCTTTGTTAGCTAAAGGTGAAGCTTGGAATGCAATAATGAGTTCCGAGTCGACGGAGATCATCCTTAACTATTACCCTAATGAGGCATGTATCCGTTCAAGGACTCTAAAGTTCATTAATAGAAGGTGGCGCCTGGTCGAGATCAGTGAGGCATGTGATTGATTCAAGCTTACGCGCCGGCGAGTTAGGCTGTAAATTCAACAAAACGGAAGAGGGGAAACTCACGTTCAGAATCGAGCGAATGAATCGAGTCGGCGGTGAGAACGAAGACGTTAAAGAACAAGATGCGGTGTTCTTCCCAGTCCCGCAATCTAACAACTCATTCAACCGAAGCGGAATCAGCTCGCCTCTTATCGAGAACTTGGATGTTATTCGATGATGCTTCCCGCCCGGTTAATTCGGGCGTTAGGCTGCTTAGGGGTTGAATGGAAAATCTAATCATAAAAAATTCTCGCTGGAAATACCTGCTATTGCTTATTGGTTGTATAGGCTTCGTCGCCGCCGGAATCTGGATGGTCATTGCCGGAAAGTTGTTCGGGTGGCTTGCCATACTGTTCTTCGGCTCCGGTATTCCGATCTCCATCTGGCAGATTGCTGACTCCCGCCCCCGGCTAATAATTGACGAGTACGGCGTCTTAGACCGGACACTGGGGGTGGGCCGTATCGCTTGGAGCGATATTGAAGCGGCTTATGTGCGCTCAATCTCTGGGAATGATTTCGTCTGCCTTGAGCTGAAGAATGCAGAGAAGTATGCGCAGAAGCTATCGAAGGTGAAGCGAGCGATGGCTAAGGCGAATCGCAATTTGGGGTTTACAGATTTCAACCTCAATCTCTCCGGTGTTGATGCCAGAACAGATGAGGTGTTTGAGTTGGTAATGAAATATTGCCAAATGGCCGCCGAGGCGCAGCCTAACAACTCATTGAACCTGAGCGCTCGATAGCGTGCCTTTCATGCTCATCTTGTTCCTCGCAGCTTGAATGCTTTATGCTCGCGCTTGGTTAATTCGGACGTTAGATTTCAGATACATGGTTTTAGCTTCCTGCAGAAGGTAATTCAGCATCTAAATGAGTGCTGCCGCTTCTGGCATTTGGAGCAAATTCCAGTAGTATTGAAAAGTTGGAACAGGGACGTAAAGAATTGTATAACTTTCCTGCGATACTTCTATAATAAGGAAGAAACGGTTGATGGGTAGAGGCCATGTCTAAATTATTCAGACTCATTAATACAGCATCTGCACTCGCCATTTTATCTTTCTGTCTCCTGATAACAGCGCAGGCGGGCCAGCCGCGGCAGCCCGCTGTTGACGGTACTGTCAGGGACGGTTTAGACCGTCCTAAGGACGGCATACCAGATCGAGTCATCGAAAACAGTATTGTGCAGGCCCTCAACATTGAATCTCCCTCCCAACCATTCGAGGATCGTGGCATTATAGAGTTCGACGCTTCTGACCTTCCACAACCAGTGACAAAGGCGACATTGGTTTTGAACGTCTTTGCTGCCAAAGAACCTTACCCTTTCAACATCGGCGTGTACACATACGCCGGGGACGGCTTAATGACACTCGCCGACTTCAACGCCGGGTCGCTGTTTGCCTCTTTCGATTATTCAGGGGGCTCAACCGTCACTCTGGATGTGACGCCTTTTATCAACGAGCTGATCGCTTCGGGGAAAAGGTTCGCAGGATTCAATTTCCGGTTTACCAATCCCAGCACCATACCGCTCAACGGCCCCTTCATAGCCTTCCGTTCGTTAGAACATCCAGAGCCTGCGTCCTTAACCGCAACTACTGGATCCCCGATCTTGCTTACTGAAGAAAACAGGCCGGGAAGGGCTGTTGCGCTTGACTCAGTAACCTTTATGCGCGATCCATTCCCGGTCGTGACGATGCAGAATTTTTCTCAAGACCATCGCACGCGTGTGATACTGTTTGCCCTTGATCTGGATTTGGATCCGGGCGAGGCTGCTTCAGCCATCTCGGCACAGGCCGAGGATTCTCACGGCAATGTCTTTCCGCTGACGATTGAACATCTTGGGACTGTCCCCGGCTATGATTGGATTACTCAAGTCAATATCAAGCTGCCGGACGAACTTGGCGGCGCAGGTGACGTGCAAGTGAGCGTTAGTCTACATGGGAAGATGAGTAATAAGGCCCTTATTACCATAAGACATTGAAGCTGGTAGACTTCGTAAACCTCTTTCCACTCCACTGAGTGTTCATGTATTTCACACAGCGGTTGCGGGGACGTGTCTAGCAGTGGCGCAATCTAACAACTCATTGGACCGGAGCGCGGGATAGCGTGGCTTTCATGATTCTTCCTTGCGATTAGATTGAATGCTTTTCGCACGCGCCCGGTTAATTCGGGCATTAGCCGGCTTACCGAATTTATGGCATTAAACTCAGTTATAATTTGAGTAAAGGCGGGCTTTATTTTACAGTTCTCTAAGCTCTATCAGTTAAAACTCGAATCAAAGGGAACAAAATGATGAAGAGGGTGATTGCAACATTAGGCGTGTTACTTGTCTTATGCAGCTTTGTTATGTCTCAAAGTGTCGCTGACCGCTCGAAAGATGAGGCGGCCATTCGAGCCGTCATTGCCAATTTGGCTGAAGCTTGGACTAAAGCAGATGCTAAGTTATGGGGAGAGCAGTTTGCTGAGGACGCTGACTTCACAGTCTGGACTGGTACTTATGTTAAGGGTCGTGCGGCGATAACTCGCGGTCACGAAGAACTCTTCAAAAATATTTATCCCGGTACGAAGCAACGCCTGAATGTGCGAAGTATAAGGTTTCTGCGTGGTGATGTGGCGGTGGTACATGTTGAAGGGTATGTCGTTAAGAAAGAGGAGGAATTTCCCGCTGCGCCTCAAGTTGTTCCGGTGCTTATTCTAACTAAAGAGAAGGGAAAATGGCAGATAGCAGTCTTTCAGAACACAATGATTCAATCGCGTCAAGGCAGTAAACAGTAAGAACCTGAACTTACAGGCGGCCAGTGTCATATGCACCGCCGTCTAACAACTCATTGAACCGGAGCGCGAGTTAACTTGATTCTCATCGTCAACTTGTCCGTAGCGCGGTTGCGTCCGCGCCCGGTTAATTCGGGCGTTGGATGTTGGTTGAAATATAATGGACAACAAAGCTGAGTTCCTGACAACTCTCGAAAATTGGGATTTAACTGAATTGCTTGCTCAAAGTAGCCCCGCGTCAACTGTGTTGGTCGCCATCGAAGTTCAGCCTAGACATTCCCGTACAGGCTTGCTTGAAGAAAGAGGGCGCTGGATTCATAGAATCTGGAACGCTACTTTGAGCAAAATACCTGATGTCGCAGGGCATCGTATGATGTGGTCACAGCTTGTATTTGTATGCACAGGCAGTGATATTCAGGAAGTAGAAGCTCAATTCGCTGAGATCCTTCAATCATGCAGAGATGAAGAGCTGAAAAGTCTGTGTGTCCTCTCTCACGCCAGTGGTAATGCAGAGGCGAAGCTAATGGAGGTAGACCGGATGTTGGAGGGTATTAGCAAGGAAAGGAACTTCGGTGACTCCGAGCGATTTCAGCATTGGTTACGTGATGGCGAAAGGCTTCCAGCGTGAGAAACCTCTGTCCGCAACATCTAACAACTCATTGAACCGGAGCGCGAATGTCGTTGCTTTCATCCGCGAGACTTGGTCTTAATTGGCGGTTCGCCGCGCCCGGTTAATTCGGGCGTTAGGTGTTTACGGGTATGCTATGACTACTATGAAAACTATGAGATACGGATTGTTCATCATCTTGGTATTTGCCATGTGCAGCTTAGCGACTGCTCAAACTGATGTTTGTTATGTTGCTCGTTATGAGCGAGACTTGAAGACGAAAAAGCAATCGTCTGCTCGCATAGCTTTTGGAGAATTTAAGTTGGAAGGTGAAAACCCAACCACCAAACTTTTCAAGGATTGGTCTGGAGTGCTTGTTGGTGTCAGGGTTGAAAGGACTCAGCTAAAACGCATCATATTAGCTATTTCATCTGTAGAGAAGCCTGAGAATGGTTTCGACGAGATTGATAGTGCAGAAGCCGAGGCGATTTATGACGAGAAATGGAGGTTTCTCTCTGTGAGTAAGAATATTAAGGTA
>DASVWI010000026.1:0-68872 GCA_036389675.1 Pyrinomonadaceae bacterium
GCGCGCCGTGTTAACAGCACGGCGCGCCTCTCTGTAACGTCTACACGGGGCTTCCAAAAATTGTTATACTCACGGCCTGCGACGAAGGCTTACAACTGATTCTTGCGTTCTTGAATCTTAGAGAAGTCGGCCACGCGATGCTGGCCCTACCCCGTACCCGAAACAGAGAATCTGAATTATGAAAAGCAGCCCGACCCTCTCGTTGATGCTCATCCTTCTGGTGTTGGCTCCCGTTTACGCGCAGTCTCAGACGCCCGGAACGGAGACGCGACCGCGCACTGTGACAGGCAATCCGCCGCAGCCGCAAAGCTCGCCCGAGGCGATACAACCCTCGCCGACGCCGCGAACGCAGCCGACAACGCCGCCCAGAACCCCGACCACGACAACAGCGCCGCGCATCATCGTGCCTTCAGCAGTGCCTCCGCTTTCGCAGGTGAGCCCAACGGCGACGCCCGGCCCTGTGACGACGCTCCATCTTTCGATTGACAAAATCCGCGCGCGCAAGCTTGAGGCGCAGCGCCTTCTGAAGGCGCGAGCGACGCCGACAGCGATTACTACTCCGCCGATTGATTTCGTGACGCTCGCGGCCCTTGAGCAGGAGTCGGGGAAGATTCACCTGCTGTCTTTGCCGAAAGAGCTTTTCCTGAGTAAGGGCGCGGAGGCCACGATCAACAGCTCGCTCGGCAGCCGCGTGCAGCTGCGCGTCCTCAGGGCCAACGGCGTCAATACCGCCGTCACGCTCTTTGACGAGACGGGGCGCAGCCTCGCGCCGCTCGTCGTCGAGTACCCGATTGAGCGCGGCGGCAGGTTTCAGGAGATGGCCTACTACACTTCCGGGCATCCGGCTGTGCTCTCGCCTGAGGTCGTCAAGGCCGGACAGTCGTACGTGCGTACGATGGTCGATCTGGCGGCGAGGCGCTTGAAGGATAAGGGCGTGCCCATCTCGCCGGACATTCTGGATGTCGCCGAGCGTCTCTGTATCGTCGAGCATACGGATCACGACCGTTTCCGCCGCGAGAATCGCATCGCACTCTATGAGGAGATTTTCGCGCTCTATGCTCTGAACGAGCTGGACACGTATCGTTATGCCGTGAGCTTTGCCGGGGCGGGCGGCATGGTTCAGATGATCCCTTCGACCTACCAGATGTTGAGACGTATGCATCCGGGCATCGGTCTCAATCCGGACTTCGTCGCCGGGATGCGTAATCACGGCAACGCGCTCGAAGCGATGCTGCTCTACATGAACGATACATGGAAGCTGCTCGCCGCCAATTCCGACGTTGACTATGCGCTCAAGGCCAAGCTCGCCACGCAGCCGGAGCTGTTGGCCGCCGGCTATAACTCGAACCCTGCGCGCCTGCCGCAGTACATTAACCGTGGGGGCGCGGCTTGGCGCACGTTGATTCCGCGCGAGACGCAGATATACCTGCAAATCTACAAGTCGCTCGACAGCCTGATTCCCATGAAGCCGCGGGGTTGAAAAACGGACGCGCGCGCGTTGGCCCAATCGCGCGCGCGTCTCTCCGATAATCTTATTGACCGGGATGACTGGGTATCGTATTGTCTCTGGCATCACGCCTGTGCCTTGACTCTCTTTCTTGAACCAGCCCGCTCGGCGAGGTAATCCTGATGCATACTCCTAAGACTCTCAAGCTGCTCTACGTCCTGCCGCTCGTCGCGCTCCTTCTACTTACTCCCGGCTGCAAATACTTCACGCGCGCGGACGATCCCGTTTTAAAGGAAGCGAACAAGCTTGAGGGTGAGGCCGACGCGCTCTCCGCCAAGGTTGATGATGCTTACAAGCAGGTGGCGCAGAAGGACGAAGAGATCAATGCCGCCACGAAAGACAAGGCGCGCATTAAGAAGCTCAGCGATGAAGAGCTTGCGCTCTACGATCAGGCGACGAAGGACGCGCGCGATGCCGCCGATAAATACGAGCAGGCCAGCAAGCTCAAGGTCGATGCTAAATATCAGGAGTACCTCAATGTGAGGGGGCAATATATGCGCAAACACGGCGCTCACATAGCCGCCCTCAAAGAACTGGTCGTGGCGCGTCTGGAAGCCAAGCCCGGTAAGGCCAGCCGCGACAAACAGGCGGAAGCCAAGACGCGCTCCGAGCGGCTCAAGAAAGAGATGGACGAACTCAAAGCCCAGACCGAAAAGCTTCAGAAAGAGAACGGCGACAAGTTCAAAGCAGCGTAGACGGAAGGCGGCCCGATCGTCGGGCAAAGAACGGATGAAAGAGCAAAGGCGAGACGCCGTTTAAGCGTCTCGCCTTTGCTCTTAATATGATTATACTTTGCAGCTGAAGCCGCTTCTGCTATGTCCGGTCTCCCTCTCGTATGGCGGGCCAATTACGCCCGGGCCTGAGCAGGAATCTGGACGGCGCGGTGAGGCCCTGCGGGTATCTGACGACATCCTCATGGTTCTCAAGATAGTCAACCACCTCCCTGATCTCGTCCTCCGCCATGCCAGTCGAACTGGCTAAGCTATCTTCACCGACACCTTCGCCCTCAAACTCCGTGGCCTTTTCCTTGAGCCACTCGATAACGCGAACCGCTTTTTGCTCCATCCGAGCTTTATGATCTTCTGTCATGGTTTCCTCCTTTCCAGAACAAGTGCTGTTCGTTCCGCAGCGTCACTTCTTTTGCAGGCTAGCCAGAGTGCTCAGGACTTCTTCGCTGTGGCTGCTCGGCTTGACGCCTGTAAACACCTTGACGATCTTCCCCCTGGGGTCAATGATGAAAGTATTGCGCGCCGACAGCTTCGCCCCGTTATACTCCATCAACGAGCCGTACTCCGTCGAGACCTTCGCGTCCGGGTCGGAAAGCAGCTTGAAGCTCAAGCCCTCTTTCGTGCAGAAATTTTTGTGCGACTCTGCCGTGTCAACGCTGACGCCGAGGATGACCGCGCCCAGCTTCTTATACTTCGACAGATCGCGCTCGAAGTTATGCGCCTCAAGCGTGCAGCCGGACGTGAAGTCTTTGGGGTAAAAGTAGAGCACTACCCATTTCCCGCGATACTTTCTGAGGCTGGTTTGCTTGCCTTCGTTACTGACGAGCGTAAAGTCCGGGGCGGCTGTCCCGACCGCAGGCGGGTCTAAGAGCGCGGCGCTGCCGGTCGCCTTCGCCGTCGTCAAGACAATCGTACATGCGAGGAACATCGCGAACAATAAGAGATACTTCGTCATCGTCACTTCAACTCCTTAACTGATCTGTTTGCGTCTGGATATCGCAAGGGGTGCGTCCGTTTACGACGCACAGTTTACACCCGATCTGATTGACAGGCCATCCGTCCCCGTGCCCGCCGCAGGCGTTCTAATCTCCGAACTGCAAGCGATCTTCGAGCGGCGCGCTCCCCCTGCGCTCGTCACGCGAGCCGTCGGCGTACTGCAACTTGTAGAGTCTCCAGTAGAGGCCGTGTATCGCCAGCAGGTCTTGATGCGAGCCCTGCTCGCGGATTTCGCCGTGATGCAGCACGATGATGCGGTCTGCGCGCTGGATGGTCGAGAGACGGTGCGCGACGACGACGGAGGTACGGTTCAGCATGACGCGCTCTATGGCCTGCTGGATCAACTGCTCCGTCTCCGTGTCAATCGAACTGGTCGCTTCGTCCAGAACGAGCAGCGCCGGGTCGAACGCCAGCGCGCGCGCAAACGAGATGAGCTGCTTTTGCCCGACGGAGAGCGTCGCCCCGCGCTCCTTGACCTCCGCTTTATAGCCGGAGGGCAGGCGCTCTATGAAGCGGTCGGCGTGAACTTCGTGCGCCGCCCACTGGACGCGCTCCTGCTTAATCTCCGTGCGGCCCAGACGAATATTGCTCTCAACCGTGCCGCTAAAGAGAAAGACATCCTGAAGGACGACCGCGAAATTCTCGCGCAGCGACTGCAAGTCCCATTCGCGCACGTCCACGCCGTCGAGCAGCACGCGCCCTCGCTGCACGTCATAAAAGCGCATCAGAAGATTCGTGATCGTCGTCTTGCCCGAGCCCGTGTGACCGACGAGCGCGACCGATTGCCCCGGCTCCACCCTGAACGAGACATCCTTCAAAACCCAGTCGTCTTCCTTGTAGGCGAACCAGACGTTCTCGAACTCGATGCGCCCTTCGGCGCGCCCGGTCTTCTTCGGAGCGTCGGGCGTCTTGATCGCGACCGGCAGGTCGAGCGTCTTGAAGATGCGATGCGATGCGACGACAGCCGCCTGAAGCACGTTGTACTTGTCGGAGATGTCGCGTATCGGCTGAAAGAGCTGCTGCGAGTACTGTATGAAAGCGACGAGCGCGCCCAAAGAGAGCACCGTGTACTCGGAAGTATTCTGCATGACGCGCCAGCCGCCGTACCAGATAATCAGCGCCACGCCGACAGCGCCGATCAGGTCAACCAGAGGGAAGAAGACCGCGTAGTAATAGATGGTCTCGATGTTGGCGTTGCGATGTTCGTCGTTGATGCGATGAAACTGAGCGCGTGATTTTTCCTCGCCGTTGAAAATCTGCACGGTCTGCGCGCCAGAGATATGCTCTTGCAGAAAGGCGTTGATGCGCGCCAGCCTCGTGCGGACGAGGTCGTAGCCGCGCCGCGCGTGTTTGCGAAACCAGTTGGTCGCCGTGAAAAGCATCGGCACTGTGACGAGCGCCACGAGCGTCAGTCGCCAGTCCATCCAGAACATGACGGCGGCGATGGCGATAATCATCACCACGTCGCCCAATAGCTCTATGACGCCCGAGGTCAGCAACTCGTTGAGAGAGTCCACGTCGGAAGTGAGCCTCGTCATAATGCGCCCGACGGGATTGCGGTCGTAGTAGGCGACCTCCTGATGTTGCAGCTTGGCGTAAAGCTGGCTGCGTATGTCGTACATCACGCGCTGGCCCACAGTGTTCAGGAGCACGGCCTGAAAATAGGAGAAGATAAAGACGACGAGCCACACCAGCACGTAGACGAGCGCGAAGAGGCCGAGGCCGCTGACGCTGCGCGGGATGATGAACCAGTCAATCGCGTACTGCGTGAACTTAGGCTGCGTCGTGCGTAGCAGGTTCAGGATCAGTGTGAGCGCCAGAGCAGGGAAGAGCGCGCCCAGGTATGGCCTCAAATATCCCATCAGGCGGCGCGCGATGCGGAAATCGTAGGTCTTGCCGATAGCCTCTTCTTCGTGAAATTGTTTGACCGCAGTTGACATGTTTCTTAAGAGCTTCTTTCCCGTTATTTCGCTACCGGCCAGACCCTTGACCCTCGTAGGAAGCGGCCAGCAGTTGATTGCGCCGCGGCATGTGCAGCAGTATGCCGATCACGCTGACGATGAAGAAAATGTAGTAGTAGCGCGTGCCGGTCGTCAGGTAAGCCATCATCCCCAGCAGGGCGATGGGCTCGCACAGCGCCACGGCCAGAATCATGGCGCTCTGTACAAGCTCTGGCCGCTGCTCCCTGACCGATTGCGCGAGCAGCCTGCCCTTGAGCACGAAGGAGAGCAGAAAGAATATGGCGCTGATGGCGGCGAACACCATGGTCAGCGTCATAGCACTCTGCTCGGCGGGCGGAGGCTGAAGTATCGGCGTGATGAAGAAAATCGTGCCGACCGACATCAATATCGCAAACCAGATGATAAGCATCGTGCGATGACGCGCGTCTACATTTATTCCCTTCCGGCCCTGATTGATCGGGTTCATAGCATCCTGCCTGTCATTAACGACTAACTCGCCGCCAGCTCTTCCTCCAACAATTGACGCTCATACAAATCGGCGTACTCGCCGCCGTGCGCCAGCAACTCGGCATGAGTCCCGCGCTCGACGATGCGTCCTTCGTCCAGCACACAGATCAGGTCGGCGTCTCTCACGGTAGAGATGCGGTGAGAGATGATGAGGCTCGTGCGGTCGCGCATCACTCCGCGAAGCTGCGCCAGAATCTTCTCTTCCGTGTAGGTATCGACGGAAGAGAGGGCGTCGTCCAGAATCAGAATCTTCGGCTGGCGCAGGACGGCGCGCGCAATGGCTGTGCGCTGCTTCTGCCCGCCGGAGAGCGTAATGCCGCGCTCGCCCACCATCGTCTCGAAGCCGTCGGGGAAACCGCGTATGTCATCCGAGAGGCCCGCAATCTCAGCCGCCCATTCGACTTCGGCGCGCTCCGCTTTATCTACTCCGAAGGCGATGTTTTCGGCCAGCGTATCGCTGAAGAGGAAAGTCTCCTGCGGCACGTAGCCGATTGAGGCTCGCAACTGCGCGAGCGGGTAAGCGCGCACCGACACTGAGTCTATGAAGATCGACTCTGGCGGCGCTTCCAGAAGTCTCGGAACCAGATTGGCGAGAGTTGATTTGCCGCAGCCCGTGCGTCCGACCAGCGCGACCGTCTGGCCCGCCTCAATCGTCAGATTAATATCATGCAGAACCGGCTCCGAGTGGTCGTGATAACGAAACGTCAGGTGACGAAATTCTATGCGTCCCTGAACGGGAGGCTGCTCGCGCACTCCCGTTTCGTCCACGATCTCGGGCACGATGGCAAGCGTGGCGTTGAGTCGCTTGAGGCTCGCCGTGCCGCGCTGGTACAGGTTGACGACGTAACCGAGCGCGATGAGCGGCCAGATCAATCGCCCCAGATAGAGATTGAACTCCGTGAACTCGCCGACGGTCATCCGACCACTGACGACGAGCGGGACGCCGACCCACACGATCAGCGCAAAGCCAGTGCCGATAAAAAACTGTATGAGCGGGCGCATCACGGCATCTATCCGCACGAGACTCAGATTGCGCTCGGCGTACTCGCGATTGAGATCATTGAAGGCTGCGATCTCCGTCTGCTCCTGAGCGTAGGCGCGCACCACCCGCACGCCCGTAAAATTCTCCTGCGCGCGCGCGGAGATTTGCGCGAAGAAGTCCTGAATCTTTTCAAAGCGGACGTGTACCTGCTGGCCGAAGTATTTGACCGTCAGCGAGACGAGCGGCATCGTCACCAGCAGGAGCAGGGTCAGTCGCACGCTGATTCTGAACATCAGGGGCAGGATGACGACGACGACGAAGATGGTCTGCAACGTGTACATGATCATCGGCCCGGCCAACTGGCGCACGGCTGCCAGATCATTGGTCGCTCGCGCCATCAGATCGCCCGTTCGATGCTCCTGAAAAAACGAGAGCGGCTGATCGACCAGATGCGCGTAAAAATCGCGGCGCAGGTCGTATTCGACGTGACGCGACATGCCGATCAGAATGCGACGCTGTAAAAAGAGGAAGACGCCGCTGACAATGCTGGCGACCAGCGTCGCCAGCGCGTAGAAGGTCAGCTTCGACCAGGTCACCTCCGCCCGCAGGCCGTCAACCGCCCGCCCGACGATCAACGGAATAGAGAGGTTGAAGAATACTCCCGCGAGGATGCAAAGGATTCCCGTGATGAGAGATGTTTTGTAGGGCCGGAAATAGCGCGCGAATTTTCTTAGATCATCCATAAGCAAAAGAGCGAAAACCGCTGGGGGCCGCTTCTGCCGGGCCGCTCTGAAAGAGATCGCTCGCATACTATGATGCGCGATTTTCTTCCCGGACGCCAGCCGTGCGCGCCCCCTATGCTCTCAGGATGATGGGGAAAAAGGTGTAGAAAGTGTGAAGAGGATATTTCGAAGGCGGGTCTGTTGAGGCTTAAGTGGTCGGGACGGTGGGAGCCATCTGCTCCTCTTCCTCCTGCGCCTCAACCATCGTCTCAACGCTCTGGCAATCGTCGTCAAGGCACGCGTCCGCGCCCGGTATAGGCTCGTCCGTCTCGAATGATTCCTCGTTGAGAGCGGGAGCGGGCTCGGGCGAAACGCAGACGCGATTGCGTCCCATGTGCTTGGCGTCGTAGAGCGCGCGGTCGGCGCTCGTGACCAGCCCGTCGCGCGACGAAGCGTGGAGCGGAAATGAGGCGATGCCGAATGAGGCGGTGATACGGCCCACGCCCGGCACTTCCATCTGCTCTATGCGCGCGCGCAGGCGTTCGGCCACCAGCGCAGCGCCGTCCACACCCGCCTGCGGCAGGATGACGGCAAACTCTTCGCCGCCATAGCGCGCCGCCGTGTCCACGCCGCGCAACTCTTCGCGCAGATTGTCCGCAAGGACACGCAGCGCCACGTCGCCGGCCTCATGGCCGAAGGTGTCGTTGACGCGTTTGAAGTTATCAATGTCGAGCAGGATCAGCGAGACGTTCTGGCGCATGCGCGTCGCCAGATGCATATCGCGCTCAAGCTGTAGCTCGAAGGAGCGGCGGTTGAAGCATCCGGTCAATCCATCCGTCAGAGCCTGCTGCTGTATCTGTGCAAACAGTCGCGCGTGGTTGACCGCGACCGTCACCTGATCGGCCACCGTGCGTAGTAACAGCAACTCGTTCTCCTGCCAGTTGCGCGCCAGATCGTCGGATCGCACGAGCAACACGCCCATGAATCTTTCCTGATAAAAGAGCGGCACGACCGCCAGCGGGCGTACGCTGTCCGACTGCGCGCCGGCATCGCTGCGCCCGTCGAGCACGAAGTTCTGGCTCTCGCCGGAGGAGAGGCGCACGCCGTAGGCGTCCAAATCCTTGATTAACTCGGCCTCTTCAATGCTCTCGCCCTCCACTTGATCGCGGAAATAGCAGTTCGTCAGGGCAGGCCCGCCAGCTTCGCCTTCGACGCGCAGCGCGCAGTGCTGGACGTTGAGAGCGCGCCCGACTTCGTTAACGGTCGTTTGCAGAATGTCATCCAGTTCGAGTGAGTTGCGTATCGCGGTGGCGATGCGATTGACGGCAATCTCGCGCCCGGCCTGTTCCTGCAAGAGACGAGCAAGCTTGGTCGTGACCGAGACGGTCAGTTGAAGCGAAGTCGCCTTCGGCATAGAACTCTTCACAGCCGTGGAGAATCCGGCTGCCTGAAAGGGACGCTCGGCGGCGACGCGCGCCATCAGGTATTCAAGCGCGGAGTAGACCACGTCGGGCTCGAATGTCCAGATCACCTCATCGCCTTCGGATTCCGCGCCATCCTCCTCCGTACTACGCACGGAAGCGAGCAGCGCCGAGAAACGCGCGTCGGCGATCACAACAAATCGCTCGTGAACAGTGTCGTCTTCGGAGCGTCTGAGCAAAACGGGCTCGCGATCCTGATCGCTCATCCGCAGAGGCAGGTTGTTGAGCGCATCATTATGCGAGACGAAAAAGAAGGCGTGCTGCGCCGCGCGCCCTATCTCACGCACCCGCGCCAGATCGCGCAAAGACCTTTCCGTAATCGACGGCAAGCTCTCAATCACCAGCGCCGAGAGATTATTCTCAAGCACCACGTCCTCAAAGTAACGATGAATCTGCGCAATCGTCTGCTCCGCACAGCGAACCGATGTTAGCTGCTTCGAGTGTTGGATTAGCAGGGCGTTATAGAGGGAGTACATTTTTGCGGCAGTTTCGGCTGAGGGAGAAGAGAGGGCTTGACTAGCGCCCGTTATAGATTCAGCAAAAGGCTAGGACTGCTCAGAGAAGGCCGAACAGCAAGGCAAAACCATTTTTGCATGAATAAACGATTTTGTCCAATACTTTTCCGTCACCATTTCGCAACTTCCGGCGGCGGCGCTCAGTCCAGCATGAGATAGCTGGTAAGTGCCGTTGCCGCAACGACTTCCGATTCATTCATGACATCTACGGAGACGACCGTCACGCGGCGGCCAGAACGGACTACGCGGGCGTGTGCCCGGGCCTGACCCTTTAACAAAGGGCGAAGGTAATGGATGGTGAGGTCGATGGTGGTGGTGGATTTGCCGGGCTCAAGCAGCGTCATGATGGCGAAGGCGGCGGCTGAATCCATCAGCGAGGCGATTGCGCCGCCGTGGACGATGCCGCCGTTGCGCCTCAGGCGGTCGGCCACTTCCATGCGAATGGTCGCCGCGCCGCGCTCGACCTCTTCGAGCTCCATGCCGAGCAGATGGACGAAAGGGATTTGCGCGAAGATTTCGTGCAGCCGTCGCTTCTCTTCGCCGGTAAGCCCGGCGCGTGTGTCGTCTTTCATGAACGGTAGCTGCCTCCATCATCGGTCGGCTCGACGATCACAGCCGTTCCGTAGGCCAGCACCTCCGTGACGCTGGTTGAAAGCTCGGTCGTATCATAGCGCGCTCCGATGATGGCGTTGGCCCCCAGCTCCGTCGCATGTTGGATCATAATCTCGAAGGCGTCCTTGCGGGTCTGCTCGCACAGTTGCGTCCAGGCCGTGATGTTGCCGCCGACCAGAGTTTGAAACGCCGCGCCAATGTTGACGAACACGTTGCGCGAGCGCACGACGATGCCGCGCACGACGCCCAGATTTTGCTTGACGTGAAAGTTCGGAAGCTCGAAGGCGGTCGTGACCATGTGATGCGAGACGGAATAAAGCGGCGGGCTGATCTCGTAAGGGGCACGTGGCTGGATGGGGTTGTTGTTCATGGTTTCATACTCGGGTTAATCGTAGAGGGCTAATTGCCGAAGAGGCTCTGCTGGGCCTCGTCCCGCTCCTCTCTGCGGCGCGCTTCTTCCTGCTCCTCGGGTATCCAGCGATAAAGTTTAAGGTCACAGCGGCCACGGGCATCAAAGGCGATGCCCTCGGCTTCAAGCATGCGCTGCTGTTTGTCGGGAGGCAGGATGACGCGACCCGTAGAGCAAGCGCCCTGAGAGTTGATGACGCGCTGCCACGGGGTCGTCTCTTCATCGGCGGAGTGCATGACGAAGCCCACCGTCCGCGCCGTATAGCCCGCGCCCAGCATGTCCGCGATCTGCCCGTAGGTCATCACGCGCCCGGTCGGAATACGGCGCACGATCTCGTAAACGCGCTCGCGATAACCTTCCGTCTCTTCCACGGGGCGCTCGCCCTCGTGAGAGTTTACGCGCGGGTTGCTTCTATCTTTTGTTGTTGTTTTGTCCATCGCTTTTTGAAAGTTTTCTGAGAGGCGCGCCACCACTCGCGCCATTCCTCAATCGCCCTGACCCTTTCGGCCTGCGGAGCCGCAGGCTGAAAGCTGAGTCAGGTCTGGGTCGCATCGCGCAGACACATCTCCGCAAGGAAGCGTGTCTGTAGATCGTCGCTCGACAGAAGCTCTATCAGCTCCGGTATGGATTGCGCTTGAAGTCGAGCGCGTGCCTGTGCGTATGTTTCGCGCCGCATCTCTAGTCTCGTGAGCGTAAGACGGCGCGAACCGGAGCGCCGTCGCCGGCTCCGCCCGTAATCCTGAGCGGCAAACAGATCAATTCATAATCGCCCGCCGCGACTTCACGTAAATCCAGACCTTCGACGATCACTACGTTGTTTGAGAGCAGTGTCACGTGAGTCTCATGGCGCTCTGACCTGAACTGCTCGACCGACAGGTAATCCATGCCGACGAGCCGTACGCCCCGCTCTACCAGTGCGCGCGCCGCGCCGGGCGTAAGGTAAGTGAAATCCGTCCGAAAGCCTTCCGCCGTATTGGCCCAGAAAGCAGAGTTGCGAGTCTTAAACAGCAGGCGCTTTACGCCCTGTAGATTATGCGAAGCGATGTGATCGGCTTCAATGGCGCGCACGTCATCCGAAAACTCCAGGACGCGGGCTTCGCCCATAAGCACGTCGAGCGGCATGGACGAGACGCCCGCCGCGCCTTCGATAAAGTGTACGGGGGCGTCGACGTGTGTGCCTGTATGCGCGCCCAGATGGAGCATGGAGACGTTAGCCGCATCGCCGTGCTTGATGGCCGACCACTGCTCAATCTCTACCACCGGGTCGCCCGGATAGGTCGGCGTACTCTGAGAGATGGGCACGCTCACGTCGTAGATTCGCATGAGCCTCAATATAAGGCGAAACGCGTCAAAGGTGAAAGGCAAAAGGGCCGAAGCGAAAGCCCGCGAGGGCTGCTAATTTCGCGCGACCGCTCTGCCCCCCGGTCACCTCTGTCGGACAGTTTCGCGCTGCGCTTTTTACTTTTCCGGAATTGCGTTAGCATCACTGTAAGAGCATTTCCGAGAGGGCGATGGGAGAAACTAACAAAGCGTGAAGCATGTAGAAGCAGAATCGCCGCGCGTGGCCGCTTCGATCTATTTGAATTCAGCGCCGCTCATCTGGAGTTTTTTGCACGGTCGGCGGCGGCACACGATGCGGCTTTTGACTGATACTGCGCCCGCACGCAGCGCGCAGATGCTGGCGCGCGCAGAGGTGGACGCGGCGCTCGTGCCCGTCATCGAGTATCAAAGGATTCCAGAGATCGTCGTCGTGCCGGAGGTCTGCGTCGGCGCTCGCTCGCGTGTGCGCAGCGTAGTCATTGTGACGCGCGGCGCTGAATTGAAGGATGTGAAGAGCGTGGCCCTTGACACCTCCTCGCGCACCTCCGCCGCGCTGGTGCAGATTATCTTTCGCGAGTTTCTGGGCTTTGAGCCGCACTGGAGACCGAGCGCCCCCGATCTGGGACAGATGCTTGAGGGAAGCGATGCGGCGCTCATGATCGGCGACCCGGCGATGATCTTTCCGCGCCGTAACCTGCGCGTCTATGATCTGGCGAGCCTCTGGCGCGAGCACACCGGTCTGGGATTCGTCTTCGCCATGTGGATGGCGCGAGAGGGTTCTGCGGAGAAAGTCGGGGCGATTGATTTCAGGGGCGCGCGCGATGAGGGGCTCGAACGCACGGACGAGATCGTCGCGCATTATGAGCCCATGTTAAGGCTTCCCGTCAGCGAGCTTCGCGAATATCTTCTGGAAAACATCTCTTTCGAGCTGAACGAAGAGATGCGCGCTGGTCTTAGTCTCTACTTCGAGCTGGCGCGCAAGCACGAGATTATTCCAGAGGTGCGTCCACTGAAGTGGCTCGGCGCTGACGACGTGGGCCAGACCCTGACAGGGATTTCAACCTCCGCTGATTAGCATTTTGCGATGGCGATTTGCGATCTGCCTGCTCGGTTGAGGATAATCCCAGCGAAAAGGTTTAGAATTGAGCCGGAATCAAAATTGCTTTGGTTTCTCATGCGTATGGGAACTCTAAAATTTAATCTGTGAGAGCTTAATGAGTAAGACAAACGACATTCAGAAGATTCTTGATCGCACGCTCGCGGGCGAGCGTCTCTCGGCGGAAGATTGCACGCGGCTGTTGGAATCAAACGAGGTCGCGCGCATCGGAGTCGCCGCCGACGAGATTCGCCAGCGCCGCCACCCCGAAGGCATCGTCACCTATATTATTGATCGCAACATCAATTACACGAACGTCTGCAACGTCGTCTGCACCTTCTGCGCGTTCTATCGCAGGCCCGGCGCGCCCGACACCTACGTGCAGACGGTTGACGAGATTTGCCGGAGGATTGACGAAACTATCGCCCTCGGCGGCACGGGCGTGCTGATGCAGGGCGGCCTGCATCCTGATTTCGGCATAGAGTGGTACGAAGACCTGCTGCGCACGCTTCACGCCAGGTATCCAGACTTTCAGCTTCACTGCTTCTCGCCGCCAGAGATTCACAACATACATCTGATCTCGGGTCTGGATTACGAGACGATCATGGCGCGGCTCAAAGCCGCCGGACTTTACAGCCTGCCGGGCGGCGGCGGCGAGATTCTGGACGACGAAGTCCGAAAGCGCGTCTCGACGAAATGCACGACGGATGAATGGCTCGCCGTGATGCGCGCCGTACACCGCGTCGGCCTGCGCTCGACGGCGACGATGATGTTCGGCATCGGCGACCGCATAGAGCATCGCGTTCGACATCTACAACGCGTCCGCGACCTGCAAGACGAGACCGGCGGCTTTACGGCCTTTATACCGTGGACGTTCCAGCGCGAAAACACGGCGCTCGGTCGGCGCATCAAGGACGAGCCGACAGGCATTGATTATCTGAAAATGCTCTCGGTCTCGCGCCTCTTTCTGGACAACATCTCTCATTTCCAGTCCTCTTGGCTGACGCAGGGACTCCGCCTCGGACAGGTCGCGCTGCGCTTCGGCGCGGACGACATGGGCTCGATCATGATCGAAGAGAACGTCGTCTCGGCGGCGGGCGCGCACAACCGCGCGGACGAAGCGATGCTTCGCTACCTGATACGCGAAGCCGGCTTCAAGCCGCAGCAGCGCGACATTCTTTACCGCCACGTTCACCGTGAAGAGGCTGCGAAAGGTGATACGAGCGAATCCGCCCCCCTGCGCGAGTTGACGGTCTTGATGGCGGATTAGGCGAAGCGGAAGGTGAGCGTCTACAAAAGGAGAAGCAGCAGGCGACGCGCGCCGCCTGCTGCTTCTCCTTTTTCTATGCGGCAGCGGAGCGCAGCCCCAGCGTGTCGCGCACCACGGCGTTGAATTTTTCGGGATGCTCTTCCTGCGGCATCATGCGGCAGCGGTCGAAGATTTCCAGCGCCGCTCGCGGATTGAGGGTCAGCAGCTCGGCGGCCTGATCGAGCGGGTTGGTCTCATCCTGTTTGCCCCAGACGAGCGTGACGGGCTGGGGGAGGCGCGCAAAGGACGTGCGTATGTCCGTGTTCAGGTAGCCGGAGAGAAAGGCCGCGATGGCGTGTTGTGCCCCCGGCTGATGGCTCGTCGCGTAGTAGTTGGCGACGAGGCGCTCGGTCACGCGCCGACGGTCGTAGAAGAGCTGCTTGCGCGCATAGTCGCGTATGCTTCTCTCGCTCGCCATCACGTTATAGAAGGAAGTGCCGAGCACGGGCGATTGCAGCAATCCGTAGAAGGCCGCGCCCGTCATGCCGGGTCGTGCGCGTAAATTGTCTGTGCCCGTGGGCGAGATCAGCACGAGCGCTTCGACGAGCGAGGGCTGCTCATAGGCCAAGCGGACGGCGTAGGCCGCGCCGAGCGAGTTGGCGATGATGCGCGCACCCTTGCCGCACACTTCACGTATGAAGTCTGCGAGCAGCTCGACGTAGAGGTCTGCGGAGTAGGGCATGTGAGCGGGCTTGTCGGAGAATCCGAAGCCGAGCAGGTCGATGGCGTAGACGTGGGAATCGCGTGCGAGCGCATCGAAATTTTTTCGCCACATGAAGCTGGATGCGCCCGCGCCGACGCCGTGGATGAAAAGAAGCGGCGGCCCTTGATTTTCCGCGCCCGCTTCCCTGTAGAAGATGCGCCCGTGCTTCCAGGCAAATGTGTGCGGCTCGCCGCCGAGCGCTCCCTCCTCGGGCTCGGTAGCGCCGCGCCTGATGGCCGCGTTGACGGCGGCCAGCGCCGCCATGCCCGCCCCCGCCGCGACGGTCGTTTTCCAAAGCTTGCCTACTACACCCATCTTATAAACCCTCTGCGGCGCAAGCGTTCTCCATCTTTGATGCGGTCTCATATTCCCCATTGCACGTCTCTGACTGGCCGAAAAATCAACTTACGACAACCCCTCTGGCACTATAACATGACGGGCCGAAGCCTTCCCAATTTGCCTTAGCCGAACGCAAAACTTAAGCGGCGCGCCGTTTGAGCTGTGTGGCTCAAACGACGCGCCGCCTCTATTGGCTTGCAGCGCCTCTCAAGATTAAGGCTAGGGAGCTACGCCTTCGGAACATTGATTGGCGCAGACGATAAAGCGCCCGATCTCGTTCTGTTCCGTGTCGCGTGCGCCGATGCCGACCGCGCCGATGGGGAAATTCGAGGCCGGGTCGGTGAGGATGCCGAGCGGCAGCACATCGCCCGTCTGGCTGTCCGTGAGCGAGACTTTGATGCTGTTGCCCGTCATCTTCATCGAGACACTGAAGAACTGGTTGGGCCTGAGCGTTTGTGTAAAGGCATCGAGAGGGATGGAAGCGCCGATTCTTTGCGGCATGCCGTTGCGTACCAGAAAGCCGCGCATCACATAAGGCTCGTCGGAGTTCGGCCCGGTTAGTTGAATCAGGTAGTAGTTATTCTCATTCTCCGCATGCACGACGAAGGAGGCCGCCACCCCGTTGACCATCTTGACATCGCTGACGAGCTGAAAGTCTTTGAAGTTACGGTTGAGCACTTCGCGCGGCAGTGCTACGCCGCGACCGTTGACCAGGAGCTTGCGCGCCTCGACGCGCCAGCCGCTCGGCGCAGTCCACGCGTCGAGGTTCGTCCACGTGGGCGCAAACGTGCCCTTGCTCTCGATGTTGGACAACTCTACGGAGACGGCCATCGGGCCGGGCAGCGAGACGGAAGCGAGCAGATCGTTGTAGCTCGGGTCTGATGATCTGATGTCCAGACCGTAATCGCCCTCGCGCAGGTTTGCCAGCACCGCCCGGCCTCCCGTGATCGGGGTCACGCGCACGTCACCGGGCGCTCTGTTATAGCGCGTCTTGCCGGTCGCCGGGTCAATCCCTGCGGCGACGACGGGCGCATACCTGATCTCGCCCGACGGAATGTTGGCGTTGATGGTGATGGTGTAGAACTTCGGCTGCATGTTCATAGAGACGGTCACGGGCTCGCCGGCCCGCACGACGACTTCGCGCTCGGAGTCTTCGTAGCCGTTAAGGGAGGCCGCGACGCGATAACGCCCGGGCGCAAGCTTGTTGAAGGCTATCTGGTCGACGCCCTGCGGGACGATGGCATCGTCGCCCGTGCCGCCGCGCACGGACTCGACGACGACCGTCGCGCCGGGCTCGGCTGAGACCACGACCGAGCCAGTGTTGGGGGCTCTGACCACCGTGCGGGTGACGGTTCTGGTGACCGTTGTGGTTGCATATTTGGTTTGCGGTCGGCGCGGGCTATTGCTCGAAGTCGTGCGCGACGGGCCGCTCAAATTCGTGCGGGCAGCGCCGCCCACGATATCCTGTGCGCGCGCCGTCTCGCTCGTCACGAGCGCCGCGCCAATGGCCGTCATAACCGAAAGGATTAAGGTCGCAATAAATCTTTGTGCTAATAAAAATCTCATGGCATGAACCTCCCGTGAAGGGGCAAAAACGGGGAGTAACTCAAAAGGGTGTGGGGCGCGAGATGTGCCTCCAAAGCTCTTCGCAAGGAGCTTAGCACATCTCGCGCACTCGCGAAAATCCGCGCTAGAAGTTGTACTTCAACGCGAATTGAAAACGGCGTCCGGGCGTCACCGTATCTGTCGCCTGGCCGAAACCGGGCGCTTCGAGAAACCGCACCGGAATACCGAAGTTGGCACGGTTGATAAAGTTGAAGACATCCACCCGGAACATCAGGTTCTGGCTCTCAGTGATGTTGAATCGCTTGATGAGGGCCAGATTCAGGTCGAGCAGGTTCCCGGCGCGGAAGGAATTGCGCGGGATGCTTCCGTTCTGGCCGACAGGCGCGAGCATACTGAGCGGATTGCTGCCGAGCACCAGCGGCTGACGACGATCACCCGTGACCGTGATGGCGTTCGTGTTGTTGAGGCGATCCGTCAGGTTGCCGTCCAGATTCACGTCAAAGATGCTGTTGACGGTGAAGGGCTGTCCGGTCTGAAACTGGCCCGTACTCGCCAATTGCATGTCGCCCAAGAGAAGCCGCAAGAGGTTGCTCTTCTCGCGATTGCTGAAGCGCGGCAAGTCCCACATGAAGCTGTAAGAGAAGCGATGACGAACGTCGAAGCTTGAATTGGCATATTCGCCCGCGAACTGCTGCGGGTCGCGCGGGTCGCTCGTCTGCGGCAGCGCCGGCGAGCCGGCCAGATCGAATACGTCCGACGCATCGTCTTTCGCGTTCGAGAAGGTATAGTTAGCCTGATACTGGAAATCCCTGCCGAAGCGGCCACGCACCTGTAACTGTAAGGCATCGTAACGCGAACGGGCAGTGCTTTCGTAGATGCCGACTGAGCCCACAGAAGGGACAGGACGGCCACCGGTGACTATGCCCGCCGCCGAAATCCTGGTGCCCGGAGCAAACGCCAGACCGAAGATGCCCGGCTCGGCAAAGCCGGCCTCGTAGAACAGCGGCACGACGAGCGAGTTGGGGCCAAGATTGGGCGTGGTGTAGCGCAGGAGCTTGCGCCCCAGAGTCCCGACGTAGGCGGCGGAAAAGACCAGACTCGAACTCAGTTGCTGCTCGAAGGTCACTGAGTAGTGATGAGCCATGGGCATTTCAAGGTCGCGCGCCGGAAGCGTTAGTCCAAGCGGGCTGGCGTTCTGGAAGCCACTGCTGGCGAGGAAATTGATGAAATCAATTTCATTGGGAAGGCTAAAGTTAGGGTTAAGACGATTGAGCGTGCCCGACTGCACGAAGCCGATGAAGGGGTCGCTCGGGTTGGTCAGCGTTAGCGGGAGATTCGGGAAGAAAGTATTGCCGAATCCACCTGCAAAGTTGGCCGTCAGGAAGGTCGGGAAAACGTTACGCGACTGGCTGACAACCGCGCCCAAAGCCTGATCGTAGAAGAGGCCGTAACCGGCGCGAATAACCGTCGTCTGGTCTTTGCCAAACCAGTTTGGCGACCATGCGAAACCGACGCGCGGCCCGAAGTTGTTTTGATCCTGATCGAAGATTGAAGTGCGCCCGTTCAGAAACTGCTTGAAGCCGGGAGCGAACTGCAGCAGACCGCTGCTAAAAGTTCCCTCTATCTTGTTATTGATGTCGTGCGGCACGGTGTTCAGCTCATAGCGCAGGCCGTAGGAGATGGACAGATTAGGCCACACGCGCCACTCATCCTGCGCGAAGAAGTTCAACTGGTAATAGCGCAGATTGATGTTTGAGCCTCCCGTCGCTAAGGACTGAGAGAAGCCGCTCGCGGCTGAGACGCCTGCTAATTCCTCCGGGCGGAAGTAGCCGTTGATGACGAAATTGCCTGTGTTTTGGTTAAAGATAAAGCGCGGCGCACCGTTAAAGGTGAGCAGCGGTCGGCAATTCGGGCAGAGGTCGCTGTTAAGCTCCGTGCGGCGGGCGTCGAATCCGAAGGCCAGATTGTGCATGCCGCGTCGCCAGGTCATCGTATCCGCCACCTGAAAAGTGTTGTTGACGCGCCTTTGCGGGAAGTTGAAAACGTCCACCCCGACGGGGCTGAAACCGGCAATCCTGACCTGCCCGAGAACTCCCGTCCCAAAGCTGGAGGGCAGATTGTTGCCGAAGTTGGCCGTCTCACCCAGCTCCGTATTTCCGCTGGTGAAGTAGTCCACGTCACCGGTGAATGGAACGCCGGGCGCTGCGGGCAGGACGCTTGAGACGCGATACGGCGCGTTTAGAAGGAACGGCTCGTTGGGCAGGATGCTGCTCGGGATCAGAAACTCGTTATCACGCACCTCGTCGAAAATCAGGCGCGTGCGCCCGTAAGAGAAGCGCAACTGGTTGAAGACGGGGCTGGTCGAGGACGGGCCGCTCAGCTCGCTATTGAGGAAGGCAGAGAAGTTCTGCGTTCGCACGCGCGGCCTCAAGGTCGAGAAGAGCGCGCCGCCCGTTGACGGCACGTCCCGCCAATCATCCGTAAAGTTATAGCGGGCGGTGAACTGCTGTGCCCTCTCCTGAAACATCCCGCTCGCATCGAATTTGCCGGAAACCACTTTACCCTGTCCGCTGGCGGGCAGAGCCTTGCTATAGGTGTTGTTGCCGTAAACCCCGCCGGGATTATTCGGGAAGGGGAAAAGGCTGAAGACGGCGTCGCCCTGAAAGGTGGTCGGAAAATCCAGTATGGGGTCGCCCGTGAACGGGTCTCTGTAGATGCCGGTGCGACCGCTGGGAAGCGTCTGCGTGCAAACGCCGCCGAAGCCGGAAGCCACGCAGGTCGGGCCGCCGCGCTGCGCAAGGGTCGGGACGGCGAAGTTCGTCTCACGAACGGCGTTGAGAATTTGTCCCTCCGCCGAGATGAAGTAAAACATGCGGGGCGGCCTCGTCGGCCCGTGGCTCACGTCGAGCGGCCCGCCAAGCACGAAGCCGCCCTGAACGAGCGTGAGCGAGTCCTCGTTGCCGGTTTGATTGCTGACAAGGAGCGGAGCGCCGTCGAGAAAAACGCCTGCGCCGTTGGCCGCGTGCAGCTGCGAGCGCGTGCTTGCGCCGACCCTATCGAAGAAGTTGCGAGAGTTGACGCGGCTCGAATTGAGGAAGCCGAAGATCGCGCCGTGCGTCGCGCTCGTGCCCGATTTGGAGACGGCGTTGACCTGCGCGCCGATGTTGCGCCCGAACTGCGCCGGGGCGAGCAGCGTAATCACCTGATACTCTCGGATGGATTCAATCGGTTGCGGAACCAGCGAGAGGAATCCCTGGCGGCGCACGCCGATGTCCTCGTCGTTATTGTCCGAGCCGTCTACTAAAAAGTTGTTCGAGCGCGAGCGCAGGCCGTTGACGGCGAACTGTCCGGCTGAGCCGACGCCCGGGCCAACGCCCGGGCCTGCGACGACCGCTCCGGTTTGCGGAGGCAGCGCGACGCCCGGCAACAGCAGGGCCAACTCGTCAAACGTCCGCACGAGCGTGGTCGCGCCCAGAGGGAGCGTCGAAACCTCACGCTCCGTAAACGCGCCGCCGCGCCTCGCGTCCGTCGTGTTAATGGCGGATTCGAGGCTCACTTCGGCCTCGCTGGCCGGTTGGCTGGCCGTATTAGGCGTCGTCGGTGTTCCGCTCGGGGTCGTCCCCGTTGTTGTCCCCGTCGTCGTTGACGGTTCGGTCGTAGTCGTCGTTGTCGTTGTCGTGGTGGTCGTCGGCGCGCCCGTGTCAGGGTCGAGCGTGATGGGCACGGGGATGACACGATTGGCCTGTGTGGCGAGCAAGCGCCGCTCGATCTCTTTGGTTCGGAAACCGGGAGCGACAACCCTGATCGTGTAATTGCCGGGCGTGAGTAAGCCCTGATAGAAGCGCCCGTCGGCGTCCGTGCGTCTGGCATTCGGGACGCCGCTCGACTGGTTGATGAATTGGACGGCTGCTCCGGCGATGGGAGCGCCGGTCTGGCTATTGGTGATGCGGCCTTCGAAAGCGCCCGTCACCGGGTCTTGAGCTAGTGAGGGGGTCGCCAGTGCAATGCATGTCAGTAGCGACAAGACGAAAGTTAAAAAACAGCATGAGGAACTGCCTGGCTGAAAACGCATTATTGTTTCCTCCGTGATAGGGGTTCAGTGGTTCACTCGGAAATTGGTGATGCGATTACCCGAGCCGATCTGCTTCGGGTTTAGCACCACGCAATGAAAGATGTAAGTAAAGATCAGGAGTGCTCGCACTATAAAACAGCACTTTAGGAATTGCGAAGTAGTGCTGATGCGGAAAGATCAACCTCTCGCAGAATGGCGAGCACAAACGGTCGTGCCACTGCAAGAAGAGGCAAGCCAGAATGTAAGACCAAGAATTTTAATTGTCAAGGTTTTAGCGCCCCGGAAAAGAGCGCGAAAATGCTTTCAACGCCTGAAGATTCGGGGCTCAGTCAAACACCCCGATGTCTGACTGAACCCCGAAAGCCGCAAGCCCTGAAAAGCCCTTTAAATAAAGGCGAAGTCGAACTGCTCCTGATGAATCTGCGCGTCGCTGGTGATGTCGAGCACACCCAGATAATCCTCTATCTCGACCAGCACATCGCGCTCCGGCCCGCGCAGAGCGCGCGCGACTTCAGGGTTGATGCGTAGCGTCGCCTGCTTTATCCGGTCGCCGTTCATACCGCGCGCGAGGCGGCGCGCTTCCTCCAGAATCTCATAGCAGATGGTCTGCGGAGATTTGACGAGCCCAGCGCCCTGGCAGTAAGGGCAGGGCGCGCAGAGCGTGCGCTCAAGCGATTGCTTGACGCGCTTGCGAGTCATGATCACGAGCCCGAAATCGTTGAAGGAGAGCACCTTTGTGGGCGACTTGTCGCCCTGAAGAGCTTCCTGCAAAGCCTGCATGACGCGGTTGCGATTGCGCCTGTCCTCCATGTCGATGAGGTCAAGGACGATGATGCCGCCGAGGTCGCGCAGGCGTATCTGGCGGACAATCTCGTCAACGGCTTCGAGGTTGGTGCGCGTGATCGTGTCTTCGAGGCGTGTGCCGCCGCGCCCGACGAACTTGCCCGTGTTAACGTCGATGGCGACGAGCGCTTCCGTCTGGTTGATGACCAAGTAGCCGCCCGAGCGCAGCCAGACTC
The DNA here is from genome assembly GCA_036389675.1 of Pyrinomonadaceae bacterium. Taxonomy (GTDB): domain Bacteria; phylum Acidobacteriota; class Blastocatellia; order Pyrinomonadales; family Pyrinomonadaceae; genus DASQYE01. Next base: position 21,845 of record DASVWI010000026.1, read on the forward strand.
TTGGCTTGATAGCCTTTTCCACCTCGGCCTGTACGCCGAAGGCTTCCAGTATCGGCTCCTCGCGCGTGTAGAGCTTGACGCGCTTGACCATGCGCGGCTGGATGCGATTGACGAACTCGACGATCTCGCGATACTCCTCTTCGGAATCCACGCGGATCGCCGTGAAATCCTCCGACAACTGGTCGCGCAGGATGCGCTGCACAAGGTCTAAGTCTTTGTGAACCATGGCGGGCGCTTTGGACTTCTCCGCGCCCTTGCGGATTTCGAGCCAGGTGCGAACAAGGTAGCGCGCGTCGTCGCGCAAGTCGGCTTCGCTGATGCCTATGCCGGCGGTCCGCACGATAAAGCCGCCCGAAGGCACGTCCTCCTCGGCGCGTATGGCCTGAATGAGCTTGCGCAGACGCACGCGCTCGCTGTCGGACTCTATCTTGCGCGAGACGCCGACATGCTCGACCGTCGGCATGTAGACGAGAAACCTTCCGGGCAGCGCGATGTGAGAGGTGATGCGCGCACCCTTTTTGGCGATGGGCTCCTTGGCTATCTGAACGATGATCTCCTGCCCCTCGCGCAGGAGGTCTGTGATGGTGGGTTGCTGTCGGTCACGGCGCGAGCCGCCGCCGCCTTCACGTCCACCGCCTTCACGTCCACCACCTTCGCGCCCTCCGCTTTCACGTCCACCGCCGCCTTCACGACCGCCGCGCTCTCTGGGGCGACGATCATCGCGCCCGTTACGTTCGGGGCGCTGCTGGTCGCGGCGTCCCTGTGGGCGTGGCGAAGCGGAGGCTGGCGCGGGCGCTGCTGCCGCTACTGGCGCTACAGCCATGGGCGCGGCGACCTCGGCAATGCTCTCCTCGACTTCGGCTGATGCTTCCGTCTCTTCATCTTTACCGTTAGCCCGATTGTCTTCGCCGCTGCCCTCCTGAGCTTTACCAGGGCGACGACGGCGACGGCCTCCGCGACGCGTGGCGAATTCCGCACGAGAGCGACCAGTGGTAATGCTCGCCTCGCCGTCTTCATAAGCCTCGTCGCCGGTCGTGCCCGCCTCGAAATGGGCATCATCGGCGGCCTCTGAGGCGATTACGTCCGTGCTGGCCGCTCGCTCGGCCTCCGTTTCGAGGACGGCCATGTCTGTTTCGCCTTCGTCGCCCTCAGCGCCAGCGCTGCGCTTACGGCGTCCGCCGCCGCCTGTGGCCGCACCCTTCTTGCCGGCTGTCTTCTTCGCGGTGCTTTTGGTCGTGGTCGCAGCAGCTTTCTTGCTCGTGCTGCGCGCGCGTTTCGGTTTCGCGGCCTCCGCGTTGGAGTCTTCGGCGGGTTGGTCTGCGGCTGCTGCGGCTTTCGTCGCACGGCCCTTCCTTGCGCTCGGCGTTCGCGCCGCCGTAGCGCCGCGCCGTCCCGTGCGCGGGCTCTCGGTCGCGGGAGTCTCCTCCTGGCCCGCGCCTTCGGCAAACTTCTCATCATCGCTGATGCGCTCGAAGTTCTGCGTGCCGAGCACGTCTTCTGTGACCTCGTCTATAAAATCCGCGACGTGGGCGGCGACCGCCTGTTGGACGGGGGCCGTGGCCTCCTCTGCTTCGACGTTTGAGGCTATGTCGCTATCGTCTATGCGCTGGAATGAGGCATCTGAGGTGAGGCCGGAATTGAGGAGCGAGCCCACCTCGGTCTCGTGTATGCCTTCGATATCAAACTCGACAGCGTGAATCTGGTCGAAGATGCGCTCCTGCAGCCGCGCGTCTTTGAACATCGCGCCATTCTCGGCGGCGGCCTCGTCCTCATCTACGACGCGTTGAAAGTCGTTGCCCCCGGCTGCGAAAGGTGTCGCGGGCGTCTCTGCATCGAGCGCGGAAGTAAGCGTGGACGTTCCGGGCTCGGCACTGGCATCCGATCTCTGCTCCTCGCCGCTCTTGCCGCGGCGACGACCGCGACGACCGCGCCGTCGCCCGCCTTCTTCCGTATCCTCCGCCTGTGCGCTCATGGTCGGGGTCGGCGCGGTCGGCTGAGCCTCGACGGGCTCATCCATGGAGGAGGCGGGCGCTGCTATCTCCTCTACCTCTTCATCATCATCCGCCGCGACGGGCTCTTCCGCCTCGTGAAGCGGTTCGAGGCGCTCCTGCGTGGCCTCTATGTGCTGCTCGCGCTCGACGCGCGCCTGCTCTATGCGCTCGTGTGCGGCCCGCTCGGCGGTGGTCGTGTCGGACTTCTTGGACTTGTCAAGAACAATCCGCTCGAACTCCTCTTCCTCATCGAAGAAGTCCGAGACGTAGAGGAACGCGTCGCGTTCCAGACCGATGTCGACGAAGGCCGATTGCATGCCGGGCAGAACGCGCATCACGCGCCCCTTGTAGATATTGCCGACGATGCCCTGATTCTCTTCGCCACGCTCGATGTAAAACTCCGTGACGCGCTCGTTTTCGATAATCGCGATCTTTTTTTCGCGTCCGTTGACGCTGACGATCAATTCTTTTGCCATGTGCTGAAAAATTTCCCCCAGAGCGGCGACCGCAAAAACGTCTGGCTGCCGGCGAGCGTTACCGCTTCCACCACTAGGGCGGCGCGCTCACAGGGAGCGGGCGCTGTCGTGGCTCGACTGGCGTACACGTCACGTTTCGTACTGGTCGTCGTGTAGATGTTGTGAAGCGACAGGCGGGCGTTGTCTGCGAGCCGAGGGGCGAGACGCGCCAGTCTGTCACGTTGAGCGAGCAAGACGGGCTCGCGCGCATGAGTAGTAGTAGTAGGAGTGATGGTAGAGAGAGGGCCGACACCCGAGAGCGGCGCATAATCAATGCCGGTCGGCGCTGGTTTTAAAGCCGTGACGGCGCGTGCGCTGTAGTGCCGGCTGGCGACTGCATGCGTCGCCGGACGTGCGACTGAAATGTAAGACCTGTCCAAAGGGAATCCCCGCTAGTGCCTGGCCGTAGCAAGCCTCGCGGCAGCAACCACCCCTGATTGAAGCAGGGAGCACACCTTTTCATCAAAGAATGCGTATGCTCGGAGACCCGCCGCGAGCGACTCGGAGCGCTTCTACGTTAGCTTCCGGGCTGTTTCGCGATAAAACGTGAAGCGCGCTTCCGTTGTGGGTGGTGGCCGCGAAGAAAGCGACCGCTCAGCAGATTCTAAGAATCAAAAGCAGATCGAATTCAATAACCGACCTTCAAAAATTTCGCATCTCGCCTGCCTGAGTCGAAGCCACCCGAAAGACTCTCCTGCTTGTGCAGCAAGCTGACCTCATGATGGTCTCGGTGGATGCGCCGCGCCCAAATCCGTTTGGGCGCATGCTGTGGCGAGCCATCCGAGTATAACCGAGAGAGCGGGGAAACGCGAAGTCTTGGCGATAGATTAAAATGGTGACTCGTCCGCCGTCGGCCCGTAGACGGGCGGCAAGGGAACGTCGCGCAGCCGAAGATAGACCGAGAGCTGGCCTCGATGATGGACGATGTGGTTGAGGACTACGAAACGAATTACGGCGAGGCGTGGCATCTCGAAGAGCAACTGCTCGCCGTTGCGGTAACGCCAGGGCTCAAGCAGGCGCTCTTCGGACAGCGTCTTTAACGACTCAAGAGCTTCGGCGATGTTTTTATCGAACGCCTCGAGAATACTCGAAACGCTGTCCGCCGCGGGCGACTGTGCCCTGAGGTCGTTGGTGTCGTATTCGTTCAGAGTCAGAGCTGCGACGAGCAGGCGGGGAAGACCGGCGATGTGCGCCGCCAGCCGTCCGAGCGTCATGGACTTTTCGTGCGGCTGCCACAGGAGCGCGTCCTGCGGAACTCTTTCGAGCAGCCTTCTCGTCGTCGCCCCCTCGTGCTTCAACTCCGCTATGATGGGCTCGCTAATGTTCATGGCTATCCTTAGTTGACGAAGCGGCGCAGCTGGACGCTGATGGCGAAACCGATGGCGATGAAGGTGGCGAGGACAGATGAGAGGCCCGCGCTCATCAGAGGCAGCGGGACGCCGATCACGGGCAGCATGCCGAGCGCCATGCCTATGTTGATGAAAAGCTGGAAGGCCAGACCGCCGACAATCGCCATGATGACGAGCATGCCCGTGCGGTCAGGCGCACGCCGTGCCCCCGATATCAGCCGCGAAAACAGAAGCGCATAGGCCACCAGCAGCAGGATAGAGCCGACGAAGCCAGTGGTCTCAGCCGTCACCGCAAAGATAAAGTCCGTGTGCGGCGACGGCAGAAATTTAAGACGACTCTGCGAATACTCCGACGAAGCGCGCGTGCCTGAGATTCCGCCCTTGCCGACCGTCACGATGGATTGCCAAGTGTGATAACCGAAGCCGCGCCGGTCTGCGTTCTCAGGGTCGAGGATGACGTTGATGCGCTCCTGCTGGTAATTCTTAATCTTGCCGGTCTTGACCCCGACCATGTAAGCGGCTGGGATGAGCAGGATGCTTAACAGGAGCGAGGCCACGACAATCCACATCCGCACCGACGAGAGAAAGAGCACGACGGCCAAGAGAGGAAAATAGGTGAGCGTTTGCCCCGCATCCGGCTCAAGCAGGATAAGCCCGACGGGCAGCGCCAGAATGCCTACGCCCACAAGCGTCTCCATCCACGTCAGCACCCCGTGCCTGTGCTTGCCGAAAAAATAGGCGAGCATCAACACGGTCGGAATCTTGACGAACTCCGAAGGCTGGAATTGTCCTATGCCCGGCAGCTTGATCCAGCAGCGCTGCCCGTTGATCTTCATCCCGATGCCGGGGATGAGGACGATCACCAGCAGCACGAGCCCGAAGACGTAGAAGGCCGGCGCGATTCGTACAAGCTTGCGATAGTCCGTGAACGCGACGGCGAGCATCGTGACGAGCGCGATGCCGAGGCCGATCAACTGCTTCTGCGCGTAGGTATCATAGGGCTGGGCGTTGTGAATCTGCCACGTGCCGAAGACGACTATGCCGACGGCCAGCAGCGCCAGAAACCAATCGAAATCGCGGACTTTGCGTCGTTCTAAAATGGCTGACATGATAAAAACAGTGGCAAGTAATGAGTGACGAGCGACGAGCGTAAGGACGAAGTTTTAAGTTTTTAACTTGCCACTTGTCCCTCGCGACTCGTCAGTGCTTCATAGCGATTTGTTCTGCGCCGGGAGGCTCCTCTTTGCGTGTCTTGCGATAGTATTCGTCGTAGACGGCACGGACGGCGGGCGCGGCGTATGTGCCGCCGAAGCCGACGTTTTCGATGAGCGCCAACACGGAGATTTCCGGTTTGTAGGCGGGCGCGTATGAGACGAACCACGCGTGGTCTTTGTTCTCGCCGGTATCTTTGCCGAGGCCGACGACCTGAGCGGTTCCTGTCTTACCCGCGATGTCGAACCCGGCCATCTTGATGCGCGCCGCCGTGCCGAAGTTGTTGACCACACCCCACATCCCTTCGACGACCATGTGATGCTGGTCTTCGGGGATGGGAATCACCTTGGGCGCTGGATGATCGAAGCTATGAGCGGGGCGCGCCTGAAAGGGGCCAATCTCGCTGACTTCGCGCGCCTCTTTGAGCAGGTGCGGGACAAAGAGCTTGCCTCCGACGCCTATGCCCGCGATGGCGCGCAGCAGAGAGATGGGCGTGATGATATCGTAAACCTGACCGAACGAGGCGTAGACCGTATCTATGTCTCTCCACTCAGGGTCGTGCGGATTCCAGCGCGCCTTGAATTCGGGCGACGGCGTCCAGCTGACGACTTCGTGCGGCAGGTCTATGCCCGTGCGCTTGTTGAAGTCGAACTCGTCGACCATCTCCATAATCCCGCTGATGCCCATCTTGAGGCCGAGGCGGTAGAAGTAGCCGTCGCAGGATTTCGTGATCGCATAGCGCAGTTCCGGCACGCCGTGGTTGCCCATGCAGCGCGTGAACTTGTTGCCGACCGTGATGCCGCCGCCGCAGAGTATGTTCGAGTTGTCAATGGTGATCGCGCCCTGCTGCAACCCGGCGACGGCCATCGGTATCTTCCACGTCGAGCCGGGCGGGTAGCGCCCCTGTATGGCGCGGTTGACCAGCGGCGTGCGCGGGTCTTGCTTTAGGGCCGCATACTCGGCGCGCCCCTCCTTGGTCGTGATGCGCTGCGAGAAGAGGTTCGGGTCGTAGGTCGGATAGGAGGCCAGCACCAGTATCTCGCCATTGTTCGGGTCCATGGAGATGATGACGCCGCGCTTGGAGGGCGAGTTTCGAAGGCGGTCTTCGGCCACCATCTGTAGGTCAAGGTCGATGCTCGTGACTAAATCCTGTCCGGGCTGCGGCTCGACGCGCTCAATCTCGCTCTGAATGTGCCCGCGACTGTCCACGACCACCTTGCGATAGCCGTTGCGCCCGCGCAGGTAGTCGTCATAGACGGCTTCCAGCCCCTCCTTGCCGATGATGTCGCCGGGGCCGTAGCCGTTATCTTTGTAGCGCGGCTGCTCCAACTGCTGAGGGCTGATCTCGCCGACGTAGCCGAGCACGTGTGCCAGCACGCCGTCTTCCGGGTAACGACGCTGCGGGGCGGGCTCGACGCGTAGCTCTGGAAACTCAAGCGCGTGTGATTCGACCCATGCGATGTCGGCCAGCGTGGCGTTCTCCTTAACGCGTATGGACTCGAAGGCGGGCTGGGATTTGACCTCGTCAAAATGCTCGCGCAGGATGTCTGCGTCAACCGCGAGCCCGTCGGCAAGCGGACGTATGACCGAGCCGAAGTCTTTGCCCTTCATGTCCTCGCGCGAGAGGATGACGTTGTAGATGGGGCGCGAATCAACCAGCAGCTTGCCGTTGCGGTCCAGGATGACGCCGCGCGGGGCCGGAATCGGCAGCAGGCGTATACGCTGGTTCTCCGCGCGCTCGGCGTAGTAGGAGCCGTTGACGACCTGTAGGACGTAGAGCCTGACGCCAAGCACGGCCAGCAGCAGCAGCACCAGCACCTGTATAATCCTTAGCCGAAGCCGCAGGTTTTGTGAATCATCCTCGAATTTCATAACCGTCTAAGAGTAAACCATCGATTGAGTGCGATACCCGACCCCTTCACATTATACTCACAAAATCATTCAAGCCGTTATGACTGATTTCTTACCGCTGGATGGCCTGTGACTTCCTTATCTTCTCTTCAGGGTGCTCGGGCCGCGCCGAGCGATGCGGCGACGCCAAGCGAACTGTCGGCGCTGGCGTGCGCGGTCGCTAAAGAAGGTGTCGAGCACGTAGAGGATGAGCGTGCCCGCGACGGTCGTGCCGATCAGTTTGAAGGATGCCGTCTCGGCGAAAGGCTTGAGCGAAGGCTGGCTGAGCATCCGATGAAGGAGCACGAAGACCAGCGAGTCTAAAAGGGCCGCCCCTGCCAGAACGGGGATTCTGACCAGAGGGTTGTCGAGCATCACCCGCGTCGCTAGATAGGCGATCAGGTAGGCCACTAAGGTCTTTGAGAAACCGCCCGCGCCGAGCAAGCCCCCTCCGCCCAGAGCATCCATCGCCAGCCCGGCGACCGCGCCGATCACGAGCGCCTGCAAGGGGTCGCGCTGCAGGGCGAAATAGACGACCACGATCAACGGCAGGTCAATATAGACAAAAGGGGGCCAGATGGCTCCCAGCGAAGATTGCAGAATGACAGCCAGAGCGAGAACCAGCGCGATTTTCAGTTGACGCATTCTTTAAAGACAGTGATGAGTGACGAGTGATGGACAAGAGACTGAGCCGCTGGCATTGATGGCCTTTGGTTTTAACTTGTCACTGACCGCTCGTCACTGCTTTTTAACATTGGGCAGCGCCTGGTCAGGCGCTGTGCGTTGTGGGGGCTTGTATTGCAGCACGGCGACCTCTTGCAGCGCGTTAAGGCGCGCGCTCGGCTTAATACGAATGACATGGGGCACGGTGGCCGACCCCTTTTTGACTTCAACCACTTCGCCGACGCTCAGGCCCGGCGGGTAGATCGTGTCCTGACCCGTGGTCGTCACGTAGTCGCCCACGTTGACCTCTTCGAGGCCCGAAACGTAGCGCATCTCGACCAGCCCGTTGATGCCAAGGCCGCGCACGGAGCCGAGCGCGTTGGATTGGCCCAGTTGGCCCACGAGCGCCCCGGCGGCAGCCTTCTCGTCCGTAATCAACATAACCTCAGCTGTCCAGGGGCTCGTCGCCACCACGCGCCCGACGATCCCGCTCGGCGTCACCACCGGCATATTGTTTTCGACGCCGGACATACGGCCACGATTGATCGTCACCATGTCGAACCAGAGCGAGGGGTCGCGCGCGATGACGCTGGCCGCGACCATCCCGTACTCGTTCTTCTCTTTAAGATCGAGCAGGGCTTTCAGTCGCGCGTTCTCGTCGGCGGCCATCCGCGTCTCGTTCAGCTCGATCTGCATCTGCTCCACGCGCTGCCTCAGCTGTTCATTCTCCGACGCGGCGTTCCTCAAGTTGGCGACGCGCTCAATGAATCCGAGCCCGGCCCCGCCAGCGCCCGTCGTCACTCTCTGCGCGGGCGAGACAATGGCCTGTGCCCAGACGCGAATCATGCGCTGCTTGGTCACGTTGTCGCGCGCGTCATAGGCCATCAGCGCCAGATTCACAAAAAGCAGCCCGACGAGCCACCAGGGGGCTCGCTGCCTGATCTCTCTTTGTGTGCGAACGACTGCCATAAGTAATGAGATCCGAGATGCCGGACGTTAGATGTTGGTCAGAAGCCAAAGGCTGTCATACGGCATCTGTGAGCATCTGTTTTAGGTTCCGCTCGTCAGGGTATTGTCCCACTTGACGCGCTTCAGCAGATTGAAATCCGAGAGCATCTTGCCCGTGCCGAGCACGACAGATGAGAGCGGGTCGTCGGCCAGAGAGACCGGCAGGCCCGTCTCAATCGAGAGACGGCGATCAAGATTCTTCAGGAGCGCGCCGCCGCCCGTCAGCACAATGCCGCGCTCGACGATGTCAGCCGAAAGCTCTGGGGGCGTCCTCTCAAGAGCGACGCGCACGGCGTTGACGATTGTGGCGACCGAGTCCGAGAGCGCTTCACGCACCTCCTCGTCCGTGATCGTGATGGTTTTGGGAATGCCTTCGATGAGGTTGCGCCCGCGCACCTCCATCGTCAGCACTTCGTCTAAGGGGAAGGCCGAGCCGAGCTCGATCTTGATCGCCTCGGCTGTCCGCTCGCCTATAAGTAGGTTGTACTTGCGCTTGATGAACTGCGTGATCGCCTCGTCCATCTCGTTGCCGGCGACACGCACGGCGCGCGAATAGACTATGCCGGACAGGGAGATGACGGCGATGTCTGTGGTTCCGCCGCCGATGTCCACGACCATGTTGCCGTGCGGCTCTGTGATCGGCAGCCCTGCGCCGATGGCCGCCGCCATCGCTTCCTCGACGAGGTAGACTTCGGAAGCCTTGGCGCGATAGGCGGAGTCCTCCACGGCGCGGCGCTCGACCTGCGTAATTTCGGAGGGGATGCCGATGACGACGCGCGGGCTCACCCATGTCTTTCCGTTATGGGCCTTTCTGATGAAGTGCTGGAGCATCTTTTCCGTGACTTCAAAGTTGGCGATGACGCCGTCTTTCATGGGCCGTATGGCGACGATATTGCCGGGCGTGCGCCCGAGCATCTCCTTGGCATCACGGCCCACGGCTTCAACCAGATTGGTGATCTTGTTGATTGCCACGATTGACGGCTCGGAGACGACGATGCCGCGCCCCTTTGCATAAACGAGTGTGTTGGCAGTGCCGAGGTCTATTGCCAGGTCGCTGGAAAAGAGACTGAAGACTGATTTAAAGGCCATTTATGTGTCCATATCTTTTGAATGTAGGAAATGCGCCTGAAGGGGTGAGCCGTCTCGCATACGTGGGTGGCTTCGCTGGCCGGGAAACGCGCATGCAAAAAGTTCGGTTGACGCTCACCGCACAGGAGCGAACTCTTTAAGATACACCGAAGTAAAGTGATTTGCTATTGCGAAATCGCTTTTTCGCTTAAAAAGTTGGGGAGAGTGGCTGGGGTGCGATACGAATGCAGTTTTTGTTGGCCGCTTTGGCTTCGTACATCGCCCGGTCGGCGCAGGCGATCAGTTGTTGCGGCGACTGAGCGTGCTGCGGGAAAGCAGCCACGCCGAAGCTCGCCGTCAGGTGCAGGCACAGGGAGCGCCCGCCGTGGAAGCGATGGCCCGCGATGCGCTCGCGGACGCGCTCGGCCACCAGCATCGCCTGCTCGATGCCGCTTTCCGGCAGGATAATGACGAACTCGTCGCCGCCGTAGCGGGCCACAATGTCCGTATCACGCACCGAAGAGAGAATCACCGACGCCATCTCCATCAGGACGTGAGAGCCGACGAGGTGACCGTGCTGGTCGTTGATGCCCTTGAAATCGTCCAGATCGAGGAAGAAGGCGGCGACCGTCGAGCCGTAGCGGCGCGCGCGCTTGATCTCGCTCAGGAGGAATTGGCGTAGAAAGCGCGCATTGTGCAGTTTCGTCAGATCATCGGTCAGAGAGAGGCGTTCGGCCTCGGCGATTCGCACGGAGTTGGAGAGAGCAGAGGCGATGGGCAGGGCGAGGGCACACAGAAGCGCCGCCTCGGATTTGGAAAAGAGGCGTGAGCCCGTGCCCTCGCGCACGGCTTCGAGCACTCCCATCACGCGCTCGCCCGTTAAGAGAGGCACGGCCATAATGCGCTGCCCCTTCTCACTTCGCCTGACGGTCTCTCCGCTGCCGATGCTCTCTTTGACGGCCTTCGACTCTGCGCCGGCGAGCATCAGGGCATCGCCCATCAGGGCGCGCCGCCAGTCCTTTTCCGGTATCTCGCGATTGCTCGCGGTCAGCCCGCGCGCCGCGAGCGGCTCAAGCTTTGAAGCCTCCGCGCCCGTCTGTTCCGAAGTCAGGTAAATAGTCCAGCGGTCGGCACGAATGAGCGGGGCGAGCCCGGCCAGCGCCGTCTGCGCGGCGCTCTTCTGATCTGTGGCGAAGTGCAGGGATGCGACCAGCTCAAAGGCGGCGCTCAGGGCGAAGGGTCGCATTCCGCGCGGCAGAAGCAGCGAGCCCGAATCGATCAGGCGTGCGGCATCTATGGGCAGCCTGAGGTCGCCCGTGCGACCGTGTTCTTCCATCTCGCGCAGCAGTGCGGGCAACTGCGCCGGGCTCGCGGCGACCGTCTTAAAGCCCATACGCTTGAGCGCAGCGTCGTCGAATGAATTACGCAGAACTGCTCCATTACCGTTGGCGTAGGGACGGCAGGCGACCAGCGGAGCATCGGGCCAGAGGAGCGTGGCGCGCTCGACCACACTGTAAAGCTCCATCGTGTTGGCTTCCGGGGCAACCTCGTAAAGGACGGCCAGCGGAGGGGAAGCGCCGTTGCCGTTCGGCTGCGGGCTCACGGCGTCGAAAGGAGACGCGACGGCACGGGCTATCTCTATGCCCGCTGCGCGCAGGGCTTCGCCGAGCGCGCCCGCGCTCTGCGTCTCGGCCATCAATATCACGTGCTTAGACATAAAGCTGCTATCTCTTCGGGCGCGATGCGCCGCCGGAGAGGGGAATGCGGTACTGCTCGCTGTTTCCCTGCGGGTCTTGCGCTTCGAGCATAATCTCGCGCGCCTCAGCCGGGATGGTGATCTGTAATTGGAAGGTTCCGTCGGCAGCCGAAAGGGTCTCGCGCCCGAGGATGCGTATGGTCGTGCCGCGCGGCGCGTGTCCGCGGATGATATAGACGTTGCCGCCTATGAAATCGAAAGTGACATTGGAAACGGCCACGCGCTCGCCCCTGCCCGCAGGCGAGACGATGAACTTCTGCGGCTCGCACCAGTCGCTGGTCTGTCCCGAAGAGGCCGTGGCGCGCACGCGCCAGAAGTAATCGCCGGGCCTGAGGTCGCTGGCGTTGAATTCCATGGCGATCAACTGGTCGCGCTCGATGACTCGGCCCGCGGCGACAAAGAAGGGAGAGGTGGCAACCTCCACGCGGTAATGCGCGGGCGTACCCGAAGCCGGACGCTGCCACTTCAGAGAGACGTTGGCAGAGCCACCGGCTCCGGCCTGTACCCGCTCAAGATTGCGCGGCGCAACCGGCGGAGGAACCTCCAGCAGCCGCTCGCGGCGGGCCACCGTGCCCGATTGATTGATCGAGATATACTCGCCGTTACGCACGGTAGTCTTATCGCCGTTGGACGTTGTGGTCTCAAGCTGGCCGGAAGCGACGCGAATCTCCTCCGTCTTATCCGGGTTGACGCCGAAGCTCGCGCCCGTATCGGAAGTCAGGCTGCTCTGCGTCTGGTGCGTCTCGACGACGTTGCTCGCGCCGTCCGGCTGCTGTTCCGTGCGGACGTTGATCTGTCCGGTATCGACCGCCACGCGCACCTGCGTGCGCTGCTCGCCTTCGACCTTGGTATTTTCTCGTATGATGACCGTGCTGTTAGGGCGCACGACCAGAGTAGAGCCGTCTGCGAGGGTGATGCGGGCACGACCGTCCGTCTGCGTCTGCACGGTATCGCCGGGGTAGAGCTGCGTCTGGCTGCCCGCCGCGATTGATTCGCGCGTCGTCGCCCGAATGACGCGCACGTCGCCCTCGAAAGAGATAAAACGTGCCCCGGCAGGCGCGTCCGCCACCGCCGCGCCGCCCTTAAACGGAGAGCCGTACTTCCAGACATAGAGGCCCGCGCTGCCCCCCAGCACGCTCAGCAGGAGCAGCGTCACGATAAAGTAGATTTGCCGCTTCTCAATGATCCACCAGTCGAGATCGAAGCGACCCTGTTTAGTAGCCATAATTGTGGGAGGTGAGACCGTATCCAGCGGGGGCGAAAAACCTAGTTTCCAGCGGTCGAGAACACAGGCGGGCAAGAAATCCCTACCGATTTGAAATTAACACAGGCGGATGATCGGTTCAAGCATCTTTTACAATGTTGGCAAAACTCGCTCTCTATATATAGAAGGGCACGGGATTGGAACACGATTATTCGGGCTCAAAGCTCCAATCCTCAAGCCGCAAATCCGCAAATTCGGCGCTAAAAGGCCGGATTTTGAAGAAAAAAGCTCGAAAGATGAAGCTCTGAACACGAACTTTCGAGAAAAAAGCTCGGAACTCGGAGTTCCGAGCACGAAACTCCGAGAAAAAAGGTTCGAGCTTGAAGCTCTGAGCACGGAGTTCCGAGAAAAAAGCTTCGAGTTTTGAGTTCTGAACTCCATCTTCCGAGCTTTTTTCTCCGAAGTCGGAGTTCTGAGCTTCGACTTTCGAGCTTTTTGCTCGGAATTTCGAGTTTTGGCGAGAGTATACAGGTCAGTACCGCCTGCAGTAGCGGGCGGGTTTCAAGTCACCACAACACCCGCCCGAGACCCTTGGCGGTACTGACCTGTGTTCAATGGTTTGAGGCTCTTTAGCGGTGCTTGCCCGTGCCCGTCATCTCTTCGTCGGCCTCTTTGGCGTCATTTTCGACATCCTCGAAGGGCCGACCGAAATCGGGCGGGAGGTCAACGTCTATATCTCTCTCGGCATGTTTGGGCCAGATGACGGAAGCGATGACAGAGCCGATGAGCACGACGGCCACTACGCCGAGCGAGATGTGAATGGGTATGTGGACTCCGGCGGCGACGATGAGCATTTTCGCGCCGATGAAGGTCAGCACGATGGCGAGGCCGATCTTCAGGTAATGAAACTTTTCGATGACCCCGGCGAGCAGGAAATAGAGCGAGCGCAGGCCGAGGATGGCAAATACGTTCGAGGTGTAGACGATGAAGGTGTCGGTGGTGATGGCAAAGATGGCCGGGATAGAGTCGACGGCAAAGACCAGATCGGTCACTTCGACGATGACCAGCACGAGGAAAAGCAGCGTGCCGTTGATTTTCCCGTCCGTGCGCGTAAAGAATTTTTCTTCCTCGTAATGGTGCGTGATGGGGATGTAGCGCGTGACGAAGCGCACCACGGGGTTCTGTTCCGGGTGAATGTCCTCCTCTTCCTGACGAAACATCCTGATGCCCGTAAAGATCAGAAACGCGCCGAAGATGTAGACCACCCAGTTGAAATTCCTGATGAGCGCCGCGCCCAGAAGGATCATCGAGGCGCGCATCACCAGAGCGCCCAGCACGCCCCAGAACAGCACCCGGTGCTGGTATTTCGCAGGGACTTTGAAGTAAGAGAAGATGAGCAGGATGACGAAGAGGTTATCGACCGAGAGCGACTTCTCGATCAGGTAGCCGGTGATATATTCGAGCCCCTTCTGGTTGCCCAGATGCCAGAAGACGCCTGCGCCGAAGATCAGGGCAAGCGTAATCCAGACGACGCTCCACGTGGCCGCCTCCTTGTAGGTGATGGCGTGGGCCTTACGGTTAAAAAGGCCGAGGTCTATAAAGAGCATGACGAGGATAAAGACATTAAAGCCCACCCATGCCCAGATAGAATGATCCATATTCATCATGTCCATTACCGCAATAACATAGCACCCGCGCCCGCGCACAATCAACCGCTTGATGTTAAAGGCATTGCGAAGGCCCGGCAACGGCTGCCCGGCAAAGACTGTGACGAAGGCGAGCCCGCTCGCTGCGGAGTTGCGAGGACGCCCGCGTCTCCGCTACAATTCGCCGTTTACGAGTAGCGGTTGATTGCCCCGTGGTATCATCAACCGCTGACTTTTCCGCTAAACTATCCAAAATACTTGTTCAGGAACTAACCGAGCATGCTCAAATTCTTTAGCCGTCTGGAACGGACGCGCGGCCTTATCATCGTTATCTTCGCCGTCATGATGGCGGTCAGTCTGGTCATCTTCTACGCGCCGGGGCGCAACAGCGCTTCGATGATGCCGGCGAACAGCACGGAAGTCCTCGCCCGCGTCGGCGGCGAGGATGTTACCGTCGGCGACCTGCAAACGCTCAAAGACAGCTATATGCAGATGTTCGGCGGGCAGATCAGCCTCGCGCAGCTGGGCGGCGACAAGCGTTTTCTCGACGGGCTGATACGCGACCGCATCATCGCGCAGGAGGCCGCGCGACTTGGCCTCGCCGCCTCCGACGCGGAGGTCGCCGACAAGATACGCAAAGAGTTTAAGGATGCTTCGGGGAAATTCGTCGGCTTCGACCGCTATAAGGAGTCGGTCGTCGGGCGCTACGGCAGCATCGAGCGATTCGAGCGGCAGATTCGAGATCAGATCGCTGCCGAAAAGCTACAGGCTTTCGTCACGGCAGGCGTGCGCGTTTCGGAAACCGAAGTGCAGGACGATTACAAGCGCAAGAACACGAGCTTTCAGGTCGTCTATGTGCCGGTGACCGCCGACAAGCTGGCGCAAAAGATTCAGCCTTCGGACGAAGAGGTGCGCGCCTTCTACGACCAGCACAAGACGGATTATCGCATTCAGGAAGCGCAGAAGAAGATTCGCTATCTTTTCATCAATCAGGCGAAGGCCGGCGAGCGGCTGCAAATATCGGACGAAGAGCTGCGTCAAGAGTATGACAAGCTCGCGCCCGATAAGAAGCAGGCCGGAGTCCGCGTGCAGCAGATCGTCTTTAAGGTCGCGCGCCCTGACCTGGACGAGCAGGTGCGCCAGAAGGCCGAGAACATCGCCACGCAGTTGCGCGCGGCATCGGGCGGCGGCCCGGTCACGGAAGAAGCCTTCGCGACCTCTGCGAAGGGCAACTCCGAAGACGCCGCGACGGCTCAGCAGGGCGGCTTCCTGCCTGTGCCCGTCAAGCGTAATCCGAACAAGGCCGACCCGCTCTATGATCGCATGCTCGAATTGCAGGAAGGCGAGATGACGGAGGCTTTCAAGCAGGGCAACAACTATTACATCATGCGGCGCGGAGCCTCCGTGCCGAAGACCTTCGAGGACGCCAAGCCGGAGCTTCTGGCCTCGCAGCGCAATTCGCGCGCTTATGCCATCGCCGCGCAGTTAGCCGCGCGCGCCGAGGCGCGCTTGAAGGAGACCAAAGATTTTCAGAAAGTGGCGCAGGAGCTAGGCCCGGAAGCCAATATGTCGCCCGCCGACATGGTTAAGGAGACGCCCTACATCAAGCCCGGCGACGATGTCCCGAACATAGGCAATAACCAGAAGTTTGAGGAAGCGATTGCGCCGCTCGAAAATCCTAACGACGTGGGCGCGCGCACGGGCGTCCGTGAGGGCTTCGCCATCCCCATGCTCCTCGATAAGAGAGAGCCGCGCATCCCGGAGTTCGAGGAAGTTAAGGACAAGGTGGCGCAGGCGCTCAGGCAGGAGCGAGCCCGACAGCAGTTGGAGCAGAAGGCCAACGAGCTGGCGGGAAGCGCCGCAAGCGCCGCAGACCTCAAGACCGCCGCGGAGAAGCTGGGTCTTGAGGCCAAAACGGAAGAGAGCTACAAGCTCGGCGCGCCGCTCGGCGAAGCCGGTACGAGCCCAGCCGCCGATGATGCCATCTTCAATCTGAAAGAGGGAGGGGTGAGCAAGCCTCCCGTCAAGATAGGCGACAACTGGGTAGTGATCGGCACGACCAAACGCACGGAGGCAGACCTCACGGAGTTTGCCAAGCAGCGCGACCAGTTGATGCAGTCCGCCCTCTCCTCGCGCCGCAATCAGGTGTTTGACGACTACATCACCTCCCTGCAGGCGACGATGCAGCGCGAAGGCCGAATCACCATCTACAAAGAGGTGCTCGCCAAGGTCGCTGAGGACGAGCCTGTCGCCGCGCCGCCGCGTCGTGCCCCGCCCATCCCCGGACAACAATAGGAGTGCCCTTCGCCTACGGTTAATCCGCAGGCACAGAGGTACGCTATAGCGATGAGCAGCAAACTGCCCGCAAGGTCATCACAACCTTGCGGGCAGTTTCCACGTTGGAGGCTTTTTTATTCCGCTACTACTTAACTAAGAAGACATCCCATGCCCATCGTCCGGCTTGAGCGCCATGTGCGTCCCTGACCTTAGCCCGGTAGCGGAACTGGTTGCCGTACTGGTCTGTGCGCTTCGACTCTTTGTAATCGAGATCAATGGAGATCAGCCCAAGCTCCGGCAGGGTGTGTAGCTCCGAAGGCTCAGAGACGGCGTTGTGGTTTATATCCTGCCAGAGGCGTAAGCTGGCGAAGATGGCGTCCTGCCCGTTGAGTTGTGCATTGCCGTCGCCGCCCTTTTCCCTCCTGTCATACTCGGCCAGCGCCAGAAATCCATTGGGCGTCGTTGACTTCGGCTGCGACGTAATATTACCGAACAACTCCTGACCGTTATCTATCGCGCCGTTGCCATTGCGGTCTAAGACCAGCCACGCATCATCGGAGTTCATGGCCGTCCATGATATCCGCTCTTTGTCGCCGCCGGGATTGAAGTCGAAGTTTACGCCGCGCGCCGCATCAGTGAGAGCAAACCCGTTGCCGAGCGTGTCTATCAGGATGGGCGAGACGGGTTGGCAGCTACAGTTGAACATATTCCAGCTTTCGTTGCCGTAACAGGGAAATTGCTGTTCTTCGCAGACCGTCTCGTAGCAACTGTTGTCCGCATAGTTCCAGTACCAGCCTATGTTTTGGCATCCCTGTGGTGTGGTGGGCGTTGCGGATGGCGACTCAATACAATCGCAAGTAACTTTATCGCGGTAGTAACCGCTCTGACAGGGATTCTGATTGATGCACACGCAGCAGTAATCGCCGACATCACGCATGGTAGGGGGACAGCCCGAAGGATAGTACCGGGGAATGTCCGCATATACACCCTCCAAGCAATTGGGGCACGACCAGTATGGCGCGTTAAAGGGAGCAGGGGACTCTAGACAACGGCAATTCGGGTTGGGTTTTGTTAGCTCGTCGCAGCCTGTCGCAGGTGTGGGTGTCGGCGTGGGTGTCGGTGTCGGCGTTGGTGATGGCGTGGTCGCATTACAGGGGACAAAATCAACCTGAAGGCAGTAACCATCACCACAAACGTCCCACCTGTATGTAGGCGAATAGCAACCTCCATATGGATCACTACAAAAAGTCCCCTGAAGCGCATCTCTGGGGTCTCCGCAAAAGCAAGGTCTAAAGTATGGCGTGGAGCGAAAGCAATTATTACCTGAGCAACATAGCTGTGACTGTGGTTTCAGATTGAGGGAAGCAGGTTTCGCCGACTCCGATGATAAAAAAATTGCCAGCAGGCTTTCTGCTGGCAAGTCATCAGTCGCATATACAGCGGGCCATCTGCGCCGCGATGCATGTTGGCCTTTAATAACACCCGAATCGCTTAAGCTCGGTTCGGGCTCACAACGACCCATGCGCGACTTTGCATCTGGCCCATGTGGAACGGCCATTCCATCATTTCCCCAGAATCCGGTTCCGTCTCCGAAGCTGAGTATCTGAAAGTGTAAGATCAGCTTCTTTGCATCTGGCTTGTTCTCCCTTTGCCTGAATCGCTCCCAGTCGAGCTGTTTACTATCAGGGAAACTGAAAACATGAGTCTCACCGGGATTAATCGGAATATCATCCGCCTCGGCCTTAGTCTTGATGTCTCCTATCTCGCTCCTCCCGTAGTGTATTGAAAATGCGATCTCATTACCGTCCGGTGCTGCTATTCCCGGCAGAATTAAGAGCAGGCTCAGGAAATAGATAGGCTTATTGCCAGTATTTGTGACCTCAAGCTGGAAATCTCGCAGCCACTTCTCATTCTTCAAATCCTTGAATGCTTTCTCCTTCTCCTTCTTAATCTTGACCTTGATCGGAAGATGCTTTGGTATCTCATCCTCAAACTCTCGCTCCTGAGATTGAGCGATGCTCGGAGAGAGTGTGCCGTTGATCAGGTAGATCGAGCCGAGGCAGGCGAGCAAGAGTAGCAGCACTAGCTTGGCGACAAGAGTTGAGGTTTCTGGTGAATGCTTCATGAGGTTTCTCCCTTTGAGGTATGACTGAGGGCGGGAGGCTGATTGCAATCGTCATCACTTGATGTCGGCAGAAGAGCCTTTGCACAAACCCGCTTATATGCCTGTTCCACGGTCAAGTCAAGACATTCGCAAAGGACAGGCGTAAGAGGAATCGTCCTTACCGTTTTGCAAGCTCAGGGAAGTTTAGAACGCAATCTCTCGGATAGCTCTTTTTCCTTTAACAGCCAATCCTTGAATGAACTGTTCGCCGTTTGTTTCGATGTACGCTCGAAGTCGGCGAGGCGACTAAGCAGGTAGGATTTGATTTTATGCAGCCCTCCGCGCACAGAGTTGAACATGCTGTTTCTCTGGGTCTCGTTCAGAGTCGGGAACTCCTGCATCAACACTTCAAATGATGTGGGGTCAACTATCTCATCTAATGACGAGACATCTTCTTTGAACTGATCGAGTGCCGCATTAACATCCGCCGCATCGAGAGCGTTTTCAATCAGAGGCAGGATTCTATCAAGTTGCATCTTGCTACCGAGCGCCGCCGCCCTCTGAGACCCCGCCAGATAGGGTTTCCCCTCGTATGTGCCGTCGGTGAAGACGACGGTGTTGATCTCTATGATCTGCAACTGCTCGGACAGATAGCCTGACTCGGGAAGGCTCTTATACACGCGCTCGCTGGGCATACTTTCCCGATACTCTTGCCATGGGCCAATTAACGGATAATCCCAAGTCTTCTCCGGCCATTTGAGGACAGAGTTGCCTCTCCCGTTCGACGTGACGATCTCCAGCGACTGAACCTCTTTATCCGACATGTTCTTCAACTGTATCTTGTAAGGCAGCGGCAAAGGGCCGGTCTTAACGTAGAGGACAGCGATGGAACTAGTCCTGTTAACGACGGTTGGCTGAATGACCGGCTCGCGCTTCACTCTTACGACCGAAACATCGAGAGGCTCTATCCCATATTGGGCCAACTCTTTGACCCTTGCCTTTTCGCCTTCACGAATCTGATACGTCGCAATCTGTTTCTCCCCCTGATCGTAAAACTCCCCGAATTTCACCGAGACCTTCACCGTCCATAGCTCACCTTTAAGAACAGCAGTGAAATCAATATATGAGACCCGCTCGCTGTTTTTGGCCGCAGGCTTGTTGACGAGTGAGGCCGGAGTTGTGATGCCTGCTCCCCCTTGAGGCTTTGGGCCGGACATGGGCTGAAAGAGATAAGATGAGTCCTGATGCGTAACGTGTAGGGCATACCCGTTAAGCGAATCTTCCTCCCGAGTTTGACCGTTAGAGTTGTGCAGACAAAAGAAGAATACCAGAAAAATTGTGGCAATCTTGCAGGATAGTTTCATGCGGTTTTCCTGAAAAACCATGAAGCACTCCCTCGTGAGGCTCAGCGAGATTCGAGGCTGATTGCAATCGTCATCGCTTGATGTCGGCAGAAGAGCCTTTGCACAAAATCGCTTATATGCCTGTTCCACGGTGAAGTCAAGAATTTGAGTTGCGGCCTCGAATGGACGGACGGCATCGAGCGTCCGATTCACCACCATCCGAGCAGCTTCCACCAGAGAAAGCCCGCCACCGTCCAGATCAGTATGTTGGGGACGGAGACGACGAGCCCGAGCCACCACCATGTACGCTGCTTGACGTAGCCAGCGCCGAACCAGATCGGCGCTGGCGTTGTGCCGTAGTGTGTCAGAGAAGCGTCGAGGTTTGAGAAGTAAGCGAGCGCAAGGACGGCGAGGTAGGGGGGCGTTCCGGCGACGAGTATGACCGTAAGGAATGGTATGTACATCGCCGTCGCGTGTGCAGTGATGCTGGCGAAGGCGTAGTGCGCGTAGAAGTAGATGAGCAGCAGCGCGCCGAGCGCCGCCCACCACGTCCACCCGCTCGTCAGACCGGCTGCCGCCTCCGCAAAGCGCTTCGTAATCCCTGTCTCGCCCAGCGCCTCAGCCATTCGCACCAAGCCCCCATACCAGATGAAGACATCCCACGCCCCACGCTCCGAGATTACGTCTTCCCAATCGAGCACATTGGTCAAAAGCAAAACGCAAATGCCTATGAGCGCGACCACCGCGTAGTGAATCGCGCCGACGCGCCCGCCCGTCAACGCTTCCAGCTTATCGCCCACAATCCAGAGCGCCGCGACCAGCCCGAAGACCATCAGCATGATCTTCTCGGGCCAGCGCATTGGGCCAATGCGCTTGAGCTCGGCGTCGGCATACTCGGAGGCGGCGGGCGTGTGCCTGATCTCCGGCGGGAAGATGCGATAGAGCAGGAGCGGCACGACGACGAGCGAGATAAGGCCGGGCACAATCGCGCCCGTGGCCCAAAGGCTGTAGGTGAGGTTGATGCCGGTCACCTGCTGGGCAAACTTTGCGATCAGCACGTTTGATGCCTGACCCGTGAGGAACATCGCGCAGATGATGACATCGCACTGGTAGAGCAGCACCATCAGGTACGCGCCCAGACGCCGCGCCGTCGGCCCGGGCTCCGAGTCGTAAGCCTGTGCGAGGCTGCGTGCGATGGGAAAGATAATGCCGCCCGAGCGCGCGCCCGTCGAGGGCACGACCGAAGCCAGCAGCATGTCCGTCAGGATCAGCGCATAGCCCAGACCGAGCGAGCGCTTACCGATAGCGCGTATGAAGAGGAAAGCGATGCGGCGTCCGAGTCCGGTCTTGGTCATTCCGCGCGAGATCATGAAGGCCGCCAGCACGAGCCACACAATCGGGTCGCTGTAACCGCGCAGCGCCTCATTGACCGTCAGCGCGCCGGAGAGCGCGAGCGCCGTAACTCCGATCAGCACCATCGCACCGCCCGGCACGGGCCGCAGGATACAACCGATGATGGTGGCGACGAAGATCGCCAGCAGCCGCCATGATTGTGGCGTAATCCCGTCGGGAACGGGAGCGAAGGCGATGACCAGAGCAGAAGCCAGAACGACGGCCCACTTAATGAGACGGCTGCGGTGGCCGCCACCGCGCGGCGCTTCATCGGATGCTTGAGCGACCGAGGCCGGGGCTCTGTCTGACATCTGGCTCTCTCGCGCAAAGGATTAGAAGAGCAGGGCGATAGTACAGCTTTGAAGAGAAAGGATGAAGGCGGAAGGCGGAAAGAAGGGAATTAACAGGGATGGACGGGATAAGAGAGGTCGGTACTGCCTGCGGTACTGACCTCTCTTATCCCGTCCATCCTATTTTCTGCCGGATTAAAAGTTACGCATGAGCGGCGCTATGTCCGACTGCGCGACGTTCATCTTGATTTCGACCTGATTGGCCTCGGAGGTGACGCTCAGGTCATCGATCAATTTGGAGAGCGCTTCGGCCTGCGTCTTGCCCATGCCGGAATGTCCGCCGACTCCGAATTTGCTGAGCAGCTTTAATCCTTTGATCGCCTGTGCGAGGTCGTGCGCCTGCTCGGCGTTCTCAGTGCGGGCGGCGAGGAACGTCTGGGCCTCCGTCCCGATGGTACTGACAGACCCGTAAATCTGGCGTATGGAGGCGGCCAGTTTGTCCGCCTTGCTATTGCCGATTCCGAAGCCGCGCGCCGTGCCGGGCGGTATGTTACCCGCGAAGCTTGCGAAGGCGTTCGGGGTGCGCGTCGCCAGATCAACCAGTCCCTGATCGACACGCGCGAGGCTCGGATTCAGAGTCGCGCGCACGCTTTCCAGATCGCCCACGACAATCGTGTTCGCGTCCAACTCCGCGACGGCCATCCTGTGCGCGTCCGTCCGGGCAGCTGACGAATCATCCGCTGGTGCTGCTGCCGGTGCTCTGTCGCGCGGCGAAGTCAGTATGAAAATCTTTTTCCCTTCATAGACCTGTTCTTCGCGGCCTATGTTCTCTTTGCGTTTGGCGGCGGCGAATCCCGCTTCGATCAGGTCGCCGGCGACGAAGCTGCCGCTCGCGATGGTGACGAACTTCATGTCGCCGCGCGAAGGCTGAGAGGGAAAGCGCAGGCCGATTGCAAGGCTCTCCAGTGTCCGCGCGTCTATGCCCGTCTCTTTCTGGAAGCGTTCGATCTTGGAATTGACGCGGGCGAGGAGCGCGGCGTCGCCCGCCAGAAAGTTCGGCACCGTATCGTTCACGAGCCGCTGCGTATCAACGAAGATGACCATGTCTGAGGCCGGAAGCGAAGCGAGCGCCGCACTGGCGGTCGCCGGGCGCGCTGTCGCAGCAGCAGCCGTCCTGGTCGCCATGACCCGCTCGTTCGTCTGCGCGCCGGCGAAAGCCGAGAGCGCCAGCAGGAGCGCCGCGGCTAACGATGATGCTTGAAATCTTTTGTTCATGATTTTTAACCTCATAGAGCTTAAACCAAAATGGCCCTCTCCCGAGCCGTCGAAATTATTTAAAAACCCGACCCTAACTCAAAGACGCTGCGCGCGCGCCTTCCGTTAACACGAAAAGGCCACCTGCCTAGGTTGCTGGCAAATGGCCTCTGGTCATCTGTTCGATTCCGGTCGCATTGCTTGGAGAAAAGACTGGCGCGCTCTCTCTCTCTCTTATGGGCGCGCGCCAGTCTTAAAAAACGCTGACCAGCCGGGCGATGTCCGTCTGCGCCAGCTCCAAACGGATTTGCAGATCAGTGCCCGCGGTCGTGACCTTCATGTTGTCTATCACGCTCTGCGCGAGCTTGCCTTTGTCGGCTGGAAGCTGCGCGATGATGAAACTGCTGAACTGCTTCAAGGCGGCGAAGGAGTCGTTGAGGTTCTGGGCCTGCTCGGGCTTTGCCGTGCGCGCGATCATCAACATGTCGTAGCCTGCAGCGGTCGTGCCGATAGAGCCGTAAGCCTGATGGATGGAGGCGATGCTTTTGCTGATCTCTTCATTGCCCACGTCCAGATGCGCGCCGACGAAAGGCGGGACATTGGCGGAGAATCCGAGAATCGCGTTCGGATTACGCGTCGCCATCTGAACCAGTTCGGGGCTGATGCGCCCGCGCCCGTCGTGCGCGTCAATGGCCGCCCGCACCAACTCCGGGTCGCCGATGGCGAGCGTGTTTGAATCGAGCGCCGCGACCGCCACATCGCTGACCCTCATATTAAGGAGGCCCAGCCACTTCACACGGTCGTTGATGGTGAAGGTATAGATCGTCTGCTTGCCGTGCTTCTGCTCCTGATATTTGCCCTTCATGGCGAGGCGGGCGGCGGCGATCATCGCCCCCGCATTGAAACGTCCCTGCGCGAGCGCGACCGTGTCGGTCGTCGTCACCGTCTCGCGGTTGACGAAGCGCAGGCCGACGGCAACACGCTCGAACTGGCGCGCGTCAATCCCGTAGCGCGTCTTAAACGTATCTATCTCAGCATTGATCTTGTCCATCCTCGCCTTGTCGCCCGAGAGAGCGCGCGGCAAAGCATCATTCAAAATCTTCTGGACATCGACGAACATCGCCACATCGGACGCAGGCAAGGTCGGCAACAGAGAGCTTGCCGCCGAGATCGTTCCCGCCGCCGCCGTAGTCTTCTGCCTGTCCTGAGCTTGAGCGCTGGCCGCAGCGATTAAAGACAGAAGCGCAACGGTCAGCACCATCAGCGAGGAATTAATTTTCTTATTCACTATTGAGAAATCACCTTTCAGAAAAGCAAGGATGAAGGCGGCAACGATGAAGGATGAAAAGAATGCTGTAACGGCTTTAATGCTTTTACTTCATCCTTCCGCCTTCGGGTTATCCGCCCCCTTCCGATGCGGCCCGGTGGCGGGCGGGTTGGCTCTATTTTCGTTTGGCGGCTGGCTTTTCTTCACGGTCTCCGCCGAGCAGGCCCGGCAGAGAGGGAAGCATTTGCGACGTAATCTCATCGGAGGTCACTTTTTTGTAGTCCTTCGGCAGCTCGAAGAGAGACGGGTCGGCCTCCTGCCTGATGTCGCGCATTTCCATCGTCACCTTAGAGCCGCTCGCACGCTCGCCCGTCGAGGTCGTCTCCGATTTGACAGGCATCCCGAGCGATTCATCCACCCAGACGATGGTTTCGGTCTGCATCCCGCTGGCCTCGCCCTTGCCAGCCGTCTTCACGCGATACTTGGTCGTCGTCCGACCGTTAACCGTCTCCGTCCCGAGCTTCTCATAGTTTGCTCCGGGGCTCTGTTCGTTGATCAGCCTGTCGGGTGAAAAATCGGACGGAAGATTACGGGCCGCCGCCGTCACGTCGCCCGCCTCGCCCGGCTTGACCTCGGCGTAAAGCTTCTTTGAATGAAGGAGCATGAAGTGGCCCGCAGGCGTTTGCAGGTCGCTCATGGGCGCGCCGGGGATCAGCTCGTAATCAACACGCCGCTTATCGGCGTCGCGCGCGATCTTCATTTCGCGGCTCAGCAGATTGGAGATGCCCGGAATGGACGGAGTATTGCCGCCGAGGCTGCCCGTGACAACCATCGTCGCCGTGTAACGCTCCGGCTCTTTGGTGGAAAAGGGCGGCGTCTTTGAAGTGTTGTCGGAGGTCGCCGTCGAGTTGCCGCCGCCCGCGCCGCTGTTCGCATTGCTCTCGCCGCCCGAGCGGTTGCACGCCGTACACGCGATGATGAAAAGGAGGAGCGACAGTGATAAGAGGCAAGCTCTTTTCCGGCTCGCCTGCCCCGCTTTGCTCGGTTGAAAAGGCATTGAAGTTTTTTCTTCTCCTTAAAGTTTCACACGCGCTCGAACAGAAGGGCGAGCCCCATCCCGCCGCTGACGCAGAGCGTCGCGAGCCCGCGCCGCGCGCCGCGCCTCTTCATCTCGTGCAGCAGCGTGGTCGTGATGCGAACGCCCGTGCAGCCAATCGGATGGCCCAGAGCGATAGCCCCGCCGTTGACGTTCAGACGCTCGGCATCGAAGCCCAGATCGCGGTCGCAGGCGATGACCTGCGCGGCGAACGCTTCGTTCAGCTCAACAAGGTCTATGTCATCGAGCGTCAATTGCTGTCGCTTGAGCAGGGCACGCACAGCGGGCACGGGGCCTATGCCCATGATCTCTGGCGCGACGCCCACGACCTCGTAATCAACCAGACGAGCCTCCGCTTCGACCCCCGTTTCTTTCAAACACTCTTCGCTCACGAGCACCAGCGCCGACGCGCCGTCCGTAATGCCCGAAGAGTTCCCAGCCGTCACAGTGCCCTCTCGGGAAAAGACAGGGGCGAGCTTCGAGAGCGCTTCAATCGTCGTGCCCGATCTGTAATGCTCGTCGCGCTCAAAGGTGACGGTCTCTCCCTTGCGGCCTTTGAGTTGAAGCGGAAGGATTTCCGACCGGAATCGCCCGGCGTTGATGGCGGCCTCGGCGCGCTGCTGCGAGCGCAAGGCGTATTCGTCCTGCTCGCGGCGAGAGATTTCGTAGGCGCGCGCCAGATTCTCAGCCGTCTCGCCCATCACGAGCCCCGAGAGCGGGTCGTTGAAGCCGTCGCGGTACATGCCGTCAACCAGCTCCATGTTGCCCATACGCATGCCCCAGCGCGCACCCTCTGCATAAAAGGGGACGCGCGACATGCTCTCCGTGCCGCCCGCCAGCACCGCCCGCGCACGCCCGAGCATAATCTCCTGCGCGCCCAGGATGATGGCCTTCAGCCCTGACCCGCACGCCTGATTGACCGTGAAGGCGGGCACAGTCTGCGGCACGCCCGCGCGATAGGTGATCTGCCGCGCGACGTTTGGCCCACCACCGGCCTGCCGCGCCGAGCCCCAGATGGACTCATCTATCTGCGCCGGAGCGAGGCGCGCTCGATTAATACTTTCCGCCGCCACCGCCGCCCCCATGTCAGCCGCCGTCCACTCGGCCAGCGTCCCGCCGAAGCGTCCGATGGGAGTGCGCACAGAACCCGTTAAGTAGACATTCTTCATTGCCTCTCTGTCCTCAAATGCGAAATACTATGGCTTATGATTAATGGAAGATGTTAACACACGGAATGACGAGGATGAAGGCGGAAGGATGAAGGCTGTGACGACGAATGACTCGATGATCGCTTCGTCGAATCATTTGGACAAATAACATCTCCTTCATCCTTCCGCTCTCACTCCTGCTTTGACCTGAATGCTCAAGCACCTCACGAACCTTGACGAAATAGAAGATGCCGAGCGTCGTATCAGGGAGTTGATCGAAGCTCAGCCCGAGTGGCTCTGCGCGCAGGGCGAAGGCGGCCTGAGGGTTGCCCTGCGCCGGGACGAGATGGACGTGCGCGTGGCGCAGGGGCGTTTGATCTTCTCCTGCTGGACGGATGCGGGTGTGCGCGCGTGGCGCGTCACGGGCTGGGATTGGACGGGAGCAAAGCTCATGCTCGAAGCGACGCGCCGCGCCGGGGCGGAACGCGCGCTGCTGGAAATTATCCCGCGCGCCTCTGCGAAGACGACTAAAGCGATGATCGGAGCGGCTCGGCGCGAGCGCGCGCAGCGATTGGCCCATCTGGCCTGCTCCCTTATCAAGGGCACGAGCGTTGACCGGGTAGCCCTGAGCGCAGGCGCGCGGCGCGGCGAGCCCGGACGCTACGCGCGCATACTACTGCGGCTCGATCAGGAGCGCATCGCCCTATCAGGCATCGTCACTTCCGACGAAGCCAGCGAAGCGGATGCCTTTCTCTCCTCAGCCTTAATCTGGTTTACGCGCGCCGGCGAGGGAGCGCGCTCCGCGTCGATAAAGAAGCTATGGCTCATCGCCGACCCAAAGCACATCGCGGCACTGGCGGAGCGCGTCGCGCTTCTGCGCCGGGGGCTGCGTAGAGTGATCTCTCTTTTCGAGATTGACGACGAATGGCAGGAGCTAAAGCTCGTGCGCTGTCCCGGGCAGGCGGAGTTGTGGGCAGGCGGGCGCGTGCTGTTTCGCCGCCCGCCACAGGTAGAGCCGAGCGAGACGGCGGCGCATATCGTCGCCCTTGTGCCCGATGCGATTGATGTCGTGCGTGCGCGCCACGGCGAGACACTGCGTTTTCACGGGCTGCCTTTCGCGCGCGTGCGCCGGTTAATGGGAAGCGAGCGCGTTTGGTTCGGCGTCAGGGGTGGGCCGAAGAGGCGTCTGCTTGACCGGAGTACGGCGCAGGATTTCGACGACCTCTTAAAACAACTGAGCGAGCATCGTCGCGCAGACCCACCTGATCATCGCCACGCGCTTTATCGTCCAGCACCTGAAGCGTGGCTTGAGTCCATGCTCAGGCGCGACATTACGCGGCTCGATCCGGGGCTGCGCCTTGCCCCGCTCTACGCGCAGTTCCGCGCCTCGCAGGGTGCAAGCGGCAGCAGCGGCGGCGATGCCTCTCGCCCCGTCGATCTGCTGGCGCTCAGACGCGATGGCCGCCTCGTCGTCATAGAGCTGAAGGTCAGCGAAGACCGCGAGCATGTGCTTCAGGGAGCAGACTACTGGCGACGCGTCGAAGCGCACAGGCGGTCAGGCCACCTCACGCGCGCGCACCTGTTCGGCGACGCCGTGATCGCAGACCATCCTCCGCTGGTCTATCTGGTCGCCCCGACGCTCCGATTCCATCGCGCCTTTCGGCTATTGGCCCAAGCCATCGACCCGCTCATCGAACTCTATCGCTTCGACCTCAACGAGGACTGGCGCGCGGGCGTGCGCGTCATGCGACGTGAGGCGTTAACCAATAAGTAGTAGTAACTGTACTCGCAGGGTGAACACATAGCCCGCCGGCTTCGTATATCCCTTCTATATAGCAGCCGCACCATCCGGCATGGTGCTGTTCGAGGGCGGAAACCACTTGGAGAGAACATGAAATCAAGCAAAGACGCGTCGAGACTCCCGGGCTTTCTCTGGCTTTTGGCTGCGATAACGGGAGGCTTCGCCCTCACCTATGTTCGGTCTAAGGTGATCGTGCCCGGAGACGCTGCCGCGACTGCCGGTAACATAGTGGCTTCCGAGTTCTTATTCCGGGCGGCGATCGTCAGCAATCTGCTCTCACAAGTCTTCATGTTTTTTTTCGGATTGACCATGTACCACCTGTTCAAGGTGGCTGATAAAGCATTGGCGACCGTGTTTCTGACATCGGTGATGATGACCGTCGCCATAGCGGTCGTTAACACGCTTAATAGTTTCGGAGCGTTGCTGGTTTTGAGCCGGGCTGATTACTTGCAAGTGTTCCCCCCCGAACAGCTCAATGCAGCGGCGATGTTCTTTCTCCGCATGAGCAATGGTATCGGGCAGGGACTCCTTGAAATATTCTGGACGCCCCTCTACCTCTCGTTCGGATTGCTCGTCATCAGATACGGATTCATCCCGAAAGTTTTGGGCGTTCTGCTGATGATCATGGGCGTCGGCTACGCGATCAATATCCTTCAAAAATTCCTCGTCCCGCAGTTTCACCCTGTGATGTTCACACGGTTAGCGATGGGGCTCGGTGCGCTCGGCGGACTTCCGACCATCCTCTGGCTTTTGATCAAAGGTATGAGGGTTCAACCGTCGAGCTGAGCGGGAGCATCTGTTTCGACTTGTGGGAAGAATCTCAGCGCCAGTCGGGAGGCTCTGGCGGCGGGACGTAGGCGCGCTCCATATCGGTTGCCGGTAGCTCTCGAAGCGAGCGCGTGCCGGAGGTGTAGCCGAACTTGCGCCGCAGCATGTTGCGGAAAACCATCTCCTGATCGTAGGCCGTGAAGGCCCGCTTGGGTATGACCGACATCATGCCTTTGCCGTAGACCAGCACGTAGAATCTGTCGTTTTCGATCACTCGGCTGTAGAGACTCCAATTAAGCCTTGAGTCAATCTGCTCCGTCCGGAATCTGATGCCCTCCTCCGTGAACTCCAGGAAGAATTCGTCGCGGTGTCTGGGGTCGCTGCGAAACCTCTGTCGCGGAAAGACGAAGAAGAGGGCCAGCACGAAGGTTGAAAGAACGAGGCCGACGCTCAGGAGAAAGAGCGACATGACGACTTCGTTGATCGCCGCGAAGAAACCGAACGCGAGCGCGATCAGGATGAACATGGCGACGAAGCGCAGCAGCAGCTCGCGCTGGCGTATGATGTAGAGGCGCGAGGCCGCCGCCCATTCTTCTTCGGTATATCTGAAACGCAGTTGAACTATCTCGGACATCGCTTGGCAAGCCTTTCACAAAAATCCTGATCAGGTATTGCTGACGCTGACGAGACGCTCGCGCTCCTGCGTCGCCTGCTCCATGCTCGAGAGGATGCCGCTGATACGCATGCGGAATTCGTCGGCGTTGCTCGCGTTCCGGAGCGCCTCTTCGAGCGTGATCAGGCCCGACTGGTAGAGATGAAAGAGCGATTGGTCGAAGGTCTGCATGCCGTACTGAGTGTTTCCGGCGGCGATGGCCTCGCGTATCTGCGAGGTCTTCTCTTCGTTGATGATGCAATCGCGTATGAGTCCGGTCGCGACCATGATCTCGATGGCGGGGACGCGGCCCGTCCCGCGCGCGGCGCGCACGAGCCGCATCGAGACGACGGCTTTAAGGATGCCGGCGAGCTGTATGCGAACAGATTTCTGCTGGTGCGACGGAACAGAAGAGACTATGCGTGTGATGGTCTCTGTCGCGTCGAGCGTATGCAGGGTGGAGAGGACGAGGTGGCCGGTCTCGGCGGCGGCGAGCGCCGTTTCAATCGTCTCATAGTCGCGCATCTCGCCGACGAGGATCACGTCCGGGTCTTGACGGAGTGCGCCGCGCAGGGCTTCGGCGAACGAGCGCGTGTCGACATCCACCTCGCGTTGCGAGATGAAGGAGCGCTTGTCGCGGTGCAGGAATTCGATGGGGTCTTCGATGGTCACGATGTGGCCGCCGCGTGTGGCGTTGATGCGGTCGATCATGGCGGCGAGCGTCGTTGATTTGCCGGAGCCGGTCGCGCCCGTCACCAGTATCAGTCCGCGCCGCTCTTCCGTAATCTTTTCGATGACGGGCGGCAGGCCGAGGTCGTTGCTGGTGCGTACCTGATCCGGGATGACCCTGAGGACTATGCTGACGGAGCCGCGCTGCTGAAAGACGTTGGCGCGAAACCTGCCGACTCCCTGAAGGCCGTAGGCGATGTCGACTTCGTTGACCTCTTTGAAGCGTTGCTTCTGGCGATTCGACATCATCGAGAACGCCATGTCGAGCGTGTCTTCCTGTGTGAGCCGTGTCGAATCGACGACGGGCCGCAGCTCGCCGCCGACGCGCATGAAGGGAAATGAGCCTGCTTTGATGTGCAGGTCGGACGCGCCGTGCGTCGTCACGCTTCTCAGCAGGTCGTCAATCTTAACTGGCATAGGGGATAGTCAAACCTTTACGTTGGAGAGATGGGGGAGACCTTGATGCGCTCGGGGCGCTCTCGTCGGGAATAAAATCGATCTTAACGGCGCTTTGAAACGAGGAAGGTGCTTTCGATTGGGGCGAGCGAGCGGGCTGACATCTTTAGCGCCAACGGAAAAATTAGAGCCCGTGGACGCTCAACCGTCATGATAGCCTGCACGACCGGCGCGCGTCAACGATTTATCAAAAAGCCTCCGAAGGCGTAAGGAAAGATACGAAAAAGGGAAGAAAGCTGAACGGCTCGGCTTTCTTCCCTTTCCATCTCTGAGAGGCGCAGGCCTCTTTTTTTAATCGGAGGCGACGGCGTGATAATTCTCGACCGACCCGTCGCCTGCGGCGCTCTCGACGAGCGGTTCCGCGCCGCGCGCCGCGTTGTGGCCGTTGCTGCCCGGCTGCACTTCCTTCTGCTGGTTGACGTAGGTGAGCCAGTCGCCGGGGGCTTCGCGCTCGCCGGAAGTAATCTCGAAAAAGAGTTTCTGGATACGGGCCGTGATCTCGCCGCGGCGGCCTGTGCCGACGGTGATGCGGTCAACCGAGCGAATGGGCGTCACTTCGGCTGCCGTGCCCGTGAAGAAAAGCTCGTCGGCGACGTAGAGGGCGGCCCGCTGGATGCTGCTCTCGGCGACCGGTATCTCAAGCTCGCGGCAAATCTGTATGACGCTGTCGCGCGTAATGCCGGGCAGGATGGAGGACGAGAGCGGCGGCGTTATGACACGCCCTTCGTGGACGATGAAGATATTCTCGCCCGAGCCTTCGGAGACGAACCCGCGATCATCGAGCGCGATGCCTTCGGCGAAACCGTTTAAGAGCGCCTCCATCTTGATCAACTGCGAGTTCATATAGTTGGCGCCGCTCTTAGCCATCGCGGGCATGGAGTTGGGCGTCAGGCGATTCCACGTCGAGACCTGCACGTCAACGCCCTCTTCAAGCGCTTCGTCGCCCAGATATTTACCCCAATCCCACGCGCCGATGTAGCAGGCCAGCGGGTTCGGGAAAGGGTTGACGCCGAAGGCCGGGCGCGCTTCGTCAAGGCTGCGAAAGATGATCGGGCGCAGGTAGCATTGTTCGAGCTTGCTGCGTCGCACCAGCTCGACGGAGGCGTCGAACAAGTCGTCGCGCGTCCACTCGTGATCCATGCGATAAATCTTGGCCGAGTTCAGAAGCCTTTGCATATGCTCGCGCAGGCGAAAGATGGCCGGGCCGCGCCTAGTCTTGTAACAGCGAATGCCTTCAAAGACGCTTGAGCCGTAGTGCAGCACGTGAGACATGACGTGGACGCGCGCATCCTCCCAAGGGATGAACTCGCCGTTGTGCCAGACCTCGCTGGCGATGCGCGGGGTGGACACGTCTTTGACCTTGCCGTCTTTGGGAAACATCTGTTTCAGTTCTCCTTTAAAAACTTACCATGGGGAAGAGCGAGGGTGATTACAGTTCTCCGGCTGACCTTTATAAAAACGATCAATAAAAGGACGTTCCCATTACCGCCCATGCACGAAAGTTTCGGCTCGGATAAATCACGATACCGTAAAGGCGAGTCCGTTGGCAAGGCAGACGACTCGCTATCGGAGGGCGTCGAGCGCCGTTACGGCGACAGGTTGAAGAGTCGTAACGGCCACGGCCATAGCCTACGGGGCGCGCCCACGGGTTTTAACCCGCCACGAACAAATTTATGAGCCGCCGGGCCGGCTTTTGAGGAAACTTGAAAGAAAATTTGAGAACTCTTCTGCAACATTACACGCGCGCGCGCTCGTAATACCCGAACAATCAAGCCGGGCCGTAGAGCACTAAAGACAGATTGTCGAAATGAATTCTTAAAAGGAGACTGTCCTTCAGATGAAACGATTACTGGCAGGTCTGCTCTACCTGTTGCCGCTGCGGTGCGTGGGCGGCGGCCTCTCTGTCGCGGCTTCGGCTCAGAGCCCGACGGATGCTCTGCTCGGCAGGTGGTCTGGTCGGGCACATTACAATAATGAGAGCAAGCTCTACGGCGTGCGCTTCGAGATGGATAAGAATAACAAGCTCGTCATGTTCTTCGACATGCCTGAAATGAAGTTTCATAACATGGGGCCAGCGCCCCTCGTGCAGGAGGGTGAGGAATATAAGAATAAGTACTTCAGCTTTCGGCTGTCGCCCGATAAAGAGAGCATGACGGGCAGGATGTCCTTTGACGGCCACGATCTGACGCTCGAACTCAGGCGCGGAGCGCTGGCCGCCGCACCCCCGTCGCAACCTTTGACGGGCCGAATAGCCCGGCCCGTCTGGACATATAAAAGCGGCGGCCCCGTCTGGTCTTCGCCTGCTGCTGCGGACAACACCGTCTACTTTGGCAGCAACGACGGGAACATCTATGCCCTGAGCGAAGGGGCGGGCAAGCTCGTCTGGCAACACAAGACAGGCGGGGCCGTGATGGGACGCCCGACGCTCGATAATCAGTACCTCTACGCGCTCTCCGAAGATGGGAATCTGTATAAGCTCAACCGTAAAGACGGAAAGCTTGTCTGGAAATTCGATACACACGGCGGCGCGGTCGCGCGCGACCTTCCTGGGCCAAAGTCTGAAGCCTACGACTATCAGGCGTCCGGGGCGACGGTCTCGGGCGGCGTGGTCTACATCGGGAGCGCGGACAAAAAACTGTATGCCGTCGAAGCCGAGACCGGGCGCGAGAAGTGGCACTTCGATACGGGGGGCATCGTCCGCTCGACGCCAGCCGTGGCCGACCGTCTGGTATTCATCGGAAGCTATGACCATCACGTCTATGCTGTGGACGCCGCGGGCGGCGCGCTCAGATGGAAATTCGACACGCTACAGGCCGTGGTCTCGTCGCCGCTCGTCGCGAATGGCACGGTTTACATAGGCAGCCGCAGCTCCGACCTGCTGGCACTGGACGCGGCCACGGGCAAGGTCAAATGGAAATACTTCTACTGGTCTTCATGGGTTGAATCCTCCGCGCGCCTGCACAAGGGTACTCTCTACGTAGGGTCTTCCGATTATCAACAGTTATTTGCGATTGACGCAGCGAGCGGCAGGCGCATATGGAACACAGCCGTGGACGGCTCCGCATGGTCTACGCCAGCCGTGACGGACAAGCACGTGTATATAGGCGTCGTCGGTGTTTCGCCCTACTTCATAGAGCATCACGGCGGCTTCCTCGCGGTTGACCGCGCGACGGGCAGCATCGTCTGGCGCTTTCCGATGACGCAGATTCCCGGCGCTGTGGACTACGGCGTGGCCTCTTCGCCCGCCGCGGATCAGGGGATGGTCTTCTTCGGCGGGTTGGATGGGACGTTCTACGCATTTCGGGCCGAGGGGTGATGCGGATATGGGTAACACAGGTCAGTACCGCCTGCGGTAGCGGGCGGGTTGTGTCGTAGCTTAAGACCCGCCCGCTACCGCAGGCGGTACTGACCTACCACTATCTTCGTAGAGAAGTGCTATGCCAAAATCACGCTTATTCAAAAAAGAGTCTTGCGCCGGAACATCGTTGCGGCGGTCTGGTCTGTGGTGGATGGTCGCGGCGCTGGTGTTGGGCCTGTGCGCGTCGTGCGCGGGCGTGCCGTCTCTGGAAGGGGAACAGTCCGGAAAGCAGATCGCGGCCCAGATCGAGCGGCTTGAGCATCTGTTGAAGGCCGCGCCCGCCTCGGAGCAGACCGCTTATGAACTGCAAAGGCTGCAACGCTCAAGAAGGGCTCTCGAAGCGGGCTATCTCTACGCGAGCTTGTATGACCTGCAACCGGTGATGGTCGAGGTCGCGACCCGCGAGTACACGGAGTCGAAGAGGGAGCTTGATAAAGCGGGCTTCGATGCGTTTGACAGGGAATGGCAGAGCGTCGGCCTACAGTTGAGCCAGCAGGACGCCACGCTGACCGAGGCCCGGGTGGATGCGCTTCCGGCGGCGGTCAGTGCGCTCGTCCAGTCCGCGCAGGAACAGAGCCGCAGCCTCTATCAGGCCGCGCGATTGTACGGCAGGGAAACGACGACCCCTTACGGTCTGCATTACATCGGTCAGGCCAAAGGCTTTCTTGATTTCGCTGTATGGAGCGCGGGTCTGCCGTTTCCGCGCAGCGCTTCGGCGCAGCAGCCCGCGCGTGCCCCCGAAAAAGAGATCGCCGAGCTTGAAAGGGAGCTTCTACAGGCGTACGAGCGCCCGGACGCCACCAAACAACAGGGGCAGTTCAATGAAGTCAGCGCGCAGTTGAATTTCGCAGGCGACTTGAATCGGAAGGGGAAACCGCTGGCCGCGCTACAGACATATCTGGAAGCGTCGATGATGCTCGGTCTGATGGATGTGCCCTCGGTCAATGCGCCGGATGTCAATAAGCTTCAGAAGCAGGGGCAGGAGCTTAAAGCTCGCTTCAACAAGGGGCGACAGGATCAAAGCATCGGCCAGATGTACTGGGAGATTGCCGAGAACAATCTGGCCGTGCCCGCCGCAGACAGGTCATCGGAGCGTGCCGCCCGGCGCGCCGCAGCCATTCTCGAACGTGTCTTGCCTCGATTTTTTCAGTACGCGGAAAGCGACGACGGCGCGCCTGTCGCTGCTGCTGCTGCTCCGGCGGGCGCGAAGGTGAAGGTGACGCTCGTGCGCTGGCCTTACACCTGAAGCCTCTGCGATCCGGCAAGTTTGCTGGCAAAGGAAGTGATAGGCAATTACGGCGGTCAGGTTCAGTTCGTGAGCGAGGACTGGGGACGCTCCGCTATCGCAGAGCGCTTCGGCATCAAGCGCTACCCGGTCGTCTTCGTCAACGACGTGCTCGTGGCGCGCCCCGAAGATTTCGGCTGGTTCGGCGCGAAAGGTCGTTATACGCCGTGGCTTGAGGCGGTCAACCACGAAAAGTTCAAAAAAGATCTGGCCCACATAATTGATCTGGAGCTGCGCGGCGACACGGCTGGCGCGCGCGCCGCCGGTTCGTCAACCGAGCAGGCGGCGGAACTCGATGCCCTGCCGAAACTGAAGCTGCAAGACCTGCAAGGCCGCGGCATTGATACGGCGGCGCTCGGCGGCAAAGTCCTGATCGTGGAATTTTGGGCCACATGGTGCCTGCCCTGTCACGCGACGCTGCCCTGGCTCGGAGAGCTGAAACGCCTGCACGGTGATCGGCTCGAAGTTGTGGCCGTCGCCATAGAGTCGGACGCCGCAGACGTGCGAAAGCTGGTTGGGCCAATGAAGCTGCCCTACCACGTCGTATTGGGAAACCCGCAAACGGCGACTTCATTCGGCGACATCACGAGCGTCCCGACGATGTTCATCTTCGACCCGAGCGGCAAGACCTCTGCGGTCGTTTACGGCGCTCCGAGCGATCTGCACGAGAGAGTCGGGCAGAAGATCAACTCTCTGCTCGGGGGAAAATAAGCAGAAGATTTGCTCCTTGAGAGTCATTCCCACCGGCGTCCTTGATTCTTATGTGATGAGCAGCGTACCATCAGTGTGCTTTTGTAATCGCCGCCAAAATCGAACGTTCTCCTTTCGCTGTTTTTCGCATGACTCGATGCCCGCAGAAGATTAACCGCGCGCTGATTCTCTGCGCCGTGCTCGCCTTCTCGCTGCTCTCCAACAATTGTCGCATGATGGAAAAATCTGAAAATCAGGGGACGCCCGCCGCGTCCCGTCCAGCCTCCGACCCGCTCTCCATACACCGCCGCGCCATCAGCATAGACATGCACGCCGACACAACGCAGCGCCTCGTTGACGAAGGGCTGGACATTGAGCGCCGCCTTGACGACGGCCACCTCGACGCCGTGCGTATGAAGGAGGGCGGGCTCGACGCGCAGTTCTTCTCCATCTGGGTCGAGCCGCAACTCTACGGCGGCGGGGGCGCGGGCGCTGTCAGGCGTGCCGACGCGCAGATCGCAGCCGTGCGCTCGCTCACGGAAAAATACCCGCAGACGTGGGCGCTCGCCACGACCGCCGCAGACATTCGCCGCATCGCCGGCGAGGGGCGGCTCGCCGCGCTGCTCGGGCTCGAAGGCGGCTACGCGATTGACGAGCGGCTGGAAAACGTCGAGCGTTATTACAAGGCGGGCGTGCGCTACATGTCGCCCGCGTGGAGCGTCTCGACCAGTTGGGCCGGTTCGAGCGGCGATGAGGTGGGACGCACGCGCGGCCTCAACGATTTTGGCCGCGAGGTCATCATGGAGATGAACCGCCTCGGCATCATGGTCGATGTCTCGCACGTCTCCGACAAAACGTTTTGGGACATCATCAATACATCGAGCAAGCCCGTCATCGCTACACATTCCGGCTGCCGCGCCATCGCCAATGTCGCGCGCAATCTGGATGACGAGATGCTGGTGGCTCTGGCTCGCAAGGGCGGCGTCTGCTGCGTCGTCTTTTACCCGGAATTTCTAGAGCCCGGCTGGAGCGAAAAGAAGAAGCGCGTGGACGCCGAGATCGCTCCGCTGATACAGAAAGCCAACGAGCAGGAGACGCGCTCGCCCGCGTGGAAAAAGATCGCCCGCGACCGCGTCCGCATACGCGAGTACGCGCGCCGCCTGCCTCCCGTCACCGTCTCGCGCATCGTTGACCACATAGACCACATCGTCAAGCTCGCGGGCATTGATGCCGTCGGCATAGGCTCAGACTTCGACGGCATACAGGCCGTCCCGCAAGACCTCTCGACGGTCGCCGAGCTTCCGAACCTGACCAGGGAGCTTCTGCGGCGCGGCTATTCCGAAGCGGACGTAGACAAAATCCTCGGCGGCAATATCCTGCGCGTCATGGAAGAGGTCGAGAAAGGCACAGGACGTTGACCACCGGCATGAAGGAAAAACGCACATGCACTGTGAGCGCAGCGACGAAGCGCGCACAGGCGGAAGGCGAGGCTGTGGTTGAAATAAGAACTGAGAGCCGCGCGCAAGCTGAGAGCCGCCAGCCGCGCATAGGCATCCACGCGCCCATCGCGGGCGGGTTGCAGAACGCGCTCCTGAAATCCCGCGAGCTTGGCTGCGACGCGGTGCAAATCTTTTCGCGCAACCCGCGCGGCTGGCTCGCCAAGCCCTTAACCGATGAGGAGATCGAGCGCTTTCGCGCTGTGCGTGCGGAGACGGGCATCGCGCCCGTCGTCATACACTGCAACTACCTCGTCAATCTGGCCTCGGCCAACCCCGACATTCTGGGGAAATCGCGCGCCTCTTTTCGCGAAGAAGTCTCGCGCGGCATCGCCCTCGGCGCTGATTATCTGGTCGTTCATCCCGGCAGCGCCAAAGGCTCCTGCGCGAGCGACGCCATACGGGTCTGCGCCGAAAGTATAAAGATCGCCTGTGACGGTCTGGACCTCGGAGGGTTTCGCATCCTGCTGGAAAACACAGCCGGTCAGGGCGAGTGCATAGGACATCGCTTCGAGCAACTGCGCGAGATCATGGACGGCTGCCCGGAGCTTAACCCGGGCGTCTGCTTCGACACGGCCCACGCCTTCACCGCCGGCTACGACTTTCGGGATGAAGACGGCCTGACGGCGACCATCGAATCGCTGGAAAGAAACGTCGGGGCAGGGAATGTGCGCGCCGTTCACTTCAACGACTCGAAGGCCGACTACAACTCGCGCGTAGATCGCCACTGGCACATCGGCGAGGGCCATATCGGCGCGGAAGCGCTCGCGCGCGTCGCGCGTCATCCGGGCCTCGCCCAGGCCGCTTTCCTCCTCGAAACCCCACAGGACGAGCCCGGCGACGACGCCCGCAACCTCAACATGCTTCGCTCCTTCGTGCGGGCCTCAACCTCTTAATGCTACATCCTGATTCTATTCGACAAGGGCGCACGTTCTGCGTTAAGATGGGCGTGTAATTTCAATCAGAGAGAGTATCGAAAATTCTCATGAGACGTGCCTTGAAACCCACCAAACTCCTCCTTACGGTGCCGCTTTCGCGCCGCGCCTGAACCTTCGGGCGCGAGAGTGTGAGGCGGCGACACCACGCACCGACGATACCTTAAAATAGAGACCGTGAAGGCGCGAGACGAGCTGCGGCTGGATTTGTGCGTCCGGTCTGAAGCGTGATTAAGTGTATGTTTACCGGAAGGCGAGAGAGAATTATGGACGAAAAATATTATCCCGAAAAGATCGAAGAGAAGTGGCAGAAGGGCTGGGCCGAACGGGGCGCGTTCGAGGTCGAAGCCGACGCCGCGCGCCCGAAGTTCTATTGTCTGGAAATGCTGCCGTACCCTTCTGGCTTCCTGCACATGGGCCATGTCCGCAACTATGCCATCGGCGATGCGATCTCGTGGTACAAGCGGCTCTCGGGCTTCAACGTGCTGCACCCGATTGGCTGGGACAGCTTCGGGCAGCCAGCCGAGCAGGCCGCCATCAAGCGCGGCATCAACCCGCGCGACTGGACGGAAGAGAACATCGCGCACATGCGCGGGCAGATGAAACGGCTGGGCATCAACTACGACTGGCGGCGCGAAACGGCGGCGCATCGTCCCGACTACTACAAATGGGATCAGTGGTTTTTCCTGAAGATGCTGGAGCGTGGACTGGCTTATAAGCGCCTGTCTCCGATCAACTGGTGTCCGAGGGAAGAGACCGTGCTGTCAAACGAGCAATCCTCCGGCGGCGTGTGCTGGCGCTGCGGCGCGGCGGTCGAAAAACGCGACCTCGAACAATGGTTCATCCGCACGACGGCTTATACCGAGGAGTTGCTCTCGGGCATGAGCGAGATCGAGGCGGGCTGGCCCGAGCGCGTGCTCACCATGCAGCGCAACTGGATAGGCCGGAGCGCGGGGGCTTACGTTGATTTTAGTATCAAGGACACGGACGCTCGTGTGCGTGTCTTTACCACGCGCATCGATACCATCTACGGCGCGACCGCCATCGTGGTGGCCGCCGAGCATCCTCTGCTCGCGGAGATCCCGGAGGGCTCTGCGCTCAGGGATGATGTCCGGCGATTCGTCGAGCGTGTGCGGCAAGAGCGAGGCAGGCCCAGGAGCTTAGCCGATGAAGAGGAAGAGAAAGAAGGCGTCAACACGGGCCTTGTCGCCGTCAATCCCTTCAACAACGAAGTCCTGCCCGTGTGGGTCGCAAACTATGTTTTGATGGAATACGGGACGGGCGCTGTGATGAGCGTTCCGGCGCACGACGAGCGCGATTTCGAGTTCGCGCAGAAATACACGCTGCCCATCCGACAGGTCATCGCACCCCTGACGCACAAAGATGAGCCGAGCGGCTTTGACCCCATGCTGGGCCTCGATCAATCAACAGAGATGACCGGGGCTTTTACGGACTACGGCATGCTGGTCAACAGCGGTGATTGGAGCGGCAAGCTGTCTGAGGACGCCATCCGTGAGATGACGGCGTTTGCGGAAGCGCAGGGCTTTGGTGAAGGAAAGACCATGTACCGCCTGCGCGACTGGGGTATCTCGCGCCAGCGTTTCTGGGGCGCGCCGATCCCCATCATCTACTGCGACAAGTGCGGCGTCGTGCCCGTGCCGGAAAAAGATCTGCCCGTGCTGTTGCCGGAACACGCGGAGTTCACGGGCACGGGCCAATCGCCGCTGGCATCGGTCGCGGAGTTCGTCAACACGACCTGTCCCAAATGCGACGGCCCGGCGCGACGAGAGACAGACACGATGGACACCTTCGTGGATTCCTCGTGGTACTTCTTCCGCTACTGCGATCCGGAAAACAGTGAGTCTCCCTTCGCGCCCGAGAAGGCCGCTTACTGGACGCCCGTCGATCAGTACATCGGCGGCATAGAGCACGCGGTGATGCACCTGCTCTACACTCGTTTCTGGACAAAGATGATGCGCGACATCGGCCTCATCACTTTCAATGAGCCTGTGAAGAATCTGCTGACGCAGGGCATGGTCACAAACGTCGTGGAGGGCACGGGCGAGTGGAAGGCCATGTCAAAGAGCTTGGGCAACGGCGTTGACCCGGACGAGATGATCGCGGCCTACGGCGCTGATGCCGTGCGCCTCTTCATCCTCTTCGCCTCGCCGCCCGAAAACGAGTTGCGCTGGCAGGAGACTGGCATCGAGGGCGCTGTGCGTTTCCTGCGCCGTGTTTACACGATGGTCTGGCGCTGGCGAGAGCGCCTCGGCTCGACGCCGTCGCATGCGGAGACCGAGCCAGCCGCCGCGGAGTTCACGGCTGGCGCGCGCTCTCTGCGCCGCAAGACTCATCAGACGATTGCGCGTATCACCAAAGATTTTGACGAGTTGCACTTCAACACGAGCGTCGCGGCCCTGATGGAGTTGTCCAACGCGCTCGCCGATTTGAATGTCCAGCCTGAGACGGCGAGCGATACGGACGTTTACGCCGTGCGCGAGGCGCTCGAAGCGATGGTCGTCATGCTCGCGCCCATAGCCCCGCATATCAGCGAAGAGATGTGGGAGGGCTTGGGCCATGCGGGCGGTCTTTTGAACGGCGAGGCCGCGCGTTGGCCCAAAGCGAACGAGGAACTGGCACGCAAAGATGAGTTGGAGATTCCCGTGCAGGTCAACGGTCGTCTGCGCGGGCGCATCCACGCCACGCCCGACACGCCCGAAGATGAGTTGCGCGCCGCCGCGCTCTCCGATGAGAAGGTACGCAGCTTTACCACGGGCCACGAGATCGTCAAAGTCATCGTCGTGCCCCAACGCCTCGTCAACATAGTAGTGAAATGATGAAGGCGGCAAGCGTGAAGGATGAAGGAAAAGCTTTCAAGAAAGAGAAGCATTGCTTTCATCCTTCCGCCTTCATCCTTGCTTTTGGAGATTCGGAACATGATAGAAGAAGCGAAGCGCGCGCTGGTCGTCTCGATTGACGGGCTGGATGCGCGCTACTTGCAGCACGCGGACGAGTACGGGCTCAGCATTCCGACGCTCAGGGGTTTGATGGCGCGCGGCGCAACGTCGCTCGAAGTCGCCGCCGTTTATCCTTCGGTGACGTACCCTGTGCATACGACGATTGCGACGGGCGCGCTGCCCGCTCATCACGGCATCGTCGGCAATGAGCTGTTCCTCCCACCGGGCGCTCCGCAGTGCGGGGAGTGGCACTGGTTCGCGCGCGATATCAAGGCCGAAACGTTGTGGGATGCGGCAGCGCGAAGCGGGCTGTCAACGGGCATAGTCTCGTGGCCCGTGGCGGGCGGGGCGGGCGATTACAATGTGCCGGAGATCAAGAAGCTCGACGGATCGCTCAGGGATACGCTCGCGCTGATGATCGCCAACGAGCGCCCGCGCGGCTTGATAGAGGAAGCGGCCTCGCGCGACCCGCGCCTTTACGCACAGGCCAACGCAGACGAGCATGACGATATGCGTACGCGCTTCGCCGAATACATCATCGCGGAGAAGCGCCCGCACCTGATGCTCGTGCATCTCTTCGACCTTGATCATTTCCAGCACGACTACGGGCCTTTCACGGCGGAAGCGTTCGCGCTGCTGGAAAAGCTCGACGGCTACGTCGCGCGCCTGATTGCCGCGACCGAGCGCGCCGGCACGCTCTCGGAAACGGCCATCTTCATCGTCAGCGATCACGGCTTCATGCCTATCTCAAAGCTTATCCATCCGGGCGTGCTGCTGGCGCGCGCAGGTCTCCTGACCGTCAGCGAAGCCGAGGGCACGCAGCCCGGGCACACCCGTCCATGCGTGACGGACTGGCGCGCTCTGCCTTCGGTCACGGGCGGCTCATGTGCGATTATCCTGAGTGATACGTCTGACCGTGAGGCTTTTGAGAAGGCTCGCGCCGCGTTCGATGCGTTGAAGAATAACGGGACGGAAGGCGCGCCGTTCCGCTTTATTGAGAGTGAGGAGGTGCGCGCGATGGGCGCTGATACGCGCGCCGCCTTCGTCCTTGAGGCCGCAGACGGTTACGCCTTCGGACAGAACTACGCGGGCGATGCCGTCACGCCCAGCATACAACTGGGCCAGCACGGCTATCTGCCGTCGCGCTACTTCACCTGCTTCATGGCGGCAGGCGCAGGCGTCAGGCAACGCGGCGACCTAGGCCCGGTCAGTATCATTGACGTTGGCCCAACCATTGCGCGCACCCTCGGCCTCACCCTTAGCGACGCCGACGGTCAAGCCCTCCCACTGTAAAGTAAGGATGAAGGAAGAACTTAACAGGGATGGACGGAGATGGTCAGGATAAGGAAAAAGCGTTGAAGCATTTATGCAGTAATGTATTTAGTTTTCATCCTGCTTTCTGTTCTTATCGCGTCCATCTCTGTTCATTCATTCTTCCTTTCGCTTGATGATAGACCAGAAGCGGGTGGCGAGACGCTCGCGTTCCTCTTCGGTGCGGGGCGGGCGAAAGCTTCCGCGCACTTTGATCTCAAGGCCGGGCGCAAGCTCTATCCATTCGACGGAAGCGCGCTCGGCGCGGCGTGCTGATTCGACGGCCAGCGAGGCGAGGGGCGGGGGCGACGCGGCGCGATCAGGATTGTGGGCCGTCGTCTCCCGGTCGCCCGCGCGCAGACCGTAGGCCCGTCCGTGGGGCTCGTTTGAATCGCCCCTTTTAGACTGGCCGCGCGCCTGCGACCCATCCTCGCTGAGCGCACCGCTGACAAGCTGTTCGAGCGCCGTGAGGTCTAAGGCCGTCATGAACTCTTTGATCTTGATGACAGACCAGTGCTCTGCGAGCAGCTTTTTGACGGCCAGCAGGCGCAGGAGATTTCCGTAATTGAAGACGAGCGAAGTGCCCGATTGGCCGAGGGGCGCGCCGAGCAGGTCTTCGCTCAGGTAATGGCGCACGGTGCGCTCGGTGATGCCGAGCCGCACGTTGCCGCGCAGGGGCTCAGGGCTGAAGCGCTCAACGAGCGTCGCGGCGGCGTTCGTCAATTCCTCGACGCCCCTGAACTCGCGGCGACGATAGCTCTCCAGTCCGTTCATGCCAGCAATCTAGTCTTATCAATACCTGTTGTCAATAAACCGGGATCGCTTCAACACCGCCGCAAGGCCGACCCGCTTCGCTCGTTCAGTGTCGGAGTGCGAAGCCGCGGGCAATGGGCCATGGAAAGCGCGTCGAGCTTGTGGGATATGCT
The DNA here is from genome assembly GCA_036389675.1 of Pyrinomonadaceae bacterium. GTDB lineage: Bacteria > Acidobacteriota > Blastocatellia > Pyrinomonadales > Pyrinomonadaceae > DASQYE01. The sequence goes on from DASVWI010000026.1 coordinate 65,682, forward strand.
GGCGGGGATTTTCATGGCAAAGCGAGAGGGAGAGAGCGTCTCTTCGGATGAAGCTTGACGAAGCGAGCCGGGACGGGCGCGCATGGGGTGTGGTCGATTGAAGGGATGGAAAGGATTTGTGCGGACAATAAATCTATAATCACTTGCTTGAAGGGCGCGTTGTCGTTAAAATCAGTGGGCGCGGTCGTGCCAAACATCTATGAGCCGCTTGGCAGCAGCCCATATCCCGGCTGCTGCACTAGAAACGTGCCGCGTCAGAAGAGGTTTCCGCAACGGTAGTTTCTTACAACTGCGGAAACTTTCTTGCCACTGAACAAGTAAGGCTGCCCCCCGGTCGCCGTGTTGCCTGTGAAAAGAGATTTCGGGCCGCCTTTGGATCGAGCCGACCAATGAAAGAATGTCCAGCTTGCCGACGCTGTTTTCCTGACCACGTCAACCACTGCCCGAACGACGGTGATGCGACGGTGCATTCCATCGCGGGCGAGCCGATGCTCGACGGGCGCTATCAATTGGAGCGGCGTCTGGGGCACGGCGGCATGGGCGTGGTCTTTCAGGCTCGCCACATCTTTCTCAAAACCGCCCACGCCATCAAAGTCATCCTCCCTGATCTGGTCGGCAACGACCCGATGCTCGTCACGCGCTTCAGACAGGAAGCGCTGGCAGCCGCCGCCATCCGCCATCAGAACATCATCGCCGTCACGGACTTCGGCGTCGCCCGCGGCACGATGCCCTTTCTCGTCATGGAGTTCGTCAAGGGAAAATCCCTTCACGACATTCTGGCGCAGAAGGGCTCTCTGTCTCCCGCCGAGGCTTTGGAGATTATCTCGGCGGTCGGCGCGGGCGTGGCCGCAGCGCACCGTCAGAACATCGTCCATAGAGATTTGAAGCCCCTGAACATCATGCTGCAGGACGACATGCCTGTCAGCGAGGGCTTGAAGGTGCTCGACTTCGGGCTGGCGAAGATCAAGTCCGGCGAGCTGCTGGGCTCGTTCGTGCAGGCGAAGACGAGCGGGCTGATGGGCTCGCCCTTCTACATGGCCCCGGAGCAGTGGTCGGATGAAGAGCCGGACGTGCGCGCCGACATCTACAGCCTCGGCGTGATTCTATACCAGATGCTTGGCGGAGACGTGCCGTTCAAAGGCACTGGCATCCCTTCGATCATGAAGAAGCATTTGACGGCAGCCCCGCCGACTCTCTCTTCGATGGGGGTGAATGTGCCGCCGCAGGTCGAGGCCGTCGTGCGTCACGCGCTTGAGAAGGATGCCGACAATCGCCCGCAGACCGTAGAGGCTTTCATCTCGGAGCTGCGCGACGCTGTGGCCCAGACCTCGGCCAATCTCAATCGCACCTACGTCGGGCAGAGCATTCAGTCCGAGACCATCATCACGCCCTCGCACCCGGCTATCTCAAGACCGCCGCGGGCCACGCAGGAGACGACGCTGCACGTCCGAACAGTTCCGGCCTACTCGCGCGTCTATCTCAACAACGTCTCCGTCGGCAAGAGCAATGGTTCCGGCATACTGGTGCTGGAGGAAGTCCAGCGCGGCACGAACCGGCTCAGAGTCGTGCATGACGGGTATGCCGAGTGGGAGCGCCAGATAGAGTGTCAGGGCGGCGAGTGTCAGGTCGACGCCGAGCTGCAAAGCCTGATGCAGACCAGCCTGCCGCAGATGTCCGGCGATCAGCTGGCGGGCACGATCACGGGCGCGCCCGACGCTTTCCCGACCTCGTCGCATTCCATCGAAGCGCAACGCCTGCGCGCGCAGGCCGCGGCTCTGGAAGAGAGAGCGCGGCAGGAAGAGGCCGAACGGGTAGAGCGTGAGCGGCGCGAGCAGGAACGGCGCGAGATGGAAGAGCGCGACCGCCTCGCGCGCGAGGAGATAGCGCGCGAAGAGGAAGCGCGACGCCTCGCAGAGGAAGAGCGTAAGCGCGTCGAGGCGGAAGCGGAGCGCAAGCGTGCCGAGGAGGCAGAGCGGCTGCGCGCAGAGGCCGAAGCCGCGCGCAAGCAGGCTGAAGCGGAAGCGCAAGAGCGTAAGCGCCTCGAAGAGGAACGCAAGCGTGCCGAAGAAGAGGCGCGCGTGCGTAGCGAAGAAGAGAAGCGCCAGCGCGCCGAAGAGGAGGCCGCGCGGCGCAAGGCCGAAGAAGCGGCGGCGGCAAAGCGTGCGGAGGAAGAGAAGCTGCTGCGCGCCGAGGCGGAAGCCGCGCGCAGGCGTGCGGAGGAAGAGGCCGCCGCGCGCAAGGCCGCCGAAGAAGAGGCCGCCAGACTCCGCGCCGAGCATGAGGCGAGCAAGAAGGCGCAGGAGTTGACCGCGCGCCAGCGTGCCGAAGAGGAGCGCAAGCGTGCCGAGGAGGCAGAGCGGCTGCGCGCAGAGGCCGAAGCCGCGCGCAAGCAGGCTGAGGCGGAAGCGCAAGAGCGCAAACGGCTCGAAGAGGAACGCAAGCGTGCCGAGGCGGAAGCTCAACGGCGTATAGAAGAGGAGCGCAGGCAGGCCGCCGCCGAGCGCCAGCGTTTAGAGAAGGAACGCCTTGAGCGTGAAGAGAGAGAGCGCGTCGCACTGGCCGAGCGCGAGCGCCTCGCCCGCGAGCTTAAAGAGCGCGAGGAGCAGATGGCCCGCATGGCCGCCACCAGCATCGCGCCCGATATGGATGCGACGCAGCAACAGCGGCGCGGCGTCGTCACACAGCCGATGGGCGAGCACAGCCTCGCCGATGCGACGATGGCCCCCTCCTGGCAGCAACAGTCGCAGGGCCAGACCGGCCTCCATCAATCGGTCGCGCCGTCACTGCCGGGCGTTGAGCAGAAAAAATCATCAATGCCGATGATGCTCATCGCGGCTGTGCTGGGCGTGGTCGTTCTCGGCGGCGGCATCGGCGCTTATTTCATGTTCGGCTCAAAGTCCGCTCCGGCTGAGCCGCCGCAGGCGCAGAATCCCAGTAAGCCGGGCGACGGAAAGAACAACTCCGAACAGAAGAGCACGAAGGCGGAGATGATAGCCATCGCCGGCGGAACATTCATGATGGGGCGCAACGACGGGCCTCCGGCGGAAGCGCCGGCCCACTCGGTGACGGTCAGCGATTTCTCCATGGACAAAACCGAAGTCACCAACGCCGAATATGCGGAGTTCGTCAACGAGACCAAACGCACGCCGCCTCAGCACTGGCCGGGAGGCAAGGTGCTGTCGGGGCAGGAG
>DASVWI010000027.1:0-15067 GCA_036389675.1 Pyrinomonadaceae bacterium
AACCGAAGTCACCAACGCCGAATATGCGGAGTTCGTCAACGAGACCAAACGCACGCCGCCTCAGCACTGGCCGGGAGGCAAGGTGCTGTCGGGGCAGGAGCAGTGGCCGGTCAACAACGTGTCGATAGATGACGCGAAGGCTTTTGCGGCGTGGCGCTCGAAGCGAGACGGCGTGACCTATCGCTTGCCGACCGAAGAGGAATGGGAGTATGCCGCCAGAAACGGCGCTCAAAGCACGTTCTATCCGTGGGGCGATGCGTGGGCCAACGATAGAGCCGTGGTCAAAGCTACTTCTCCGCAGGAAGTCGGCTCATATCCTGACGGGAAGAATCGATGGGGAGTGGTTGATCTGATCGGCAACGTGTGGGAGTGGACATCTTCGAAGGCCTCGCTCTACCCGGGCAGCAGCCGGACTATAACTGAACAGGACAAGGACTCATACGTGATGCGAGGCGGCTCATATGCGAGCGACCCGTCGGGAGAGCGAGCGATCACGGCGACGTTCCGCGACTGGATTCCGGCGTCAACCAGGCACATGACGCTCGGCTTCCGCTTAGTGCGTGCAGGCTCCTGAATTTATGGCCCTCGTCAAAGGAACACGTCTTGGCCGTTACGAGATTCGCTCACCCATCGGTAAGGGCGGAATGGGTGAGGTCTATCTGGCGTCGGATACACAGCTTGATCGCACGGTAGCTTTGAAAGTCCTGCCTGCGCCGGTCGCTTCCGACGAGCAGCGCATGCGCCGTTTTATACAGGAAGCGAAGACCGCCTCCGGGCTCAACCATCCAAACATCCTCACCATTTACGAGATAGGAGAGACGGACTCGACCCATTTCATCGCCACGGAGTTCATAGAGGGAATGACTTTGCGCCAGCTGATGCGGACGACGCATATAGCGATGGGCGAAACCTTCGACATCGCCATGCAGGTGGCCGGGGCGCTGTCGGTCGCGCATGCGGCAGGCATAGTGCATCGCGACATCAAGCCGGAAAACATCATGCTGCGGAAGGACGGCTACGTCAAAGTCCTTGATTTCGGTCTGGCAAAGCTGACGGGGAATTTCCCCGAATGGCAGCCGAGCGACCCGGAAGCGCCGACGGCGCAGGTCGTCAATACAGACCCCGGCGTCGTGATGGGCACGGTTCATTACATGTCGCCGGAGCAGGCGCGCGGGCTCGACGTGGATGGCCGCGCAGACGTTTGGAGCCTCGGCGTAGTGCTTTACGAGATGTTTGCCGGACGCCCGCCCTTTGACGGCGAGACGGGCAATGATGTTATCGCCTCGATACTTGAGAAGGAACCGCCGCCGCTCTCGCGCTTCGCCAGAGAGATTCCGCCCGAGTTCCAGCGGATAGTCAACAAAGCGCTCGCTAAAGATAGAGAGGAACGCTATCAGACGATCAAGGACTTGCTGATCGACCTGCGGAATCTCAAACGTCAGATGGATTTCGAGCACAAGCAGGGACGCTCCGCAGAATCAAAATCGAGCGATCAGGCAGTTGATGAAAGCCACGACCGGGATTCAACCCGCACGTCTAAAGATTCAAAAGGGGGTGCGGACAGGACGGAAGGGCGTTCGCTATCGAGCGTCGAATACGTGCTCGGCGGAATCAGAAGCCACGCGCGGGCAACCGCGCTGGGTCTGCTGGCCCTCGTGCTGGTTCTGGCGGGCGCTGCCTATTACTTCATCAAGGTCAGGGCAAAGATAGATTCAGTGGCGGTCGTCCCCTTTACCAATACGACCGGCGACCCGAACATGGAGAACCTTGGCGACGGTATCAGCGATAAGGTTACTGATAATCTTTCGCAGGTGACGGGCCTGCGTGTGGTTCCCAAAAGCACGATGTTCCGCTACAAGGGGCCGACGGTGGACACGCAGCAGGTCGCGAGCGACCTGAAGGTGCGTGCGGTGCTCAGGGGATGGGTGGTCAAACAGGGCGACATACTTATAGTCAAGACGGAGCTGGTTGACGCCACCTATGATTCACAAATCTGGGGCGAGCAGTACACGCGCAACCTGTCAGACCTGTTCGGCGGCGCGTCATTGCTGACGCTTCAGGAAGACATCTCGAAGCAGATGATGGAGAAGCTGCGCGCCAAGCTTGAGAGGTAAGCAGGGGGCGGCGTCTGTCAGGCTTGATAAGAGAAAAGCTGCTTTAATGTGAAAGGCTCTGCCGCTCTGCGCCTGCATCGTCGCGATAGCTCATCACACGATGGCGCGGATGAAAGCGCTCGATGTATTTGCGGTAGGCGGCCACCTCGCGCGCGGCCCTCTCAGCAGACCAGCCGAGGTATTTACGAGCGATGCGGGCCGCCGCCTCAAGCCCGTCCAGCCCGACCGCGGCGTTCATGCCCGTCATCGTGCGCCGCAGCAGGCAGTCAGTGAGCGTCCGCGCCAGCTCCCGCCGAAAAGACATCAGGACTTCAGCGCCGATTGCGCCCGACTGTGGGCTGAAGACTTCGAGCAACTCCGTCTCGCCTTCCGCCGCGAGGTCGAGGACATCACCGGCGCGCGTCCCGTATATACGCAGAAGTCTTTCGGCGACCTCCGAAGGAAGACGGCTGCTCGCCTTGAAATGCTCGCCGAACTCCGCGAAGTCGCTTGTCTCTGCGCCGGGAAGCCTGCGCCTTGCGGTCTCGCACGCGGGCGGCGTTCGTCCCAGTTTTTTGAAGATCAGGGCGACCGCTTCCTCGGAAAGATTACGATAGGTGGTCAGCTTGCCGCCGATGATCGAGAGGAATCCCTGAAGCGTATCGGCGTGATCATGCACGAAGTGGCGGCGCGTGATATCGCCGCCGGCTTTTCCTTCATCGTTGGCGAGAGGACGCACCCCGCTATAGGTGTAGAGGACGGACTCGCGCGAGAGGCGTGCCGACGGGATGACGCGGTTCGTCTCACGAAGCAGGTAGTTGATCTCAGGCTCGTCGGCCTCTACCGTGTCGAGGTCGCCTTCATAGCGCGAGTCGGTCGTCCCGATCAGGTACAGGCCGTTCCATGGAATGATGAAGAAGGGTCGCCCATCCTCCTCCGCCTCGACGTAGAGCGCCTGCTTCGGCGCGCCTTCGAAGGCATCGACGACGAGGTGGCTGCCCTTCGTGCCGCCTATCAAACGCGCAGAGGGAGCTTGCCCGAGCGCGCCTAAGACCTCGTCCACCCACGGGCCTGAGACATTCACGGTGACGGCTGCGCGGGCGTGCCCTGCAGTGCCGGCCACAAGGTCTGTGAACTCGACGCCGCGCACACTGTCGCCGTCAACTATGAAGCGCTCGACCCGCGCGTAAGTCTGAACGGTCGCGCCGTGCGCGCGCGCCGAGAGGACATTCTCCAGGACAAGGCGCTCGGCATACTCCACCTGCGCGTCGTAGTACAGGGCAGCGCCGCGCAAGCCTTCCGTGCGAAGGCCGGGCGCGCGCTCGACGGTCTCGGCGCGCGAGAGCATGTGATGACGATCAAGGCTCTTATCCAGCGAGAGCAGGTCGTAGGCGATCATCCCCGCGCGAATCATGAGCGGGCCGCGTCGCGCGCCCCTGTAGACGGGAATGATCATCGCGATGGGCCTGACCAGATGCGGCGCGATGCGAAAGAGCCGCTCGCGCTCGCGCAGTGATTCGCGCACCAGTCCCAACTCTCCGTGTTCCAGATAGCGCAGCCCGCCGTGAATCAGCCGCGTTGACCAGCCGGTCGTGCCGGACGCGATGTCGCCCTTATCGAGAACGAGGACGCGCAGGCCGCGCATCGCAGCGTCGCGCGCAATGCCCGCTCCGTTTATCCCTGCGCCGATGACGATCAAGTCGAACGGACTGCCTTCGATCTCTGTTGAAATGCTGCCGACCATTAATCCCTGCGAATTAGATGTAAGCTATGCGGTGTGGGCGAGCGTACTAACGTCAATCAGGCTTCGTCGTCCGGCTCCCAGGCCCTTGAGCGCTCAACGGCCCTGAGCCATCGCCCGTGAAGGCGCATCCTCTCCGCTTCGCTCATGCGCGGCTCGTAGCGTTGGCCCACCTTCCATCTCTTTTCAAGCTCGGCGCGGTCTTTCCAGAAACCGACGGCGAGGCCCGCCAGATAGGCCGCGCCCAGCGCGGTCGTCTCCGTCACGGACGGCACTTCGAGCGGCACGCCCAGAATGTCGGATTGAAACTGCATGAGAAAGCTGTTCGTGACCGCGCCGCCGTCGGCGCGCACTTCCTTTAAGATGATACCGGAATCGCGCTCCATCGCGCCGACCACGTCAAGGGTCTGGTAGCACATGCTCTCAAGCGCGGCACGCGCCAAGTGGGCACGCGTCGTGCCGCGCGTGATGCCGTGGATGCTGCCGCGCGCGTAAGCGTCCCAGTGCGGCGCGCCCAGGCCAGCCAGAGCCGGGACGAAATAGACCCCGTCGTTGGAATCGATGGAGCGCGCGAGGGCTTCGGTTTCCGCCGCCGTCTGGATGATGCCGAGGCCGTCGCGCAGCCACTGGACGGCTGCGCCCGTGATAAAGATAGAGCCTTCGAGAGCATACTCTACGGGCTCGTCCCCGATACCCCAGGCGATGGTCGTCAGTAGTCCCGCGCGGCTTTCGACCGCTTCGCGGCCCGTGTTCATGAGCAGGAACGAGCCCGTCCCGTAAGTGTTTTTGGCGAGCCCTCTGGTGTAACAAGCCTGACCGAAAAGCGCCGCGTGCTGGTCGCCGGCCACGCCCGCGACGGCCACGCTCGCGCCGAAGAAGCTGGACGGCTCAGTATAGTCGTAAACCTGTGAGGAAGGTTTGACATCTGGAAGCACTGCGCTCGGAACGGAGAGCAACGCCAGCAGCTCTTCATCCCAGCTGAGCTCATGGATATTGTAAAGGAGCGTGCGCGAGGCATTGGAGTAGTCTGTGATGTGCGTGCGTCCACCTGTCAGCTTCCACACGAGCCACGAATCAATCGTCCCGAAGGCAATCGCGCCGCTTTCCGCGCGCTCCCTTAATCCCTCTATATTATCGAGCAGCCACTTTAACTTCGTGCCTGAGAAATAAGCGTCTATGACGAGCCCCGTGCGGCGGCGAAAGTCCGGCTCAAGCCCCCGCGCCTTCAGCTCATCACAGATCGAGGACGTGCGCCTGTCCTGCCAGACGATGGCGCGCGCCACGGGCTCGCCCGTCGCGCGATCCCACATGAGGGTCGTCTCGCGCTGGTTGGTGATGCCTATGGCCCGCACCTCTTCCGCCCTGAGATTGGCCTCGGCCAGCGCTTCGCCGATGAGCCTGCTCGTCACCTCCCAAATCTCTTCCGCGTCGTGCTCGACCCAGCCGGGGCGCGGGTAATGCTGCGTGAATTCCGAATAGGCCCAGGCGCGCGTCGCCCCTTCCGCGTCGAAGATGAGCACTTTGGTTCCGGTCGTCCCCTGATCAATCGCCAGCACGTAGCCGTCGGCCATAGCTTTCCTCCGTCTGCCCCGAATGCGAAATCAAGCTCGTCTGAATTCCACGGGTCGCCCGCGAGCGCGGGTTGTCAACATGAGGCCCTAGAATGTACCATCTTCCGGCCTTGAATTACGCCATTACTCATCCGACAGACGAATCGCTTTCCGTGCTCGATCACGAACTCGCGCCCTTCCTACCCGAGCTGCTCCATTTTTCTTCGACGAAAGAGATGAAAGCCTCGGAGCTTTACAGCCGGATTGGGCCGGAGATCGAAAGAGTTCTCGGAAGCGTCGCGCAGGAGGATTTTTCCGACCTCGCGACGCGAAGTCATACCGCCTCAGGCCCGTGGCTGCGGGCCACAGCATGGAACATAGAGCGCGGCATACGCCTGCCAAGCATCATCGACGTTCTCGGCCAGCACCCTTTGATCGGCGAGAGCGACGTGCTGCTCCTGACCGAGCTGGATTACGGCATGGCGCGCTCCGGCAATCTGTTCGTGGCGCGGGAAATCGCACAGGCTCTCGGGCTCAGCTATGTTTTCGCTCCCTGTTACCTGGCGCTGACGAAGGGCAGCGGCATAGAGGCCGATATGGAGGGCGAGAATACGCTGGCGCTGCACGGCAACGCCATCCTTTCGCGCTTTCCGCTTCTGCGCGCCCATTCGGTCGCGCTGCCCAACGGCAAGGACAAGATGCGCGGCAAAGAGAAGCGTCTGGGTTGCCAGCGGGCCGTCGTCGCAGACCTGGAGCACCCGAGGCTCGGCATGGTGCGCGTCGTCAGCCTGCATCTGGACGCACACTCGACGCAGAGGCATCGCCACCTACAGATGAAGATCATGCTGGATCATCTGGACGGCCTTGAGCCGCGCATGCCCGTGCTGATCGGCGGAGACTGGAATACGACGACCTATAACTCGAAGCGCGCCGTCTATGCCATCCTCGGCTTCTGGCGTCGCGTCATGATGGGGCCAATCTACTTCATCAGGAATCATTACCCTTATCCTGATCGCTGGTTCGAGCGTCACCTGTTCAGAGAGTTGGAGACGCGCGGGTGGACTTACAGCGATTTGAACGAGCCGGGCGGGTGTACGCTTCACTATGACGTAGAGGACATGGCAGTCAATAAGAACATGGCCGATTGGGTTCCACGCTGGTGTTTCTATTTCCTCAAACGCGCACTCGAAAGCAACAATGGCCGCGCCTCTCTCAAGCTGGACTGGTTCGCCGGGAAAGATGTGCGGGTCGTTCCGGATCATCAACCGAAGGTCATCGCCGATCTGGCGGATGCCGAAGGTAGACTTTCCGATCACGATGCGATTGTCGTGGATGTCCTGCCCGGTTAAAGATCAGCAAAAAAAGAGAAGCGGCCAGCGCTCATGGGAGATGAACGCTGGCCGCTTCTGGCCTCCGAGATAGTCTGGGGAGATTATTCGGAAGTCGTCGAAGAAGTAGTCCGCGTGATACGCACGCTGCCGTTGATACCGTTCAGGCTCACGGGCGCGCCCCCTGAACCGATGCGCGCGCTGTAGTTTGAACGACCGGGCTCGCCCTGCACCGTAACGTCAGGCATATCGGCGCTCACTTTGCCGTTGATGCCGTGAGCGTCCAAGTCCGCGTTGAGCTTATCGCTGAAGCGAAGCTCCACCGCGCCGTTGATGCCCTTGATGCGTATGCCCTTCTCGCCAAGCTGGCGGATATTGATCGTCACTCTGCCGTTGACGCCGCTAATCTCCGTATAGCCGACCGCCTGCGCCGTCTCGACCTTGCCGTTGATGCCGTTGATTTCGACCGCGCCCGTGACTTCGCCCGCTTTGACAGTCCCGTTAACGCCCTTGACCGTCAGCGCGATCTGGCGCGGCACTTTCAGCGTTACCTGTTGCTTGACCTCGCCGTGCCAGATACGCTGCCAGAAACTGCCCTCGTTTTTCTCGCCCTGTATACGCAGGCTCGTCCCGGTGGCCGTGATGGTGATCTTGCTGTTATCCAGATCAGCCTGATTTTTCGCCGTGCGTAGGATGTAGACTTCGGCGGTGTTGGTGTCCGCCGTCTCAATCAAGACGGGGCCGTTGATGCCGCGCACTTCGACAGTCGCGTCGGGCGAAAGCTGGTAGCTCTGGCGTATCTCCTCGCGCCCCTCGCTCGTCGCGTTATTGTTCGCGGTGAACCTTCCTGACGTGCCACGGAAAGCGCCCGCCGCTGCCGCCACCACGACCAGAATCAGAGCGATCATCCATCGTTTCATCTTCACAAGCCTCCAAAGCTGTTCGGTCTTCTGATTGAATCCGGCAATCTCTCTGTGGAAACGACGAAAAGGACGCTGCGGTTCAGATTATTTTCTTCTGCGGCGTCGCCGCATCTACCGAGGCTTTCTTAATCTGCGGCGTTGCTGCTATATTCCGCCCGGTTAAAGGAAAAGAGCGATACGATTTCCGGCGAGCCGCGTGCGTTCCAAAGGGGGTTTTTATACTTGTCAGCTCAAAGCTTCACCCGTTTGAAAGCCTTCGCCAAAGATTCCGAAGAGCTTAACGTCATCATCGAGACTCCGAAGGGAAGCCGCAACAAGTTTAATTATGATGAGGAGAAGGGTCTGTTCAAGCTCGGCGGGGTACTCCCAGCCGGGGCTATCTTCCCTTTCGACTTCGGATTCCTGCCCAACACGCTCGGCGGCGACGGCGACCCACTGGACGTGCTCGTGCTGATGGACGAGCCAGCCTTCGCCGGTTGTCTCGTGCCGTCGCGCCTGCTCGGCGTGATAGAAGCCGAGCAAACCGAGCGAGACGGCGAGACGAATCGCAATGATCGTCTCATCGCAGTCGCCGCAGACTCGCGCGACCATCGCCACCTCAAGTCGCTCTCAGACCTCAACGAGCATCTGGTCGATGAGATAGAGCACTTCTTCATCTCGTATAACGAGATCAAGGGCAAGAGCTTCAATCCGCTCGGACGCTTCGGGCCGGCAAGGGCCGCGGAGATCGTCCGCGAGTCCATGCGGGCCGCGACCCGCAAACGAAGCGGCGCAAAATCAGCGGCGCGTAAAAAGAGTGCGGCCAGGCGGCGTTAGACCGAATCGCGCGCGGCTGCAAGCAGGTTGCGAGGACTCAAGGGGACGAAGCACGCCTGCCAAGATCAGAATCCGGCCTTCTTCTCTTCACGCGTCGTCCTGAAAGAGCCTTCCTCAGAGATAAGCTCGCCCTCTTCAAAGTAAAACTCCGTCAAGCCTTCGACCTCCAGATTCAGAAACTGGTGTGCCCCCGTGACGTGGCCCCGCGCTTTTGATCTCTCTTTCTCCCTGAACCGCCCGGCGACCGTGTTCGGTCTCTCGGTAAAGACGACCTCGACGCCGCCCTTCAACTCCTGCTCGGTGAGCTTGTGGCCGCCCACCTTGACCGAGATGATTTGATCGAAGTCTGGCGGCGGGGCGGCGATCAGGTGCGCCATGAAAAGCTCGTCGGGGCGGCCAAAGAGAATATAGGTGAGCTTGTCCGGCTTAGTCCTCGTGCCGTCCAGCTCCTCTGCGTAGATGACTCTCTTGATCTTGACCTCGAGACGGGTCAGACCGCTCACTTCCGTGCCCCCTCTCTCAAGGTGGCCGCGCATGAGCTTGGCTCTGAAAGAGGCGCGGGCGGGAGGCGTCGGCGTGAACAGGGACGGGAGCTTGAAGGCATCCTGCGGCTCAAGCGTATACATCTTCACGTTCGGATTGTTCTGGCGATCTCTGACGTAGATGTCCTGAACGCTCTTGCCGCCCTGCGTGAGTTCCGCCTCAAGGATGACCTGAAAATTGTGCGGAGACATGAACATCGGAAGATGTGAGAGATAAACGCCCTTCTGGCCCACGACCATCATGTTATGAGGGGGCTCTGCTTCGTCGGGCATGTGCATTCCATGGTGATTCATGTTTTCCATAGCGCGGTGTCCTTTCTTCTGGGTAAGCAGCAAAGCTTCGCAGAGAAGCGTTGCCATGATGCGAGTGAGCTTTGATCTGCTACCACGGCGACAATCATCCGGGTAGAGCTAACGGGAGGCCAGCCTCTCGTGCGCGCGCGCCGTGCGAGGGAACGAGAGACGGGATTCCCGGTCGGCGAGCATCTGTAGCTGCCGCAGAGTAAACACCCGTTATCATCGGAAGTCAATAGAGAGCCGGGCGGGACGAAGAGGTGTCTCAGCTCGATGCGTCTGCAAAATCAACCGAGCGTCTCGATCTCGGCTTCGAGCGCGCGCAGAGTCCTTTGAAGCATTTCGCGGTAGGCGCGGTTGGTGGCGCGCTCCAACTGTTCCAGCGTGCGTGTGCGCGATAGCTTCGCGGCTTCCAACCGCTGGCGACGCTCACGCTCCTGCGGCGACAGCTCCTCCTCCTGCGCCGACCGCGCGATGCGCGCACGCTCGTCGGCCTCCTCCTGCTGGTCCGCAACGGCCTTACTCTCCCAACCTCTCGCCACCTGCCTTCACGCTCCTTGTTTTTGCCCCTGATTATACAAGGATGAAAGAAGGAATTAACAGGGAGGGACGGAGAGGCTCAGGATGAAGAATAAGCGATAACAGCTTCATGCCTTAGTGCTTTCGGCTTTTATCCTGATGATCTTCTGTCCCTCCCCGTTAATTTTTTCATTCTTACCCTTTCACCATCGTGTCCTGGTGAAAGACCGCGAGCCATTTTCCGCCGCGCTTGGCCCAGAGGGTGCTTTCGCGTGTGACGCCGGATACTTCCTGCCCGTTGACCATGCCTTTCGCCGTGACTCTGTAGGTCACAAGGGCCGCGTCTTTGTCTAACATCAGCACCTTCCATTCATCCAGAGCGAGTTCGGACAGGTTGCCCGCCGCCACTGACTTCACCGTCTCGGCCTTCGTGTGCACGCCGTCGTTGGTGACGTACACCTGATCATCGGCCAGATAAGTGGCGAAGCCCTGAATGTCCTTTTTCTTAATCAACTCCCAGACTTCTTTCTCTCTGGCAATGAGCATGTCTTCGACGCTGCTCTTAGCTTTGGCGGGAGCGCCGCTGCCGGAGGTTGCCGTCGGCGGTTTTATGCGCGCGGAGTCGGGCTGACTGGGCGGAGCACTGGCCGGAGCCGATTGGCCCATGCAAACGGTCGCCAGCCCGAGCAAAGCAAACAGCAGGAGGGAAACCTTTCTCATATTCGTTCTCCTTCAGGAAATTCAAAACGGAGCAAATGGTCTGTGATGTGTAAGCCCGCGTGTAACCATGGATCAGGTGCGCGTGTGTATCAGATGAGCTCTGCGCCTGTCAATAGGCCCGCGAGCCCGCTCAAGGGGAAAGCCTGCGTTTCCCCTTGAGCGGGCTCTTAACCGTGCCTCGCGCTTCCTCAGTATTTGACGCGTACGCGATAGACCAACCGGGCCTCGCCGTCTTTAGCGACGGGCACGCGAAACTGCGCGGCGAACGCCTCGGTCTTTTTGGCCGGAAAGTTTGAGGAGAGCATTCGCCAGTCGCCGCCGATAGGCTCGTTGACGATGACGCTGATGGGGGCGTCCTTGTGGTTGCGAATCGTTATCTCGTAGGCGTATTCGTAGATGCTGCTCGTAATCACCTTGTAGTCGGTCTGCTTTCGCTCGGCGACGATGTCGAAGGCGTCGCCGACTTTGACCCGCACGTCTTCATTCTTCGGCGTGTGATCAATGTGATCTTCGCCTATGAACTGCTGCCCGCCCTGACCGTCCGTTTTATAGAGGCGGATCGTCCCGGCTGGCAGCGGCATCCCCAGCTTGTTCTCGGCGCTGTTGCGAAACTGCACGAAGACGCCGACCTTCTGCGGAATCGCCTGACCGGGGTTGTTGTAGTTCAGGTAATAGTCCGGCAGCCCGTTGATGACGAACTCTTTGGCGACAGTAAAGCCCGCGGCTTCGAGCAAGGACACCTGCTTGGTCTCCTGTTCGCGAATAGAGGCGGGGCGCTGCAAGGTGTAGAGGTGGTATTCAAAGAACGACTGCTCTCTAAACTGCGGCGTGGCCTTGGAGACAGGCATGTCGGCTGCTCTTTCCCGCCTGAGGTCGTTGAGCATATCCGTTTCCATGACGCGGTTGAGATTGCCCGCGACCAGTTGCAGGCGCGCGTCCTCAAAGCCTACGCCGCTCGTGTTCGTGAGCGTCACCCATCCCTGCAAGTCGCCGCGCGTGTCGTCGGCGTTGACGACCAGCACGTAGTCCGAGCGCCAGTTCATTCCAGCCGTCAGGTAGCTCGCCTCGACTGTTTGCGCGCCGCCCACGCGATTCTCGACATCCCAGACGAGCGTGGGGGTGGCGACCAGATTCTGCGGCAGATCGGGAAAACGCGTCTCGACAATATTGCTCGGGTTGATGACGATCTGGCCGCCGATGCGCCACACCTGCCCGTTGTTATTCGAGAGCAGAACGGCCTGCACGGGCGTCAGAATCTCAGTGTTGTTTTCAAAGCGGCGCAGCACGAGCGTCACTTCGTGCCCGACATACTTGTCCAGCAGCTTCGACGGATTCAACAGATCATACTGGTAGTTCTGTTCGAGTATGTTGAGAGAATCCGAGGCCGTGAGCGAGGCCAGATGCACTGTTTCGGGGCGAATCTGCGCGGCGACATCGGCGAAACTCAGCGACGTGCGCCCCTGCGCCAACTGTAGCATGCGCGTCTCGCGGACGAGGCCGACATTCGAGTTATAGATGGTGACGTTGACGGTGCGGCGATCTCTGGCCGTCGTGGTCAGCGTATTGGTTTGCGCCGTCGCCAGCGGCAGGATCAGGCAGTAGAGCGACAGGAGCAGGCTTACATGGATGAGACGTGACATCGAAAATATACCTCCGAACAGAGCGTTTGATTTGAGCGAGGAAGAGCGGCGCGTGTAGACACCGAATCCGCTTGATAACAGAACGGCGCGCGCATGCCGAGCTTGCATCTCTCGACGCGTTTGACGGATCATAATTCGTGTCAGGGTGGGTTTATCTCTCGCCCTTACTCCGAAAGGATTGAAGACGATTCAGACAGCACAGGCGAAAACTCTTTACCCGCGTCTGGTCGGGCACGGTTGGGCCAACCTCGGCGAGCCTGTGCAGCGGCTTCACATAGGGACGGGCACGCTTCAAGGGGTTGGGAAGTTTACCATCCGTCAGGGCGAGCGTGGGCCGGCGCGGTTACTGGCCCGACTGATGCGTCTTCCGTCCGCGGGCACGGACGTTCCCGTCAAGCTGGTCGTGACCCCGCACGAGAAGGGCGAGCGCTGGGCTCGCACGTTCGGACAGACGCCTTTCATCACAGAGCAGCGGGCGGGTGAAGGCTTTATGGTCGAGAGGATTGGCCCGACGGAGGTCAGGTATCGTCTGGAAGTCGCCGGGGGCGCGCTCTACTACAGGCACACCGGAACGGCTCTGCGCGTCGGGCCAATCCGCCTGCCGCTGCCGCACTGGCTCGCGCCGCACATCACCGCGCGCGAATCAGCCATGCCCGACGAAAAGTCAACGCACATCTCTGTGAAAGTGACCCTCCCCCTGATCGGACTTCTGGTCTCATACAAGGGCTACATAGAGATCAGGGATGAAGGATGAAAGCCGAGCGATTCAACTTGAACCGCCCGGCTTTCATTGCTTTTACTTCATCGCTGCCGTCATCACTGCGTTTGCGGAGCGATGTAGCGGACGGCCTTGATTTCGGCCAGCGCCGCCAGCTTTTCTATTGAGACGCGACCGACCAGCATCTTCGAGGTCGTCGGGTCGAGCATAACCTCAAACCCCAGTTTCTTAAGCTGCGCGATGGTTTCGGGCGATTTGTCTGCGAGCCAGATTTGCACCTCCGCCTTGCCGTCGCGCACGAACTTCGCTTCCTCCGCGCCGGGCTGAGCGATCTTCTTGCCGAGACGCTCGACGAGTGCGGCGATGGTCGGATGCAGCTTCGAGAGAAGCTCCTGCTGCTTACGCTCCTTGTCCGACAGGCGGGCCGGGCCGCCGTCTACGTCACGCGATTCGGTTATCGCGTCCACCCGGGCAATGCTGCGATTGGCGGTCGCCTCTGTGGCTTTCCGGCGCGCTATCACAGGTCTTCCGGCTGAGCTGCCGCCACCACCACCGCCTCCGCGATTCCGTACGCTTCTGCCGAGGAGGCCGCCGCTGACAGCGCTTGGCTTGGCAAGAGGAGAGGGCGCGGGCGCGTTGAGGGCCACGACTTCATCTTCGCCGAAGACGCCGCGGCGGCTGACGCCCTCCGGCATCTCCACCGGAACATCTACGCGGCGCGGTTGTCCGCCGTCCGTGATGGTCATCTCTTCGACGGCGACGAAGGAAGTGAACTGCGTCATCAATCGATATTCGAGGCCGAGCTGTGTGATCGTCTCGCGTATGTCGGGGCGAGCGTGGCCCGTCTGTATGCCTTCCAAATCCTGAGCCATCAGGTCGTCAATCCGCGTGCGCGCCCAGAGAGTTGCCAGCACGTCGTGCTGCCGCTCCGAGTCTGGCAGCACGACCGGAATCTCGCGCACCACGTCGCGCCCGCTCATCTTGCCTTTAAGCCGGATGGTTGCCTGGCCCGTGCCCGTATAGCGGCCTGAGAGAATCAGAGGCTTGGCGCTGAACAGGTCGGGGATGCGCTTCGGGTAAACGTCCGCGACCGGCAATCCAGACCAGTCGATTGAGATGTCTGTCAGCAGGGGGCTTCTGACGCGCTCGTGAAAGCGGCGTGCCGCCGCCGAGCCGTCCTCGTTGAGCCCGACGTATTCGACCTCGCCGCGCCCCTGCTCGGCCATCTTGTCCAGAAGATAACGGTTAGTGGAGCTGCCTATGCCGAACGAGAAGACGCGCGCGTTCGGGTGCTTCTGCACTTCCGCGATGATCTCCATGTCATTGCCGACATAGCCGTCCGTCATGAAGCAGACGATGCGTATGTGATCCTGTTGGTCGGACGGGTCGAGCGCGGCGCGTATGGCCTTCATCATCTCCGTGCCGCCGCTGCCCTCGCGCGAAGCCAGGAATTCTTGCGCCTTACGCAGGTTCTCGCGCGTCGCCGGGACGGGCTGCGGGAAAAGTATGTGCGTGTCGCCCGAGAACGTAATCAGGTTAAAGGTGTCCTGTGGGTAGAGGCCGTCGAGCGCGAGCTTCATCGCCTCCTTGGCCTTCTCGATGGGGAAGCCCATCATCGAGCCGGACGTATCGATGACGAAGACTATCTCCTTGGGGGTCACGTCTTCGGCGGTCACGCGGTCGGGCGGCTGAAGAATCAAGGTGAAGAAGCCGCCGCGCTCGGCGCGATGCGTGAGCACTGCGTCTTCGACTTTACGCCCGGCCACGTCGTAACGCAGGACGAAATCCTTATTGGGAATCTCGGACATGTTCTTCAAGCGCACGCTCGCGCTCCGGTCGTTCGCTTTTGTGATCTCTATCTCGTGCGTGCTGGAGCGCAGCTGGTCAATCGGCACACCGGCGTCGAGCGAGACTTCGAGCGAAATGTCGTGGCCCGCGCGCGTGCCCTGCGGTGTGACCCGCGGCGTAATGCGCGAAGCGTCCGGCACGCGATCTGTGTCCGGCGCTGTTCCGCCCCCCTGGGGTGGCCGTCCCGTCGGAGCGCCCGGAATATAGCGAGGGCCGACGACCATCGGGAACGAGAACTCGTAAGAGCCGTCCTCATACTTCAACGTCTCGACGTAGCTGAGCGTGATGGTGACCTTCTCGCCGGGCATGATGTTGGCGACCGATTGCGTGAAGAT
>DASVWI010000028.1:0-87982 GCA_036389675.1 Pyrinomonadaceae bacterium
CGAGCGGTGAGCAGTTTGCCGTATGGATTGACGGAGAAGGCGATAGCGGCGGCACGACAGATCAGGTTCAGTCCGGCGCAGAAGGACGGGCGAGCCGTGTCGCAGTACATTCAGATAGAGTATAACTTCAACCTCTACTGATAAAGCCTGAGGACTTCGAGCCTCGTTTCATTAACAGAAAATAAGAGCGGCGTCGATTCAAAGTGAACCGACGCCGCTCTTATTTTCTGTTAATTCGCCGCAGCCTTTTAAGTCAGGCGTTCAGCGACGCGACGAATGCGACGTATGCCTTCCTCCAAACGTTCGAGCGAAGTCGCATAAGAGATGCGTATAAAGCCCTCAGCGCCGAAGCCTGCGCCGTCGGTCACAACCGTCTGCTCCTCTTTGAGCAGTATCTCGGCGAATTCGCCGGATGTCTTGACCCTGCCCTTCAAACAGCCGCGAATGTCTGGAAAAGCATAGAACGCGCCTTCCGGCAGAATGCAGCGAACGCCCGGGATGTCGTCCAGCGCACGCAGCAGCCATGCTCTGCGCGCAGTGTATTCATCGAGCATCCGTGTGACGGAATCCTGCGGGCCGTTGAAAGCCTCCGTGGCCGCGTGCTGCGCTATGGAATTGGGGTTGCTCGTCGAATGGCCCTGCACGTTGAGCATAGCGCGCGTCCACTCAGCGGGCGCAAGTGCGTATCCCATGCGCCAGCCCGTCATGGCATAAGTCTTTGAGAACGAACCGGCGATACAGAGGCGCGCGCGCAACTCCCCGGGCAGACTCGCCGCGCTATAGACCTTCGCAGGCGGATAGACGAATCTTAGATAACACTCGTCCGAGACGGCATAGATTCCGCGCTCCGCCACCACGTCCATGATTCGCCTGAACTCGTCGGGAGGAATAACGCGGCCCGATGGATTGTTCGGCGAATTCAGTATCAG
Source organism: Pyrinomonadaceae bacterium (assembly GCA_036389675.1). Classification (GTDB taxonomy): domain Bacteria; phylum Acidobacteriota; class Blastocatellia; order Pyrinomonadales; family Pyrinomonadaceae; genus DASQYE01. The sequence continues at coordinate 930 of DASVWI010000028.1, forward strand.
TAAGCGTGTGCGCGGCGTGATGGCGCGGCGCACCTGCTCCGCGTTCAGCTGGAAATCGGTCTCTTCGGTCTCGATAAAGACGGGCGTGGCGCGCGCGAAAGTGGCTATCTCGGGGAACGTTACCCAGTAGGGCTTGGCGATCAGCACCTCATCGCCCGGGCCTGCGAGCGATACGATGGCATTGAAGATCGCCTGCTTGCCGCCGGACGTAGCCATCACTTCCGAAGCGTCAAAGCGTGTGCCGAACTCGCGCTCGTAGAAATTTATGATGGACTGCTGAAGCTCGCGCGCTCCGGCGGTCGGCGTGTATTTGGTCCGCCCCGCCTGCATCGCAAGGGCTGCGGCCTGCTTGATGTTTTCCGGGGTGTCAAAATCCGGCTCGCCCGGGCCGAGGTCTACGACATCGACGCCCTTGGCGCGCAATGCCTGAGCCGCCTGCATCGCGGCGAGCGTGGATGACACGCGCATGCGCGCGACGTTATCGGAGATGGGGAATGGGTCTCTGGCTAGCTTGGTCATCGTCAATCGGGAGAAAAGAGGCGCGGTGTGCTTGAACGGACGACACCGCGCACTCGAAAGAGATTATTTGCGCGAGCCGCTCTTCTTAGACGAGCCCTTCTTCGCGCCGCCTTTCTTGGCTGCGCCTTTCTTTGCGCCGCCTTTTGAAGAGCCTTTCTTCGCGCCGCCCTTCTTACCGCCCTTCTTGCCGCCCTTTTTCATGGGGCTTTTGTCAGGCGTCTTGCCGCGACCTGAACCGCTCTTCTTGCCGCCGCCGGACGATTTGTTGACGGTGGCCCATGCGCGTTTCTCCGCTTCTTCTTCAGAGACGCCGCGTTCCTCGTAGCTCTCTTCGATATGCTCGGCCTGCCGTTTCTGTTTGTCCGTGTATTTGTCTTTATCACCTCTCGCCATGCTCGGTGACCTCCCTCCGTTCGTGTTACGCCGTGGCTTTCGGCGCAAGTCATGGTGGTAGAGCTACGGAAAAGTATAGCACGCGCAGCGCCGTCAGGAATCCTTATTAAGCTTGCGTCTCATGCGCGCTTCGACCGAGGCGGGCACGAGTCCGTCAATCTTTCCGTCCAACTGAAAGACTTCCTTGACGAGCCGCGAGCTGACGTAGGAATAGGCTTCGGCGGGCATCATAAAGACGGTTTCGATGCGCGGCTCCTGCCTGCGGTTCATCAGTGCCATCTGCAACTCGTACTCGTAATCGGAGACGGCGCGGATACCGCGCACAATTGCGTCCGCCTCGCGCTCGACCGCATAATGTACGAGCAGTCCCTCGAAGTCTTCGACGCGCAGCGTGCATGAGCCGTGATTGATCTCGCTCAAGACTTCCGTCAACATCTCACGCCGCTCTTCGAGTGTGAACAGGGGTCTCTTTTCGGGATTGATGAGGATGGCGATGATAATCTCGTCGAACAGCTTGCAGCCGCGCTCGATAATGTCCAGATGGCCGTAGGTCACGGGGTCGAATGAGCCTGGATAGATCGCGCGTCGCATCATGAAGAATGTGCTGTTCAGAGAGTCTGAGCTGGGAAATCCGAAGGGAAAGTAACATAAAACAGTGACGAGTGACGAGCGGCAAGTGCCAGGTTAGCGATGAGTGATGAGTGAAAAGCAAGCCCTTGTCTTTCGCTCATCCCTCATCTACTGTTTTCCTCCTGCTCATCGCTTGCCACTCGTCACTGCTCTCTTGACATGAGGGGCGGCGGGTGTTTCAATACAAGGTCAACAAACGTGGTGAGTTAAGGCAACTTGCGGCCACGTAAAATAAACTGCTAAACAGCTCGGCGAGTCTTTCCTCGATAGGACTAATCGAAATAGGCTTTTGTTGGAAAGCCCCGCGTTGTTTGGCGCGGGGCTTAATTTATGTATTTTGGATTCGCGGGCAAGGCGGCTTGAAAGCCCGACTGCAAAATTCAAGACGAAGGAAGCGTTAATCCAGAATCTAAAATCTAAAATGGCTATGAGTTTTCTTGACGCAATCAAAGAGCGAATCGTCGTCTTCGACGGCGCGATGGGGACTAACCTGCACGCGCAGGATTTGACGATTGAGGATTACGGCGGGCCGCAGTTTGAAAACTGCACGGAGCATCTGCTCATTACCCGTCCAGATGCGGTGGAAAATGTCCACGCGGCGTTCTTCGAGGTCGGCTGCGACGTGGTGGAGACCGACACGTTCGGCGCGAATCCGATTGTGCTCGGCGAATTCCAGATTCCGCATCTGGCCTATGAGCTGAACGTCAAAGCGGCGCAGATCGCCCGCCGCATCGCCGCCGACTACTCGACGAAAGAGAAGCCGCGCTGGGTCGCGGGCTCTATGGGGCCGGGGACGAAACTGCCGACGCTCGGCCACGTTACATACCGCGAGCTTAAAACCTCTTACGCCGAACAGGTGCGAGGTCTCTTCGACGGCGGCGTCGATATGTTCATCGTTGAGACCTGCCAGGACTTGCTGCAAACTAAGGCGGCGCTCGCGGCCATCTTTGAGCACTTCGAGCGCGCGAGGGAGCGTCGTCCCGTCATCGCGCAGGTCACGATTGAAGTTTTCGGAACGATGCTCAACGGCACTGAGATCAGCGCGGCGCTGACCGCGCTTGAGCCCTTTCCGATTGACGTGATCGGCATGAACTGCGGCACAGGGCCGAGGCACATGACCGAGAGCATACGCTATCTCTGCGAAAATTCTCCGATGCCCGTCTCCGTGCTGCCGAACGCCGGGCTGCCGTCGATTAAGGACGGCCAAACGCATTACGACGAGACGCCTGAATCTTTCGTCGCGCAGATCACCCACTTTGCTAAAGACTTCGGCGTTAACGTGGTGGGTGGCTGCTGCGGCACGACGCCCGCGCACCTGAAGATGGTCGTCGAAGCCATGGGGCGTCTTTCGCCCAAAGAGCGCGACGCGCGACTCGTGCCGTCCGCCTCGTCCATCTATAGCCAGCAGCCTTATGTTCAGGACAACTCTTTTCTGATCGTCGGCGAGCGCGTCAACGCCAGCGGCTCGAAAAAGATGCGCGACCTCCTGAACGCAGAAGATTGGGACGGGCTGGTCTCGCTGGCGAAAGAGCAGGAGCGTGAGGGCGCGCACATCCTAGATGTCAACGTGGACTTTGTCGGGCGTGACGGCGAGCGCGACATGCACGAGTTGGCATCGCGGCTGGTGACGAACATCAAGCTGCCGTTGATGCTCGATTCGACCGAATGGCAGAAGATGGAAGCGGGCCTCGAACACGCCGGCGGCAAGTGCATACTGAACTCTACGAACTACGAGGACGGCGAGCCGCGGTTTGCCAAGGTGCTTGAGCTGGCTAAGAGGTTCGGCGCGGGCGTCGTCATCGGTACGATTGACGAAGAGGGAATGGCCCGCACGGCTGAAGGTAAACTCAGGATTGCGCGTCGCGCTTACGAGCAGGCGACCACGAAATACGGCATTCCGGCGCACGACATTTTCTTCGACCCGCTCGCGCTTCCCATCTCCACGGGAATCGAGGAAGACCGCCGCAACGCCCTTGAAACCATCGAGGGCATACGCCGCATCAAGGCCGAGCTTCCCGGATGCTACACCATCCTCGGCGTCTCGAATATCTCTTTCGGTCTGAATCCGGCCTCGCGCATAGCGCTCAACTCCGTCTTCCTGCACGACGCCGTGGAAGCCGGCCTCGACGCCGCCATCGTCAATGCGAGCAAGATCATGCCGCTCAATCGCATCGAAGAACGGCACAGGGAAGTTGCGCGGCAACTGATCTATGACGAGCGCAAATTCGACGGTGAAATCTGTACGTATGATCCGCTCGGCGTATTCACGACGCTCTTTGAGGGCGTTACGACCAAGACGGTCAAGAAGGACACGAGCGATCTGCCCGTCGAAGAGCGCTTGAAGCGCCACATCATAGACGGCGAGAAGATCGGCCTCGAAGACCAGTTGAAAATCGCGCTCGGTAAATATTCGGCGCTCGACATCATCAACACAATCCTGCTGGACGGCATGAAGGTCGTCGGCGACCTCTTCGGCAGCGGGCAGATGCAACTGCCCTTCGTGCTGCAATCCGCCGAGGCGATGAAGGCCGCCGTGCGCTTCCTCGAACCCTTCATGGAGAAGAAGGGCGGCGCGACAGAGAAGGGAACGATGGTGCTCGCCACCGTTAAGGGCGATGTCCACGACATAGGCAAGAATCTGGTGGACATCATCCTGACCAATAACGGCTACAAGGTGATCAACCTCGGCATTAAGCAGACGATTGACAATATTCTCAGCGCCCAGCAGGAACATAACGCCGATGCTATAGGGATGAGCGGGCTGCTCGTCAAATCGACGCTCATCATGCGAGACAATCTGGAATTAATGAACGAGCGCGGCATCAACGTCCCGGTAGTGCTCGGCGGCGCGGCCCTCACGCGCCGCTATGTTGAGGATGATCTCAAATCGCTTTACAAAGGCACGCTCTTCTACGCGAAGGATGCTTTCGACGGCCTGCACACGATGGACGCTCTGATGGGTACGGGCGGTGCGAGCGTGGAAGATAAGCCGAGCCTTCAGGCTGTTCATGTGGCGGGCAACGGCAACGGCGGGGCGGAAGACTCGGAAGACCTCGTCGGCGAGGATGCCAAGCTGGGTATTAGTCAGGCCGCGAGGCCGCGCGCTGTCACGAAGGCCTCTGGTGATACGACGCACACGCATCGCTCGGACGTTCAGTCGGATGTCCCTATCCCGCGCGCGCCTTTCTACGGCTCGCGCGTCGTGACCGATATACCGCTCGACGACGTTTTCGCCTACGTCAACGAGACGGCGCTTTTCAAGGGCCAGTGGCAGTTTAAGCAGGGGCGCAAGAGCGCCGACGAGTATCGTGCCCTTGTGGCGGAGACCGTGCGGCCCATCTATGATGAGCTTAAGGAGCGCTCCAAACAAAAAGAGCTGCTCACGCCGCGCGTCGTCTACGGCTATTTCCCCTGCCAGTCGGCGGGCAATGACCTGATCATCTACGAAGATGACGAGCGCACGCAGCGGCTGCGCTTCACCTTCCCGCGCCAGCCCGCAGGCAAGCGGCTCTGTCTGGCCGATTACTTCGCCTCGCAGGTATCGGGCCGCATCGACACGGTGGCCTTTCATCTGGTGACGATGGGAAGACGGGCGAGCCTCTATTCGCAGGAGCTTTTCAAGGGCGACAACTACGCAGACTATCTCTTCTTTCACGGTTTGAGCGTCGAGGCCGCCGAGGCTCTGGCCGAACTCTGGCACAAGCGCATACGCGAAGAACTGGGCATAGCGGGCCGCGATGCCAAAGAGGTGACGAAGCTTTTTCATCAGGGCTATCAGGGCTCGCGCTTCAGCTTCGGCTATCCAGCTTGTCCGGACCTCGAAGATCAGACCAAGCTCTTCGAGCTGCTCGACCCTTCACGCATAGATGTGGAATTGACCGAAGAGTTTCAGCTCGACCCTGAACAATCGACTTCGGCCATCATCGTTCACCACGAGGAGGCCAGATACTTCTCTATAGATTAAGCCCGGAGTCTCAAGCCTTGAAGGCAGAGGTCTAAGAGGCTCTGCTTAGAGGCCTGGGACTCCGTACATTGGATTCAGGATTTGGAAGAGCCGATTGACCCGACGCCGGAAGAGCTAGGGGTGCTTGGATGGATGGAGCGCCTCGCTTTTCGACTGGTACACGCCATGAATCAGGGACGCTGGAAGCGTTTCTGGACATGGTGTCAGCGCACCATGGGCGCGGGCTGGATTCATCTTGCGACCTACAACCTGATGCGCGTTTACGGTCTCGATCACGTAGAGGCCGCGTCGCACGAGCGCCCGATCCTGCTGGTGGCGAATCATCGCTCCTTCTTCGACATGTACGCCGTCTCGACAGTCCTTTTCCGCCGCACGCGCTGGCGCAAAAGTCTCTTCTTCCCCGTGCGCGGTCGTTTCTTTTACGAATCGCCTTTGGGCCTGCTGGTCAATCTGCTGATGGGGTGGTGGTCTATGTACCCGCCCATCTTCGCCGACAGCGAGAAGCGCCTGTTCGACAAGTATTCCGTCCGTCGCCTGGCCCAGCTCTGCCACAGCGGGGCGGGCAACGTCATCGGTTTTCACCCCGAAGGCACGCGCAATCGAAGCAGCGACCCTTACTCTTACCTGCGCGGGCAACCCGGCATAGGCAAGCTGGTCAAGGACGCTGCGCCGCAAGTCATCCCGGTTTTCATCGCTGGGCTCGGCAATAGCCTGCCGCGACAGGTAATCGGCAACTGGACTGGGGGCGAGCCCATACGCATACACTTCGGCGCGCCGCTGGAGCTGACGCCTTACCTGTCAAAAAAAGATCACGTCCGCACTTATAAAGAGATAGCCGATTTCGTGATGACGAAGATCGCGGAGCTGGGTGAAGAAGACCGCGCACTTTATGCCGCCGCGGAGAGCGGCAAACGCGAAATCGCAACGGCCACTTAAGACGAAAGCTCACTCCGAGGTTGTGAATCAAGGATGTCACACCTTCCGCTCGTGATTGTTAACCCGGCGTCGGCTGGCAGGGCCACACGCGAGATGTGGCCGTCAATCGCCAGCGACCTTCGCACGCACTTTGGCCCGTTCAACTGCGCTTTCACCGAAAGGGCCGGCGAGGGCAGACTGCTGGCCGCGCGCGCGGCCTCTGAGGGACGGCCTCTGGTCATCGCATGCGGGGGCGACGGGACTATTAACGAAGTCGCCAACGGAATTCTGGAAGCTGGCGGGCGTTGCGAGCTGGGAATCCTGCCGAGCGGGACGGGCGGCGATTTCCGGCGCACGCTCGGCATCCCGACGCGTACGGCGGACGCCGCGCGTGTCTTGCGTGTGGGAAGCACCCGCATGATGGATGCAGGGCACGTCTCGTATGTCAATCATAAGGGTGAAGCTGAGACCAGATACTTTCTCGGAGTCGCTTCCTTCGGCATGAGCCCGGAAGTTATCGAGCGCGTCAAGGAGAGCGGCCCGTCATGGCTTCCGGCCAAAAGTGCCCGCCGCTTGAGCGGCAGAGTCTCTTTCGCCATCGCCACGCTGCAAACGACGCTCTCATCCCCGCCCACGACCGTTGCGATTCAACTCGACGAGCATCCGGAGCGCCGTCTGACCGTTGCCAATCTCTGTGTCGCCAATGCCAGATATTTCGGCGGAGGAATGAAGGTTGCGCCCCGCGCCATCATAGACGACGGACTCTTTGACATCATCTCCATCGGCGACCTCGGCGCGCTGAAGATTCTCACAAATGCGCCGCAGCTTTATCTGGGCACACATCTCGGCATGGAGCAAGTCCATCACGCGCTCGCCGCGCGCGTCGAGGCGCGTCCCGCCAGTAAGGAAATGAGAGTGGCTATAGAGGTGGATGGAGAACTGCCCGGATACCTGCCCGCGACCTTCGAAATACTACCCAGCGCCTTGCGCGTGCGCTGCTAAGAGCAGAGCTGAACAGCGATGGACCGAGATGGTCTGGATGAAGAAAAAGCTTTGAAGCAGTAATGCATCAATGCCCTTAGATTTCATCCTGCTTTCAGCTTTTATCCTGAACCTCTCCGTTAACGCTTTATTTATGGCTCGCCGCCCTCTTGAAGGCATCGCCGCCGAGGAAGTTTTCGCGGACGTAGACGATGGTTTCGTGCAGGGTCTCTGCCGGGTCGCGCGGGGCGAAGCCCAGCTCTGTGCGCGCTTTGCCGTCGTCAAGATACCAGAAGTATTCCGCCATCTCGACTGTCTCGGCTTCGATGGGCGGGGCCATGTTCCACTGGCGAAAGAGGGCATCGACGAATTTTGATCCGGCGACGGCGAAGCTTTTTGGTAAAGAGAGTCGCGGGCCGGGCGTTTTGGATATGCGCTCTAGCCGACCGAAGAATTTCTCGAATGTCCAGTTGGCGCTGCCGAGCAGGTATCGCTCGCCGTGCTTGCCCTCGCTCATCGCCGCGCGAAAGGCTGTCGCAGCATCGCGCACGTCAACGAAGCTCAAGCCCCCGCTCGGCACGGCGTTGATCTTTCGTGCGAGGAAATCGAGTATGACTTTGGTCGAGCTGAGCCGCTCGTCGCCCGGGCCGAGCAGGAGGCTCGGGTTGACGATGACGAGCCGCAGGCCGCGCCCCGAAAAGTTTTCCATCGCCACCTGTTCCTGATAATACTTGCTGGCGTAGTAGGGCCAGCGCGAGATGATGTCCAGAGGTGGCGGCCAGGACTCGTCAGGAATCTCCTCGCCTGTTTCGGTGACGGCTATCGTCCCGCTTGAGGAAGCCATGACGATGGATTTGACGCCTGCGGCGCGCGCCGCTTCACACAACAGCCTTGTCCCCTCGACATGAATCGACATCATCTCGCGCGCCTCGTCGCGCTCGCGCGAGACGCGCCCCGCCAGATGATAAATTTCCGTCACGCCTTCTACGGCTCGCCTGACATCCGAAGCACTGGTGATTGAGCCCTCGATTGGCTCGACCCCAAGCTCGATCAGCCTGCGCGGGACGGACGAAGCCATAACGCGCACCTTGCCTGCGCCAGCTTCAATCAGTTGCCCTACCAGATGCGTGCCGAGAAAGCCAGTGCCCCCTGTGACGAGCGTTACGGGCCGCGGCCTGCGAGCAATGATTCCGCTTTTTGAGGCGAGGGCTGCGCTCTTTTTACCAGCCGACTTCGTAGCCGCCTTGCGCGACGCACCTTTTTTCGTAGCCATAGATTAATAGTGATGAGTGATGAGTCGTGAGTGATGAGCGACAAGCTGTTAACTCATGACTCATCACTCATCACTTCTGTTTCAGTCTCCGGTTGAAGCGAATTGAGAGATCGGCGCGGCGTCCTTTTGCGCGTCCGTATGAGTGCGCCGTTCGCTCTTCCAGCGCTTGCGAAGCGCCTTGGCGTCGAAGCTGTTGCGCGTGCCGTCGCGCAGGTTCTCGACCTCGTGATGAACGAGCGCGGCGATCAGTCGATAAGCCTCGCTTCTGGGCGTGCCCTTCGTCAACTCCTCCAGTTCCTCGATGGAGAGATAGCGACCGATGCGCGCGCCTATGTCGCGGCTCTTGATGATGTTCGCGCCCTTGGGCAGCGCCTCGTACGTCCCGTAGAGGTAGACGGGCAGGATGCCGACGCGCGAAGCGAGCGCCAGATAGCCGATGACGGGCTTGAACTCCGCCATCTCTCCCGTCAGAGAGCGCGTGCCCTCGGGGAAGATCAGCGCGTTGTAGCCGCGATCCAGATAGGAGCGCGCATGCCGCAGCGATTGCCGCAGCGAGCCGCTGCGCTCCAGCGGGACAGAATTCGTAAAGTTATCCATGTAGGCGCGCTTGTACTTGTTGTCGAAGAAGTAGTCGGCGGCAGCCAGCGCGACCATGTCGCGGCCCGCTTCGCCCAGCGCGAGCTTCGCAAGGCCCATGTCCAGATGCGAGGTATGGTTGGGCGCGACGATGAAGTTCGTGTGCGGCGGAATGTGCGAGCGCCCCTCGTAGCGTGTGTGCAGGAATCTCTCGTAGAAGATGCGCTGCAAGGCGTCGAGCCCACGATTGCCGACGGTGCGGACGAGCGAAGGAATATAAATCTCCTCGTCTTCCGCTTGCTCTGTTTGGGCGCGACGTTTCGTATCCTTACTCGCGCTCGCCGCTTCGGCGCTTGCTCCGCGCAGGACTATGTTAGCCAGCTCACGAAGGTCTGCCACCTCCGTCAAAGTGTTGGGCGATTCGAGCGTGCCGCCGGCGTTCTCAATCGCGGTCGCCAGCTCAACGTACATCAGGCTGTCGAAGCCGAGATCGCTCAAGCGCGAATCGAGCGAGATTTGCGAGCGGGGACGATTAGACACGGTGGCGACAATATCAAGCAGCCACGACGCGTCACTGGCTTTGCTGCCGTCGCCGACGCTGCCCGGGCGCGAGGTCGTCTTCATGGTCTGCTCAAGCACCTGCATGGCCGAGACGACTTCGCGCCGCTTGACCTTGCGCGTCGCCGTGCGCGGCAAGTCGCCGTCCCAGAAGTGAAGCACCTTGACGCGCTTGTAGAAGGGGAGCGAAGAGGAGACATCGCGGAAATGCTCTTCGACTTTGCGGCGCACTTCGGCGCGCGAGAGCGCTATGTCGTGATCGAAGTCCGGCACGACCATGCACGCGACCTTCTCGCCGATGCCATCCGGCAGCCCGACGATGCTCAGCTCCTTGATGAAGGGCGACGTGTTGTAAAGCTCCTCTGTCTCGTCCGGGTAGACGTTCTTGCCGTTGGTGTCGACGATGATGTCCTTGGAGCGCCCGACCAGATAGAGATTGCCGTCGTCGTCCAATCGCCCGAGGTCGCCCGTGTAGAGCCAGCGGTTAACGATAGCGCGCCGCGTCGCCGCTTCGTTCTCGAAGTAGCCGACCATGACGTTCGGCCCGCGCGCGATGACCTCGCCGACGCCGCCCGCGTCCGGCTCGGCGATCTTCACCTCGACGCCCGGTAAGGGCTTCCCGACGCTTCCCGTCAGCATACGGTTGGTGGGCCGGGTGACCGTCAGCACGGGCGATGCTTCCGTCAGCCCGTAGCCTTCGAGAATGGTGAAGCCGAGGCCCTGAAAATCACGCTGCACTTTGTCGCTTAAGGCCGAACCGCCGCTGATGAAATAGCGTATGCGCCCGCCCATGCCTTCGTGAATCGGATAAAAGACGAGCGCGCCCAGATTGAGCGGCGTCTTGTCGCGCAGCCACGCGTTGGCGCGCATAAGCAGCTCGGCGGTCTCGCCTATCCAACGGCTTCGCTCGTTGAACTTGTTCTTGATACGGCGATGCAGCAGCTCCCAGAGGGCCGGGACGCCGACCATGCCCGTGACGTGGCCGTTCTTGATCGAGCGCGCCAGAGCCTCGCCCGTCAACTCCTCCATGTAGGTTATCTGCGCGCCGCGACTGAGCGGTGTGAGAAAGCCCGTCGAGAACTCGAACGTGTGATGCAGAGGCAACACGGATAGCACGCCGTCGCTGGTCGTCATGTCAAAGACGCTTGAGAGCATGGAGACCATGCTCGTCAGGTTGCGATGCGAGAGCATCACGCCCTTGGGATTCCCCGTCGTGCCGGAGGTGAAGATCAGGGACGCGATTGACTGGGCCTGTACGCGTTGGGGCAGCAGCGCAATGCGAGAGTCTTCCGTCTGCTGGTCGGGCAGCGCAAAGACTTCATCATAGCGCCAGATGCGCGTCTCCGTGAGCCCGGCCTCCGTCAATTTTTCGGCGAGGTGCGAATGCCTCTCGTGCATCTCCGCGCTCAGGACTATGCCGGATGCGCCGCCCGCGCGTGCGAAGGTGACGACTTCATCCGTGGAGCTTTCGGGATCGACGGGGATGCAGGTCGCGCCCGCCTTGAGCACGCCGAAGTAGGTCATGCCCCACTCCGGGGCGTTGTGGCTGAGAAGGATGACGCGGTCCGTGGGCTTGATGCCCTGACTGGCGAGAAACGCCCCGGCGCGCGTCGCCAGCTCACGCAGGTCTCTGTAGGTGTACTGCTCTTTGTGCCCGTCGCGCTCGATCCGCATGGCGACGCGCGTCGCGTGGCGCTTGGTCGAGGTCTCGAACAACTCAAGCAGGTCGCGGTAGGTATAGACGCGTTTGGGCTGCTCGCGCATGTCCTCTTCGAGCGTCGGAAAGACCCACTTCTTGAGACCGGGGAAATGAATGTTCATCCAGTAGTCGTACCAGTCGAACCTTTCAGGATTCCAGGTGAGAAGCTGTTGCTCGTCCTTGCGTATGCGCGCAAAGAGCGAGCGCACGTTGTCAGAGCGAAAGATGTAGGCGTTCTCGACCATGAAGGGGCGGAACATCTCGAACGCTTCCTCGGTCTCGCGCGTCACCTCTTCGAGGCGGTCGACTCTCTCCTTAACGCGATCAACGACCTCAGTGATGCGGCCTCCGCCCCAGCGCGGGCGCACCCTGTCGAGAAACGTCGAGACCTTCTTCGCGGCCTCGTGCACCATCGGCGTGGAGGTCTTCTCGAAACGCTCCTGCGTGACCGTGTGCGTCTCCATGCGCGCGGCGATCTCGTTAACGAAGCGCAGGCCCGTCTCTTTCTCCTTGAAGTGCTGGCGCTTGTAGAGGCCGACGAGGCCGACGATGCGGCGCATGTTGTTCGGGTTGGTGTCGCCGGTCGCCGCCTGATGAACGAGGCGCGGCTCTCCGACACAGGCTTCGGCGGCGACGGCGAGCATCACTGCCGCGACCTGATCGACGGGAGTGATGTCGAGGATAAGCTTTTCGTCGGCGGGAATCTGCGTCTGCCCCTTAAAGGCGATGAAGATCAGCGGAGCGGTCGTCGTGAATCCCTCATTCCATCCGGGAAAGGGATAGCTGATCGCCGACTCTACGATGCTCGGGCGCACGATTGAGCGAACGATGTCCGGTTGCGCGGCGACCAGTTGCTCGCCGAGGCTCTTGGTGTAAGTGTAGATGTTGGGCCAACCCCACCACGCGGCGCGCTCGATGCCCAGATCGGTGAGGCGCGTTCTGGTCCAGACCTTCCTTTCTCGCGCGACCGCAAGGCCCATCGCGTCCGGGTCGTCTGCGTCCCGTTCTTCTTCGAGCAGACGCTTGCGGGCCTGCTCGCGAAAGCGTGCGACCATCATCGCGTCTTTGGCCTCTTCGCGCACGCGCTCGGCCAGTTTCGCACAATCCCTGATCTCCTGCTCGGGCGAGAACTCGACGCCCTCCAACTCGTCGCGGCGCGGGAAATAGCCGACGACGGGATCGCTCTCCCAGACCGGGCCGCTTCGATTGCCCGCGACGAAACAGGTCGAGACGTGTATGAGCGCGGGCCGACGCATGCGCCTCGCAAACGCAATGACGTTCTGCGTGCCGACGACGTTGGTGCGAAGCGCGCTTTCGAGCGTCGGGTTGAAGGTGACGTTGCCCGCGCTGTTGATGACGACATCGATGTCGTCGGCAATCCGCTGGGCCTCCTCTTCCGTATAGCCGAGGTTGGTGTCGCCTATGTCGCCGCCGACGATCACTACCTTGTCCCTGATGAAGCCTTCGAGCGCGTCGCCATAGCGTTCGCGCAAGGGGTCAAAGGGCGGCGCGGTGATGACGTTGTTCCAGAAGCGCGTCTCCGATTCCTCCTGCGAGCGGGCACGCACGGTCGTGTAGACGCGGCCCACGCCCGGAAAACGGTAGAGCAGCATCGAGAGCGTCACCTTGCCCAGAAAGCCTGTGCTTCCGATGAGGAAGATTTTTCTTTCGTTATAAATGTCTGTCGGAGATAGTTTCATTATCTTTTAACTATCTTACTCCATGTCGGCGATGCCGATCATCGGTTGATGAAGCATGGTGATTTCCGCGGAGCGCCCCATGATGCTTCGCGCCATGGCAATCGCTTCGGTCAGATTGTCGGCGCGATCCCAGCCGAGCATCGCCGGAACGTGCGCGTTCTCCGCGCCCGCCGCGATGACCTTGCCGACGTGCTGGCGTCCGTTCTCGCCCCAGTACCACATGAAGAACGGGTGCGCGCCATGATAGGCGTTGCCGCGCCGGTACATCTCGACGTAGCTCGGATTGTTGGCGAACTCGCGCTCGTACTTCTCCCTGAGCACGAAGGCGTCGCGCGTTTCGGGCAGCAGGCGGTTGAAGAACTCTATATAGCTCGGATGAAAGTTATGGTCGAACTCGTCGTAGCACGGATGATGAAGGATAAGCACGCCGCCTTTTTTCAGGAGCGGCTTGTTGCGATAGAAGTTGAAGTGATAGCCGAGCGCCATGACCTGCACGAGCAGCGGGTTCAGCACCGAATAGACGTTGTAGGGGGAGATGTCCGGAATCCCCGTGATCAGAATGTCGCACTGGCCGCTGACGGGAATGGCGTACTGCTGAAACCCCTTTTCAATGATCTTCTCATGAACCGGCTCGGTGCGCCCGGCATGACAGGCGATCAGCTCATACTGCGCGGGCTTGGAATGGAGCAGCTTGCGGCGCGCGGCGCGCGGCAGCTTGCTCATCGAATAGCGCATGGCCTCGAACTTCATGCGGTCGAAGGCTGAGAAGTCGTCCTCGTTCTTGTGGAGGAAATCCATGTCGCCTTTGTACATGCGATTGTTGATGGCCGTCTCGATGTGGAAGACGTTCATCTGCTCGTCAACCAGTTTCCCCAAACGATTGACCTTGTGATTAAGCTCGGAGCGCGCCGGGTCCATATAGCTGTCGGAGTCGCGTATGGTCTGCGGCTCGTGGTGCGCGCGCAAAGATTCGTAATCACACAGACCGACGGCGACCGATTTGTGCCCGCCGTCCATCGGGACGAGGTTGATGTTGACGTAGATGACGAGGTCGCTTTCCGCCGCCCTGCGATTGATGCGAAGCGGCTCGTGATGGCGCGTCTCGCCAAGCACGATCAGCCCGTCGGCCCATTCGGCATCATGGTTGTAGTAGCGGTCAGGATAATACTCCTCGTAGATATCAGCGCCGACCATACGCTTCATCTCCCATGGGGTCATCTTGCGATGAAGCGAGTTGGCGATGACGATATGCACGTCGTCAACGCCGTAGGCCGAGAGCATGTCGAGCACGATCTCAAGCACGGTCTGGCGAATGTCCGGCGTCGCCATGGGCGGCAGCGGCAGGCTGATGTCATCTACGGCAATCGTCACCTTCATGCCCGGCTCAAGCTGCGCGAAGAGCGGGTCACAGTCGTGCGGGTGGTTCAGGGCATAGCGGATCGCCGCCTCGCGATTGGGCAGGCCCTTGATCGGCGGGTTCGGGTACAGAACGCGCGTGCCTATCGGCAAATCTTCGAGGATGAAATCCTCGCCCGAAGGGATGATGCGCGGCGCGCTGTCGCTGTCAATATAGATGACAGACTCGTGCGTTTTTCGTCTTAGTTGCAGGCTCATAAGAGATCAGTGACAAGTGACAGGTGACGAGTAAAAAAAACAAGGCTTCAGCCTGTTACTTGTCACTCGTCACCATCTTGTTCGGTTTCATTCCCAGCTCGTGAACGAGGAAGCCCCATTTGTCGGAGGCTTCTTCGATCTGCTTTGTGGTCGGTTTGCCGGCTCCGTGCCCGGCCTTGGTTTCGATACGGATAAGCACGGGCTCAGGGCCTGCCTGTGCGGCCTGCATCGTCGCGGCGAACTTGAAGCTGTGGCCGGGCCAGACGCGATCATCATGATCGGCTGTGGTGATGAGCGTCGCAGGGTAATGCGTGCCCGGCTTCAGGTTGTGCAGCGGCGAGTAGGCATAAAGAGCGCGAAACTCCTCGGGGTTTTCGGGCGAGCCGTAATCAGTAGTCCAGGCCGCGCCGATGGTGAATTTGTTGAATCTGAGCATGTCCATTACGCCGACGGCGGGCAGAGCCGCGCCGAACAAATCCGGGCGCTGCACGATCGCTGCGCCGACGAGCAGCCCGCCGTTGCTTCCGCCGCCGATGGCTAGCTTCGGCGTGGACGTGTACTTGTTACTGATGAGCCACTCGGCGGCAGCGATGAAGTCGTCGAAGACGTTCTGCTTCCTGAGCTTCATTCCGGCCTCGTGCCACTCCTTGCCGTACTCGCCGCCGCCGCGCAGGTTGGCGACGGCAAAGACGCCGCCCATCTCCATCCAGACCAGATTGCTCGGCGCGAAGGTGGGCGTCATCGAAATGTCAAAGCCGCCGTAACCGTAAAGGTAGGTCGGATTCTGGCCGTCGAGCTTGATACCTTTTTTGTGCGTGATGAACATGGGGACGCGCGTGCCGTCCTTGCTGGTGAAGAAGACCTGCTTTGATTCGTATTGGCTCGGGTCGAAATCAACTTTGGGCTGGCGGAAGATGGTGCTCCTGCCCGTGCTTATGTCGTAGCGGTAGATCGTTTTCGGCGTCGTGTAGCCGGTGAAGGAATAGAACGTCTCTTTGTCTTTACGCTTACCGCCGAAGCCTTCGACCGTGCCGAGGCCCGGCAGCGTAACCTCACGCACGAGCTTTCCCTTCGTGTCGTAGAGCTTGATCTGCGAGTGCGCGTCCTTCAGGTAGGAGGCGATGATCATATCGCCCACCACGCTTGCGCCGACGAGCGTTTCTTTCGCTTCGGGGACTACGACTTTCCAGTTCTTTGGCTCGGGGGCGCGCGTGTCGACGGCGATGATCTTCTTGTGCGAAGCGTCGCGGTCGGTCTGAAGCCAGAAGACAGGGCCATCGTTGCCGATGAAGATTTGCTCGACGCCGGCATCGTCCAGCAGCTTGACGATTGGCGCATCCTTCTGTTGCAGGTCTTTGTAGTAGACGCGGCTCTCAGCGCTTGAGCCGGGGTAAAGCGTGATGATCAGGTAGCGCCCGTCTTCGGTCACATAGCCGTTGTAAATCCACCCCTTCATCTTCTCGTCCGTGCTGGAATAGACCAGCACATCTTCGGCTTGCGGCGTGCCGAGGCGGTGATAATAGAGCTTATGATATTCGTTGACGGCGGCGAGCCTGTTGCCGTCCGCCTGCTCATTGTAGCGGCTGTAGAAGAAACCCTTGCCGTCACCCGTCCATGAAGCGCCGGAGAATTTCACCCACCTGATAACGTCCGGCAAATCCTGCCCCGTCCCTATATCGCGGACGTGCCACTCGTTCCAATCCGAGCCGGAGGCAGCCAGCGCATAAGCCATCAGCCTGCCGTCGTTGGTGATGGCGGCATCCGAGAGCGCGACCGTGCCGTCGCTCGAAAGCTTGTTCGGATCGAGCAGGACACGCGGCTCTCCTTCGAGCGTATTGACTGTGTAGAGCACCGACTGATTTTGCAACCCGTCGTTCTTCTTGTAGAAGTAGCGCGCGCCTTCTTTGAAGGGAATGTCGTAGCGCTCGTAGTTCCAGAGCTTCGTCAGCCGCTCTTTGATGGCGGCCCGCTCGGGAATCTGTTTCAGATAATCGAAGGTCAGTTTGTTTTCGGCCTCGACCCAGCGGCGCGTCTCCGCCGAGTCGAGGTCTTCCAGCCAGCGATAAGGGTCGGAGACTTTCGTGCCGTGATAATCATCGACCTGATCGCCCTTGCGCGCCACAGGGTAAGAGAGGCGGCCTCCCTTGTCGAGCGATTTGACCGAGCCCTGCGCGCACACGATTGCCACGAGCCCAAGGAGCGCGACGGCGGATGTGTATAGAGACTTGAATAAACGCATTTCCCAAAAACCTTTCCGTAAAACTTTTCTATTTTAGATTCAGTATCGGCCAGTCGTGATGCAGCGCCGTCTGGCGCAGCCGCATGTCCGGGTTGACGGCTGCCGGGTGGCCCACGACCGAGAGCATGGGCAGATCGCTCATGCTGTCTGAGTAAGCGTAAGAGTCCGAGAGGCTCAGTCCCTCGCGCTCTGCAAACGTCCTGATCCAGGATGCCTTGGTCGCCGAAGCCAGCACCGGCGGCAAGAGCCTGCCCGTTGCCACACCGTTGACGAATTCCAGACGGTTGGCGACGTAATCCTGAATCTCAAGATATTCCATCAAAGGCTTGACGGTAAAATCCAGCGCGCCGGTGACCACGACCTGACGCAGGCCGAGGCTTCGCGATTTCTCGATCAGCTCGAAAGTGCCCGGGAAGATGGCGGGTTTCAGCACGTCTTCAAACAACTCGTGGGCGAAAAAGCGCAGGCGGTCTTCCGATTCGCCCTTGTATCTTTTGAAAAAGAGATCGTTGAAGACTTTTCGGCTATACTGATCCGTCACGGCGAAAAGCGGCAGACTCAGGAGCGTCGAAGCGCTCTTGCGTAAGCTGCCGAATAAGCTCTGCTGGTTCTTCGCGTAAAATCCAAGCGTGTGAACAAGATTAGTGCTAACTAAAGTTCCTTCTAAATCGTAAAATGAAGCGGCTGCCACACAGTCCTCCAAAGTGCCCTCGGGCTCGGCGATTTTCTTTATGGCTTGCACCGGAGCGAAACCCGTTGCATGTGTGTAGAGCGAGAAATATACCTTATTTCGCCGCCGAGGGGTAAGTTGCCTCGTCGGATGTCGCGCGCCGCAGTGGATTTAAGTCCGTAATTCTAAAGGGAAAACATGAAACTAAAAGTTCATTACAGTCTCTTCTGCGTGGGCCTCATTATGTCCTTGCTGCTTGCGGTCTGCGCCGGTTGCAGGTCGCAGCAGGCTGTCACGGAAGCCCCCGCCGAGAAGGTTTCCGTCCCGGATTTAATCGCACAGGCCGACAAACTCTACGCGCAGAGAGATGATTTGACGCGACTTCGCGAGGGCCTTTCGGTGCTGCGCCGCGCGCGCACGGCTGAGCCCGGCAACTACGATGTCGTCTGGCGCATAGCCCAGTATGATTATTATTTAGGCTCGCACACCAAAGACAGGGAAGAGCGCGACAGGGCTTTCAAGGAAGGGATAGAGGCGGGCCAGATCGCCGTGCAGTTGCAGGACGGAAAACCCGAAGGCCATTTCTGGCTGGGCGCAAATCACGGCGGCGTTGCCCAGACGAGCTTGCTCGGTGGCCTTGCCGCGATAGACGACATACGCGAGCAGATGAACGCCGTGCTGCGTACGGACGAGACTTACCAGTCCGGCAGCGCTTACATGGTTCTGGGGCAGGTCGAGCTGGAAGCAGGCAGGATGATGGGCGACCCCGAGCTGGCCGTCCAGTATCTTGAGAAGGGATTGAAGATCGGCCCGAACAATCCGCTGCTGCGCCTCAGACTGGCACAGGCTTATGCGCGCGTCAACCGGCGCGACGACGCGCGTAAACAACTGGACGCGATTCTCAAATTAACTCCCGACCCGAACTACCTGCCCGAACATAAAGAGGCCAGCGACGAAGCACGAAAGATGCTGGACAGGGGCGTGTGAGCCTTTTCAGGGGCACGCGCTCCGAAGGAGCGAAAAAGGGTATGAGCCGCGCAAACTGTTCCTGCGAATCGCTCGACAGATTGGAGGGCGCAAGCGTGCCCGCCTACATACGCGTGTTTCTGGACGAGCAGGGATATGTCGGCGAAGGGCGGAAGCACTACGTTTGCCGCGTCTGCGGGCGCGAGTGGGAAAAGCGCTCTCCGCAAACCAGAAGCGAGGGCACGCGCCCATCACTGATACGTCTGGAAGATAAAGGATAAAAAGAAAAGACAGGTCAGTACCGCCTGCTTAAGCCGGGCGGGTCTCAAGTTGCATCAACACCCGCCCGGCTTAAGCAGGCGGTACTGACCTTCCTTCAAAGTCTCAACCCGGTTTGCAGGTAATGAAACGGGACGTGCTCGGCGTCGCGTCCCGCGTCCCTGAGGGCGTCGAGCATGCGCTGTGCCCCGTAGTAGTTGAGCGAATGGATGACGATGGTGGCGTCGCGGTGATGGTCCGGATGCGTGGCGAGCCAGAGGGCGACGGCATAGCCCGTGCGCTCGTCGTCCGGTTCGTCCGAGAAGTAGTGCTCTTCGGCCAGATCGTGATCGAGGAGGATTACGTCGTAGTCATGCGCGCCGAGCCATGCTATCGCCTCGCGTGTGTCGCAGGTGACATCCATGTGCCGCCCCGCGAACTTCTGCTCAAACCAGGCGCAGCGCATGGGGTCGTCTTCAACGATTAAGATTCGCTCGCTCATCCTGCCCTCTGTTCATTAAAGCTCATGGCGATTTTTGCCTGCGCTTGGCTTCTTCGAGCGTGCGTCTGGCAGATTCGAGTTTTTGTCCCGCCTCGCCGAGTTTGCCCTGCGCCGTGAGCCGCTGGTAATCATCGAGGTCCTGGAGCGCCTGATTCACCAGTTGTTGCGTGTCTTGCTGGGGCGTCGGGGCTTGCGTCGGCGATGGGGTTGCGGTCGCGCCGTTCGATTCCGCCTGCGGCTGGTCGGGCTTCGCCTGCGCCAGGGCCGCAGGTTGAGCCGCCTCGCCGAAGAGGCTCTTCATGGCTTCTTCAAAGGTTTGCCCGTAGCCGAGCCTGTCCTGTGTCGCCAGCACGACCAGACGCAGCTCAGGCATGGGGCTGCGCTCGGCTTGCAGGTAGATGGGCTCGACGTAGAGCAGCGCGCGCCCGATGGGGATGACGAGCAGGTTGCCGCGACGCACGCGCGAGCCCTGCTGACTCCAGAGCGTGATCTGTGACGAGAGCTGCGCGTTTTGATCTATGCGCGCCTCGATTTGCAGCGGCCCGTCGATGAGCCGCGACTTCGGAAAATTGTAGGCGATGAGCGACCCGTACGCGTCGCCGTCGCTGCGGCCCGCTATCCAGCCGATCATATTGTTGCGATTGGCGGGCGTGAAGGGCAGAATCTCCACGAACTCGTTCGCCGCCTGCTCGCCCGGCAGTTGCATCAGCACGAAGTAGGGCTCAAGCGGCTCGACCTCGCGCTTGCCGTCCTTCATAGAGACCTGGCTGGCTACGCTCCACAGGTCTTCGCGCTGAAAGAAAGCCTTCGCATCATGCGTGTGATAGAGGCCGTAGACCTGTCCCTGCGTCTCCATCAGCGTTTGCGGATAACGCACGTGCGCGCGAAGGTCTGCGGGCATCTCGCTCGCGTCGCGGAAGAGCGAGGGGAATGTGGCGCGGTATGCGCCGATGAGCGGGTCTTGCTGGTCGAAGACGTAGAAGCTGACCGTGCCGTTGTAAGCATCGATCAAGACCTTGACGCTGTTGCGTATGTAGTTGACGCTGTCGTTGCCCGCGCGGTAGTGGCGCGAGTACGGGTAGTTGTCGGATTCCGTGAAGGCGTCGATCATCCAGAAGAGGCGGCCTTCGTCGGAGACGATGATGTAGGGGTCGTCGTCGTAGATGAGAAAGGGCGCGAGGGCACGCACGCGCGCGCCTATGTTGCGGCGCATGAGCACGCGGCTCTCCGAGGTGACATCGTCTGAGAAGGGAAGCTTCGACAGATCATCCAAGGCCCAGGCGATGAGCATGCGGCGCAGCCCACTGCCGACCGCTATGCCGCCCGTGCCTTCGTATGTCGTCAGGTTGTTGGTCTCGCCCTGCGGGTAGTTGAACTCTTTCTGGCGCGTCTTGACGTAAACGTCCGTGTCCGTCTTCTGTCCGAAATAGATTTCCGGGCGCGTCACCTTGATCTCGGGCACGGTCGTCTCCACCGGCATGTTCGAGAGCACGAAGCGCGGCATGCCTTCGGGCGTAAAGCCGTTGACGGGATTCATCGTCACGCCGTAGCCGTGCGTGTAGATCAATCGCTCGTTGATCCAGTTGCGCGATTGTTCGGGGAGCTTCTCGATATCGATCTCGCGGGCGGCGAGCATCATCTGCCGCATCTCTCCATTGATGCGGTAGCGATCAACGTCAACGTCCTGAAAATCGTAGTAGGTGCGTATCTCCTGAATCTGGCGCAGCGTGTCCCTGAGCGCCGTCCAGTCCCAGAGGCGTATGTTGTCGAGCGTTGAGCGATTGCCTTCGAGGTTGAAAGAGGCGACGGCGGTCTCCGCCTCGAAGTCGCGCTGCTCTATGCGGTCGAGACCGAAGGCGCGTCGCGTCGCCTCTATGTTGTGTGCGATGTAAGGCGACTCGCGCCCCAGCTCGTTCGGCTTGACGACAAAACTCTGAACGTAGCCGGGCACGAGGAGGCCGGCCACGACGTAAAGGATAACGGGCAGCGCCAGCGCCGCGATCAGCAGCCGCAGGCGGCGCTCAGTAAAGGCGTTGAGGAACGCGATCACGGCCCCGAGCACGAGCGTGACGGCGACGATCATCAATCCCGGCAGAACGTAATGGTCTTCGGTGTAGGTGACGCCGGTGAAGGTCTGGTGATCGCTCCACAGGTAAGGGAAGCGTGAAAGATAGACGCGCCACGCGAGCAGCAGTAGAAAAGCTCCGAGCGCACAGGAGACCGCCGCATAGCCCGTACGGCGCGGCGGCGTAATCCTCGCCGTCTGCTTTGCCTGCTGCGGCGTGGAGACGAGCGCGAAGAGAGCGGACGCGCAAAGAATAACGAAGGCCAGCATCAACAGCCATGAGTTCAACAATTGCTGGACGGGAAGATTGAAAAGATAAAAGCCGAGCGGTTTTTGAAAGATCGGGTCGCTGCCGGTGGTCGCCGGCTGGTTCATGTAGAGAGCGAAATAGCGCCACTCGGCGCTCATCCCCAGCCCGTACATCAAACCGAAGATGAGAGAGACGGCCCACGAGAGCGGCCTCGTGATGCGCGCGGGAGAGATTTCGACCGGCTGGTTGTTGAGCAGGACGGTGCGACGCCCGAGCGTGCTGGTCTTAAAGAAGCGTTCCAGCAGCCAGAATGCGCCGCGAAGGATAATGACGGTCAGGAGCGCGAAGAGGAAGAAGAGCACAAGCTTTAGACGGAACGTGTACCAGTAGACGGACGCGTAGCCGAGTGAGCCGAACCACAGAGCATTGATATAGATTGATAGCGAGCGCATGAGGGCGATAACCACTAAGACCACTGCCCCGATCAACCAGCGCCGCCAGTGACGACGGGCAGGCGGCACAACATCTATGATCTCGTGATCGAAATTCGGCGGAAGATTGCTGCTCATGCCCTATAGCATACGCTTAATCCACCGCCACACTCAATGCAGTTGCAATAGAGAGCGCCTCGCAGGCACAATCTCCGAACCTTGAAACCTGCACGAAAAATTCGCTTGCTCATCCTGTTGTTCGTCGCGGCGGCCATGATCGTCGCGGCTCTTCTCTATCTGGCGACGCGAAAGACAGCGCCTCAGCCTCCGCTCTCGTCTCTGAAAACGCTGGCCGGGGCAGCGAGGACGAATGACGGGGCACGATTCGTCGACCCCTTCGGCGTGGCAGTCGCCAAAGCGGACGGCAGCGTCTACGTCTCCGACGGCGGCACGGGTCGTATCTGGCAGATCGACGCCGTTGGCGGCGCGCGCATAGTTGCCGAAAATCTGGACGTGCCCTCGGCCATCGCGCTTGTGCCCGACGGCTCGCTCGTCGTTGCGGAGACGGGCTCTCACACCATCACTCGCGTTGACACTAAGAGCGGGCAGAGCCAGTTGATCGCAGGTGTCAGGGGGCGCTCGGGCTTTGCCGACGGCGAAGGCAGCGCGGCCCTCTTCAATGGGCCAATAGGCGTAGCAGTAGGCCCGGACGGCACGATCTATGTCGCGGACACTTACAATGATCGCATACGCGCCGTGGACACCGGGCACAAGGTACGCACTCTGGCAGGGGGCGCAGAGCCGGGGATGAGGGATGCGTCAAACGGCGCGGACGCGCGCTTCGACACGCCCTGCGGAATCGCCGTCGAGCCTTCGGGCACGCTCGTCGTCGCCGATACGGGAAACCATCGCCTGCGTCGCGTCGAGCAGGGAGGCGCTGTGACGACGATTGCCGGAACAGGTGAGCCCACAGTCTTCGACGGCCCACTCTTTGCCGCATCATTCGACGAGCCCACGGGTGTCGCGGTCGCTGCCGACGGTGCGATCTACGTCGTGGAAGCCGGACACTCTGCCCTGCGCGTGTGCCGGTTCGGTATTGTGCCCAACGTGCAGACAGTTGTGGGCCAGCGTGGGAGCGGTCTGGCAGATGGCCCGCTCGAAGATGCGCGCCTACGCGCTCCGGCAGGCGTAGCGGTCGCGGGCAACGGAACAGTGATCGTTGCGGACACGGGAAACAGGCTCGTGCGCGTGCTGGTGGGCGAGACGAGGGAACGCGGCACGGCTCTCACACGCGAAGAGGCGCTCGCGCTTTATCCGACCGCGGCCCAGCTGCGTAACAGCGGCGCTCCCCCGCGCTGGCCCTACGACCCGCCAGACCGCGCGCGAGAGATTGCCGCTACCTTCGGAGAGATACGCGGCGAGCTGACGGCGACCAACAAGGAAGCATACTTTCACAACGGGCTGGACATCCCGGGCGCGTACGGCGAGACGGCCCGCGCCGTGCGGGAAGAGCGAATCCTGCGGCCTCTCTCGGTCGAAGACGTTGGGACATCGCGCGAGCGCATAGGCTTTCCGCAACTTGGCTATATACACCTGCGCGTCGGTCGTGACATCGGAGACAAGGTCTTCAATGATGGCCGCTTCACTTTAAGACGCGACGGCGCGGGGCGCGTGACGGGCGTGCGCGTGCGCCGGGGCGAGCGCTTCGCAGCCGGTGACGCCATCGGCACGCTCAACAATCAATACCACGTACACCTGATCGCCGGGCCGACGGGAGGCGAGCTCAACGCACTGGCGGCCCTCGAATTGCCCGGCGTGAAAGATACTGTCGCGCCCGTGATTGAGAAAGAGGGCGTTCGTCTTTTTGATCGCGGGTGGCGTGAGCTGCGCGTCGCCTCTGCCGGAAACGGCAAGGGGGAAAAAGGCAGCGCCGAGCGCATCCCGGTTGACGGCGACGTGCGTATCGTCGTCCGCGCCTACGATCAGATGGATGGAAATGCCGCGCGGCGACGATTGGGCCTGTATCGTCTGGGCTACCAGATTCTGAACGTAGACGGCTCTCCCGCGCCGCAGTTCGATCAGCCCCTGATGAATATCTCGTTTGAGACGCTGCCCCTCGACAGAGGCAGCGCTTCCATCGCCTATGCGGAAGGCAGCAAGTCGGGTGCGACCGGAGAAACAATCTTCGCCTACATCGTCACCAACGTAATACGCGATCACCAGTCCTCGGAAGACTTCTGGCACGCTTCATCGCTGCCTGCGGGCGACTACACCCTGCGCGTCTTCGCCGAAGACTTCTTCGGCAACCGCACCACGCACGACATACCAGTAAGAAGAAAATGAACAGGGACGGACAGAGAGGATAAAGAAAATGCTATAAGGCATGCATGCCTTCTGCTTTTTATCCTGACCATCCCTGTCAATTGCTTTCCACCCTCATTCGTAACGCAGGCACTCGATCGGGTCCAGCCGCGAGGCTTTGCGGGCGGGCCAGACGCCGAAGATCAGGCCGACGCCGATGGAGACGGTCAGACCAGTGACGACGGCCCAAGTGGGAATGGTCGCCGGCAGTGAAGGGACGAGAAGGATGATGAGTTGGCTTACGCCGATGGCGAGCAGGACGCCGAGGACGCCGCCGAGGAAGGTCAGCGTCATGGCCTCGAAGAGGAACTGGTTGACGATGTCGCGGCGGCGCGCGCCGATGGCTTTGCGTATGCCTATCTCCTGCGTGCGCTCGGTCACGGAGACGAGCATGATATTCATCACGCCTATGCCGCCGACCAGTAGTCCGAGGCTTGAGATGGCGATAGCGATCAAGCCGACCATCGCCGTGATGCTGTCAAACTGCTCTATGAATTTGTCGGCGGTCTTAATATCGAAATTGTCCGGCTCGTTGAAGCCAACGTTTCGGCGGCGGCGCAGGATGTCCTCTGACTGTTCGAGCGCCTCGCGCAGTTGACCGCTGCGACCGCGAATCACGAAGAGAATATAGCCGCGCGCGGGCGCAATCTTCTGCGCCGTGCGGAAGGGAATGTAGACGGCGTTGTCCTCGTCGTTCTCGCCGAAGAAGCCCGCCTTTCTTTTCTCAAGGACGCCCACGATCTCGAAAGAGTAGCCGCCCATCTTCACTTCCGTCCCGGCGATATTGCTGGACTGGCCGGGAAAGAGCGCCTCGGCTGCGTTGACGCCGATGACCATCACATTGCGCCGCTGCTGGTCGTCCGCTTCGGTGATGAATCTCCCTTCGCTGAGGACGATGTTGGTGATGTCGGCGTAGTTCGGCGTGACGCCCTGCGTATTGCCCCAGCGATAGTTCTGGCCCTGATACTTGATGTTGTCGTCGAAGGGGCCGCCCGAGTAGCCGACGTTGGGCGCGACCATGGAGATGTCTTCAACCGCCGGAGCGCCCGCGCGAATCGCCTCGGCATCGCCGGGGACGAACGGCTTGCGGCTGCGCTCCGCTCGATTGTCGGTCACGCGCGGGCCGGTCGAAAGATGAAAGGCGTAGATATTATTGGTTCCATACTCCTCAATCATCTTGACGATATTCTGCCGCAGGCCCGTCAGGATAGAGGCGATGGTGATGGCCGTCATCACGCCGATGACGATGCCGAGCACGGTCAGGAAGCTGCGAAACTTGTGCGAGCGCACGCTCGAAAACGCCATCGCCAGCGTCTCAACAGGAACAAACCCTGGTATCCTCAAACGCATACTTCTTAACTCTTGGTCAAAGCGATGATCGGGTCGAGACGCGCGGCTTTGAAGGCCGGATAGATTCCGGCGATGATGCCGATCACGCTGGAGAAAAAGATCGCCAGAAAAATATAGGTGACGGTGATGGTCATCGTAATCTCTGCCAGCACCGTGATGAGCCAGCAGACGCCTGCGGCCAAAAGTAGCCCCAATACCCCGCCCAGCGCGCAGAGCATCGCCGACTCGATCAAAAACTGCATCAGTATCTGCTTTTTCGTCGCGCCGATGGCCTTGCGCAGGCCCACCTCAAACGTGCGCTCGGTGACGGAGACCAGCATGATATTCATCACGACGATGCCGCCGACGACGAGCGTGATGAAGGTGATGGGAATGACGACCATCGCTATGCTGCCTGTAAACTGGTCTACCTCCTTGTTCAAGTCCTCGACGTTGACGAGGCCGAAGTCGTCCTCATCGTTGCCCTTGAGCTTGTGCTTGTTTCGCAGGGCCATGCGCGCGTCTTCTATCGTCGCCTGAAAAGTTTCGCGCTCCTCTCCCTTGCCGTGAATCTGTATGCCGTCGCGCCCGCGACCGAAGATTTGCAGGTGCGTCGTGATGGGAATATATAGATGACGGTCGAAGGAATCGCCGAAGAACGAGCCGCGCTTCTCCTCCACGCCGACGACCATCATCGGCAGCCCGCGCACCTTGATCGTCTTGCCTATGGCATCCGTGTTCGGGAAAAACTTGTCCTTGATATCACCGCCCAGTACGCAGACCAGCGCCGAGCGCTGCACCTCGTCGTTGGATATGAACCTGCCCTCGGCGATGTCCTTGTCTTCGATCTCAAGCATGTTGGCGGTCGAGCCGAAGACGAGCGCGCTCGGAAAGTCTATGCCGTTCTGGCTGAGGTCTGTCTGGCCGCCCTGTTGCGCGCCGACCTCCGTGCATGACAGGCAATGTTCCCTGACCCACTCGTAATCTTCCCACTCCAGACGCCGGTTGCGACGGTTGCGCCGCTCGAACTCTTCATCGCTGAGTCTGCCGTGAAAGACCATCCGGGCGATCATGAAGTGGTTCGTGCCGAGCACCTTCGAGACTTTATCGACCACGTAGGTGTTCAAGCCGCTGATGGCAGCGCCGACCACGACCACCGACGCCACGCCGATGATAATCCCGATCAACGTCAGAAAGGCCCGCAGCTTGTGGGAAAAGATCGCCTGTAGGGCGATGCGCGTGGCGTCTAAGTAGAATGAATAAACAGTTCTCATTTTTGGCAACCGGCGGCGTGAAAAAGCTGGTCGCAGAGGTGTACGACGAAATGGGAGTCAAGGTTTACAAATAATTGGATTCGGCGGGGAGCAGGCCCGCGGCGTCTGCGAAAGGGGATGAAGGCCGCGTTATCGAAGCCACTGTCGGGACAAACGGGCTGCTGTTTCCTGAGAACCCGCCGCCAGCTAATAATTCCTTTCGTTCAATCCAGACAGTGTGCCGAGGGCGCTTCCCGTACTCTCATATCTGCGTTTCGCAGGATTCCAGACCAGCACGCTATTAAACTCCCTGGTAAACCCTCTGGTTATCTTTTCGCAGCTCTCGTCGTCAGGTTCTTTGACCAGCCTGATCTTGACGGAGATGTTGAAGTGGCCGCCGCGGCTTGCTCTCAAGACGTTGATGGTCGGGGTCTGGGTGGACTTGTTGCCGCAGTAATTGAGGTTGAGCAGGGTGGGCAGCTCGAAGATTGTTCTGAGCCGGTTGCCCTCCGTACCCACCAGAGTCAGGCTCAGGTAGCCCTGGCTGGAGTTATGATGATAGTTAGTAATCATCACGGCGTCCGCCTGCGAGCTTATGTGAAGCAAGGGCTGTTCTTCCCGTATGCCTGAGAACCTGTCGGCCTTGATGTCCGCCGCGTCCAGCAATCTGACAGCGGGTTCAAGCTCGAAGAGGGCCAGCACTGCGAGTTCTCCCCAGGTGAATTGTTCACCGGCACTCTCGGCATGAACGAGCAGGAGCAGACGCCTTCTGCCGCCCGACTGAAGAAAGAGACGCTCGACGCTGCTGATCTGCATCTCCGCGTGGTAGACCCTGTTTCTGTAATCACCGTACAGATGATTGAGCGGGACGGACTGATGCGCCGAGGCAGCAGCGCCCCCGGCGGCCTCCATCTCGGCATCAGGGAATATCTGTTTCAGCAGGTCGAAATAGGTCTTGCTCGCCTCGCTGTGCAAAGGCTCTCTGTAATTATCCACAGGGGCGACCTGTGCCCGGGATACGTCGGCATGGACGAGCGCCAATACGCACCATAATGAGAGGCAAAGGGCGATAAAGGGTTTTCTTCGCATTCTCTCTCCGTCAATCGAACAGCGGATGCTTCGATCAGTCTGGTTTTCAAACGCTTCTGGATGGCAAGCTTAAAGCCTTGGCCTGAGACGGTAAACGATAAAATCTCCTGTGCGTTGGCCCGCGTCGCGCTCGTACCAGCGGTCGAGGTTTGTAAAATCAAGCTGCTGCCAGACGGGCAGGACAACGTAAGTGAGCGGCAGACGTGCGGCCCGCTCCTTGTTGAAAGAGGCGGCGAATTCCCTGTAGGCGCGCAACTCCGACTCGATCTCGGCGGGCGTCATGGGTCGCCACCCGACGTTCCATGCCGGGTCGCTGTGCCCCCATCCGACAAGGGCGTTGATGAAATATCGCTTGTGCGGATCGAGCTTTTCAAGAGCCCGCTCGTCGCCGTCCGCGTAATCAACCCCAGTGAAGTACAGGTGCTGGTAGATACGCTGCTTGTGCTCAAACGAGTCAGCCCCCGAAAAGACCTGAAGATGCGGAGCCCAGAGCACGGCCAGCGGCGCATCCGTAGGGAGGCTGTCGGCCAGCATCAGGTCTGTCGAGAGAGCTAAAGGGTGCGGCGCGCCATCTGCGCGTGCAAGCTCTGCGAGTCGTAAGGCGACGCCGCGCGTTTTATCCATCGCCACGTTGACGGGAACGTATCTTCGCGTCGCGACGACGGCCTCAACCAGACCCCAGCCGAAAGCGGCGAGCGCAATCCACCAGAGAGCTTGAGCGGGAAAGCGCCGCGCAACACCAGTACGGCTTCGCCACATGAGCGTAGCCAGCAGGATGAGCGCGACGAGCGCGACGTGCTTGGCGATGAACAGGTCATAGTGAAGCGGCTGCAAGGAGTGGCCCGAGAGTATCTGCTGGTTGAAAACGACCAGCGGGACGAGCGCAAACGAGGCCGCAAAGACCGAGACGTGATTGCCGCGCTTGATGAGCCCGCGACGGCGCGCCCACGCGAGCGCGGCTATCACTGCGAGACCCAGAATCTCAGACCAGTGAAACAGGTCTGGC
The DNA here is from genome assembly GCA_036389675.1 of Pyrinomonadaceae bacterium. Lineage (GTDB taxonomy): Bacteria > Acidobacteriota > Blastocatellia > Pyrinomonadales > Pyrinomonadaceae > DASQYE01. The sequence continues at coordinate 30,171 of DASVWI010000028.1, forward strand.
CTGCGCGAGAGTGCCAGCAACTGTATCGCGTCCATAGAGGGAGCGCGATTGCGTAAGAGGACGTGGTAAGGGATGAAGGCGAGGGAACTCGCCGCGAGTATCAAACCTGCTCGACCGGCATCCCGCCGCCAGCCATCAGGCCGCGAGGCGACGAGGAGTAGCAACAGGCACGCGAGCCAGGCGAGGGCAGCAGTCCAGAGGTAGAAGTAGGAGAAAAGCAGCAGCGCGAAGATCAGACAAGCGCATCCGCCCGACAGAGCCGCGTCCCTTGCGGCGCGACCCCGCAGCGTGCGCCAGACGAAGGCGCAGAAGAGGAAGAAGAAGGGAAACGCCAGCGCGGGTTGAAACCGCCGCAGGAATGGAAGGAAGCTGAAAGCATAGGTTGTGTCCATCCCTCGCAGGCTCTGCCAGGTGACATACACAGGCCCGAACGTGCCGAGGCACAGCACCACTAAAACGGCTGTCGCCGCCACACGCTCATCATTCGTCAAAAGGGTCATCAGCCAGAAGATAGCCATGGACGAAGCCAGCGCTATGACGGGCATGAGCAGTATGAAGACGGTCTGGGCGGACAGACCGAAGAGGCTCGCTAAGCGGGCCAGCGCAAAGGGCTGTATGAATTGTATCGAGAACAGTGATTCGTGTTGTCGTAAGCCGGGCTCGTCGTCGCGGCCCGTGTAAGGGTCATTGCGCCTCGGGCGTCCGTCAATCAGCGCCGCCAGATACGCCGAGTAGGCCACTTCGTCCGAATCAATATGCGCGTATGAGCCCTGCCACTCTCTGCCACGCGCCAGCCACAAATCAAATTGCGGATAGAGGGCCACCAGCATGACCGCGACCGCGGCCAATAGGCCGAGCTTCCAACGGACGCTCTGGTGCTGGTTCTGCAACTAAATTTTCTGGAATGCCGGGAAAAGAATTAACAGGGATGGACAGAGAGGATCAGGATAAATACAGAAAGCATGGCTGCGTGAAGCTTTCACCTCCTGATCCTGACCGTCTCTGTCCATCCCCGGCAGTTTTCTTCGCTTACTCGTAGCTTAAAGCTTCGACGGCGTCCTGGCTGGCGGCGCGCAGGGCCGGATAGAGCGCGCCGATAGTTCCGCCGAGCAGACCTACGCAAAGCGAGATGATAATCCAGCGCGGCTCTATCTCGATGGTCAGCGAGCTTAAGCGCATGACGGCGAAGCGCGCGATCAGGGTCAGCGCGAGGCCGACGATGATGCCGAGTATGCTGACCAGAATCGCTTCCTGTTCGATCACCCACGCAATCGTCGCTCTGGACATGCCTAAGGACTTGAGGATGCCTATCTGTCGCGTGCGCTCCGTGACGGTCGTGTACATGGCAAGCAGGATGACGAGCGTGCTGATGGCTGCGGCGACGCCGACGACGACGTTGATGAAGACGTTGAGCGCCGGAACGCTCGAAGCGTAAATCTCCGGCAGGTCGCGCGTGAAGAGTATCTGATCGTCGGGAAATCTCTGGCGAATGAGCGCGGCCACTTCTTCCTGCTTCGCGGGGTCGCCGCAGGCGACGAGCACCATCGAGCAATGGCCCTCGCTGCCGAGTTGTTCCTGCATGGTCGCGAGCGGAATCTTGATGCGCCCGCCGCCCGGCGGCTCGTAGACGCCGACGATGCGGAACGGTCGCTCATACAGTGTGACGGTCGAGCCGATGGTGGCCTTGCGCTCCTGCTGCCAGATGGCATCGACGATGGCTTCGTCTCCTCCGGTCAAACGCGTCCCTTCCCTGATCGTCATTCCGGTCAGGGCCGCATACTGATCGAAGGGAATGCCGTCCACCACGCGGCTGCCGAAGCCTCTGTCACTGCTCAGGATATTCTGGCCGACGGGCACGGCCAGACGCACGCCGTCAATGCGCGCCAGCTCGTCTGCGCGCGTGACGGGCATGGTGAAGGGCTGAGAGCCGGAAAGACCTATAGAGCCGGAAGCGCGCACCATGATCTCGGCGTTGATGTTGGATTCACGCCGCCCGCGCTCGCGCAGCACTCCGCGCGCCAGACCCACTGTAAAGACGATGAGCATCACGCCGACGCCGATGCCAAGGACGCTGACGGCTGTACGCGCGGGCCTGTGCGCGATGTTTGAGAGAACAAGGCTGTCCATAAGCTTTCGCAGGCGAGGGCTTCTCTCCATGATTCGGCGCACGCCGTTCGGCACTGCATGCCACGTCAGGATAAAGAGCCCGATTCCAGTCCAGAATAGAATACCGGCTTTGCGCACGAGCGCAAGCGTCACACCGGTGGCGGCGGCATACCCGAGCGTTTGCAGGATCAGCTCTGTGCCGCCCTCGTAGACGCCAATCGTCGCGGGCACGAACCCGAAGACGAAGTTGATCACCTTCGTTAGGGACTCAATAATATAAGCCGCTTCGACGCGCGGCACAAACCCCAGCATTCTGAGCGTCACATAAACTTCCACGACGCTCGAAGCGTGCGCCAGAAAGTCGAAAGTCATGATGGCGAAGAAAGAGCCGGGGCGGTGGTCGTAGAAGTCGTAGACGTGCGACTCGACGCGCTCGATCTGCGTGCGGCGCGAGGTGATGAACTTCGGTTTGATGCGGAGGCGCGCCAACTGGTCTATGAACCACGAGAGCAGCGTGACGCGGTGGTGATGCGCGAAGGCTGCGGCCAGAATCCCCAGCAGCGCCACACCCGCAATGGCAAAGAGCACGTAGCGGACAACCAGCGGCAGATCGTAGGACAGGAGCATGACGCACGCGCCGCTCAGGATAAAGACGATCACCGACAGGTTGTAGAGGATGTTATCGATGACAAGGGCCTGCACGCCGTAGACGAGCGGCACGCGCTTTCTCAGGAGCGCCACCTTGGTCGCCTCGCCCAGCACAGGCCCCGTGAAGGTGAGAAAGCTGATGGCCTCGCCGCCCAGACGGACGGAGAACGCCTGAAAGAAGTTGAAGCGGCGATGCTCCGGCGAGACGGCGCGGCTCATGGCGAGCGTGCGTAGAACGTGACGCGAGCCGTTAATGGCGATCAGGATAAAGAAACCGAAACCGATGCGACCGAGGGCATCGAAGATGGGCTGCACGCCGACGCGGTTAATGACGTAGACCAGCAGCCCGAGGCCCAGGAGGAATGCTATCGCCTGTAGCCAGATGATGGAGCGACGCGCGCTGCCCGAGCCCTGCCCTTCAGGGTCGTCGGTCAGAGCCGCAAGCTCGTCCAAGTCTTCGGCGGCGCGCTCTGTCTGCGCTTGCTCGTCGGTTTCAATCAAGGTGCGTTCGCTCCTTTAGCGACCGGGTTCGCCGGCTGCTCGTCCGCGTGATTTCCCAAGACCTCCTGAATGAGGCGACCGGGAAAAGAGCGGAAGCCACGCTGCCAGAGTACAGGGACGGGAGTGCGCCCGTTGCCCAGTTGTCCCGTCAGGGCCAGCACGGTCGGCACGAAGCTTAGACTATCGTAAGGCTCTTCGACGAGGCGTCCGCGCGGCACGCCCGTGCGCTCGCCGCCCGAAATCATCAGCGTCGAGCGTGTGGAGATGCGGAAGAAAGAGCCGTGATTGCCGCCGGGATTAAAGCCGCGCACGTCGAAATTCCAGTGATCGTTAGCCAGCACGAGCAGGTCTGCTTCGGCAAGCATGCGCTGTCGCTTGCGGAAACGGCGTATCAATCGCTCATCATTCGTAATGCCCGGCTCATCCGTCGAGAGCTGCTCTGTTTGATAATGGGCCAACTGCTCGTGCAGCCCGATGAGAGCGTTGGAGTAGCGGGTTTGATGAATCGCGCGCAGCCATTCAAGTTCCGTGTGCCACTGGTCCAGCCACCCCGCGCGTTTCTCAGAAGCGACGCCGAACGCCTTATCCTCCCAGAGTTTTAAGGGAAAGCCCGGCCCCCAATCAGCGCGCTCAAAGCGCACCGTCCCGCTTTCGTCCTGCGTTAAGTTTTTGACGGGAAGGTAGCGAAAGCTCAGACGCCCGGCCTCGTCCTCGCGCGAGAGGATGAGCGTCTGATGCTCCGGGCCTCCGTAAAGCCAGACGGCCTCTTCCTGCGAGCGACACTCGCCGGGGTCTAATGCCATTGAGAGCTGCGCGCAGCGGATTTTCGTCGCGACGAAATCCACAGGATGACTGTCCACCCCCGCCTGCACGTTATTACGCATCGCGACCGTTTGCAGCAGCGAGAAATAGTTGACGCGCGTGAAGCTCTTTCGCATGTCGAGCGTGCCGTCGGCTTTGATAATAAAACCACCCGGCGCGACCCCGACCACGTAGTTCTGCAACTCGTTGATCGAGTTGGATTGGCCCATAGAGCCTTTTTGAATCACATCTTCGATCTTGAAGCTGAAGGGATCGAAGCCCTCGCGACGCAGGGCGAGCAGGCGCGTGAGCGATGCGGCGTACTTCGTATAGTCAAGCTCGTCGCCCATGGCCGAGTCCATGCGCGCGAACTGCCGTATGGCCTCTTTGTCGCGCCCGGCGTCCCTGTCCTCCTGCGTCCATTTTTTCGGCTGGGCCAGGACGCGCGCTCTCTGCTTCTCAATCGCCACCCTGAGCGCGCTCAGCTCTTCGTTTAGTTCAGACAACTCGTTGGCCCAACCCTCACGGCGCTTGTCGAGCGTCTGGAAAAAAGCATCGGTGAGCGCGCGGCGCAGCGGCTCGGGCGTGTCGCGGCGCTGTAGCTGCTGCAGGAGTATGTGCAGCACGTTGAGGTCGCTGTCGCGCAAATGGAAAGAGGCGCGCTCGTTGCCGTCGAAATCCAGCAGGGCCGTCGGATAGTCCGTGCTCTGGCCCTTCAGATAAAAGGACTCAGAGGTGGTCGTCGTCACGAGCGGGACGAGCGGGTATATCCCCTTGATCGCGTAATCGAGCAGCAGTCGTCTTTTGGTGACGACGTGATGGCCGCCCCCGGCGGCGCTGCCCAGAAGCTTGACCAGATTGTAGCCCTGACTAAAGACGCGCTCGTCCGTATTGACGCCGTGGTCTGAGACAAGGATGAAGACGGTCTCCGCCGCCAGCGGGCTCTTTTCGACGGCCACCCAGATGCGACCGATGATGGCGTCCAGCTCTTGCAGCGCGTAGAGGTGCGCTTCGCGGTCGCGGTTGTGATGTGCCGTATGATCGAACTCCGTCGTGTAGTAGTCCAGATAGCGTATGCGCGGGTCGCTCAGTTTTTCGATCAGCTCGCGCTCCATCTGATCCATGATGATGCTGCGTCCTTCGAGCCCCATCGTCCATTCATCCACCAGCTCGCGCGGGCTTCTCCTGAAGCGGTTCGGGAGAGCCTTGCCGATGGAGCTCCAACGATTGCCGCGCTGGTAAAGCTGAAAGCTGTTGTAGCGCTCGTCGTAAGGATAGGCGTCGAGCAGCAGCGGTATGCCGAGCTCATCCAGTACCTCTACGCCGGGCATGTCTATGCGACGCCCCGCGACGTTTTCAAGATAGAAGGGGATGAAATTCAGATAGTCGTAAGAGTGCAGGGTGAGGCGGTCGTATTCGACGTTGCCCTTGATCTGTAGGTGCTGGCCCGTGTCAAGCAGCGACCATGACGGGCCGGAAAGGCTCATCCCGCGCACGTAGAAGTTCGAGAGGCGCGTGCCCCCGTCGTAGAAAACGCGGCTGATCCATGGAAGCTGGCTCTTGCCCGTGCGCGGGTTGCGCTCATGCACGAAGCGGTCAACCAGCCCGTAGGGCAGCCCGTCAACTTTGATGACGACGACGCGCCGGGCCTCTGCTCGCGCAGGCGGGGCGGTCGCACAGAGGAGGATGAAAAATGCGACGGAAACGAAGACGGAAATTCGCAGGCGGCGGCGCGGCGGGAAACTCTTTACGCTGTCCATTACTGTCCGACCACACTCAGGATGGTTTTGGTGTCGGCGGGAGCAATCGTCTGATTTTCGCGCACCGCCATACGCAGGTATTCGGCGCTGGCGTTGCGCCAGCGAGCCTCTACCTGCTGATTGCTATAGATGCCCAGAAGCTCTTTCTTCGCCGTCTCGTTGTTGATGCGATAGAGGCTGTTGAGACAGATGACGCGCGACTCTTCATCTTCGGTGCGCGCAAAGATGCGCGCGACGGTCGTCGCCATGCGACCGCTCGCGGCCTCGCTGTTCTCTGAGATGAATCGCAAGCTTCGGCGCACCTCTTCTATATTCCAGTCAACCTCTACGCGCGGGCTGCGCGCGACCTCTCGCAGGAAACGCTCATGATAGCCCAGCCGACGCTCTAACTCCATGCGCGCTGTCATCTCGGGCGAGGCTTTTTCCCTGTGCGTGTAGAGCCCGAACGTCATCACGTTGGCGAGGCGCAGCAGCGTTTGCCCCGTGCGCCCGTGCTTGAGCGGCATCATCTCCGCGCGACGGTCTTTATCGAGACGCGCCGACAAGCCGTCGGGGCGACGCGCATACTCAAGGAGCGACGCGTATTGATCGCGCGCTACCTGCGCCTCGACGCGCAGATCATTCTCCAGAGGATTGAGCGAGACGCCCTCAAGGCGGCTGGCAATCTGCTCGCGCAGGCGCGGGTCTAGTGAAGCGTTCAAGGAGAGCAGCAGCTTCAGCTGAGAGTAGGCGCGTAGACGCGAAGGCTGGTTGACATCCATCCCACGGCGGCCCGTCACAAAATCATAAACGGAGCGCGACAAAAAGTAGGGCAGGTCGCCGAAGCGCGAAAGCGAAAGCACAGTGCGCGTCACGTCTTCGAGGATGCGGCGCGACATCTCGCGCTTCTTCGGATTCAGGCCATCGCGAAAATCAACGAGCAGGATGGGAATCTTCGGATGATCCAGACCGTAAAGCGCCAGAGGAATCATCTGCACCTCTCGTGCCCCCGGCGTGCCATGCTCGACCGCACGATTCTCCGCGTCGTAGTAGCGCGTCTCGGCATAACCCTGCCAGTTGAGCAGGCGTTCATCCTGCCACGGATTCCTGATGTTGAGAAAACGGCCATCGAACCGGCGGCCACGATTCCTGACCAGATCAGGGCGCGCGACCCACAGGAGCGCATGTGTCGCGCTGCCGTCGGGCATTTCCAGCGGCTCGAAGTAGAGCGATTCGGCCTCGGAGTGCTGGCGCAGCAGTTCCCAGTTATGGCCGCGCACGTCTCTGGTCAGGGTCGTCTCTTTCTGGAAAACTCTTTGCAGGTTGATGTCGTCAACTATCCCGCCGAGCGTCTTTTCCGTGAGCATCAGTCGAGCCTGAATGTCCTGCATCTCGGAGCGCGTGAAGAGCGGGTTGCTGCCTTCGGCGGCCTCGTAGAGCGAGAGCACCGCCAGCGCCCTTATGATGTGCGCTTTACGATGATCGGCCACATTACGACGATAGGCACGCGTCGAAGCCTTCAGAGGGAATCCGTAGGCGTCTAGCAGAAGGTTCTGCAAGGCCGACCAGAAAATTTTGTTCCAGACCTCACGCTCTGTGCTGGCAAGATCAATGATTGGCGGCGGCGCGCCAGAGCCAACGGCGCGCCCCTTATTACCGGCGCGGTTGTAGAAGAAGGGGAGGGCGGCTGCAAGGCGCTGCGTCAAAGAGGGCCGTGTGTAGGTCAGCATCCACAGATAGCGCAGGCGATCATTTTCGGTATCGGCGTCGCCTAAAGTATCGCGCAGGACGCTGACCAGCGGAACGTCTGCCGCACGGCTCTCGCCAGTGCGTAGCCCGTCCAGATTGGCGAAGATGGTAAGCAGCTCTGCGCCGCCCGCGACCGGCGTTCGCTCAAGCCGGAAACCTGATTCCGGGGCGGGCGTCTGCTCTGTGCGAGCCTCCGGGGCGTCGCCGGGAGTCTGGGCTAAGGCGAAGGAGTAAGACAGAGGGGAGACCGCCAGCAGAAGAGAAAGAAGTAGACAGACTGCCCTTGGCGCGTGTTGTACGGGGGAAAGGCTCTTCATCATCTTAGGCTTAATTTTATTGCACTCCTCACCGGGAGATTGCTTCTGTTGAAGCCGATTTACTGCGCCTTTAGCCCAGGAAAACGCAATATGCTTTGCCTCAAAAGGTATTACAAGCTACCGCGCTGAAAATGGCAAGAGCCGTACCACTCATTCGGGGGCAAAACGACACGCCTGTCAGGACGAGTGCGGCCCTGTTTTTATCCTTAGGCCTCTTTGTGCGTCCCTTATCAAACCCAGACTCTAGCCGCCGAAGCATCAGATTACCAGCCGGATTGTGACAATTCTCGGGCCGTCACAATTCTCAATAGCGTTGAAGCCCCGGAATCCTGCTTTGATTCTAAGACGGGCAAAAACGTTGATCAGTTAACACCAGCCGAAATAGCATTTAGAGCCGCCGCGTCCAAAATATAGATGCGGGCCGACGGAATGCTCCCGAGCGAGAGGCTCGCGGCGGGCGTCGCCGTCTCCTGTAGTCTCTTCGTCAGGGCATTATTGCTGAAGTAGCGCCGACCGCGTGCCACTATCACCACGTCGCCTTCCGACAGCTGGCCGATAGCCGCTTTATCCGAAAGCGAGACGGGAACAAGGTCGCTGCGGCCAGCCAGCTGGGCGTAGTAAGCGACGAGCGTTGGCGATTCGCTGGCGACGCGTGCGCCCTCGCGTGCGCGCTTCGCAATCTCCGTCAGGGCATCGCGCATGCTCGCGTCATAAAACTCGTCGTGCGGAAAATAGTTTCCGGCCCGCTCCGTTCCGCCGCCGAACAGGTTGGTGTAAAGCCTGTAATGGGGCGCGGCGCTGACCGATGCGACCAGCGAAGAGGCGATGACCAGTGCCGCCAGAGTCGCGCCCGCCTTCGTCCCGGCCTCCTCGCTGCGGGTCAGGTTCGAGACGAGCCGCGAGAGAAGATGCGCGAGCGCCCTCAAGCCTATGGCCGCCGTGATCAGTATAACGGGCAGCACGATGGTGAAATAACGCGTGTACTTGCCGCCGATCACGGAGAAGGGCATGAAGAAGTACATCATCCAGAAGAGCAGAAGGTATCGCCCGTCGCCGAGGCGCTTGCGAAACAGTAGCGGCAGCCCGACGATGAAGCTGAGGAGCACCATCGGCGGAAGCTTGACCGCCATAAAGACGTAATAAAACGACCACGGCACGCCCTTGAGCCAGAGCGTCATCTGGTTGCGATAGAGTTGGCCCATGAACTCGTAGCTGTCGTGGCCGATGCGATGCTCGCTGGCGAAGATACGCATCTCGTGCCAGGTGGCGGGCAGGATGATGGCCGGATTGCAGAGCAGAAAGACCACACCCATGACGGCGAAAAAGGCCAGCCAGCGCATCTTGCCCAGACGCCAGCGCGTCGCCGGGATGCCCTGAAAAATATAGTAGTAGCTGCCGCTGATGGCGATTAAATGGGGCATGTACTTGGAGGCGACCATCGCCCCGAAGGCGGCAGCCGTCGCCCAGTAATAGGCTTCGGGCCGCCCGCTCCCGCTCTCGGCCACGCGCTGCCCGCGCAGCCAGAAAACGTTTGCCAGCAGGAAAAAGAAGAGTAGGAAGCTGTCTTCCTTGGCGATGCGATTGAAGCCGATGCCGGTCGGGTCGAGCGTCCAGAGCGCGGCGGCTAAAAGGGCGGTCTCGGTTCCGAACAACTCTGCGGCAAGCATGAAGATCAGCAGCGCCGTGAGCGCGCCGAAGATGGCGGCGGGCAAACGCAGCGCCGCTTCGGTCGAAACGCGAAAGGACGGATGCCCAGACACCGTCGCCGACGAGTTCCAGCGGTCGGCGACGACGATGCTCGCCGTCAGCATCGCTTTCATCAACATCGGATGCTCGCCGTTTTTGGCCGTCAGGCCGTGTGCCCGGTAATCCTCGACGGCGCGCAGCTTGTTCAACTCGTCCTCGCTCAAACCTTCGGCCCCGAGCCCCGTGACGCGAAAGCCGAAGCCGAGGATGATCAGCAGCGTGAGCACGCATGCGACGAGCGTGCGGCTCGTCAGGCGCATGCCCTGGCCGACGAAAAGCTCCGGCGTTAGTCCGGCTGTCGTGATGGCGTCTGCTGATGCCGACAAAGAAGAAAGCTCCTGCTAATGTTTTACCCGACGAAATCCGTGGCCCAAAAGATAAAAAGCGCGACGCGAGCGTGCCCTTCGGCGATAGCCGTCGGCGGCAAAAGGCGAAAGGTTAACCTGAGTTAAGCGCCTGTGTCAAAAGTTTGACCGACAACTGGCCGGGATATTCTCAGGGCGCGGGCCTTTTTTTCGTGCGCCGCCGTTGAGCTAGCGTGAAGCGTTCGAGGCCGCAGTATTACTGCGCGTGGAAGTGGAGGAGGAAGCAGCTGCGGTCGCATTTGCGTTTGCATTCTCGTTATCGCCGTCCATCCCTTCGGGCATCTTCCACCCGGCGCGCTGCAAGAGCGTTATCCCGTAGGGAACCGGGACGGCGAAATTCGATGCGGTGTTTTCCGTAAAGACTGCGAAGTTGATGCCGATCACGCGACCCGACTGGCCGAACAGGGGCGCGCCCGAGCCGCCCTCAGCCGTGCGCGCGTCATAGACCACGCGACGCCCGTCAAGGTCTGTGATGTGTCCCTGCGTGGTCAGGGGCTGGATGTGATTCTTCTCGGCCAGATAGCCCAAGAGAGATTCGAGCGAAGAGCCGTAGCGCGCCTGTATGCTGCGCGCCTCCGCGTCGTCCAGAAGCGCGAGCAGGCGATCCGGCCCTGAAGGATAACCCATCATGACGACGGCCTGTCCGACCGTGACGGCCTCGAACTCGCGGTCGAGCGGCAGCACCGGAATGTTCAAGACCAAATCCTTATTCTCGATCAGGCAGACGGCCAGATCGTCCTTCTGCGCGGACTGTTTGTATTTGAGCGTGAAAGGCTGCGGGTTCTGCGGAAAGAAGGCCATCAGCTTTTTCAAACGCGGCTGGCCGCTGGCGGTGCTGGTGAGGCTCGCCGCGCGCTCGTCCGCAAGCCATGGCTGCGCCACGTGGCGGTTGGTCAGGATGAAACCCTCGCCGACGTGAAACCCTGTCCCGACAAACTCAAACTCGGCGATAGTGCCGTTTCCGTCCGGCGTCAATTGCAGCGGGTCAGCGCCGTTTTGAATCACCACGCCCTCCTCGTTGGTTTGCACTTCCGGGTAACGCAGCGGGCGATTCGTGCCGCGCTCGACGAAGATGTATGAGCCGGAGACGAGGCAGACGCCGTTGCCGTAATCGGAGCGCAGCTTGGGCGCGAGCGACAGACTATCGCGGATGATTTTGTTCGACTCGTCGACCTTGCTGACCTCGCGGCGCGTCGTGCCAAGCTCCTCGCGCATCTTCGCCAACTGATCGTTCTGCGCGTCGATCACGCGGCGGCTGGTCTGAACCTCGCGGTACATCGAGAAGCCTATGTAGAGGATGCCGCCGACGAGCGCCAGCGCAATCGCAAGCGTGATGAGCTTCGTGCTCGGATTAATCTCGCGGACAAGCTCGCGCGTAAACTCTCTGAGAAAGACCTTGGCATCATCACGACGGGCCGTGGCCGCCGATTCAATCGCCGCGTGTTCGATAAAGGGGGCGACGTGAGTTTCCGTGCGCGGGCCGGGGACGACCGCCAGCAGACCTCCGACGGGGAAGAACGTCAGTAGCAGGCTGTTCGGGCCAATGCGTACTTCATCGCCGTCGCCGATCCGGGAGTAGTTTTCGAGCCGCGCTCCGTTATGCGTGATGTCGAGGTTGGGATCGAAATCCGTGACGCGGTAATAGCCGTTGGTGCGGCCAAGCTCCAGCACCATGCCCGTAGCGCCTGAGGGAGGCAGCACGGAAGGGTCGAGTCGCAGGTTGCAATCCGTGGACGCGCCGATGCGAATACGCTCCTGCGTCAGCACTTCCGTGTGCTTATCCAGCCCGGCTGCAATGTGAATGACCAGTCCGTCCGTCATAAAACAGGTAATTCATCCCGCACTCCGGCGGGAGCGAGCGCTCGTACTAATCAGAGGCGACCGCTTTCGCCGACCGCTTTCGCCACTGCCTGCGGTCGCGACGTGCGGTCGCCTCTCAATCGCTCATAATACATTATTAGCTGCGAGGCGGGCAAAGAACTTCTTGTGCCCACCTCGCTGCTCCGATTTTATGCCCGCCGATTTCTTCGGGTCGCGCGTCTCATGTTAAGATTCAAGTTTGCTCGCGACGCAGAATCGCGGGCCTTATACGATTATGAAAGAATATTCGATCATCGAAAATCGCGATCAGGTCTGCGCGCTGGCCCCGGTCGCCTACGCGCCGATTCGCCATCACATCTTTGTCTGCAACGGAAAATCCTGTGAGTCGGCGGGCAGCGCCGAGGTCAAAGAGCGGCTCTCGCAGGAACTCGTCGCGCGCAACCTGCTTTTCGGAAAAGAGAAGAAAGGAAGGAATCCGCTGGGCAGCGTCGTCCTGACGGATTGCAGCTCGGTCGGTTTCTGCGCCGTCGGAGCGACCGTCATAGTCTACCCGGACGGCGTCTGGTACGCGCAGGTCGAAGCCCATGACGTTCCTGAGATCGTCGAGGAGCATATCGTCAACGGGCGGATCGTCGAAAGACTCGCGCTCCTGAAAGTGCCCGCGAGCGGTGTAGAGGAGCAGGCGCGTGAAGGATAGCAGGCTTTTTGCCACACCATGCGAATAAAGTTTGATGCCACCATAGATGACCACGTCGACGCTTACGAGCGCGCTTCGGCCCGCTCCGACGCGGCGCGCTCATGGCGGCGTCAGGGCGCTGCCGCGACCGCGCTGCTCGGCGGCCTCATCAGCGGCATCATAGGGTTCGTCGTTATCGGCAGATCGATCACGGCGGGCTTGATCGGCGGCGTCATTGTGGCGATTGTGAGCGGGGTCATCACGTGGAACATGCACCACAATACCATCAGGCGAAGGATGCACGACTACTTTCGGGAGAAGTTCGGCGACAGAGACTCGCTCCCGTGTGAAGTGGAGCTGACCGAATCCGGCATCTGGACGAGACAACTGGGCACTCAAATTATATTCGAGTGGGCCAACGTGGAAGAGATTGTAGAGAATGAGGACGACCTTGAATTTGTGATGCGCGACGGCGGCGGCCTGATCGTCAGAAAGCGGGCCTTCGCCTCGACGGACGAGCAGCGGCAATTTATGGAGATCACTCGAAGCTACCTCAACGCGTCGCGCACCGCCTCCAACTGGCTGCATTCCGGCTGACACACTTCCGCTTCGAGCTTAAGCGGCGCTGGCCGCTTCCACAGGCTTCCAACGCAGGACGGGCTTGCGCGCGGCTGCGGCCTCATCAAGGCGACCGATGCGAGTGGTATGCGGCGCGCCGAGGACAAGCTCCGGCGTCTCCAAGGCTTCGCGCGCAATCGAGCGCATCGCTTCGATGAACTGGTCAAGCTCCTGTCGCCCGACGGATTCTGTGGGCTCAATCAGCATCGCGCCCTGCACGATCAAAGGGAAATAGATCGTCATCGGGTGAAAGCCGTAATCGATCAGGCGCTTGGCGATGTCCAGCGTGTGGACGCCTTTGCGCGATTGCCGCTTGTCCGTAAAGACCACCTCGTGCATCGGCGGGGCTTCAAACGGCTTGTCGTAATCAGAGGCCAGGCCTTCGGCGATATAGCGCGCGTTGAGCACAGCCGCTTCGGTCGCTTCGCGCAAACCGTCAGGCCCATGCGTTTGAATGTAGGAAAGAGCGCGCAGCATCATCCCGAAATTGCCGAAGAAAGCTTTGACGCGACCGATGGATTGCGGGCGGTCGAAGTCCAGACGATACCTTTCATCATCCCTGACGATGCGCGGAACGGGGAGAAAGGGCTCAAGCTCTTTGGTGCAGCAGCATGGGCCGCAGCCGGGGCCGCCGCCTCCGTGCGGAGTCGAGAAGGTCTTATGCAGGTTCAGGTGAATGACATCGACGCCCATATCGCCCGGACGCGCCACGCCGACCAGAGCGTTCATGTTCGCCCCGTCCATGTAGACGAGCCCGCCCGCCTCGTGCACGATGCGGCAAATCTCGCTGATATTCCTTTCAAAGAGGCCGACCGTGTTCGGGTTCGTCAGCATCAGCCCGGCGATGTCGCCGCGCGCGCATAGCTCGCGCAGGTGCTGTAGGTCGGTCAAGCCTTCCGGCGTTGACTTGATCGTCTTGACGTTAAAGCCAGAGAGATGAGCGGAGGCCGGATTTGTGCCGTGCGCCGAATCCGGTATGAGCATCGTGCGCCTCTGGGCGGACGCCCCCTCGCCGTCGCGCGCGTCGATGAAGGCGCGTATCAGCATCACTCCCGTCATCTCGCCGTGTGCGCCCGCCGCCGGTTGCAGGGACACGCCCGCCAGCCCCGTTATCTCCGAAAGGTGTTGCTGTAGCTCGTAGATGACCTGCAAAGCTCCCTGCGAATCTTCTTCCGTGGCGAGCGGGTGAAGGCCCGCGTGGCCCACAATACGCGCAACACGCTCATTCAGGCGCGAGTTGTATTTCATCGTGCATGAGCCCAAAGGATACAGGCCCAGATCAATCGAGTAGTTCCACGTAGAGATGCGCGTGAAGTGGCGAATGACATCCACTTCGCTCACTTCGGGCATCCCTGCCAGCTCGTCTTCGCGCCGCAGGCCCGCCGGCAGCAGCTCATCCATCGGCGTCTCTTCAACGTCGAGCGCGGGCAGGCGATAGCCGACTCTGCCCGGTTGCGAGCGCTCGAAAATGAGCGCCTCGTTCTGCGTCGGGTGCGTGGTGACTTTGGTGATGTTCGTTGAGTTCATGAAAAGATTTTGGATTGCTTAACTGATCAGCCCGTTGAGGCCGTCAACGAGCGCGTCAATCTCACGACGCGAGTTGGTTTCCGTCACGCAGACCAGAAAATCGTTCGGCCTGTCGGGGTAGTAACGCGAAAGCGCCAGTCCACCGGTTATATTCCGCTCGCCGGCAAGACGCGCGAGCAGGCCGGCTGCCTCGACGGGCGCGCGGACGACGAACTCGTTGAAGCGCGGCGCGGTGAAGGGGAGCGTAAAGCCTTCGAGCGCGGCGATGCGGCGCGCCGCGTAGGCCGCCTTCTGCGCGCATTGCACGGCAACTTCCCGCACGCCTCGTGGCCCCATCGTCTCAAGATAGATGGTGGCGGCCAGCGCGATCAGACCCTCGTTGGTGCAAATGTTCGAGGTCGCTTTCTCGCGGCGTATGTGCTGCTCGCGCGTGGCGAGCGTCAGCACGAAACCGCGCCGCCCCTCTTTATCGACGGCCTGACCGACGAGACGGCCCGGTATCTGTCGCGCGTACCTTTCGAGGATGGCGAAGAGCCCGAGGTATGGCCCACCGAAGGAGAGCGGTATGCCGAAGGATTGGCCCTCGGCGACGACTATGTCAGCGCCGCAAGTGCCGGGCGCACGCAGGAGACCGAACGAGATGGCTTCCGTGACCGTGACGACGAGCAATGCGCCGACGGCGTGCGCGCGGTCGGCCAAAGCCTGCACGTCCTCTACACATCCGAAGAAGTTCGGTGATTGGATGACGACCGCCGCCGTCTTGTCGTCAAGAGAGCTTAAAGCACCGGGCGCGGTCTGCCCCGTGGCCGCGTCGAAATCAAAACGCTCCAAATCAATGCCGGCGTGCTGCACGTAGGTATTGACGACTTCCAGATATTCCGGGTGAACGGCGTTCGAGACCACGACCTTACTGCGACGCGTGACGCGCTCGGCCATCAGCACGGCTTCGGCCAGAGCGGTCGAGCCGTCGTACATGGAGGCATTGGCGACCTCCATCCCTGTCAACTGGCAGACGAGGGTTTGAAACTCGAAGATGGCTTGCAGCGTGCCCTGCGAGATTTCCGGCTGGTAGGGCGTGTAGGCCGTGAAGAATTCCGAGCGCTGGATGAGATGATCTACGATTGTTGGCGAGTAGTGCGAGTAAGCGCCTGCGCCCAGAAAGCTCGGACGCCGGGCCGCAGCATTGCGCTGGCCGAGCGCTTCAAAGCCCGCGAGCAGCTCAATCTCGGAGAGCGCGGCGGGAGTTTTCAGAGGCGCGCGCAGAAGCAGGTCAGACGGGATCGAGCTGAAAAGCTCCTCGGCGCTCTTAAGGCCGACCTTTTGAAGCATCTCCGCGCGCTCGTCCGGCGAGTTTGGAATGTAACGCAACTTTTATTCTGGCTCCGCTTTCGTAAAATCTTCGTATTCGGCGGCTGACAGAAGGCCGTCAACCTCGCCGGGGTTGCTCATCCTGATGCGAACCATCCAGCCTTCGCCGTACGGGTCGTTGTTGACCTTTTCGGGATCATCCTGAAGAGATTCGTTGACCTCTATGACCTGGCCCGAGACGGGTGTGAAAATTTCGGACACGGCCTTGACCGATTCGACCGAGCCGAACGCTTCGTGGGCCGTGACGGAGTCGCCGGCCTTCGGCAGCTCGACATAGACCACATCGCCGAGGGAATCCTGCGCGTGATCTGTAATGCCGACAGTGCCCGTGTCGCCGTCCACTCTGATCCACTCGTGGTCTTTGCTGTAGTGCAATTCCTCTGGAACATTAGCCATTTTGTTGTTCGCTTCTCCTCAAGCGTCCACCGTGTCTTAGCAATCAGTTGTCAGTTATCGGTAAGCAGCTCCTGACGGACTACTGATAACTGATTACTGGCTGCTTAATCATTACTGTTTTGTTTCATTCTTTTCACGTTTATAAAAAGGCGTCTTGACTACTTTAGCGCCGACCAAGCGACCGCGCACGTCGATCTGAATCTCCTGCCCTTCCTGCGCGAACCGCGTGGGCACGTAGGCGAGGCCGATGTTCTTTTTCAGAAAGGGCGCGGGGCTTCCCGATGTGACGCGGCCAACACGGTTGCCTTCGACCAGCACCTCCTGAGCGTCGCGGGCGATGCCGCGCTCCGTCATCTCGAATCCGACGAGGCGCTGGCTGATGCCTTCTTCCTTCTGTTTCGCCAGACGCTCGCGGCCCGTAAAGTCTCCCTTATTGAGCTTGCATATCCAGCCAAGGTTGGCTTCGAGCAGCGTGGTGGTTTCGTTGATCTCGTGACCATAGAGGGCCATCGCCGCCTCAAGCCGCAGAGTATTGCGCGCGGCCAGCCCGCAGGGGATGACGCCATCCTCCGTGCCGAACCGTCCGGCATCCAGCATCTTCTCCCAGAGCCCTTCGGCGCGCTCCGCGGCGGCGTAAACCTCAAAGCCGTCCTCGCCCGTATAGCCCGTGCGCGAGACAATCGCCCTGACGCCGTCGACCGTCCCCTCGCGGAAATGGTAATACTTGATCTCGGCGAGCGGCACGTCCATGAGCGGCTGCAAGATGGAGATAGCGTCCGGGCCTTGCAGGGCGAGCTGGCAATAGTCCGCGCTCACGTTACGCAACTCAACCGATTCATCGCCTTTGTGCGAGGTAATCCAGTCCCAATCCTTATCTGTCGTCGAGGCGTTGACTACCAGCAGCAGATGATCTTGAGCGAAACGGTAAACGAGCAGGTCGTCTACGACAGTGCCCTGAGGTGTCGTGATGGCGGAATACTGCGCCTGACCGTCAACCAGCTTGGCCGCGTCGTTAGAGACCAGCCGATTGACGAAGGGAATGGCATCCGGGCCGCGCACATCTATCTCGCCCATGTGCGAGACATCGAACAGCCCCGCGTGGGTGCGCGTGCAGAGGTGTTCCTCGACCGTCCCCGCCGGATACTGGACGGGCATGTCCCACCCGCCGAAATCCACCATGCG
The DNA here is from genome assembly GCA_036389675.1 of Pyrinomonadaceae bacterium. GTDB lineage: Bacteria > Acidobacteriota > Blastocatellia > Pyrinomonadales > Pyrinomonadaceae > DASQYE01. Next base: position 47,731 of record DASVWI010000028.1, read on the forward strand.
CCCACCCATCCGGCGGTGCGCGGCGTTGAGTGGAGTCTGTTTCAAATCAGGCGCAGTCAAGCGTGTCTCCTACAAACCTCTCGGCGAGGCAATTACGGGTCTTTATAACTCTTAACATGGGCGGAGCGTGAAAGCTAACATGCGGCGCGCAAGCCGTCAAGGTGAAGCCACGCCAGACCCTCGAACCCCTGATCCGGGATGGAATGCAGCCCACGGCCTCACAAACGCCAATTCCAATCCACCCCATCAATCTCTCGCGGGTGACCATGACGTAACACGGCGCTGCAATGGCGTTGCAGAGGTCGGTAACGCCATTCCCAAGCTCTGTAACGCCGTTGCGACGCGTGGAAATGTCATTACGACGCGTGGTAACGATGTTGCGACGCGACGTAACGTCGTTGCGACCCACGGAAACGTCCTTGCGACGCATGGAAACGACGTTGCGACGCGAGGAAACGCCATTGCGAGGCATGGAAACGACGTTGCAGAGGTCGGAAATGGCGTTTCCATGCCTCGCAAGGACGTTGCTACCGGCGGAAATCTCGATTTTCGGGCCGGGAACGAACGTTTTGCGGTCGGGGATGGCTTTTTTGACGAAAGAAATGCTGGGGCGAAGAGAGGACGCCAAGTTAGACAGGTCAGTACCGCCTGCGATAGCGGGCGGGTTGTATCAACGTCAGACACCCGCCCGCTACCGCAGGCGGTACTGACCTGAGCACTGACCTTAAAATCCGCCTTCGGAGACTCGCACTTTTTGCACGACGAAGACGACGCGCATGGTCTGTGGGCGGCGGTCAAAAGATGCCGGCACAAATGCCGGGCCTTCGCGCAGCGCGTCCTGAAAATCTTCGAGCATACGGCGGTCGCGTGGGGCTTGTACGACATCGGCCAGCGAAGCCTGACCGTCGCTGAAGACATCCGTGACTACCACCATGTCGTCGGCATCCTCTGCGTGACCGTGCGAGGGGGCAAACGTCAGCGCGGCCAGCGCGCCGCGCGGGTTCAGGCTGGGCGAATGGACTGCGAACGGGGCGCGACTCCTCGACCATGCTTCGGGCGAAACCGGCTGCGTGATGTCGAACCCGTATTCGGTCTCGCGCGGTATGAATACTCTGAAGGTGGCGGCCTCACGCGATGCCATCTCGGCCTCGCGCAGCGCGACCAGATGCGGGCGCAAAGCGCCGAGCAGTGAGATGAAAAGGATCAGGGAAGCGAACGTGCCTATCGTGTAGGGCATGAGGCGCGGGCGCAGCCAGAGCAGGATCAGCGTGCTGAGCGGCAGGCGCGGCGCGCGTCTGAGGGCGGCGGCTTCAATCGCAAGAGCGTCTGTGATCGAGGCGGCGAGGCTCGGCGGCGGGACGGGCCGCGAAAGCACCGCCAGACGACGAGTGAGCGAGCGCATCTCGGACAGTTGTGCGCGGCACACGGGGCACTCGTCCAGATGCCTGTCACAAAGGGCGCGGGCGGGTAAGGCCAGCATGTCGTCAAGGTATGACGAGAGGGCCTGCTGTGTTTCCTCACACGACATCATAATTCAGAGACCGTCTGACGGATGCCGGTCAAAACAAATTGACTGGCATCTAGCAGCTATACTTTTGAGGCGAATGGCTGGCCGACCCCGGCTGCTCCCTTTTTTTTATGAAGGAAGCAACTCTTCGATCTATGGCCCGGCGTCTCTCATAGGTTTGACCGGCGAAAGCGAGGACTCGAACGGGTGTTGCTGGCCGCGTTTTCAAAATCGCTCACGCCGTCGATCATCATATTAGAGAACACACAGGTTGCAGACCGCCTTCGTCACTTCGACCCAATTGGCACCGAGTTGTTGGTGAAGCCGGGGCGGGGCAACCATTCGCTTCAAAGAGCCGTTTTGAGCCGTCAGCTTATGACTGACCGGCGCTCAAAAAGAACTACCGAGTTTGCGTCGCAATTCTATGCGCCCGCGCGATAACCTGGATTTGACCGTCCCGATGCTGATCTCAAGGGTCGCGGCGATCTCTTCGTAGCTGAGCCCTTCGACATCGCGCAGGATAACGGCTTCGCGAAAGGGTCGCCCGAGCGCCTGTAGCGCCTGCCTGAGCACGCGCTCGCGCTCGCGCGCCAAGGTCTCCTGTTCCGGGTTGGGCTGTGCCCGATCCGGCAGGCTCGCGCCCAGACTTTCCTGACGCTCGCCGCGCTCGACATCGAGCGAAACGGTCTGATCGCGTCGCCGCCTGCGCCACCAGCGCCAGCGATTGCGCGCCTGATTGATGGCGATACGGTAAATCCATGTTTTCAAATCAGCATCGCCGCGAAAGCGCGAGATGTTCTGAAACGCACGCAGGAAAGTCTCCTGCGTCAGGTCGCGCGCTTCCTCCGCGTCTTCTGTCAAACGGTAGAGCAGCGCGTAGACATCGCCGGAGCGCTCACTAACCAGACGGTCGAAGGCCGCCGCTTCGCCCGCCCGCAATCTTTCAACAAACTGCGCTTCCCCCGCCGCACGAACCTCGCTCGGGGTCGCCGAAGCGGCCTCTTCCAGTTCTACTTGCCCGCGGAGGGCGATTGGCTCTCCGAAGCTCACTCGTATCCCCCGGCGGCGGGAAGCGTTCTAATTAGAAGCGACAAGGGCCGCTCCCCGGACAGTTGCGCCTTTAGACACCTTGTCTTCAAGCTTTGTTCCCGAAAATTTTCTACCCGCGCAAAGCGCGCGGTCGAAGTGAAAAGCCGCACGGCCCCCGCCAAGCGCGTCCGTGCCCTCAAAGGCTTCTCCGTTATAGGTCTAAGATGAATGAATTCACCTTCGAGTCGCAGGAATTTTACAACTCGGGCGAATTCAGAAGAGCTTTCAGGCAAAGCTAGCATGCCACTCTCTCCCCGTCAACGAACGCGCGAGGCTGCCTTGCTTGACAACCTCTCGCAACGACCGTTAGAGTCAGCATTTGACCTTTCATACCTTTAAAAGAACGCCTCAGACTATGCGTTCTTGCGTGAGGACAGAACCGTGGCAGGCTACAAAAAGAAACGCGCGCGCGAACTACAGCATGATCGCTTTCGCGATACCACACTGGGCGTCTTCGACCGCCTCGGCGACAAGCTCGAAGGCAAAGGGAAAACGATTCTTTACGGTCTGGCCGGTCTCATCGCCGTCATGCTTCTGGCGGGCGTCTATTCATGGTGGAGCGCGCGCAAGAGCGATGAGGCGCGTCGTGCCCTCGGCCATGCCATAGAGATTGCTTCAGCGCCGGTCGCCCCGTCGCCCGTGCCCGGCTCAACCGACCTCAGCTTTGCGACAGAGAAGGAGCGCGCCGAGCGCGCCGTCAAAGAGTTTCAGGCCGTCGCTGACAAGTACGGCAATCCTTACCGCGACAAGGCGCGCTACTTCCACGCCGCTAACCTGATCACGATAGACCGCGCCAAAGGAATCAGCGAGATGGAGGCGCTCGCCCAGAGCAGCGACAAGGAAGTGGCGACGCTCTCAAAGTTCGCGTTGGCGCAGGCGAGGGAAGCCGACGCGCAGTATGACGGCGCGGCATCGCTTTACAGCGAGCTGGCAAAGCAGAACAGCATCATTGTCACTCCGGACGTGGCTAACCTGCGCCTCGCCGCCGTCTATGAAAAGCAGGGCAAGAAGAAAGAGGCCGCCGACCTGCTGTTCTCCATCGCCGAGCGTGCGCGCACGGCCAAAGACGCGGAAGGCAAACCCGTCACGCCCAGCCCAGCCGCACGCGAAGCTCTGGACGAACTGGAAAAGCTCGACCCGGCGCGCTACGCACAGCTCCCGCCCGAGCCTCCCCCGACGATGGGTCTCCCTTTCTAAGAAATTAACAGGGATGGACAGAGATGGTCAGGATCAAGAAAAAACTTTGAAGCCTTCAGGCATGAATGCTTCAAAGTTTTTATCCTGACAACCTTCTGTCCATCCCTGTTTGATTCTCTATGGATAATCTGACGCACTCGCTGATGGGACTCGCGGCGGCGAAGGCCGGGCTTGAGCGTTTGTCGCCGGGGGCTACTACGGTCTGTGTGATCGCTGCCAATGCGCCGGATGCGGACATTCTGGCACTGGTGGGCGGGCGCTGGTCTTATCTGCATCATCATCGCGGCATCACTCATTCCATCGTCGGCACGCTCCTGCTAGCCCTGCTCATCCCGGCAATCTTTTATGTCGTCGGGCTGCTCGTAGCGCGTCTGAGGCGCAATCCGCCCGGCCTCTCTTTTCGCGGGCTGCTGCTCGCCTCGCTGATTACCAGCGCCACGCATACGCTGATGGATTGGACGAACAACTACGGCGTGCGCCCGCTTCAGCCTTGGAGCAGCCAGTGGTTTTACGGCGATCTGGTTTTCATACTTGACCCATGGCTCTGGCTTATTCTGGGCGGCGCGGCCTTTCTGCTGACGGAGCGGACGAAAGGGCGCATCACAGCATGGGCTGCGCTCGGCCTGACTCTGACGGGCCTCATCATCTTCGTCCCCAGACTCCGCCCCGGCACGAATTTTCCGATCATCTCCACCCTTCTATGGATTCTGGGATTGACGGGGCTCGTCCTTGCCTATCGTTCCGGATTGGCGAGGCGCTACGGACGGGCTCTTGCCGTGGTGGCTCTGGGCTTCGTCGTCGTTTACTGGGGCGCGCTCTCACTCCTGCATCGCAGCGCCGTGACGAAAACGGAAGCGATGGCCGCCGGGCGCGCCTCAAAAAATGGTGAGAGGGTTGTGCGTACCGCAGCCATGCCGACGCTGGCTAACCCCCTGCGCTGGCAGGGGATGGCCGAGACAGACCGCGCGACCTACAGGTACTTCCTCACTTTGGGCCGGAGCGCGCAGGAGCCCGCCGAGCTAGTGCGTTACGAAAAGCCGCAGGGAAGCGACGCGGAGACAATCGCGCGGGCGTCGCGCCACGAGGCGGCCAATGTGTTTCTGGAATTTGCGCGCTTTCCGGTGTTTCAAGTGGAAGGGGATTGCGCCAGCCAACTGCTCGTACAATTGGCAGACTTACGCTACACTGAACCAGGCCCTGGCCCACGCGGCAGTTTCGGTCTGGAACTTCCCATCTCGTGCGCCGAACCACAGCAGCAGCAGCCCGGAGCATCGGACAAGTAAGTGAATCAAGAGGCAGGCATACATAGTTCGAGCGCGGCGGCAGCGGCAGTGGCGGAAGCCGCCGCCGGACGCCTCGCGCCGCCGAAGCGAAGCGCACGCCTTGCCAGCGTGCGCGTCTCGCCCGAAGGATACCTCGCCGTCTCCTGCGCGCTGACCTTTATCTCTTTTCTCTGCCTGCGCTCTTCTCTGGATGTCTATGCGCTCGCTTCAATCGCGCTCGCGTGGATGGTGACGCCGCTGTGCGCCTTGACAGACCGCGTCAACTTCGACGGACGGGCGCTGGCGCGTCAGGGCCTCGTCGCGCTCATCTACAGGCTCGTGACGGGGCGACGGCTTGAGCTTAAGGTCAGTGAGATTGAGCATGTGGAGACCAGTGCCGTGCGAACGCTCAGGCGCGGCGGGCGCGTGCGCTATCGCTACCGCAGCGAAGTGATGGGCGACCGCATCAGCTTTCGTTTCGCTTCCGGCGGCGAGAGCTATCGCAGGATGGTGAAGACCATGTTCGCGCTCGTCCCGGAAGAGAAGCTGGACGCACGCTCGCGCGAGCTGCGCGACTATCTCTCGGATAGAAAGTCGCTGCGCTCCACGCTCAACCTGCTTCACCTGGCATCCTCCAAGGTGCTCGACGGCGCGACCGCGGATTTCGATCATCACGCGAAGAGGATTATTCGTCACCAGCGCGCGGGCGGCACAGGAGAGCCTTCGAGCGCGGACGTGGAGCGCGGGCGATTGCTGCGGCGAGCCGCCAACGAGCTACGCGCGGCGGGGCGTCTGCGCGAGGCCGCCGAAGCTTTTCGCCGCGCATTGCTGGTGATGCCCAAGGACGGCTGGTTGATCTACGAGTTCGCGCGTTTCCTGCGCTCGCAGGCGGGCGTGATGGGGGATGCGCGATTGCTGGCACGCTCGCGCGCAGGGCTCAGGCTTGCGGGCCAGCGCGGTTGCACTGACGCATCCCTGCTCTCGCGCATCGGCGAGAGCTTCGTCGAGTATTCCGAGATGGAGCATGCCGCCCGCGCCTTTCGCCGCGCGCTTGAGATTGACCCGACGGCTTTTCGCGCCGAGATGGGGCTGGCCGAGGTGGCTCTGCGCAACGGCCAGTTGGCCCACGTTATTCATCATTACGACGCGGCCACTCGTATCGCCTCAGACCGTGCGCTCTCGCGTCTTGCGCGCCGTGAATCCGACTACTACGCGCGGCTCAACGATGATGACGAATACCTGAGCGCTGAGCTGAAACGCATCAACTGGCTGCAATCCATTTTTCGGGCACGCCGCATCGCCGCGCGCGTGACGCTGGCGAGCCTGCTGCTGGCCTTCCTCGGCGGCTCCATCGACGAATCGGTCGCCGACATAGGCTGGTCGCTTGCCTCCTCATCCCTCATCTGCTGGATAGGCGTCGCCATCCTGACACGCTTTCTCACGCCCAGACGTAAATGGCGCACCGTAGAGTAAGAGGCTCATCCCCGCCCCGTTCCATTGAATCTTAGTCCTGCCTTTCGCCTCAGATTCAACCCGGACATACGGATGTGGCCTAGTCGAATACGATATGGTGTGCCCGATAAAATCAATATTTGGCCGACCCTGGTAAGCCGATAACAAAGCAACCGGCAACTTTAAAAGGGATGCCGCGACCGGAGAGTCGCGGCATCCCTTTTTCGTAGCAAGCGCTTCGTTGTCATCCTCAAGCAGACGACCATTCATGCCTTAGGCTTCCGGCGTCGGCTTTCGGGTGCGAGGGGTGGCGGCCTTTTTGCTCGCCGTCTTACGCGCGGTTGTCGAGCCATCGGCTGACTTCGCGCCTCTGGCTGTTTTGGGCTTCGGCTCGGTTATCGATTCGACAATCCCTGAGACAGCCGTGGTTGCCTCGCTGACTAGCTCGCTCATGCCGGTCGCCAGATCGGCTGGAATTTCACGCACGGGTTTGGGGATGATGGTACGCGCGGCCTGCTCTGCTGCCGAGGCGACCGCCGAGAGCACCTGCGTTGTGGGCTCTGGATTGAGCAGTGCGTCCCAGCGATAACGCGGCTGCGGGCGCGGCTCTGCCAGACGCTTGAAGACCAGGTTGGTGACAGCCTCTGTCACCCATTGATGATAGAACGCGCCGACCGAATGTATGTCGGCATCCGGAGCCGGGTTCATAAAGTCAATCGCGTAGGGGATGCCGTCCTTAATGGCAAATTCGACGGTGTTGATGTCGTAACCGAGCGCTGTACAGAGCGTCCGCACGTCATTTGCCACACGCTCGGCCAACTCCGGCGCGAGATAGTTCGGGTCATGTATGTACTGCTCACCCGAAAGGTAAGGCTTGCGCGGGTCGTAGGGCATAATCATGACTTCTTCCTGCCCTATGCAGTAGCAGCGCACGAACTGGTCGAAGTCAACGAACTCCTGCAAGGTCATGCAGAGCGTGTCCGTCTGGTCGTATTCGAGCCAGAGCTCTTCAAGCGAATTGACGCGCGAGACGTTCTTCCAGCCGCCGCCGTCGAAAGGCTTGAGGATGGCCGGCAGTCCCGTGTAATCCACTATGCCCTGCCAGTCGAGCGGGAATTCCAGATTGCGTAGGCTCTCGCTGGTTACGCCCTTGATATAGTCTTTCTGCGGCAGCAGCACCGTCTTGGGGCAGGCGACGCCGAGCTTTATCGCCAGCGAGAAGTTGAAGAACTTATCGTCCGCCGACCACCAGAACGGATTGTTGACGATAATCGTGCCTTCCAGAGCGGCGCGCTTCATCAGCGCACGATAAAAGGGGATTTCGTGCGAGATGCGGTCGATGATGAGATCGTACTGGCGCGCGTAGTCGTAGCGCACGCCGCCGACTTTGATGAATTCGGCGACCGTATTGCCTGCGCCGCGCTCGTTGATGCTCTTGATGAGCGCCTCCGGAAAAGACTGCTCGCGGCCTACAAGGATTCCTACTTTATTCACAACTAAAACATCCTTTCAGTTTAAAGAGCGTGACGGGGCGAGCGCAAAAGGGGCGGCGGATGATCGGTTCGTCTGGCCGCTTGCGACGCTTGTGCCGACCGCCTGTCACCATGAAAACCGTGCACTCTACATGCACGCATGAGCAAAGTCAATCGCGGCGGCGGGCATCCCCACCCGAAGGCTCGTGCATCTATAACCATTGCCTCTGGTTACGGTATGGGGCGGGCTTATCTTTTCTTTTCTCTGTGCTACAATTGCATTCTCGGAATGGCCCGACTTTCCCTTTTCGCCGCGCGCCCAAAATTTACAAGCTCGAAGGAGAGCATCTCAAAGTGTTTCGACGTTTGATTACCCTTGCCCTTTTGTTCGCTCTGCTCGCAGGCGTCGGCCTACAGGCCAGTCCCGCCTTGGCCGGAGGCGATGACAAGAAGACTTTCACCGCCGATCAGGTCGCCGAAACGGTCGTGCTGGTTTACGGCACGCGCGAGGGTCTGAAGCAGATTCGTCGCAACGGCGTCGAGCGCGGGCGCGTGACGCGCATTAATGCCGAGGGACGGACCGAAGAGTCCACCTACGAGCGCCGTTTTATTCGCGGCGAAAGCTCGGACAAGGACAAAGTGCGCCTCGATCAGAAGATGCCGACCGTCGAATATTCTCTCATCTACGGCAGCGGCTCGACCTTCGGCGTCATCAACGGCTCGACGTTTGCGCCCCGTCAGGAAGCGACAGTGGACTTCATCGGCCAGATGTGGCACGACATCGACGCGCTGCTTCGTTACAAAGAGAACGGCTCGACCATTAGTTTAGTCGGTAAGGATAAACAGAAGAATCTGGACCTCTACGTACTCGACCTGACGGATAAGGAGAAGCGCCGGACGCGCTACTATATCAGCAGCAAGACGGGCCGCGTCCTCTGGCTCGAATACGAAGAGACGCCAGCCGGGGCGAGCGCACCCGTTAAATACATCAGGAAATTCCACGACTATCGCTACGCGCAGGGAACTCTTGTTCCTTATCGAACCGTGCTTTACGAGAATGAAAAGCAGACACAGGAAACGCGTATCATGACCATCACCTACGGGGTGAAAATGGAGGAAGCGCTGTTTCAGAATCCGGAAGCACCGGCCAGCACTACTTCTGCGACAAGACCTTAAAAGGGAAAGACCCGGGACGAGCAGTAAGGGACGCAGGCGTCGCCGTTCATTTGAGGACGGCGGCGCTTTTTTGTTATTCGCAGGGATGGCCGCACTTTCGGGAACCTTCCGGCCCCGCGCGCGTGTTTGTTTCTACGGGGGGGCGGAGGGTGTATAATTCGCCGCAACAGGTTCGGGCAAAAGCCCCCTTTGGAAGCGCGCCGTCCGAGGCCATGGGCCTCCATCCCCACGCCGGGGAAGCGGAATCGCACAATGTCTGATCGCCAGAGCCTGCCTGCCTGAATGGATACGGCAACCTCTATTGACGAACTATACTTCGGCACATCTGCGCCGCATTTAGTCGTGGCCGAGCCCCCAACCGATCATGCCTTGCTGGAGGCCACGCGAACGGGCGACGAGGCTGCCTTCGCAGAGCTGGTCGGGCGCTACCGCAACCAGATTACGAGTTACGTTTACCGCATGACGGGTGATTATGATTGCGCGGTCGATCTGGCACAGGAGACTTTCGTGCGCGTCTACCGCGCGGCGGAGCGCTATCAGGCGAGCCATGCCTTTTCAACCTACATTTACCGGATCGCGACGAATCTGGCGATCAGCGAATTACGCAGACGAAAGCGCCGGCGGCTGGTTTCGCTGACAGGGTTTTTTCAGTCGAGCGACGGCGCGCCACCCGTCGAGTTCAATCCGCCTGACCTGCGGCCTTTGCAGGACACGGCCCTCGTCGACGAGGAGCGCCGGGCGGCTGTCACGCGGGCCATCAGTACGCTGCCGGATAAGTATCGCGCGCCGCTGGTGCTGCGCGATGTAGAGGGCAAAAGCTACGAGGAGATCGCGTCGATTCTGCAAACGAGCGAAGGCACGGTTAAATCTCGCATCAGCCGCGCGCGCTCCTTCTTGCGCGATAAGCTGAAGGCTTACTTGTGATGAAAGTAATAAAAGCAATGGACTGCAAAGCATGCCGCAACGAAATCGAAGACGCCCTCGGGGATGAGCGCCCGAGCGAGCTGGCCCAGAGGCATCTGGAATCGTGCGAGCGCTGCCGCCTCTTTCAAGAAGAGCGGAGCGCGCTCCGCGAGCTTATGTCGTCACTGGGCACAATCAATGCGCCGAATGATTTTGACTGGAAGCTGCGTGCGCGCATCGCTGCCGATGAGCGAGGCGCGTATCGAAGGCGTTTGCGCGGCGGGTTTGCTCCCGGCCTCCCGGCCATAGGGCTCGCCGCTTCGTTCGTCCTGCTCGTCGCCGTCGCCGTTCTCTTCAAGCAATCGGATGTGCGTTTAAATCCGGGCCGGGTCGAGGTGGCAACCGTGCCGGCGAAGAGCGTGGTGGAAACGCCGGTCAGGGATTCCGTTAAAATTAATGAAAGTAATGGTGGCGCAGCGGTCGATAGCGTGGCTAGGGTAAACGCGACGAAAGCTTCAGCCGGGAACAGGACGGTGCGCGCTGCTCGTGCTACGCAGGCCAGAAGCGTAAGAGTAGAGCCCGGAGCGCCAGAGCTAAGGGCCTCGGCTGCGGCTGTTAATCCCTCGCTGCGCTCGAATGATTTCAGCAGCAGCGCCGCGCCCGTCGTCTCGCTCTTTTCCATACCTGTTCGCACACCCGCGCAGCCCCTGAAAGTCCTGCTCGATGAGGGGCGGGGAACGATGCGAACCGTCGCCTTGCAGCCCGTCACCTTCGGCTCGCAGAAGATACTTGAGCGCGGCGGGGCTGCCAAAGGGATGGAACAGCAGGGCACAGATGAGGTCTGGTGATCAATCAATCGAGCCTTAGCTCGGGAGTTTTATAAACCATTTTGCTTTTCAGTAATCTTAAAAGTCAGTTGAAGGTTGTAGCGTTCGTCGTCATCGCGGCGACAGGCGCGCCTGCACAGCAGCCGAGCCAGAGGCCCGTCATCGCGCCGCCTCCGCCGCCACAGCGCGTGCCCGCTGCGCCTGCGCCAACCCGGCGCTCAGCCTCGCAGCAGCCGCCGCCGCAGATTGTTACCGTCCTGCATCGTATGACGGGAATCAAGTTGATGAGATGGCTGAATCGTTCGGGCGCTCCCGTGGCCGCCATCATAGAGTTCGATAATGAGAACGCGACCAGCACGGACATGCACATGAGCATCACGGCGGGGTTCGCGCTCGGCGACGGCCAGAGTGTTATTGCTTCACTTCCGCAGGCCGAAGCAGAGGTAGAGGGCGGCGCGATTGAAGCCCCGCCGGAGCAGCAACAGCAGGCGAAAGGCGCAGGCGCGCCGTCGTCTCAGGCGGCGGACATGACGGTCGTCAGGCCGAACGGCTTTCGTGTCGCGGCTGAATATGTGGGCCTTGACGGATTGACCGGCCTCTCGCTGCTACGCATCGACGGTGTCAAACTCCCGTCCGTGCCGGATGCTCTGGAAGAAAAGCTCGCCGTCGGGCAGCGCGTGCGGCTCTACGCGCCGGAGCCGGCGGGTCGGACTGATTCAAGATTGTCGAACAGTCTTTACCTGCGGCTCGGTGAGATAGAAGGTCGTTTGGCCGCCATCACTCGCTCGGCTTCAGGCCGCATCACTCACCTGACGGTTCGAGCACAGGGACTTTCACCATCGGTCAACGGCGGTATAGCGATCAACGACGCCGGCGAGACCGTCGGCATAGTCGAGGCCAGCAGCGCGAGCGAAGCGCGCATCCTGCCGGCACAGGTTATCAAGCGCGCGGCTGAGCGCGTGCTCGCGCGACGTGCGAGCGTCCCGCGCCCGGTGCTGGGCGTGCGCGGCAAATCCGTCACCGCCGCCACCATGTTTCAATTCATGTCCGGCGGGTGGTCTCAGGCAGAGGCCCTCGCCCTGATGAACAAAGGGCAGGGCCTATTGTTAACCTCAGTCGTGCCGAATACACCGGCGGCGCTCGCAGACCTTCGCCCCGGAGACATCATCGTCAGCGTTAATAATAATGATATCAAGAGCGCGGAGGATTTCTCCTTTACGCTGACCGAGGCGGGCGGCGATTCCACGGTCATGTTCACAGTCCTGCGTGGGCAAAAGCCTGCCCCTGCGCCCGCCGGGCCACCCGCCCCGCCCGCGCCGGAACTAGCACCGCCAGCGCCCATGGCCCCAATGCCACAGCTCAGGGTTGAGCCTTTCGCGCTTCCCAAGCCGCTCGAGCCGCTCAAGACCATCAACGTCCCGATCAAATTGAGCTACTCGTACAAGATTTCCAACGCGCCGAAGGCAGCGCCCGCAATCGCCGCGCAGGCCGCGCCGCGCACAGAGCTGTTTACCTCGCGCGGTGTGGAAGTCATTCCGCTGGCGAACGCGGGCGCGACGCGTCTGGGGGCTCGCGCCGGAGTGCTTGTCGTCTCTGTTGGTGTGACGAGCGAGGCTGCGCGCGCCGGTTTGCGTGAGGGGGACGTGATTGAGTCCGTCAACGGTCAACTGCTGTCCTCGACCACTCGCACGGAGATGGTCTTTGCCCCGGACGTTCGCCTCACGCTCGGCGTTGTGCGTCGCGGGCAGAAACTGAGCATCAACCTTCCGGCCAAAGAAGCGAAGCGGAAATAGATCGCTGCGGCAGCTTTGCTCCTTCAATTGAAGCTCTACTCAGTCAAGGTCGTTTCGTTGGATGAGGCTTGCTATCACGGCCACCAGCTCGGCCAGCTCGACCGGCTTCGTGACGTGCATCTGATAGCCGGCCCTGAGCGCACGCAGGCGGTCTTCTGTTCTGGCATAGGCCGTCAGGGCGATGGCAGGGATTTTCCCCCCGCGCCCGGCAGGTAGCGCCCTGATCTTACCGATCAACTCATAGCCGTCCTCGCCCGGCATCCCTATGTCGCTGACCAGAATAGCCGGCCTCTCTGTTTCGATGGCTTCGAGCGCCTCCTGAGCCGAGCGTGCGGTGATTACTTCCGCGCCGCATTGGCCGAGGCCCAGTCTCAGCATCTCCCTTGTGTCGGCTTCGTCATCCACCACCAGCACCCTCATTCCGTCCATTCTCTCAGGACAATCATAGGTGACAAACGTGTCCATCGCCGTCGGGTGGATGCGCTCTGCCGGGTTGTTCTTTTGATAAACGGAGACCACAGGAAGCTTGACGACGAAAGTTGCCCCTTGCCCTTCGCCCGGGCTCTCGGCATCCACTGTTCCGCCGTGCAGTTCTACTAAATGGTGGACGATAGAAAGTCCGAGCCCGAGCCCTCCGTGCTGGCGCGTCGTCTTCTGGTCTGCCTGACGGAAACGCTCGAAGACGTGCGGCAGAAACTCGGGTTTGATGCCGATTCCCGTATCGCTGACGGCAATCTCGATGTGAGAGTTGATGCGCTCAAGCCTGACCTGCACGCGCCCGCCGCGCGGCGTGAACTTGATGGCGTTCGACAGTAGATTCCAGAAGATCTGTTGGAGGCGTGCCGGATCGCCCGCGACCGAGACTACGCCTGAGTCCATCACTTTCTGAATCCGCACCCCTTTGGCTTCGGCTGCCGGTCTGAGCGCCTCTATGGCCGATTCGATGAACGAGGCCGGCTCCACCTGCCTGACATCCAGACGCAGGTTGCCGGTGGTAATACGGGAGACATCCAGCAGATCGTCAATCAGTTGAGACTGAGCCCGCGCGTTACGCTCTATAGTCTCTAGCGCGCTGGCCGAAAGCTTTCCGTCGAGTTGTCCGGTGCGCATCAGATGTGCCCATCCGAGGATGGCCGTCAGCGGTGTCCGCAGCTCGTGCGAGACCGTGGAGAGAAACTCGTCCTTCAAGCGGTTGGCCTCGCGCAGCTCTTCAGCCGTGCGCCGCTGCTCGTCTATGTCCGTGTTCGTCCCGAACCAGCACGTGATGCGGCCCTGAGCATCACGCAAAGGGTTAACGCGCGTCAGGAACCAGCGAAACTTGCCGTCCGCTCCCTTGATCGGAAACTCCATCTCGAAAGGCTCGCCGGTCTCAAGCGATACCCGCCAGCGCTTGACCACTTTAGGCAGCATCGCAGGGTCGTGCACAGCCTGCCAGCCCCATCCCTCCATCTGCTCCGGCGTCGTGCCCGTGTATTCGTACCAGCGCTGGTTGTACCAGAAGATGTGCCCGTCCGGCTCGGCCATCCAAACGAGCTGCGGCACGGCATCCGCCAGCGTACGCAATCGCTGCTCGCTCTCCCTGAGCGCTTCTTCGGCCTGTTTGCGCTCTGTGATGTCGCGCGTGAAGCAGCGCGTGTGGACGAACCTTTCATCCTCCCAGAGCACGTTCGAGTTAATGAGAACGTAACGAATCGAGCCGTCCTTACATCTGAGGCGTGCTTCGTAATTATAAAGCGTCTCTTTGTTGGACAGCCGTTTGAGGATGTCATTAATCGTATTCTGGTCGGCGTGAAACTCCGTGATCTTGCGCCCGATATACTCTTCGCGTGTATAGCCCAGCAGGTCAAGCTCTGCCTGATTGGCCCAGAGGATAGACCCGTCGGCCCCGACCCAGTGCAATCCGACGGAAGCATTCTCGATGAAATCGGCCAGCTCACGCTCGCGTCGGCTCAATCCTTCGAGCATCTTCGCTTGCTCGGAAGAGTTTTCGTAAATCACATTGTCATCAGGCATCAGGTTTGTTCGGCCTTTGGGTTGATATGCGTAAGGTCTCTGGAAAATGGCTTCGCGACACTTTTTTAAAACCAATGGGGGTTGGACTCATTATAGGAGATAACAGAAAGATTTACACCATGTGATTAGCGCGCGAGGGCCGGACGACCAGTCGGCCATCTTTCCGGCGGCGATTAATCGCGCCTCAGAACCCCGTATTCTTGCTTGCGGGGACGGAACCTGTGTTAATCTAGGCGCACAAAACGCGCTCGTTTAATCCTGCTCCGAAGATGTATGTGTTTGTGCCTGACGCTATGCTGCATAAAGCCGTATCGCATTATCATGAGTTGCTCACGCAGAACGACTTGTCGGAATCTTCCCGACAGATGCTGGACGAGGGGCTCGAACGCACCAAGCTGATCTTCGGTGGCCGCCGTCTATCGCCCTACCTGCGCCCGCACTTCGTCACGGAATCGGACTGGTCACGCGTGACGCGTATCTGCGAAACGGTCTGGAGCGCGATTGAGAAGGTCAAGGACGCGGCGGTCGAAAACGACGCCTTGATCGATGAGCTGGGCCTGACGGATACGGAGCGCGAGCTGGTGCAGATTGACCCCGGCTATAAGGCCGTCTCGCCGACAGCGCGGCTGGACTCTTTCCTGACGGATGAGGCTTACAGCTTCGTCGAGCTGAACGGCGAAAGCCCCGCCGGCATAGCCTACGCCGACGCCGCCTATGATATTTTCACAGAGCTTCCAGTCATGCGCCGCTTTGCCGAGAGCTACAACGTGCGCCAGCTTTACGGGCGCGCGAAGATGCTGGACGTGCTGCTGCGCGCGCACGCCGAACACCTTGGCCGCAAGCCCGATCACGCGCCGCACATAGCCATCATCGACCTGAAGGGCATGCCGACGCAGAAAGAGTTTGAGTTGTTCAAAGAGTATTTTGAGAGCCAGGGCTGCCCGGCGATCATCGGCTCGCCGGACGAACTGGAATGGACGGGCGAGCGGCTGCGCGCGGGTGATTTCGAGATTGATATTGTCTACAAGCGCCTGCTCGTCAACGAGTATCTGCCGGTCATGGAGGAGAGCCCCGCGCTGCTGGAGGCTTACCGCGCCGGCGCTGTCTGTATGGTCAACAGCTTTCGCTCGAAGCTGATTCACAAGAAAGCCCTCTTCGCGGTGCTCACAGACAAGCGGCACGCGCGCCTTTTTACGGACGCCGAGCGAGATGTCATCGCCGCGCACGTCCCGTGGACGCGCCGCGTGCGCGCCGAAAAGAGCGATTACTCGGGCGTGGAGATCGACCTGCTTGAGTTCATCGCCGCTCGACGCGAGCGTCTCGTGCTTAAACCCAACGATGACTACGGCGGCCACGGCATCTACATTGGCTGGAATACGGACGAAATCTCATGGGCCGAGGCAATGCAAAGCGCACTCGCCAACGGCGACTATCTGGTGCAGGAACGTGTGCCGACGGCGCGCGAGGTCTTCCCGGCTTTGCAGGAGGACGGCTCTGTCAATTTCGCGGAGCAGTTGGTCGACCTGGACCCCCTACTCTTTTTCGGCAAGGTGGGCTCGGCCTTCACGCGCCTGTCGTTTACGGAGCTTGCCAACGTCAGCTCGGGCGGCGGCATGGTTCCCACCTTCATCATCAGCGAAAAGTAGGGCGGGGATTGCGTAGGCGGGCAGGGGGTTCGCCGGGGGGGGTGAAAAGGGAAGCTCGCGTGGGTCAAATTCTCAAACGTAGGGAGTTTCAGGGGTATGGTCGAAGAGCTTGACAGCGAAGCTGTATTGCCGTCGGACGAGCGCCGCCAGCACGACCGCTCGCGCCTCATCGTCGATGTCTTTTTTGACGGCAAGGACGCGACCGGCGTCGCCAGCACGAAAGATATCAGCGTCGGCGGCCTCTACATGAACACGCAGATGGTCTTACCCGAAGGCTCGGTGCTCATGCTCAGAATACCTTTAGGCGAGAGTCAGGTGATAGTCAACGCCGAGGTCGTCTATAGCAATCCGGGCCGCGGCGTCGGCGTACAGTTTCAGGGTCTCTCGGACAAAGACCGCGCCCTGATGGAGCGCGAGTTGCCGCCGATATGAGTTCGACGGAAACCACACACGAGCCTGTACAGCTTCGCTGGCTGGAGCTTCCTTCTACGATGCGGGAGGCGCTCCACCGAAAGCTGGAAGGGCTCTATGAGAACGCGCGCGACGAGGACGCTTTCAACTCGCTCGCGGTCGACAAGCAGCAGGCGCTACTGATTCTCGCCCGTCGCTTTATAGAGCTGGATTTGTGGAAGGCCGTGCGGCGCGTCGAGAACGTCTACGGCGAGGGCGGCGTCGGGATGGATTTCAAAGCGTGGCCGCTGCTTCATGCCACGCTCCGCAGGCGCAAAGATTTCACCAGCCGCTTCGCCAATCACGGCGATACGACCGGAGGCTTTATCGAGCGCGGGGTCGGTCGCGCCTCCCTTCATGTGCTTTACGTTGATAACGGAGAGCGCCGCTGGGCCGCACACTTCGACATGTATAACCCGTGGGCTTCGCCCTTAAACGCATGGCGGCATCTGGTGGTGGAAAAGATTCAGGGCTATACGCCGGACTGGCGCGCCATCGGCGCTTCCATCTGGAAAGAGCCCGCAGACCTCTCTGACGCGACCGGAGAGAGAGTCGTATAAATGAGGGACGGGTTCGAGCGAGGAGGGTTGCAACCGACCGCAAGCCCTGTTGGGTAAAAGGAGACACACGATATGTTTGAGCAATACACACTCGGCATCGAAGAAGAGTTTCAGATCGTTGACCCAAAGACGCGAGAGCTGCGTTCACACGTCTCCGAATTTTTGGAAGAGGGCAAGATGATTCTCGGCGAGCAGATCAAGCCCGAGATGATTCAGTCGATGATAGAGGTCGGCACGGGCATCTGTCACAACATTCAGGAGGCGCGGGCGGACATCTCGCGCCTGCGCGGCATCATCTCGGGCCTTGCGCGCAAGACAGGACTGGAGATCGTCGCCGCTTCGACGCATCCGATTTCGCGCTGGCAGGATCAGAAGATTTTCGATGACGAGCGTTACGAGCTGCTGGTCGAAGAGCTGCAAACGGTCGCGCGCTCGCTCCTGATCTTCGGCCTGCACGTTCACGTCGGCATCGCCGATAAAGACCGGCAGATTCATATCATGAACGCCGCGCGCTATTTCCTCCCGCACGTCCTTGCGCTGACCACCTCTTCGCCCTTCTGGATGGGCCATAATACGGGTCTGAAGTCCTACCGCTCGGAGGTCTTCAAGCAGTTTCCGCGCACGGATATTCCAGACCACTACGATTCCTTCTCCTCCTTCCAGCGCTACGTCGAGCTGCTGGTCAAGACGGGCTGCATAGACAACGGCAAGAAAATCTGGTGGGACGTTCGCCCGCACCCGTTCTTCCCGACGCTTGAGTTCCGCATCTGCGACATACCGACGCGCGTGGACGACACCATCGCCATCGCCGCGCTCTTTCAGGCCATCGTCGCCAAGCTCGATAAGCTGATAGATAAAAATCTGGGCTTCCGTCTCTACCGGCGCGCCCTGATACAGGAAAACAAGTGGCGAGCCGTGCGCTACGGCCTCGGGGGCAAGATGATAGATTTCGGGAAACAGAAGGAAGTGCCCGTCCGTGATCTGATTCTTGAGCTGTTGGAATTCGTAGACGACGTGCTGGACGAGCTGGGCTCAAGAAAAGAGATAGAGCACATTCACACTATCCTGGAGCGCGGCACGTCCGCCGACGAGCAGTTGCAAATCTACCGCGAGACCAACGACCTGAAGGCCGTCGTTGATCGCCTGATCGAGCGCACGATGGAGAACGTCCCGCGCGACATCTCGCTCGACAGGGCACATCCGGTCGCATCCTCTTCGAGCATCTCCAAATAAGAAGAAGAAAAGCCGAGCCACTCAATAGCCCCCTTCAAGGGGGCTATTGAGTGTTATCGCTATGGTTTAGTGATTCCTGTAGGAAATTCTCGAAGATGATGCGCCCGTCGCGCGATTCGTTCTGATGCTCCCAGCGCGTGCGGTTCTTATTCCAGTCCTCGAAGGATTTTTCAAGATGGAACTGCACCGTGTAGATAAGCTGTCCTTCGTTGCGCTTGACCATCATCTGATTGCGGCACAGGTAGGCCGTGGCGAGGAGCTGAAACCCTTCGGGCACGTGGTCAAGCTGCAAGCCATGATTCTGCCAGACGCGCAGGATACGCGCCTCGGTGGTGTAGTCCTGCCAGACGCCTGTGTTGGCGTCGTTGATGCCGCCGAAGATCGGATCGTCCGGCGCGGTGATGCGTATGAAGCGATACTGGTATTCGTAGGAGCGGTTTAGCCGCTGCTCGTGCTGCTCCATATGGTCGAGCGTTACGACGCGCGCGCCGAAGCTCTGGCCCACCAGTTGATGGCCGCCGCAGATGCCCAGCACCGGAATCCGCGTCTCGCGTATGAAGCTGCGGAAGTTCTCCAAGTAAGCGGGATTGTAATAGTCGAAATCGCGCAGCGTTCCGCTGAGGACTATCGCCTGCGGGCGAAACTCGCTGGCCGCCTCAGCGAGCTCGGACAGATGCGCGACGTGGGTCGTGGGCCGCTTCACGAGGCGCGCGATATTGTTGGTGATGTTTTCGAGCGCGAGGCCGGCGATCTTGCGTTCGCGTTGCAATTCGATGGAGGTCATGCGCCCCCACTCGCGGCGCGCCACCTCAGAGATGTCGTCCTCGTAGCGCAGCAGGTCGTTGATGACGAGGACGCGCGCCTCTTCGATACGCTTTTCAATCGGTTGATACCGACAGAATGTACGCTGATTGAAAGGAAAAGGGAGCGGCTCGGGGGCGTCGAGTGGTGTGTTTTGGTCTAGCTTGATCTCTTCTATCATTTGCTGAAAAATATTCAATCCCGCGCCGGAGCGCTCCTGCCTGACTGTCTTATGCGCCGGGTCGCTGCTTCGTGTTCTGGTTGAATTGAGGGACGGGCGTGCCGGCCCCGGCCAGCGTAATCTCCGCCCTCACCTCGTTCGTGACGAGCGTGCGAAGTCGTCCCAGAAAAGCACGGCTGCGCCGCTCGGCGGCCTTCTCGATCAAGAGTAACATGCGATGCCATGAAGATTCGAGCTCATCCGCGAGCCGGGAAATCCGCGAAATATCATAAGGCACGGCGACATCCGCACACCCCGCGCGCGCGAACACTGCGAGGTAACGAGCCGTCGCCAGATCGGGACACATCATGCGATGCCGACCCGCCTTCAGCTCGACGCCGAGCAGTGTGTGCTGGATTTCCACGCTCGTGGTGCGCGCCGGAACGCTCAGGTGAGCGGAGCGCGTTCGCATTGTCAGGATGCGTTCGCGATAGATACGCGGCAGCCACATCTCGTCGAGCGCGTCCTTGATCTCGGCGACGACGAGCATCGCCCTACGCTCGCCTGCGGCGGGTCTAGCCGCTGATGCTGCTGCTAGAGACGGTAACGGAACATTCGCGCTCGTCTTTGCCACGGGAATAAAATTCATATTGAATAAAGTTAAGAGCTTGCGGCCCGACCCTAGAATAACCGTTCGGACTCGTAACCGGAAGCCAAAACCTGTACTGCACTTTGCTCAGCGAGTCGCGGCCTGCGAGACCCCCGGCCTCTTTTGAAACGCGTCAATCACGGGGCCGGGAAACAGGCCCAGATAAAACACCCCGAGCACAGTGATGATCAGGGCCGCCAGCGCCGCCGCCGGTACGCGCGGCGCGCTCCATTCGGTCGTGCGCTCGCGGAAGAACATCACGATGATTAGACGCAGATAGTAGTAGGCGGAGATGGCCGTATTGAGCACGGCGACCACCACCAGCCAGTAGTATCGCTCGTTGAGGGCCGCGCGAAAGACCATGATCTTGCCCATGAAACCGGCGGTCAGCGGCATGCCCAACAGGCTCAGCAGAAAGAGCGAGAGCGTAAAGGCGAGCGCCGGGGCACGAAAGCCTATGCCGTTGTAGTCTTCCACCTCTGTGCGGCGGTCTCCGCTTCTGGCGATGAGCGTGACGACGGCGAATGCTCCGAGATTCATCACGGCGTAGGTCAGCATGTAGAAGGCGACGGCAGCGAGCGCAGCGTTTCTCTGCTCGGCATCGCCGGACGCGCCCGCCGCTATGAATCCGACCAGCGCGTAGCCGGCGTGCGCGATGGAAGAATAGGCGAGCATACGCTTGACGTTGTTCTGCACGATGGCGACCAGATTGCCGACCGTCATGGTGATGATCGCCAGCACTACGAGTGCGTTCAGCCAGGCTGTGTGCGCGTAGCCGGAGATGCTCAGGGCGTTAGCCACGAAGGGGAAACCGAAGACGAAGACGCGCAGGAATGAAGCGAACCCGGCGGCCTTCGGCCCGGCAGCCATAAAGGCCGTGACGGGAGTCGGCGCGCCCTCGTAAACGTCCGGCGTCCAGATGTGAAAAGGCGCAGTCGCAATCTTAAACCCGAAGCCCACGAGCATCATCGCCGCGCCCGCGAACAGGAGCGGCGGGTAGAGCGAATCGTTGATGCGATTCGCAATCTCGTTAATGTTGGTCGTCCCCGGCAGACCCCCGTTGGTCGCCGTCGCGCCGTAGATAAGCGCTATGCCGTAGAGCAGAAAGGCCGAAGAGAAAGAGCCCAGAATAAAATATTTGAGAGAGGATTCGTTAGAGCGCAGGTCCGTGCGACGAAAGCCGCACATGACGTAGGTGGCGATGGAGAGAATCTCAAGGCCCAGAAAGATGATGACCAGATCGCCGCCCGACGCCATCAGCATCATCCCGGCGGTGGCGAACATGAGCAGGGAATGAAACTCGCCCGCCGGCAGGTCTTCGCCTTCAACCCAGACCATGGAAATCAGTATCGTGAGCGCGGAGACTAAGAGGAAGATCAGCGTAAAGCTCAGGCGCAGCCCGTCGAGCACGATCATGCCGTTAAATGTTCCGCCCTGCACGAGCGGCGCTCCCGCCCCCGCCCACGCCGCCCACATCCAGACACAGGCCGCGGCAGCCGCCGCGAGGCCCACGAGCGAGATCGTGCCCGTCAGCCATCGCTGCCGCGGTCGCGCGAAGGCGTCAACGAACATCACCAGCACGGCCACAAAGCAGACGATCAACTCCGGCAGAATGAGCCCGAAGTTAAGGTCGGCGTTTAAGAGTTGAAATGCGATACAAAGGTTCATCTGTTTCAAATAGAGCCCGCGGGCTTACTCGGCGCTCGGCGGCGCTTGATTGCCCGCGTCCGCCGTCAAAAGCTTGTTCAGGTTATCGCGGATGATCTTTTTATACTCTTCCGGCTGAGCCATCCCGACCTGTCGCGGCTTGGCGAGTCGCCCTTCCCTGTCGAAGAAGATGACGAAGGGAAGGCGAATGCTCGGCGAAAACTGCGCATAGGTCAACTGCGTCGCGTCGCGCAACACCGTGAATGAAATCTTTTTGTCCTTGGCGAAGTCGCGCAGGTCTCTGTCGGACATGTGCTCGCGCTGGTCGAGGCTGACCCAGAGAAACCTGACGGGCTTGTCGCGGTATTCATTCTGCAACTCTTCGAGCGCATGCAGCTCCGTCGTGCAGGGCGTGCACCACGTCGCGCCGAAGGATACGAGCACGACCTTGCCCTTCATCTCCGCCACGTCGTACATCTTGCCGTCTATCCCGCGCAGCTTGATAAAGACTTCGCTCGGGGCGGTGTTGAGCGTTTGAGTGGCGCGCGCCGAAAAAACCGCCGCACAGAGCACGCAGGCCACAGTCAAAAAAGATGCGAGCACTCTTTTCATAGAGAATCTCTAGCGCGACTCGCTGCTTACATTGTGCGCTTCGACGGGCGCGGAAATGCTCCCCTGCTGCGTGCCGAGTATAGAGCGCACGGCGGCCACGCTCTCGCGCGAGCGTTCCAGAAACACTTTCGGGTAAACGCCCATGAACAGCATCAGTATGAGCAGCGGCGCTAGAAGCGCCAGCTCGCGCGCGTTGAGATCAGACAAGCGAGCGTTCTCGGGGTGGCGTATGTGCCCGAAGACGACGCGCTGCAACATCCACAACATGTAAACTGCCGCCCAGATCACGCCCGTCCCGGCAAACATCGTCGCCACCCATGCCCACTGAAACCCGGACATCCACATCCCGAGCATGATCAAAAACTCTCCGACGAAGCCGTTCAGGAAGGGCAGGCCGATGGAGGAGAGCGACGAGAAAACGAAGAAGGCGGAGAACCATGGCATGACGGTCGCCAGTCCTCCGAAGTCCGCGATCATGCGCGTGTGCCTGCGCTCGTAGATCATCCCGACCATCAAAAAGAGCGCGCCCGTCGAGACGCCGTGATTGAGCATCTGGTAGAGCGCGCCCTGCATCCCTATCTCCGTAAACGAGAACAGGCCCAGCACGACGAATCCCATGTGGCTCACTGACGAATACGCGACCAGCCGCTTAACGTCCGGCTGCACCATCGCTACCAGCGCGCCGTAGATAATGCCTATGATGGCGAGCGTGATAATGAACGGCGCGAAATCACGCGCGGCAACGGGGAACAGCGCAAGGTTAAAGCGCAGCAGCCCGTAAGTGCCCATCTTGAGCAGCACGCCCGCGAGAATGACTGAGCCAGCCGTGGGCGCTTCCGTGTGCGCGTCCGGCAGCCACGTGTGAAGCGGAAAGAGCGGAACCTTGATGCAGAAAGCGAAAGCGAAGGCGAGGAACAGCAGCGCCTCCGCCCGCGGCGAGCGCGCGGCGATGCCTCCCCCGTTTTTCATCGCGCCGAGGATGGCGACGTAATCGAACGAGCCGTAAATGTAGTAAAGCGCGATGATGCCGACCAGCATCAGAAGGCTTCCGACAGCCGTGTAGATGAAGAACTTGGTCGCCGCGTAGATGCGCCGCTGCCCGCCCCAGATGCCGATCAGGAAGAACATCGGCACGAGCGAGGCTTCAAAGAAGAGATAGAAGACCAGCAGGTCGAGCGAGACGAAGACGCCGATCATCGCCGACTCCAGCACCAGCAGAAAGACGTAGAATGAAAGCACACGCTTTTCCACCGCGCGCCAGCTCGAAACGATAGAGATGGGCACGAGCAGCGTCGTCAGCAGCACCAGCCACAGGCTGATGCCGTCCACCCCTATGTGATAGTTGGCGTTGATCGCTCCAATCCACGTCACGTTTCGCTCGAAGCGAAATCCCGTCCCGTAGCCGCCGCCCGTGAGCAGCAGCAGAGAGAGCGCGAAGGTCGCGAGCGAGAACGAGAGCGCAATCCAGCGGTAATGCGTCTCGCGACGGTAGGGCACAAAGTTGTGGCCGATGGCCGCGAGCGCGCCAATGAGCGGAAGCAGAATCAAGGCTGTGAGCAAATATTGCTGCATAAGGGCGACTAGTGAAGCGTGAATATCGGGAAACCTGAATACACGATATAGCCTATGACGACGAGCGCGCCGAGCAGGATAACGGCTGCGTAGCTGCGAACGAAACCGATCTGAAGATAACGAACCACCGCGCCGATCTGCGTTATGCCCCGTCCCAAGCCGTTGACGATGCCGTCGATGACTGCCACGTCAAAGAGCTTCCAGAGACCTTCGCGCGAGCCTACTTTGATCGGATTGATAATCGCCGCGTCGTATATCTCGTCCACGTAATACTTGTTTTCCAGCACTCGCGGCATAGCCGTCAGCGGGCGTCTGCCGAACAGAGCCCAGCCGATGCCGATGCCTGTCATCGCAATCAAAACCGAGATGACCGAGAACATGATCTCCGCGCGCACCTCTGCGGGCGTATGCACCTGCTCGGCGGAGGGCTCATGCTGCGAGCCCTCGCCGACTGAGAGGGGCGATGCGCCGTCGTGCGGCTGCGGCGTAGGCGAAAGGAATCGCGGCGCTTCGTGTTCGCCGCCGCGCCCACCCACCCCCTCGCCTGTGCCTTCCGGCGTTTCCGGCGCGTGCGCGATGGCGGGCTCAAGCGTGTGCTCGAAGTAGTTTGGAATGTGCCCGCCGCTCAGGGCGTAGGGGATGCCGACGAGCCCCCCGAAGGTCGAAAGAACGGCGAGAATGATGAGCGGCACGGTCATCGTCCAGGGTGATTCGTGCGGCTCATGATGAGCATGCTCGCCTGCGTGCTCGTCCGCAGCATGAGTGTCCTCGTGGTGCGCTGCCGGACTGACTACTTCATCGCCCGGCTCATGATGCGGGCGGTCGCCAGCCGATGCCGTGTGAGCGTCGTGCGGCGCTTCGTCCTCGTCGTAGGCGTGAGCATGAGCTTCGTCAGCCTGTCCTCCGGCGTGCGCCTCGCGGAATCTCTCCGCACCCCAGAAGGTCATCAACATCAGTCGCGTCATGTAGACGGCGGTGAGCAGGGCGGTCAGCGCACCGACGACCCATAAGACTTTACCGAATCCGCTCTCGAACCCTATGCCCGCGGCGCTCCATGTCTTCCAAAGAATCTCATCCTTGGAGAAGAACCCGGCGAAGATGGGGATGCCGCTGATCGCCAGCCAGCCCGTCAACATCGTCATGAAAGTGATGGGCATGTATTTCCGCAGCCCACCCATGCGCCGCATATCCTGCTCATGATGCATGCCGTGAATCACCGAGCCCGAGCCAAGGAAGAGCAGCGCCTTGAAGAAGGCGTGCGTCATGACGTGGAAGATGGCGGCGACGAACGCGCCCACACCGCAGGCGAGCATCATGTAGCCGAGCTGCGAAATGGTCGAATAGGCCAGCACTTTCTTAATGTCATTCTGTGCGAGCCCGATGGTGGCGGCAAACAGCGCCGTGGCCGCGCCAATGATGGCGACGATGAACATAGCCGTGGGCGCGTGCGTGTAGATAGCCGAACAGCGCACGATCATGTACACGCCAGCCGTCACCATCGTCGCGGCGTGAATGAGCGCGGAGACGGGCGTCGGCCCGGCCATCGCGTCCGGCAGCCAGACGAAAAGCGGTATCTGCGCGGACTTGCCCGTTGCTCCGATAAAGAGAAGGATGGCGATGGACGTGATGCCGCCTGCCGTGAGCGCCTGCCATGTGAAAGGCTCGACCGACATGCCGCCTATGATCTGTAGCGCGCTCTCCATCCCCGGCTTGGGGAAAAAGCTGATCGTGCCCGTCAGAAAGAAGATGAGCATGATGCCGAGGACGACTCCCCAGTCGCCGACCCGGTTGGCGATGAAAGCCTTCTTCGCAGCGTCTCCGGCCTCACGGCGGTCAGTGTAGTAACCGATCAGGAGATATGAGCAGAGCCCGACGCCTTCCCAGCCGACGAACATCAACAGAAAATTGTCGGCCAAGATAAGCGTCAGCATCGAGAACATGAAGAGATTCAGGTACGCGAAGAAGCGATAAAAGCCCCTGTCGCCGTGCATGTACCCGGTCGCGAAAATGTGTATCAGAAGCCCGACGAAGGTGATGAAGAGCGCGTAGATGCCGCTTAAGCGATCCATCGCGAGGCCGAAGTCTGCGCGAAAGCCCCCGGCGTTAATCCACGTCCAGAGGTGATCCATAACCGGCGCGCCGGCACGGAGCGCGCCGTCCGGCTTGAGCGCTATGAGAAAGGCGACGATGGCGGAGACGGCGACCGACCCGCAGGCGACCGCGCCGATAAAGGCTTCGCTACGCAGGCGACGGCCCACGAACCAGTTGACGGCTGCGCCCAGGAGCGGCGCAAAGATAATCAGGCTGAGGAGATTGTTTTCCGGCATAACTCGCCACAAATCGAACGGTCTATAACTTCAGAATATTCGCCTCGTCCACATCCAGCGACTCGCGGTTACGGAAAATAGCGAGGATAATCCCGAGGCCGACGGCAGCCTCAGCCGCCGCCACCGTCATCACGATAAAGACGAAGAGCTGGCCCGACACGTCCTTGAAGAAGCTGGAAAAAGCGACGAAGGTCAGGTTGACGGCGTTCAGCATCAGCTCGATGCACATGAACATCGAGATGACGTTGCGCTTGATGATGACGCCGACCACGCCAATCGTGAACAGGATGGCGGAGAGCGCCAGATACCAGGACAGTTGCGGAGTCATAGCTTTTTCAATCCAGTTCTGAATCCTTGATGCGTGTTTGTGCGCGTGTGCCCACCGGCCCTTCAAGCAGCGCCGCCGCCTCGTCGGTCGTATGTGTCACGACGGGCGCTGCATCGCCGACCGAGCTCTTGTCAACGATGCTTCTGGGCAGAACCTGCATGCCGGGAACGACGCGCGCACCCTCCGAAAGAAGCCCGCCCCGACGCGCCAGCGTCATCGCGCCGACAATCGCCATCAGAAGCAGAATAGAGGTGATCTCGAACGGCAGAAGGTAGATCGTAAAGAGCCCCGTGCCGATGGACATCGTCAGGCCCACGTCCGAAGTATTGGTCACGGGAGTATTGCGCGAGTCCCCGACGAAGTAGATGATAAAAGCCGCCTCGGCAAAGAGCATTGCCGCCATCACAATCGCCGCCGGAACCAAATAGCGCGGTCGCAGGCTGGCGTGATCTTCCTCCTCGACATTCAGGAGCATGATGACGAAGATGACCAGCACCATAATCGCGCCCGCGTAGACGATGATCTGCACGGCGGCGATAAAGGGCGCGGCCAGCATCACATAAAGCGACGCGAGCGAGATGAAGACGCCAACCAAAGAGATCGCGCTGTAGAGCGGATTACGCTGCGCGACCATCGCCACCGCACAACCGATGGCGAGCCCGGCGAAAAGTATAAAGAGAAGAGTCAGCATACTCTACATTTTGGATTTTGGATTTTAGATTGACACTTCATGAATCTTAGAAGCAAAGCGCCCGGCCTGCGGCGCGCACCATTCCAAAATCCAGTATCTAAAATCCAAAACGGTTTCTACCCGAGAAAGCCAAGCGTCGCCTTAAAGAAACTGTTGACGGCATCGATGACCCCTGAAATCTGCAGGGTCGCTGTCAGGATAATGTTGAAGATGGCTGCCGGGAGCAGGAATTTCCACCCGAAGCTCATCAACTGGTCGAAACGAAAGCGCGGCAGCGTCCCGCGCAGCCAGATGTACAGGAACAGGAAGAAGATGACCTTGCCCAGAAAATAGAAGACCCCGAGCCACGGCAGTTGCTTGACGAAAGGGCCGTTCCAGCCGCCCAGGAAAAGCGTCGTCGCCAGCATCGAGACCGTGAACATATTGATGTACTCGGCCATGAAGAAGAGCGCGAACTTCATCGCGCTGTACTCCGTGTGAAAGCCCGCGACCAGCTCCGTCTCCGCCTCCGGCAGGTCGAACGGAACGCGGTTGGTCTCCGCAATCGCCGAGATCAGATAGATGATGAACCCCAGAGGCTGAACCCAGAAGATGTACCAGCCCATCCCCTGAACACCGTACTGCTGCTCGACGATGCTGTATAGATCGAGCGTGCCCGATTGCAGCACCACCCCGATCAGCGCCAGCCCGAGCGACAACTCGTAGGAGATAAGTTGCGCGGAAGAGCGTAGTCCGCCCATCAGGCTGTACTTGTTATTTGAAGACCACCCGGCCAGAGCGATGCCGTAGACCCCGACCGACGTGATGCCGAGCACATAGAGCAGCGCGACATCGAAACGCGTGACGACGAGCTGCACAGACCAGCCGAGGAAGGGAATGTTGACCGCAGGCCCGAACGGGTAGACGATGATGGTCATCAGGGCCGTGGTCGTCGCGATGATCGGCGCCAGAAAATAGATGAACTTCGTTGACTTGTCCGGGATGATATCTTCTTTGAAGATGAACTTGAGCAAGTCCGCAAGCGGTTGAAGCATCCCGCCGTAGCCGACGCGGTTTGGGCCAAGCCGCCCCTGAATCAACGCCAGCACACGGCGCTCGGCCAGCACCGTATAGGCCACAACGCCCATCACCACCGCGAAGGCGATCATGATGCCGGTCAATTTCAACCCGGTGTGAATGAATGGATTATTCCAGTCCATAATAACTAAAGGATGAAGGCGGCAACGATGAAGGATGAATTGTTGAATCATCGCTTCGTTGAGTATTCACTCAATGGTTTTTACTTCATCCTTCATCCTTCCGCCTTCATCCTTGCTATTCAGTCTCCTGCCGCTACGGCTTCGCTGCGGCGTTGCAGTCCGCCGTCAATCGTAATCTGGTAAAGGGGTGAAATCGCCACCGTCGGCGGCTCAGGGTTGCCGGCGGCGAGCAGGTGGAATTGCGGGACTTTGCCCGTCAATGTCCCGGGCTTGAACAACTCGTGCCCGACCTCCGGCGTGCCCATGATCTTCTCCGCCGTCTCGGCCATGGCTTCGACGCGCGCGCGCATGCTCTCAAGCTCACGCGAGAGATCATTCTTTTCGGCAATCGTGTGTTTGGCCTGAACGGGCTTGCTCTCGTCTTTCAGCAGCGGGTAGCGCAGCCCCTCGTAAGCGGGCACGCGCTCGGCTATCTCCTTGAAGACGGCGCTGGCAGACATCTGGAAACCGAAATCGACGCCCAGCTCCTTCGCCAGTTGCGAGGTAATCACCCAGTCCTGTCTGGACTGGTGAACGGGCGGGATGGATTGGCGCACGCGCTGCACGAGCCCGTCATTATTCGTAAACGTGCCGTCACTTTCGGCCCAGGACGCGGCGGGAAGCACGACATCGGCGTGGGCCGTCGTCTCCGTCTCGAAAAGCTCCTGAACGACTAGAAAGTCCAGCTTCGAGAGCCCTTGCTGCGCCGAATGCTCGGGAAGGAAACTGCCCGCCACGTACATCGCGCGTACAGCGTCGCCCGCAGCGCCGAGCATCTCGGTCGCGCTCATGTGCCCGCGCATCAGCCCTATGTCATGCGCGCCGACGCTGTTGTTGTAGAGGGGAAGCGGGTGCAGCAGCACGCGTCTGGACTCGCGTGAGAAGGTGTGCGGAAGCTGCCCGACCACGGCCTGTGCTTCCGGCCCAAGCTCGCCGCCGAACATAATGACCAGATCGCCTTCGGTTCCGGTCAGGGCGCGGCGCAGCTCGATCAGCTCAATCTCTTCGACGCCCGCCTTCTGCGCCGCGAGCTTGTTGTGGGCCTGATTAGCGATTGCCAGCACGACCGCTTCCTCCGTGCCCCGTCGGACGTGCAGGAATTTCGCTGCCTGTTGCTTGAGGCGGATGGGAACACTGTTGACGATGAGAAGCTGCGCGCCGCCGTTACGGACAGCCTGACGAATCTGCTTGCCCGTGAAGGGCTGCAACTCTTCGGGCTCGCCGCCGATCAAAAGAATCGTCTTCGCGTGGCGTATGTCGCGGTGCGTGGCGAGCGGCCCTGCGAGGTTGTCGAAGAAGGGTTGCAGGCTGAAGGCATCCGTGGCCGTGTAGTTGTCAGTGCCGACAACTTCGGTGGCGAATTTGTGCAGCGCGTAAAGGGACTCGTTAGTGATGCGCGGGCTGCCGACTACGCCTATGGCTGAAGCGCCGTATTTTTCGGCGACGGCGTCCAGCTTTGTGGCCGTGAAGCGAATCGCTTCGTCCCACGTCGCAGGAATCAGCTTGCCGCCCTTCTTATAGCGGATCAAGGGGGTTCGCAGGCGCTCTTCGTGATTGACGAAGGGATGGCCGAAGCGCCCCTTGATGCACAGGAATTCGCCGTTGTGGCCGTTGACGTAGCGGTCGCGCGCGACTATACGCATCAGCTCGCCGGCGCGTGAGCCAAGGGACATTTCGCAGCCGTCCGAGCAGTAGGTGCAGGTCGAGATGGTCTGCGACTGCTCCCACGGACGAGCCTGATGGCGATAGGTCGCATCGAGCAAGGTTCCGGTCGGACAGACCTCTATGCAGTTGCCGCACTGCGAGCAGTTGAGCCAGCCGCCGTAAGTTCCGATGACCGTATTGGCCCCGCGCCCGCCCGCCTCAATCGCGTCCTCGCCCATCCACTCGTCGCACACGCGCGTGCAGCGCTTGCAGAGAATGCAGCGCTGCGGGTCGTTGGCGACCATGGGTGAAAGATATTTTTCGGGCGCATAATTCTTGCGCTCTGTGAAACGCTCTTCGAGCCCGCCCCAATCGAAGGCCATCTCCTGCAACTCGCACTCGCCGCCGCGATCACAGACGGGGCAATCCAGCGGATGGTTAGCCAGCAAAAACTCCACCATCGCCCGCTGGGCCTTCTCAATCTCCTCGCTCCTAGTCGTCACGATCATGCCGTCCGTGCATGTGATCGTGCAGGAGGTCTGCAACTTCGGCATCTTCTCTATACGCACGAGGCACATGCGGCAGGAAGCCTGTAGGGCCAAATCCGAGTAGTAGCAGAAGGAGGGAATGTCGTTGCCCTTCTCGCGGCACACGTCGATCAGGCGCGAGCCCTTCTCAACCTGAAACTCCTGGCCGTTGATCGTGACTTTTACTAATTCTGTGGACATGTTAATCGCTTCAAATTCCAAATCTGTGAGCGGACTGTAGAAGCGCCTCGTGTCTTCCTTAATCCAAAATCCGCGATTCCTAAACCGTTGCTGTCTCCGTCTCTACAATCGGCATCAGGTGTCGCTTGAAGTCGTCAGGGAATTTTTTGATCGCCGATTGAATGGGCCACGCGGCGGCGTCGCCGAGCGGGCAGAAAGACTTGCCCTCTATGTTGTCGCACAGGTCGAGTATCAATTGCGCGTCTTCGGGGCGGCCTTCGCCGCGCGCGATGCGTTTGAAAATCTTGACGAGCCAGTCCGTGCCCTCGCGGCAGGGCGTACACCAGCCGCACGACTCATGCTTGTAAAACTCGATCAGGTTCTTCGTTGATTCAAAGATATCAACCGTCTCGTCCATCACGATAAAGCCGCCGGAGCCGACCATAGAGCCTGCGGCCACCAGTCCCTCGTAGTCCATCTTCACGTCTTTGCCCAGAATGTCCGAGGCGGGCATGATGTAGACGCTTGAGCCGCCCGGTATCACGGCCTTCAGTTTTTTGCCGTCGCGGATGCCGCCGCAGTCTTCCATGATGAACTTCTCCATGTCGTCGTAGCCCATCGGAAGCTCATAAACGCCCGGACGATTGACGTGGCCCGAGACAGACCACACCTTCGTGCCGCCGCTCTTTTCCGTCCCCAGCTTTTGATAGGCCTCGCCGCCCATCTTGATTATGTCCGGCACAGCCGTCAGCGTCTCGACGTTATTGACGACCGTCGGGCAGCCGTAGAGACCGGCGATGGCGGGGAAGGGCGGTTTCATGCGCGGGTGTCCGCGCAAGCCTTCGAGCGAATTCAAAAGGGCCGTCTCCTCGCCGCAGATGTACGCGCCCGCGCCCGAGTGCGTATAGACCTCGCACGAGAAGTTCGAGCCCGAGATGTTTTCGCCGACCAGACCAGCCGCGCGCGCCTCCGCAATCGCGCGATCCATAATCTCTATCAGGTAGCGATACTCGCCGCGCGTGTAGCAGTAGGTCACGTGAGAGCCGAGCGCGTAAGCCGCGATCAGCATCCCTTCAATAAGCATGTGCGGGTCGCGCTCCATCAGGTAGCGGTCTTTGAAAGTCCCCGGCTCTGACTCGTCAGCGTTACAGACCACGTACTTGGGCTTGGGCGAATCCTTCGGCACGAAACTCCATTTCATGCCGGTGGGAAAGCCAGCGCCACCGCGTCCCCTCAAGGCGGACTTCTTCACCTCCGCGATCACGTCATCCGGCGACATGGAAGTCAGCACTTTGTTCAGGGCTTCATACCCGCCGTTGCTGCGATAGACTTCGAGCGACGCGGAGTTTTCCAGATTCACGCGCCGTAGCTGAAGAGGCTCGCAGCCGATAGCACCGATAAACATAATCGTCTCTCTAAACGGAAATTCTCGAATAAGCCGGAGGCGCGGGAAGCTTTACCGCACGCCGTTACCCAGCTGCCCGCTGCGGCACTTCTCGATTATCTCGTCAACCTTTTCGGTCGTCAGGTTCTCGTAATAATCAAAGCCAATCTGCATCATCGGAGCTGTCCCGCAGGAGCCGAGGCACTCGACCTCCGAGATTGAGAAAAGCCCGTCGGCGGTCGTCTCGCCCGGCTTGATGCCGAGCCTCTCCATACACTGCGCCGTGACCTTGTTCGCACCCAGTATCTTGCACGAAAGCGTCTTACATATCTGCAGGTGATACTTACCGACAGGCTCAGTATTGATCATCGAATAGAAGGTCGCGACCTCCCAGATGTCCGTGATACGCACGCCCAGACGGTCTGCCAGATAGGCCACGCCCGGCGGGTCAAGATAGCCGCCGCGCTCGCGCTGCACGATGAACATCAACGGCAGAATCGCCGAGCGTTTACGATCAGGCGGATACTTGGCGAGATGCCCGTCAATCTCCGCTTCGACCTGCGGCGAAAAGACAGCCATCTCCGCGGGGACTTTCGCCTCCTGCGGCAAAGGGTTGTTCGGCGTAAATTGCTGAGACATAAAAGTCAGTGGTCGGGGGTTGCGGGGGCTGGGTTGTCAGGGAAGACGTTTTATCCGGCCCCTGACACACGGGCCTGCACCCCTATCTGTCTATTTCTCCGAGCACGATGTCGAGCGAGCCTATGATGGCGACCACATCTGCGATCATCTCGCCCTCGCACAGTTGCGGCAGCGCCGAGAGATTAACGAAGCTCGGGCCGCGCACATGAACGCGCGCGGGCTTTGGCCCACCGTCGGACTTAACGTAGACGCCCAGCTCTCCCTTCGAGCCTTCAATCGGGTGATAGACCTCGCCCGCCGGAACGTCGAAGCCCTCGGTGACGATCAGGAAATGATGTATGAGCGCATCCATGTGCGTCTTCATCGCTTCGCGATCAGGCAGCACGACCTTCGGCGCATCGGCTTTAACAGGGCCGGGCTTCAATCTCGACAACGCCTGCAAGACGATCTTGTGCGACTCTCTCATCTCGCACATGCGTACCATGTAACGCGCCCAGACATCGCCGCCCTGCTCGACCGGCACTTCAAAGTCATAGGTCTCATAACCCGTGTACGGATTGACGCGACGAATGTCTATCTCGACTCCGCTGCCGCGCAGGCATGGGCCTGAGAGACCCCAATCAATGGCGTCCTCGGCGCTGATGCGTCCCACGCCCTGCGTGCGATTCTGAAAGATCGTGTTGCCCGTCAGCAGCGTGTGGAATTCGTCAACCGCCTTCGGGAAAGCATCCGTGAACTGCTTGCAGCGTCGCTCGAATCCCGAAGGCAGATCCATCATCAAGCCGCCGATGCGAAAATATGAGGGGGTCAGCCGTCCGCCCGACGCCGCCTCTATCAGGTTGAGAATCTTCTCGCGCTCGCGGAAGCAGTAGAAGAAGACGGTCATCGCGCCGATGTCGAGGGCGTGCGTGCCGAGCCAGACCAGATGCGAGGCGATGCGCTGCAGCTCGCACATCAGCACGCGAATCGTCTGCGCGCGCTCGGGGATTTCCAGCCCGAGCAGCTTTTCGACCGCCATCACGTAGGCCAGGTTGTTGCCGAGCGGATTCAGATAATCCATCCGGTCTGTGATGACTATGCCCTGCTGATACTTCTTATACTCGAAGAGCTTCTCCATGCCCGTGTGCAGATAGCCTATGTCGGGCGTGGCGCGAACGATC
This sequence comes from Pyrinomonadaceae bacterium, assembly GCA_036389675.1. Taxonomy (GTDB): domain Bacteria; phylum Acidobacteriota; class Blastocatellia; order Pyrinomonadales; family Pyrinomonadaceae; genus DASQYE01. The sequence continues at coordinate 81,870 of DASVWI010000028.1, forward strand.
ATCTCCCCGTCAAGCACCAGCTCAAGACGCAGCACGCCGTGCGTCGAGGGGTGCTGCGGCCCCATTGAGATCGTCATCTGCGTGTCCAGCGGACGATCAACGATTTCAAATTGCGGCGGAAGAGTTGCCATTGATAATCAAGTCAGGCTGTACGGCTCATAGCCGCGCAGCGGAAAATCCTTGCGAAGCGCATGGCCCTCCCAATCGTCCGGCAGGAGTATCCGCCGCAGATCAGGATGGTCGTCGAAAATCACACCGAACAGGTCATAGGTCTCGCGCTCATGCCAGTTGGCCGTGCGCCACACGCCGGTCACGGACGGAACATGCGCGTCCTCTTCGTTAAGCACTACTTTCAGGCGCAGGCGATGATGACGCGTCGTCGAGAAGAGATGATAGTTGACCTCGAAGCGCGGCTCTTCTTCCGGCCCACGATCAGCGCCGCAGATGTCCGAGAGAAAATTAAACTCCAGACCGGGCGCCGTCTTCAGAAACGAGCAGACCTCGACGATATGCTCACGAGGGACGACGACCGTCACCTCCCCGAAGGCTTCTATGACATGGCTGACCCAATCGGCGTGTCCATGCTGCAACGCCGTCACCAGCGGCGACGGCGTTGCGGCGTTAGTCTGCTCGATCTCAGCCTGCGCGTCAGGACGCCCTGCTTGCTCTGTTTCTTGTGACATGTCGCAAAAGAAGTCTAGTCTTGCACCTGACCCAAATTTGTCGCTGAAAAGCTTCGTTTGTCTGAACAATCACTCAGGACGAGCGGCGACGCTCGTGCCTCGACGCAATCGTGTAAGGGCGCGAAGAAGTCTGCTGCGCGGCGGCCTCGTTGGTCGCCGACACGCCTGAGCCCGGCAGCGTTCCCGGCGGCACGGCCTCGCGCGCCTCCTCCGGTATCACGTCCTTACGATCACGCACGGATTCCTTCATCACCTTATCCTGCAGCATCATGACGGCGTGAATCAGCATCTCGGGGCGCGGCGGACAACCCGGTATGTAAACGTCGACGGGAACGATCTTGTCCACGCCCTGCACGATCGCATAGTTGTCGAAGACGCCGCCGGAGGTCGCGCACGCGCCCATCGAGATGACCCACTTCGGTTCTGGCATCTGGTCGTAGATGCGTCTTAAGACGGGGGCCATCTTGCGCGAGACTCGGCCCGAAACGATCATCACGTCGGCCTGGCGGGGGCTGGCGCGAAAGACTTCGGAGCCGAACCGCGCCAGGTCGTTGCGCGAGCTGGTGGCGTTCATCATCTCTATAGCGCAGCAGGCGAGCCCGAAGGTCGCGGGCCACAGGCTGGACTTGCGCGCCCAGTTGATGAGCGAGTCCAGCCGCGTCGTTAATACTTCCGGTAAAGCTTCGGCAATTACGTTTTCGAGTCCCATATAATCCTTAGGTGTCTCGATCAGGCGGCGCGTTGCGCGGGCGTCGTTGTTTCCGACTTTCTGAGATCGGTCAGCGCGCGGGCCTCGGCTTGAGCCTCACGTCGAGCGCGCTCTCCCCAATCGAAAGCGCCTTTCTGTAGAACATAAACGTACCCGACCAGCAACAGCGCGACGAACAGAATCATCTCCCAATAGATGAGCCGGCCCAGCCCGTACTCCGGCCCTGCGAGCGTCTTGAAGACGACGGCCCACGGCACGAGAAAGATGACCTCTATGTCGAAGAGGATGAAGATCATCGCGATCAGGTAAAACTTGACCGAGAATCTCTCGCGCGCAGACCCGACCGGGTCTTTGCCGCACTCGTAGGGCATCAGCTTCGTGCGCGTCTGTTTGCGCTGGCCCACCATCTGCGACAAAAGCACGTTGGTGACGGCAAAGCCAGCCGCGACTATGAAGATGAGCAGTATCGGCAGATATGCTTTCAGCTCGAACACACGCACCCCCTGCGAGCCTACGCTTGCCCGCCGCTTCGCCCCGAAACTTCAGGGTGAAACGGCCTCACGTGGAGATTGAGAATCATGGTACAAGCTCATCCTAGTTCAAGCGAGTGTGGCTGTCAAGCCTCGCTTTAGGCGGGCCAAACCCCTTTTTGTGAAGGAGATTGACCGTCCGAAAACGGCTATGTTACTGTTCACAGAAGCGCAACTCACCGGCATCGTGATTCTGAGATATAAGAGCGGCACGTCGGAAATAATCGAACAACTGTGATCACCGGATTCAACACAGATGTAGAGTATCAGGGCATCACCTACCATGTGCAGACGGAGGACAAGGGGTTGGAGACGCCGCTGATCCTCTCGCTGGTCTACTCGGGTGGAGCAATCCTCGCCAGCAAACGCTCGCCCTACGATGATCTGATCGCCAAGGGATTCAACGAGCAGACGCTCGCCGAACGCCTCCAACGCCAGCACAAGCTGATCTGCGCGGCCATCAACGCTGGCCGCCTTGAAGACCTCAAGCAGATGAGCGGGCGCGCCGCGCAGGCGAAGCCGGCGAGACCCGCAGTAGAGGCCGAGAAAACACCGGTAGTTACACCTCCCGTGACGGCCACGCCTGCTGCTGAATTGCCGCCAACGCCACAGCCCGTCATGACGCCTCCGCCGGTCATCACTCCGCAGCCCGTCAACACACCTTCGCCCGTCATGACGACGCCGCCCCAGCCCGTCGCGACTGCCGAGCCTTCGCCTCCGAAAGCCGCTCCGGCACGGCCTGAGACGCCTGCGCTTCATCTGGGCTTGCTTGAAGAGAGAGAACTGCACGGAGGCGAGTTTGTCACTTTGCGGGTTCGTCTGAGTCGTGGAACGGCTGAAGCAAGGGATGCTGTCCCCGATGCCACTATCACTTTAAAGATTCTGGGGACGACTTTTCGCCCCGTCATCAGCTCCGCCAGAACAGACCGCGACGGAATCGCCATCGTGTTCGCGGCCCTCCCGCGTTTTACCACCGGGCGAGCGGCGATTCTCATACGCGCCACGAGCGAGGGCGAGGATATAGAGATGCGCCGCATCGTTCATCCCTCCTGAAGGAGTTTGCAAAGCTTGCAGGTCGAAATCAATGGCGAGTCGCGCGAGGTCAAAGAGCGCATGACGCTCTTCGAGCTAATCGAACACCTGTCGCTCGCACCCGAGCGTCTGGCCGTCGAGCTTAACCAAACGGTCGTGCGCCGCGCCGACTGGCCGCGCACCACGCTTGAGGAAGGCGACCGCATAGAGATCGTCCACTTCGTCGGCGGTGGGTAGAAAGCAAGGATGAAGGATGAAGGATGAAAAGGTGATAATGTTAATTGAATGATTCAATCAACGTAGCCTCGCTTTCATCCTTCCGCCTTCATCCTTCATCCTTGCTTTTCATTCACCGGGTTCGGGTGTAAAGTCAGGGTAAAGATTAAAGGGAGAGTGTCTGAGCTATTATGTCTTCTGTCGCGTCATCTTTGGTCGAGAGATCGAGTCAGGGCTTTGAGATTGCGGGGCGCGTGTTCACGTCGCGTTTGATTATCGGCACGGGAAAATATCGAAGCTATGAGGAGATGAAGGCGGCGCACGTCGCGTCGGGCGCTGAGATGGTGACGGTGGCGGTGCGCCGCGTCCCGCTCACAGACCGAAGCCAGGAATCTTTCCTCGATCATCTAAATCCGTCGCTTGTTATCTTGCCGAACACCGCCGGGTGCTATACGGCTGAAGAAGCCGTCCGCACGGCGCGGCTCGCGCGCGAAGCGCTTGAGACAGACCTCATCAAGCTGGAAGTCATAGGCGATCAGACGACGCTTTTCCCGGACAACGAGCAGACGCTTGAAGCCGCGCGCCAGCTGGTCAAAGAAGGCTTCACGGTGCTGCCGTATTTTAACGACGATCTGATTATGGCGAAGAAACTGCTGGACGCCGGATGCGCCGCCGTGATGCCTCTGGCTGCGCCTATCGGGTCGGGTCTGGGCGTGCAGAACCCCGCGAACCTCATGATCATGCGCGAGCAGTTGCCGGACGCGACGATTATCGTTGACGCGGGGGTCGGGACTGCCAGCGACGCGGCGATTGCCATGGAGCTTGGCGCGGATGCCGTCCTGATGAATACGGCGATTGCGGAAGCGCGGGATTCAGAACGGATGGCACAGGCCATGCGCCTCGCCATAGAGGCAGGGCGATTAGCCTACCTCGCAGGCCGCATGCCCCGACGCCTCTACGCCAGCGCGTCCAGTCCCTTAACGGGCGTACTGCGCTAAATTCAGGATGAATTCGGAGCAAACCCCTTATCCGTTAGAGATAAAGCGCTCACCGAGCCTGTTTCAAGACCGGCATTTGCTCCGTTCGGCCCTGTATGAGCCATCTTTCGCGCTGTTTTAATAAACTTTCGCACTGATTTAGTCGTCTTTCATCCTGATTGAACCACCTTTCACGCTGCATCAGTCATCTCTCACGCTGATTTAGCTTCCTCTCACAGTGTTTTACTCAACTTTCGCGCTGCTTTAGTCGTCTCTCGCAGTGATTTAGTCACCTTACGCGATGATTTAGTCTGCTCACACGCCGTTATAATCAATTTTTGCATGGATATAGTACGCTTTCATTAAGATAAAGCTGACTTTCAAGGTGGGATGACGAGCTGGGAAAAGGGAGTGTGGAGGTTTTCTGCCTCTCGAAACTGAACGCTCGCCGTTAACCTCGTAAGATTAACAGCGAGCGCTTCGGTCTTCAGCCTCGGCTTTTATCCTCTATGGACAGTTGTTCGTCCCGCCGGTGGTGCTGTTGCGTGGGTTAGGAGCGCCGGTAGCAAAATCCGCCAAGTTATTATTCGTATCCGTGCAGCCGTTGTTGAGTCTCAGGTCAGCGGTGGTGTTGGTTTGTACAGGGGCCGGATTGCTGCCCTCGAAACAGGTGGCGTTGCCGTAGCCCACAAAATCTATGACACCGGCGGTATTAGCAGTCGGGCAGGTGGCCCCGCCCAATGGAGTTGTGCCCGCAGCGCTGCCGCTTAACGCCGTCGTGTTATTAACCAGTGCTACCTTACCCCCGCCGACTGCCCGATTAGCCGTTCCTGTCGCGTCCGGTGTCGGCAGAAGGGCTCCGACAGCGCCGTCAGACCCTAGCTGAATCAGATAGTATCCTTTTGCCTGAATCGAGCACGTCTGACCGACAGGGCAGAGCCGCACAACTGTCCATGCAGTTCCGGTGGCGGTGGCAGTCTGTACCGACCATGCGCTGACATCAATCGCCGCGTTGCTACGGTTAAAGAGTTCGACGAAATCATTTCGATATTGCGCTCCGGTCGTTCCACCGCCCGCATAAATCTGGCTGATGACGACCGTTACGCCGTCATCGTTGGTGATCGTGCCCATACCCTGACTGTCCGCGACAGCCGCGCCGGTAACATTGCTCAGGGTGACGAAGAAAGTCTCATCAAACTCAGGAACTGTATCGCCGTTGACCGTCACGTCGAAGGTATAGGTCTGGTTGCCCTGTGAAATTGTCTGTCCCGTCAGACTCTTTGCCACGTAGTCATTATCTTCACTGGCAGGATTATCATCCTGCGCTGTCCCGTCAGAGGTCGCGATGTCGAACGTGACACCACCAGCCGGAGCGGGTTGCAGCAGGCTAACCGTGAAGGTGAAGGTGGTCGTGCCGCTGTTGCCTTCATTCTTTGTGACATCATTGATGGAAATCACAGGGCTGTCGTCGTTTGTGATTGTCCCTTGACCTTGAGCGTCCGAGACGTTTGCACCCGAGACGTTGGTCAGGTTGACGAAGAAGGTTTCATTCGGCTCGATATTGAGGTCGCCGTTGACCAGCACATCAAACGTGTAACTCTGATTACCCTGTGAAATCGTCTGTCCCGTCAGACTCTTCGCGGCGTAGTCGTTGTCGGCGACCGTGGCCGTGTTGTCCTGCGTCCCGATGTCGAATGTCACCGTCGCCGGTGCTGGGTCTGACAGGCTGACCGTGAAGCTGTACAGCGTCGTGCCATTGTTGCCTTCATTATGAGAGACATCGTTTATGGAAAGCGTCGGCAGATCATCGTTCTGAATAGTCCCCACTGCCTGACCATCCGTCACAGTTGCTCCCACCACGTTCGCCACGTTGACCATGAAGGTCTCAGTAGGCTCAACCGCTGTGTCACCATTAACCGTCACCGTGAAGGTATAGGTCTGCTGCCCGGCTGGAATAATCTGGTTC
>DASVWI010000029.1:0-67391 GCA_036389675.1 Pyrinomonadaceae bacterium
GTCGTCCTCCTCGTCGCTCTCGGCTCGCACGGCACCGTCGAGGCCGCATCCGCCGTCACCGCCGGCGCTCCCTGCGGTGTGATCCACAGCTCCACCGTCAGCTCCTCGCGGCATCCGCCGTCGATCGTGATGATTCGCGCCGCATCTATCCCGCGCGTGTTCACAAGGTAGTCCTTCGCTCGGTCGGCCCGCGCCTGCGCCTGTCCTGCAGGCCCTGTCCGCGCCGCGTACACCACGATGTAGCCCGTCGCTCCCGGCTCGTTCTGCAACTGGATGGCGTAGTTATCAAGCCGCGCCTTCTCGTCGTTGAACCGGATATCGCCGTACTCATCGAACTTACGTGACACGGTCGGCGCATTGACCGTGAACGAGCAGCTGGCCGTCCGCTGGCACTCCGGTGCGAGTCCTCCGACCTCGACTGTCGCCGTGATCGTCTGTCCGCCTGCTCCGGTCGTGTCCACCGTGATCGAGGGCGTTCCCTGTCCACCGCTGATCGCTCCGCCCGAGACTGACCAGTTATAGGTCAAAGACATGTTGGGCGGCCCGCCTGAGATGTTCGCCGAGATCGTCGCACTCTGTCCCAGCTCGATCAGCTGCGTCGGGCAATCGACTGTGATCGTCGGGCACAGCGGCACGCAATCACATTCGTTGACCGTTACGGTCGTCGACGAGAAGGAAACGCATCCGCATCCGTCGTCGACTTCCACCGTCGCCGTGTATGTGCCCGGCGTGACTCCCGCCAGACTCCACGTCACGTTCGGCCCGTCGCCCGTGATCTGCCCGCCCGTCGTCGAATACGTATACAGCAGCGTATCGCCGTCCGGGTCCGAGGCGTTGGCCGTCAACTGGATCTGATCCGAGGTCGGCGTGCAGGCCGGGTTCGGCCCAAAGCCCGCCTGACAGTTCGCAGCCTTCGTCACGGTCGCCGAAGAGGCCGCAAGGTTCACCGTCGGCGGCTGGTTCGGCAGTATCTCCGGTGCACGTGCATTGCGGTGGCCGATCCAGAACTGGAAGAGGAACCCGTGCGGGTCTTCCGACTCCTGGAAGCCTCTGGGGAACCCTCCGGCTGTCGCCGCCGCCGAGCGCGCCGGCACCGTGAATGTGCCGCCCGCCGTGAAGCCCGGGCGCGCCGGTATGATCACGGTCGAGCTCGGAATGGTCGTGTTGGCCGTTACGTCGTTGAACAGGTCGTTATCCTGCTGCGTCAGGTGGATGCGGTAGGCCGCACTGATGCCCCACCATCTTCTGGGGAAGATCCTGATGCCGGCCAGCGCCTCGATCGGATTGTTCTCAAAGGCGTTGGGCGTGCGTCCGCCCACGTAGCGTGTCCCACGGAACTCCGCTATCGGCTGAAAGTGCTTATTGATGGGAAAGTCTGCGCCCAGTCCGAACTGGAACTCGTCCGGCCTATCCAGCATCGTGAACTCGCCTGTGGGGAATGTCCCCGACGGGTTCGAGTTCAGAATGTAGGTGGCGTTGACCGACAGGTTGGCTGAGCGCGAGAGCCGGCCAGAGAGGATTGCTCCCACACCGAAGTCGCCGATATCGCCGCCCGGACTCGCACCCCTCTGTAGCTGGTTGAAGGAGCCGAGGTCGTTGCCGTTATCGCCGTACCAGCGGTAGAAGCCCAGCAAAGCAAACCCCAGCGGATTGTTCACGTCCGTCAGGAGCCACTTGCCGCCGACCGTGAAGGTCGAAAAGGCCGTCTGCCCGTAGAGCCTGTTGATGAAGGGCGCGTCCGGCAAATAGGCCGGCGAGATCGTGAAAGTAGCCGGCACGGTCAACTGTCCCTGCACGGCTCCGTTCGGCGCAGTCGGTGTGCCCGGAGCCGGGAACGGGAAGGTCGTCGTCGCCAGCACTACGCCGGGCAGAATGCCTCCGACCACCGAGCCGACGCCGGGGAAGTTATCCGCCGGCCCGTAAGCGCCGCTATTGGCCTGCGCCACGGGCGGCCCTAAAGTGGCATTGAAGCCCGGAAAGCCGAAGAATGTGCCCACTCCTCCCGTGATGCCGCCCGGCCCCTGTCCGAAGTTGCCCGCGTTGCCGCCCGAGAACGGGAACTGCACGAAGGGCTGGCCCGACAGATAGTAGGTGTTGAAGCCGGCACCGGCGGGGAAGGCCGCCGCGCAGGCCGGACAAAAGGGTGGCCTGAACAACGCCACGCCGTTGAGCGTGCCGACGTTAGGGCCGCTCGGCGCAAGGATGATGGCCGGCGCAGACCCCAGCGCCGTGGCGCTGAACCTGACCTGCGAATTGGGCAGGTAGAAGCCCGACAGGTTCAAAGGGCTATTGACCTTGATGCCCTTGTAGGCGTCCGTGTTGAAGAACAACTCCAGATGGTCAGAGATGCCGATCTGGAAAGAGACCGGCACTTCCGTGATGTCGACGTTGCCCGGGTCGCGGTCGAAGTTGGAGTAGGCAATCGAGAAGGTGAACTCGCCACGGCGCAAAGTTGACCCGTCATAGATTGTGAAAAGTCCGGTGGGGCCTCCGGGAGGGCCGCCCGTGCCGACAGTCGGAGCCTGATTCCTGGGGTCGGTCTCCGACCTCTGGGTCTGGGCCAGCGCCAATGAAGCACACAGCACCAGTAAAATGAACGCCATCAAGAGCGCTCTTCTCGCGAGTCTCATCGCATTCCTCCTGCAAAAACAAAAAAGTACAGTTGATCAAGAATGCCACCCCTCGAACGGTTATATAGACGGAGCAGCAAGAGGGCCGGCGTACAAAAACAGAACCGGCGTTTAAGCTTATACGAAACCCGGCATCACACTGTCAACACGATATTTACAGAATCTACGTCTTGACCTGATTTTGCAACACGCTTTCCTGAGCGCTGACCGTGATGCTTTCCGCTCCTCGCCGAGACATATTCTTCGAAGACGAAAGTGCCGCTCGGTTGGACTTCCTGCCGGAGAGCGACCGCGTAGTCTTTCATCAGCTTTGCGGTTTATGTTGACCATTTGAGCGCGCAAGGTGTTGATTGAGGAAGCGTCCCGTGTGCGACGCCTCGGCGCGCATGACCTCTTCGGGCGTGCCGGTGACGACGACGTGCCCGCCCGCGTCTCCGCCTTCGGGGCCGAGGTCAATAATATAGTCTGCGGTCTTGATGACATCCAGATTATGTTCGATGACGAGCAGAGAGCCTCCCGCCTCAAGCAGCGCGCGGAAGGCCGCGAGCAGTTTGTTGATGTCGTCGAAATGCAGCCCCGTGGTCGGCTCGTCGAAGATATAAAGTGTCTTTGCTCCGGTGCGTTTTGAAAGATGCGCGGCGAGTTTGACGCGCTGCGCCTCGCCGCCGGAGAGCGTCGTCGCCGATTGGCCCAATCGCAGGTAGCCGAGGCCCACATCATCCAGCACGCGGAGGCGGTTGGTGATCTTTGTGACCTCACGAAAGAAGGTGATGGCCTCGCGCACAGTCATGTTCAGCACGTCGTTGATGTTCTTGCCGCGATAACGCACGTCCAGTATCTGCGGCTTGAACCTTGTTCCCTTGCACTCTTCGCAAACCAGCTCGACGTCCGCGAGAAACTGCATCTCGACCGTGACAGTCCCGTCGCCCTGACAGACTTCGCAGCGCCCGCCCGGCACGTTGAAAGAGAAGAAGGAAGGGTCGAAGCCACGCGACTGTGCTTCGCGCGTCTGCGAGAAGGCTTCGCGAATCCCGTCGTAAACTTTGATGTAGGTGACGGGATTCGAGCGCGGCGTGCGCCCGATGGGCGATTGATCCACGAGGATAACGTCGTCGATGTACGCCCCGCCTTCGAGCTTTTGAAAAGAGCCGACGTGTCCCTGCCAGTCGCCGCGCTGTTTCTTCAGCCCGGCGTAGATGCAATCATGAATCAGAGTGGACTTGCCGGAGCCGGACACGCCGGTCACACAACAGAGCATGTCGAGCGGAATGTCCACGTCTATATTCTTGAGGTTATGCTCGGACGCGCCGCGCAGAGAGAGCCGGCGCTTGTGCGGCGCGCGACGCTGCTTGGGCTCTTTGATCTCCGCTTCGCCGCGCAGGTAACGCGCCGTCAGCGAGAATTTATCCACGAGCAGATTTTGGAAGTCGCCTTCATAGATCACCTGACCGCCAAGCTCGCCCGCCGCCGGGCCTATGTCGAGGATATGATCGGCGGCGCGCATCATCTCCGGGTCGTGCTCAACGACCAGCACCGTGTTGCCTATGTCGCGCAGGTTGTGCAGGAGTCGTATCAAGCGCTCGCTGTCGCGCGGGTGCAAGCCTATAGAAGGCTCGTCCAGCACGTAGAGCGCGCCGACAAGCGACGAGCCTAGGTTAGTCGCCAGCTGGATGCGCTGGGCCTCGCCGCCCGAGAGCGTGGACGCAAGGCGGTCGAGCGTCAGGTAGTCCAGACCGACATCGACCAGAAAGCGCAGCCGCCGACGGACTTCGTGCAGCAGGCGATCTGCGATGGCAGCCTGCTCGGTCGAAAGCTCCAGCTTGTCGAAGAAGGCGGCGGCGTCCCTGATCGAAAGCGCGCAGACTTCCGGCAGCGTGCGCCCGCCGACGCGGACATCGCGCGCCTCCTGCCTGAGTCGTCCGCCGCCGCAATCCGGACACAGCGTGTAGCCGCGATACTTCGAGAGAAAGACGCGCACGTGCAGCTTGTATTTTTTGGTCTCAAGCCAACTGAAGAAGCCGCGCACGCCGCTCCACTTGCTGCGGCCCTCGATGATTGCGCGCTGCTCGGCGCGCCCCAGCTCAGACCATGGCACGTCCAGAGCGATGCCCTCCGCCTTACAGAAGCGGCGAAGCTCGGTCCGTGCCCACTCGTGCTGCGGCTTCGTCCACGGCTCAATCGCGCCTTCGTCGAGGGTGAGCGCGGGATTGGGGATGACCAAATCCATGTCGAGGCCGATGATATTGCCAAACCCCTGACAGGCAGGGCACGCGCCGAAAGGGTTGTTGAAGCTGAAGAGGCGCGGCTCAGGTTGAGCGTAAACAGTGCCGTCGTATTTGCACTCGAAACGCTCGGAGAAGCGCAGGCGGCGGGGCTCGCTTTCGGCAGACTCGATCAGGGCATTGCCGTGGCCTTCCTGAAAACATGTCTCAAGCGAATCGACAAGGCGCTGCCGAATCTCCGCGCGCGCCGTCAGGCGGTCAACCAGCACATAAACATCCGTGAAGTCCGCGCGCGTGTAGTCGTCGGGCGAGCGCAGCTCAATGGTTTCGCCTCCGCTGTAGAGGCGTGTGAAGCCGCGCTGCATGAGGCTCATGACGTGAGCCGTGATGACTTGACGGTCGGTCGGCTTCCTCGCCGTCTCGGCCCGGCGCTTGCGGGCCGCGCCGTTCTTCTTCGTGCCCTCCGTGTCCGACTCGACGCGCAGCCCCGCTTCGGCAGGGAAGAGGACATAGAAGCGCGTGCCTTCGGGGAGCGTCGCGAGGACTTCCTGCGCGGCGGATTCGGGCGAATCGCGGTACACCTCTCGCCCGCAGACGCGGCAGTAGGTCGTGCCCACGCGCGCATAGAGCAGCCGCAGGTAGTCGTAAACTTCCGTCTGCGTGCCGACGGTCGAGCGCGGGTTGCGCGTCGAGTTCTTCTGCCTGATCGCAATCGCCGGGGCGATGCCGCGCACTTCGTCCACGTCCGGCTTATCCATGCGCTCAAGAAACTGGCGCGCGTAAGCCGAGAGCGATTCCACATAACGACGCTGCCCCTCGGCGTAAATCGTGTCGAAGGCAAGCGATGATTTTCCAGACCCGCTCACGCCCGTGACGACCGTCAACTGTCCGACGGGGATGGAAAACGAGATGTTCTTGAGATTGTTAACGCGCGCTCCGCGCACTTCGATGGCTTCTTCTGTCATGGCTTGAATCTTTGCCAGCCGCGCACGGGAGAGAACTTTACGACTGTCGCAAACCACACATCATAACCCGATTGTGCATGGAAACGAAATGTAGAACGAGCCCCCCGAAGGCGCTTTCAACGCGCTCTCACCAGCGCGTGTCATAGCGCACCAGCCCCGGTCGCCACGAGCCTTCGCCGAGGACGGGGATTGGGCCTTCATGGAGAACCGGTGTGGAGGCGGGACGCTTGACGCGGTAGGTGTGGCCGCCGGGCGAGCCCACGGAGAGCGTGACCTGTTCGGGCGAGACGGCGACGACCGTGGCGTCTCGCCAGTCTTTGCGGCAGCGCAGGATAAGATGCGAGCCGACGGGAAGCTCGGCGAGCGTTGTCGATGAGGCTGGCGTCGCTTGAGAAGATGAAAGGCCGTCGGGCAGAGAAGCTATCTCCGCTGCGCTCGACGGCCTCTTGATTGAAGCGCTCAACGGGTTTGCGATTCCTTAAACTTCCAGCGGGTCTTCAAAGGGAAGGTCCTGTTGTTTGGTCGAGCCGTGTTTGCTCACGGCGTAGACGCGCATCGCCGTCGTCAAAATCATCAAAGCGATGCAGATCCAGAGGACGGCCCAGATGATTGCCGGAACGCCCGTCGCGTTAGCCATGTTGACGGCATCGGTCGGCACGCTCGGGCCGAACGGGGTCGAAAGAAAGAAGACGGTCTTCAAATCCGAGAGCGCGTTCAGAATGCACTGCACGGCGAGGAAGCTGACGAAGAAGCTGGCCGTGCGCGCGCTCGCGAACCGCGCGATGGAGACGAGCCCGATTGTAAGCACTACGCCGGCGAGCAGCGTGAACAGGCTGAACTTTTCCCACATCCCGTTCGTCAGCGGCTTCCACAATCCGAAGACCGTCGTGAGCAGCAGGATGAAACCGGCGGATGCCAGCAGCACGATGCGTGCGGCCACGGCGCGACGAATCAGTACCAGCAGCAGCGCCCCGTAGGCCATCGCGCCTAAGTACCCCGCGCTTGAGACGAAAATCTCCGAGAGCAGACCGCCCTCGGAAGTGTAGGTCTCGCCGCTCGTGTTCATCGCCACGCTCAGGCTACCGACGGAGTTGCCCGTCAGAATCGCGGCGATGGCATGCCCGCCCTCGTGTATGAAGGTGACGAAGATGCGGAAGGGATAGGTCAGAATCTCAGCGTAGGGGATGAACCACAGCGCGAGGGTGATGGCAGTTGCGACGAGGAGCGTGCGAACCTGTGGGCGCGCGTCTCTGGAAATACTTAGCTTCATCTTGCAAATCTCCGCTCTCAAAAAAGCTCAAGTCTATCTGGCATACGGCTCGGGACTTTCCGTCTGGCAGGCATTGTACGACAAAGCGCCGCAGTCGAACAACGTTTTTGCCTGCGGATATTAACGCCGCTCAGAAGGGTTTTGTTCCGTCCGGCTGTAATCGCCGGACTTGCCGCCCGTTTTAAGCTCAAGGCGCAGGTCTGTGATCGTCATCGCTTTGTCCAGTGCCTTGCACATGTCATATATGGTCAGCGCGGCGACCGAGGCCGCCGTCAGCGCTTCCATCTCCACGCCCGTCTGTGCCTGTGTCGCGGCTTCCGCTTCCAGATAGACGCCCTCGTCGCGCACCTCCGCGCGCACGTCTATGTGCGTGAGCGCGAGCGGGTGGCAGAGCGGTATCAACTCGGATGTGCGCTTGGCCGCCATGATTCCGGCCAGACGCGCGGTCTCGACGGCGTCGCCCTTCGGCGTGCGATGCTCGCGCAGCGCCCTGACCGTCTCCTGCGACATCAGGACGCGCACGGAGGCCACGGCGCGCCGCGCCGTCTGCGGCTTGGCGCTCGTGTCAACCATCGCCACGCGGCCCTCTTCGTCAATGTGCGTCAGACGTTCCATGAACCTGTTAAGAGTCAGTATGAGGAAAGCCGCGCGCAGAAAGCAACTTCGGATAATGTCATTTGATCACTTCCCATGCTTCGACCTCGCCTTCCATGATCTCGAAGATGGGATGCTCTGAAGGCTCAGCTATATCTGCAAGCTCGCTATACTTCCGTGCGTCCCGCGTCCGCAGCTTCTCCTTCAAATGCCTCCACTCATATAAAAGCTGGCCGCGCGTGCAGGGTATCACGCCGCCGAAGCGAGCGGGCGCGATCTTCTCCGCGTTGAATTGATAACCTCTATCAAGGGCCTCGCTCAGGACTACGCGCAGGTAGCCGGCGATAGCGCCCACGGGGTCGGTCGCTGATTTGAAACGGCTGAGCTGAGGATGATTCCTGTAACCTCTGGTCTCGCCCTTCAAAACCTTCTGGGCGAGCAGCCCCTCTCTCCACAGCGCCAGCAGCCCCTTAGCGTCAAGATACCTTGGATGAATTGTCCATAGTCGCATAGTGATTGAAATAGTCAGTCCCGCGAGGCTTAAGCCGGGCGGGTCTCAAGCCGCATCAAGACCTCAGGCGGTACTGACTCTGTAGCGCTTCTCATGGCAGCCGAACGATGCGAACGATTGTTTCCGGCTCAAGCTGCCCGGCGTCGCGCGCGACGATGATGAGCGCGGTCGCCTGCGCGAAGGCGACGAAGTCGGATGAGCCGCCCCACTTCAAAGGCTCCGCGAGCAGGCGTCCACGCTCGTCCGTTAGAAGGCGCGCAGGCAAATAGCTTTCGCGCTCGCGCGTGCCCTTCAAGGGCCGCGTCAATACGGCGTGTTCTTCGACGAGCGCCGCGGGGCTCGTGCCCTGCATCGCGCGTATGGCCGTTCGCGCAAACAGGTTGAAGGTGACTGAGACCGAGACGGGATTTCCCGGCAGACCGAAGACGAGGCATTGGCCCAGCCGGGCGAAGACCGTCGGCTTGCCCGGACGCAAAGCGACGCGCTCGAAGAAAAGCTCTGCGCCGAGGGCCGCGAGCGCCGTCTTGGTGAAATCGTAAACGCCCATCGAGACGCCGCCCGAAAGTATCAGGACATCTGAGCGCGCAGCCGCTTCCCGTATCTCGCGCATGAGTAGCCGCTCGTCGTCGCCTGCCAGAGGCAGACGCTCAACCCGCGCGCCCGCAGCTTCCGCATAAGCGCCGAGCGAATAGCTGTTCGAGTCCCGTATTTGATCCCTGCTGGGTTTCTCATGCACGGCGACCAGCTCCGTCCCTGTCGCCAGCACAGCGACACGCGGGCGCGCTCCCACCTTAACCTCTGCATAGCCGAACGAAGCCAGCACAGCCAGACGCGCGGCATTGATATGCTCGCCCGCGCGCAGCACCGTCTCGCCCGAACGGATTTCGCTCGCACGCTCGACGATAAACTGCCCCCGCCTTGTCGCCTCAGCTATCTCGACGAGCGTGCCCTCTTCATTCACAGACTCGCGCGTCACTTCAACCTTCTGCACGCTGTCGGCCCCGTCGGGCACGGGCGCGCCCGTCATAATCCGCACAGCCTCGCCTGCGCGCATAGTCTCGTGCCATCCGCGACCCGCCGCGGATTCGCCGACAACACGCAGGCTCGCCGGCGTGCGCTCGGTATCGGCTGCGCGCACGGCGTAGCCATCCATCTGTGCCCGATCAAACGGCGGCAGATCGGTATCGGCCACGACATCCTCGGCGAGCACACGCCCGAGCGCGCCCGCGAGCGCGATTGTCTCCGGCGGCAAAACGTGCGTCTGCTCTCTGACGATACGGATCGCTTCTTGTACGGAAAGCATTTCGATTCCGGATTTTAGATTTTGGATTTTGGATTAGCAAACGCGCAGGCTTTTTCTGTTATGATTATTTCATTCCTGTTGAGAGAGACGAAGATGAAGCGAACCACCTTTTTGAGAAAGATGCTGGTGAGGCTGTTGCTGATCCTGACGGCTTATGTGGCCGCAGGCGCGCGGAGTCCGTCGATTGCTCAGACGGAGTTGACGGTTGCCGCGGATGGGAGCGCGAAGTACAGGACTGTGCAGGAGGCCGTGATGGCCGTGCCCGCCGGAAGCGCGGATAATCCGGTCATCATACGCATCAAGCCGGGAATCTATAAGGAGCTGGTCTACGTTCAGCGGGAGAAACGCTTTTTTCATCTGGTGGGTGAGGACGCGGCAAAGACCGTGCTGACCTACGACATGAACGCGAACATGATAGGGCGCGACGGTAAGCCGATAGGCACGTTCCGCACGCCGTCAACACAGATTGATGCGGACGATTTCACGGCGGAGAACCTGACCTTCGAGAACTCTGCCGGCGCTGTCGGGCAGGCGCTCGCCCTGCGCGTGGACGGCGACCGCGTGCGATTTCGCAACTGCCGTTTTCTCGGCTGGCAGGACACCATCCTTCTCAACCGTGGCCGCCACTACTTTGAAAACTGCTACATAGAGGGCCACGTCGATTTCATCTTCGGCGCGGCGACGGCCTTCTTCGATAGATGCCACATCCATTGTCTCAAAGACGGCTACATCACAGCCGCTTCGACGCCCGATTACCAGCCCTACGGTTTTGTCTTCTCGCATTGCAGGATCACGGGCGCATCGCGTGAGGTGAAGACCTATCTTGGCCGACCATGGCGAGCCTTCTCCAACGTGATCTATCTGGACACTGAGATGTCGGAGGTCATTCGCCCCGAAGGCTGGCACAACTGGAACTTTCCCGAGCGCGAGAAGACGGCGCGCTACGCCGAGTATGGCAGTACTGGGCCGGGCGCTAACCAGAGAGCGCGCGTCGGGTGGGCTCGCAGTTTGAGCAAAGCCGAAGCACGCGCCATCACTCCCGAAAAGGTGCTCGCCGGTACGGACGGGTGGAATCCTAAGACGGGCAGGATGCGCTCAGCCGCGAGAGCAAACTCGCGCCGCGACTCTGCTCGCCGTAACTAAAGCCTGCGCGTCCGTATCAGCTCCGGTGTCAGGCACGCCTCTTATCCCTCATCCTTACTTTCCTCCTGCTCTAAGGAGAAAGATTGGAAGGGAAGCTCACAATTTAACGCAGGTGCTAAAGAGAGCTGCACTCTCGCTGGAATATTTAGATGCCTTCCTGAAATGTTCAGCGGCGCGGTTGGAATTTCCAGCCGCTCTCCCGCATATCCTGCTTATTCCCTGGAGCGGTTTGCAAATGAGTGTACGGATGCAGTTCAGGTCAGTACCGCCTGCGGTAGCGGGCGGGTACTCAACATTGAAGACCCGCCCGCTACCGCAGGCGGTACTGACCTGTGTGTCCAATCGAAAACCGCTCTAAGCTTTTCGGGCGTGCTGTCGATCTTTACTCGACCCTGAACCAGTCGAAATCCGCGTAGCCGGTCTCGCGCGTAGTTCCAGTCCTGACGGCGAAGATTCCCATCTTCGCGCCTATCCATTTGCCTTTCTTTGCCGTGAAGGGCTCGCCGAGAGGTGAGAAGTTTTTGCCGTCCGTACTGTAGCTGAAATTGCAGAGCGCATTTTTCGACACCTTCACGCGCAGGTAAAAAGTATTGCTCTTTAACTGCGTGGCTGTGCCCTCCTTCTCAGCGGCATGGCTCTCGGCATCCTTGCAGACGGTTTGAGAAAGATAGAGGCCGTCCGCACGCTTCTTCACCGAGATGTAAGCGTAGTCGAGGCCCATGACGATCAGTCCTGTCTTCTCGTCGTCGGTGCGCGGCGTAAAGGTGAGCTTCGCGGTGGCGGTGAATTCCGGGGCGGGGAATTTCTGCATCAGTAGGTTGGGCACGTCCCAGAAATTTCTGAAGTCGTCGGGCAGCGGAACATTGAACAGCCGGATGAAACCTGAAGCCGCGGACGGAAACATCCAGTTCGGCTTCGGGTTGGCGTGCCATTGCCATTGCGGGCCGAGACGGTTTCCATTGAACTCGTCCGAGTCCGGCGGAGTCATGACCGGGTAGGTCTTGCCCACGTTCGGTTTTCTATAGGACAGGACTGGCTCGCCCGTGCCGTCGCCGTCGGCGTCCGTGCCCATGACGGGCCAATCCCCGACCCACTTCATCGGTTGCAGATGAAGGATGCGCCCGTACGCGCCCTTGTCCTGAAAGTGAATGAACCAGAACTCGCCTGTGGGTGTGTCAACCCACCCGCCCTGATGCGGCCCGTTGATCTCCGACTTCCCCTGGGCCAGCACGATCTTCTCTTCGTACGGGCCGTAAATGTTTCTGGAACGAAGCACAAGCTGCCAGCCATCTTCGACCCCGCCCGCCGGAGCGGAAATATAGTAGTAACCGTTACGCTTATAAAACTTCGGCCCTTCAACGGTCGGGTGCTTGTCGTGCCCGTCGAAGACCATCACGCCGTCATCGAGGAGTCGCGTCCCGTCCTCGCTCATACGATTGACGACGAGGATGCTCTTGATGCCTGAGCGGCTGGCCGCCATGGCATTGACCAGATAAGCCTGCCCATCCGTGTCCCAGAGAGGGCAGGGGTCGATCCAGCCCTTAGCCTCTTTGATCAGGAGCGGCTCAGACCAAGGGCCTGCCGGATTCACCGCCTTCACCACGTAGATGCCGTAGTCCGGGTCTGGATAGTAGATATAAAACTCGCCCTTGTGATAACGGATGGCCGGAGCCCAGACGCCGTTGCCGTGCTGCGGCTTGCTGTAGACCTCAAAGGGCGGTTGACGCGTGAAGACGTGCCCTATGATCTCCCAGTTGACGAGGTCTTTCGAGTGCAGGACGGGCAGACCCGGCACATCGCTGAAACTCGAAGCGGTCAGGTAATAATCCTCGCCGACGCGAATCACATCCGGGTCTGAGTAGTCCGCATGGATGATCGGATTTTTATACGTGCCGTCGCCGAGGTCTGCGACCCACACCTTGGAGACGGGATCGTCACCCGCAGCCTGCGCCGACCCTTCGAAGGTCATGCACGCGAGCGTCAGGAGAAAAATGGCGGCTCTGATGAGATTCAGTCTCATGGCTCTTAGGGTTCGCCTCTTCATTCGCCTCTCTCAGGTTGTGGTGTGGATTGATTCCGTATTCCTTCGCAGCGGACTGTGCAGCAACAGCCATGCGGTCGGCGCAATCACGAGCAGGATTCCCAGAATAGTTATGAGGTCGAAATGATGTTTCCAGAACAAGACATCGAAGGCGCAGGCGAAGACGATCTGCGTCAGACCTATGATCGCGACCTTCGACGGATGCCCGAGCGCGAACGCACGCGTCATCGCCAACTGCCCAATCGTCCCCGTCAGGCCGACGCTCGCCAGTAACGCCACGAGGGCTTTATTACCGAGAAGCGCGTAGCTCGAATCCGTGCCCGACAACAGGAAAAAGGTAATGGAAACGAAAGTGGAAACCAGCGCGAAGTGGACGACGATGGCGCGCGGGTCGACACGGCTCAATCTGTTCAATCCGATCACTCCGATGGCCCAGCAGAGCGCATGGGCCAATGCTGCCAGCCCCGCCAGATTTCCGCCCGCGAGATAAGGTCTCTGAATAAGCACGACGCCCGCAATCGCCGCCGCGATGGCAACCCAGATTTGCGCCGTCGGGCGATAGCCCAACAACAACCACGCCAGCAGGGCCACCCAGACGGGAACGGTGTTGCTGAGCGTCAGGGCCGTGGAAACCGGCAGGTGCGTGAGCGCGTAAAAAGAGCAGAGGATGCCGAGGCTGCCTGCGAGACTGCGTATCCAGAGCGTGGCGGGCCTGATGAAGAAAAGCTTGACGCCCGTGACGAGAGCGAAGGCTAAAGAGAAAACCAGCGCCACAGAGGAGCGGGCGACGGCCACGATCTGCCAGCTGCAAAGCTCGCCCGCCAGATGACCGAGCGCACCCATCAACGCAAAAGCAAACGCGCCCCACAGCATCAAAAGATAGGCCCGCGCAGCCATTTCCTCATCGCTGTTAACTTCCGGCGCGCCTGTTATCTTTTCTGCTTCCATTCAAAAGCAAGGATGAAGGATGAAGGATGAAGGATGAAGCGTTGAACCACTGCTCCGTTGAATGACTTGGACAAATAGCTTTTATTTCATCCTTCCGCCTTCCGCCTTCATCCTTGCTTTTATCTTCCCATCCAGCCGCCGTCAACCACCAGTACGTGGCCGTGCAGGTAATCGCTCGCGGGGGAGGAGAGAAAGACGGCTGCGCCGGTCAGGTCTTCGGGCTCGCCCCAGCGCGCGGCGGGGATGCGTTCGAGTATCTGGCGATTGCGCGTCTCGTCCTGTTGCAGCGCGGCGGTGTTGTCGGTTCGCATGTAGCCGGGCGCGATGGCGTTGACGTTGATTCCGCGCGCGGCCCACTCGTTGGCGAGCGCCTTCGTCAATTGCGCGACGCCGCCTTTCGATGCCGCGTAAGCGGGAACTGTGACGCCGCCCTGAAAGGCCAGCAGGCTGGCGATGTTGACGATCTTGCCGCCCGTCCCGCGCTCAAGCATGTGGCGGCCCGCCAGTTGAGAAAGACGAAAGACGCTTGAGAGATTCACTTCGATGACCAGCGCCCAGTCTTCCTCCGTATAGTCGGCGGCGGGCGCGCGCCGTATCGTCCCGGCGTTGTTGACCAGAATGTCCAGACGACCGAACTCCTCTATCGTCTCGGCGATCAGTTGCCGGGGAACTGTCTTGTCAGAGAGATCGCCGCGCACGCCAAGGCTGCGCCGTCCCGTCCCGCGTATCAGCTCACACGTGGCTTCCGGCTCGCGCGAGTTGCCGTGCGCCGCCACATGCGCGCCCGCTTCCGCGAGCGCGACCGCGACGGCAGCGCCAAGGCCGGCGGACGCGCCCGTGACGAGCGCAACATGCTCATCCAATCTAAACTTGTCGAGAATCATTTTTCGGTTTCCACGCGCGGACGTTGGCCGCTCAAACGCTCAGCCCCGATGTCAGAAACCCGTCTACGGCGACTTCGAGCGCGCCGCCTAGACCTGCGCCCGTAGGCTCGCCCGGCTCGACTGACCACCCGGCCACCTTGCCCGCCATGCTTTGCGAGATGGCGGCGCGCAAGGGCTCGGAGAGGAATTTCCACCCGTACACGATGCGACCGCTGACGATGACATGCGGCACTCCGAGCCCTGCGATGACGTTCCCTATACCGATGCCCAGGTATTCACCTATGCGCTCAAGGGTCTTCTGTGCCCTCAGCTCTCCGGCCTCGGCGCGCTCCACAATCTCTATGTAACGCGGAGCCTGCATACCGCCGAGCTGTATGCGGTCGCCCATGTATAAAGAGGAAGCTGCCGAAGCAGAGGCGTAGCGCTCCCAGCACCCACGATTGCCGCACACACACTGCTTGCCGCCGGCCACTATCGTCATGTGCCCGAACTCGCCGGCGACGCCCCTGCCCTGTCCCGTGCCGCGATAGACCTCGCCGCCCAGCACCACGCCGACGCCGATGCCGGTTCCCGATCTTACCAGAATAAAGTCGTCCACGAGCCCGACCGTCATGTCGCGCAGGCGCAGGCGGGCTTCATAGATGGCGGCTGCCGTGGCGTCGTTCTCGACCACCACCGGCACGCTCGTGCCCCCGGGGGAACTGAGCCTGAGCGCATCGGCGACCGCGACATCAGACCATCCCAGACGCGGCGCATAGAGCAGCCTGGCGCGCCCGGCGTCCGTCGGCCCGGGCACGCTCACGCCGATGATCTTAAGCTTGCGACCGCTGGCCTCCTGCGCGCAAAGTCGCTCAAGGCTCGCGCGTATGAGCGCCAGCGCCTCGCCCTGCTCTGCCGGAGTATCGAAATCCTCTTCGGCCAGAATCTCTCCGCCCAGAGTCGTCAGCCCCACCTGCGAACGACGCACCCCGAGATTGACGCCGATAAAGAGATCGTTGTCGCTATTGAAGGCCAGGCCGACAGGCGGGCGGCCCGAAGCCCGACTCGTGCCGGAAGGTTGCGCGAGCGTTTCCTCGCGCACTACCCCGGCGGCGATCAAAGGCTTGACGAGTTCCGTGACGGTGCTGCGATTGACATCCAGACGGCGCGCAAGCTCTACGCGTGAGATCGGCTGCGCCGCGCGCAAAAGCCTGAGGAGCATGTGGGCTGTTCTGGCCGGGCCGGTGGTATCGCTGACGGCTACGGCTGCTGCGCGCGCAAGGTGGCCTGCGCCGTGGCCTGTCCGACCGGCCACGTCGCCCGCCCGCCCGGAATCATAATCGAGAAGGCCGGACGCTCCACTTGAAGCCGCCTTGTTGCGCCGTTCAGTAACGCTCATAACTCAGCCTATCGCTTGTTGAGATACAGGGGATTGCCTGATGGGGGTTGAATGGAAAATCCCGGCGATTCTTATCTTCAGAATCTAAGGTTGCAGAACGTCGGGCAGAACGATTGACCTGACACTCGGATGCAAGCGTACCCAGAGGCCGGGATTCTCATCCAGCTGCGAAGCGCGCTCTGCCGGGTCTGCGGCAAGCTCTGTTTCGAGCACTCTACGATAGCTGGCACGCTTACCCGGCGCAGTGCTGGCGTCCACGATTGATTGAACGATTCTTTGAGCGCCGAGGATGGCGGCTGGCCCGAGCGTCAGGATGTGTGTGGCCGCGCGACACTCGGCCTCGTCCGCTTCCGTGACACGGCTTCCGCCTGCCTTGAACTTGGAGATGTGGTGCTCAAGAATGCTGGAAGAGATGGGAATCATGCCCGCCACGTCCATATGGGTCGCGCCCGAGCCGGGCTTGATATAAGCCAGATGCGAGGCCGCATCGGCTTCAGGCCCGTGCCCCAGAAAAAAGATGTCGATCCCTCCTAAGGACTCAAGCTTATCTATGTAGCGCACAAGCTCGCCTTCCAGATCGTCCGTGTCCGTGCGCATGGAGTTGAAGCTCTTCACCTTGCGGAAAAAATCCTCTCCGAGCAGCCGCTCGAAGTCGCGCACGAAGCTGAGCCCGTTATCCATACGCATGGGCGCGAGCGCGTCCTGCGTAAAAACGTGAAGGCGACCGAGCAGTGCGTCCGCACGGTTTGTCCTAGCCATTTCGCCCAGAAGGCGATGAAGGGCCTGCGCGCCGCGCCCGCCGAGCAGAATAATCACCAGCTCGCCCTGCTTTGCAGCCGCAGCCTGTTCTATCTCCTCGAACATCGCACGCCCGACGGCCTCTTCCGTGTCCAGCACGTCGGGCCTGATCGCCTTGACCTCAAGGCCGGCGAGAGACTGTTCCGGGCCGGCTTCCGTGTGGCCGAGCCAGACATTATTGCCGACCAGACGACGCCTGATACTCTGTGAACCGGGAGCGGACACTTCCTTCTCCTTGCCCTCTGACGTGGTTTGCGAGTGGCCTTTTGAAAAGCCTGTTTGTTCGGTCGTTAGACGAAATCCGAGCGCCGCGAAAAGCCTATCTTTAAAACAGCCGGACGGCTCTATAATTAAGATAGCAGCCGCCACGAACCACGAATGGTATAACCAATTTGATTATGAGAAAATCTTTTACCATACAAACCGGGCTGAGACAAGGAAACTCTCTGTTAACGATTCGCGCCGCTTTGGATTGTCTCAAAGGAAGGTAGGTTGACAAAAACCGCGGGGCGATGTTACACATAACGCGTTCCCATCTTTTAAATGGTATTACCTTTAGTTAGCCCGAACCATCTAGCCGGCGGTAAAGCGTTGAGCCCCCGTTAAGCTTTTCGGAGCTATCGCCCTGACACGGGCGACAGGCTTCGTCAAAGGACGTTTCGACCTTTAAAACCCCCGCGACTTCCTGTGGCGGGCATGAAGACCCCTCTTTAAGTCATCAAGCGAGCGTGGATAAAAGAGCTGAAATCACGGAGAAGACCGAGCGGTTGGCGAGCATGCTCGCGGCTGAAAATCTTGGCGGCCTGCTTCTCAGCGCGCAGCATAACTTCTCCTGGTTGACCGCCGGCAGCCGCAACGGCATTGACCTGAGCCGCGAGCCGGGAGCGTGTGCGCTGCTCGTACGTAGAGACGGGCGACGCTTCGTGCTTGCCAGCCGGATAGAGATGGCCCGCATGCTCTCAGAGGAGCTTTCGGCGGAAGACTTCGAGCCGGTCGAGTACGGCTGGGAAGAAGAGAAGGGCTCGCCCGCGTTTCTCATAGACCGCGCCCTGACGCTCCTTGGCAAAGGGGACACGCTCTCGTCCGACCTTCCCTCAGGCTCAGGCAGCGTCCGCACAGTCGAGAGCGCCATCGCACGCTGCCGTTACCGCCTCACCTCCGACGAAATGGAGCGATACCGCTCGTTGGGACGCGATGCCGGAGACGCCATCGGCAAACTGATGAGGACTCTCGAACCGGGAGAGACCGAAAAGGAGATTGCGCGCCGCGCCGAGGCCGCGCTCTCCGCTCTGGACATAGACAGCGTAGTCACACTGGTCGCCGCCGACGAAAGAATCCAAAAGTTCAGACACCCTGTACCGACCGAGCGGCGCTGGGAAAAAGTTTTGATGGTCGTCGTCTGCGCGCGCCGCGGCGGTCTGATCGCATCGCTCTCACGCATCATCTGTGTGGGCGGAGTCCCGGACGAGCTTGCGCGGCTAACGGTTGCCACCGCGCGAGTCGATGCGAGACTCCTATCGGCGACCCGTCCCGGCGCGACCGGAGCAGAGCTATACGCGCAGGCGTCGCGCGCTTACGCTGAAGAAGGTTTCGAGGGCGAGCAGCTATTGCATCATCAGGGCGGGGCATGCGGTTATCGCACAAGGGATTGGGTGGCCCATCCCTCCTGCGTCGAGCGCGTCGAAGAGAATCAGGCGTTCGCATGGAATCCTTCGATCACGGGAACGAAGGTCGAAGAGACCTGCATCGCTTTCGCTGACGGGTGCGAGATCATCACGGCTTCGCCCGGTTGGCCCACGATTCCCGTCAGCGTCGAGGGACGACAATACTTGTTGCCGGACGTGTTATCACTGTGAAGAACCGCCCGTCATTTCCCGATCATCAAAGTGTTGCCTGATTTTGAGAAAGTTGGTTTGAGATTAGCAGTGAGCCTTGACGGGGCGACTGAGCCGATCAGCAGTTGTCAACCATAAAAAAGGAGCACGACGCCTTATGCCGCCGCCCAGCGAGCCGACGCGCAAGCATTCAGTCGCGGATGCGATTCACGCCACTCAAGAGCCGATCTCTCTGGCCGAGCAAGAGGGAGAGCAGTCCACCGGGTCGAGCGCGACCGGCGCGGCCATTGCAGCGGTCGAAGAGGGCATGGGTCGCATCGGTCGCCAGCGCTGGGTGATCTGCGCGCTCCTGTTCTTCGCCACCACCGTCAACTACATCGACCGCCTTGTCTTCGGCATCCTTGGCCCCGAATTGCAGAAAATCTTCGGCTGGACGGCCAAGGATTACACAGACATTGTGTTCTGGTTCGAGGTCGCCTACGCCATCGGGCTGGTGAGTGCGGGCCGCATCCTCGACAAGGTCGGCACGCGCACAGGCTACTCCGCCGCGCTCATCTTCTGGAGCTTTGCCTCGATTCTACACGCCGCGATGAGCACCATCCTCGGCTTCAGCATCGCGCGCTTCCTGCTCGGGCTCGGTGAGGCGGGCAATTTCCCCGCCGCCATCAAGACGGTCGCGGAGTGGTTCCCTAAGAAGGAGCGTGCGCTCGCCACAGGCATCTTCAACGCCGGCTCGAACGTCGGAGCCATCGCCGCGCCGCTCGCCGTGCCCTGGCTCTACGTCAACTTCGGCTGGCAGTGGGCCTTTATCGCGACCGGGGCCATCGGCCTGATATGGATAGTGTTCTGGCTGGCCCTCTACCATATCCCGACCGAGCACCCCAGAATCAGCAAGAGCGAGCTGGCCTATATCCAGAGCGACCCGCCAGACCCGGTCGTCAAGATCGCCTGGGCCAAGCTTCTCCCACACAGGCAGACATGGGCGTTCGTCAGCGCGAAGTTTCTGACCGACTCCATCTGGCGCTGGTATCTCTACCTGCTCCCGCTCTTCTTCAGCCAGACCTTCAATCTGGACATCAAAAACTTCGGCCCGCCCTTCGTCGTCATCTACGTCATGGCCGATGTCGGCAGCATCGCCGGCGGCTGGCTCTCGTCGCGTCTCATCAAGGGCGGGCACTCGGTCAACTTCGGGCGCAAGGTCGCGCTGCTCGTGTGCGCCATTTGCGTCGTGCCGGTCGTCTTCGTCACGCAGATGTCGAACATGTGGTTCGCGGTGTTGCTGGTCGGGCTCGCCGCCGCCGCGCATCAGGGCTGGTCGGCCAATCTCTTTACGACCGTTTCCGACATGTTCCCGAGACAGGCCGTCGGCTCGGTAGTCGGACTCGGCGGTATGGCCGGAGCGCTCGGCGCGATGCTCATCCTGAAGATCACGGGTTACGTCCTCAGCCACACCGGCAGCTACACGATGCTCTTCATCGCCGCCGGTTCGGCCTATCTCTTGTCACTGGCGATCATTCACATACTAGTGCCGCGCCTCGAACCGGCTCAAATCGAGAGCACAGCCCTATAAGATTGAGAAAGATGACGGAAGCATTGAACATCAGGCCGAAAGATGATTGTCGCTGGGACTGCGTGAGCCTCGGCGAAGTAATGCTCAGGCTTGATCCCGGCGACGGGCGCATTCACACGGCGCGCACCTTTCAGGTGTGGGAAGGCGGCGGCGAGTACAACGTCTCGCGCGGGCTCGTGCGCTGCTTCGGGATGCGTGCGGCAATCGTGACGGCGCTCGCGGACAATCCCGTCGGAAGGCTCGTGCAGGATTTGATCTATCAGGGCGGGGTCGATCAATCGCACGTCAAGTGGGTGAAATACGACGGGGTCGGGCGCAACGCGCGCAACGGCCTGAACTTTACGGAGCGAGGCTTCGGCGTGCGAGCCGCGCTCGGCTGTTCTGATCGAGGGCACACTGCCGTCTCGCAGCTCAAGAGCGGCGACGTTGATTGGGACAAGGTGTTCGGCCATGAAGGCGCGCGCTGGTTTCATACGGGCGGCATCTTCTGCGCTCTCTCGGAGACGACGCCCGGGGTCGCGCGCGAGGCGATGCAGGCGGCGCGTCGCCACGGAACCATCATCTCCTACGACCTCAACTATCGTGAATCGCTCTGGAAAGCGATCGGCGGCAGAGAAAGGGCGAAGGAGGTGAACAGGGAACTAGCCCCGTTCGTTGACGTGATGATAGGCAATGAGGAGGACTTCACGGCGGCCCTTGGCTTTGAGGTCGAGGGGTTGGACGAGCATCACTCGAAGCTGGACGTTGAGGGCTTCCGGCGAATGATCGAGCGCGCCGTCGCGGAATTTCCCAACTTCAAGATCGTGGCGACGACGCTTAGGAACGCCAAGACGGCGACCGTCAATGATTGGGGCGCGGTCTGTTACACGAACGGCGAGCTGTATCAGTCAATGACGCGCGAGAATCTGCAAATCTACGACCGCGTGGGCGGCGGCGACTCTTTCGCTTCAGGTTTGATCTACGGTTTGCTGACGGGGCGCGGCCCTCTATGGGCGGTCGAGTGCGGCGCAGCGCACGGCGCGCTCGCCATGACGACGCCGGGCGATACGACGATGGTGACGCTCTCGGAGGTCGAGCGCGTGATGAAAGGCGGCGGCGCGCGCGTGTCGCGTTAAGGGGCAAGAGAGAGCGCGTGCCCCCAAGCTCGAAAGGCAGCAGAGGGCGATGAACAGACAGGATGTGATACGTCGCATAAAGGAAGTCGGCCTAGTGCCGGTCGTGCGCGCATCTTCGGCGGAAGAAGCTTTGCAGGTCATCGAAGCGATCAAAGCGGGCGGCGTTCCCATCCTCGAAATCACCATGACCGTGCCGCGCGCCATAAGCGTCATCGAACAGGTGATCGCTACTTTCGGCGACGAGGTGCTGGTCGGTGCGGGCACTGTGCTGGACGCAGAGACGGCGCGCGCCTGTATTCTGGCCGGGGCACAGTTCGTCGTCAGCCCCGCTCTCAACTTAGAGACGATAGCCTGTTGCCGCAGGTACGGTGTCGCGGTGATGCCCGGAGCATTGACGCCCACGGAGGTCTTGCAGGCATGGACTGCCGGGGGCGACTTCGTAAAAGTGTTTCCGGCAGGCGCTCTGGGCGGCGCAAGCTACCTCAAAGCTCTCAAAGCTCCCCTGCCGCAGATAGAGCTCATCCCCACGGGCGGCGTATCGCTCAAAACGGCCTCGGACTTTATCAAGGCCGGGGCGAGCGCGCTCGGTGTCGGGGCAGATCTGGTGGACACAAAGGCTCTACGCGAAGGGCAGGGTCATCTGATTACTGAGAGGGCACGCCGGTATGTGGAGATTGTGAAGGAGAGTCGAGCCTGAGTGCGTTGTGCGGCGTGGGCCAATCGACGGTGTTGGCCGTCCGAATCATGCCTGCTCGCGCGCGCGGTCGGTGTCCTGACCATTGTTGCCCCCGGCGTCCTCCACTGCATTCGCCTCCGCCTCCTGTTCCTCCTCCTCCTGCGCCTTCTGGGCGAGCAGGAGGTGGTCGCGCATGGCGTTACGCGCCGATTCAGGATTGCGCTCGCGAATCGCCCTGTAGATTTGACGGTGCATCCCGGCAGACTCTTTAAGGTCGCGCGAGCGGTGAACGGTCTTGCGTCGCACGTCGAGCAGGATGGTGGCGATCATATTCATGAGGGCCGTCAGGATGCGATTGCCGGAGGCGGCGGCAATCGTCTGGTGAAAATTCATGTCGTGGATGAGAAACTGCTCTGGCTCGTCGAGCGAGGCATACATGCCCGTAATCTCTTCAGCCATCGTCGCCGTGTGATCGCTCGTCGCGCGGTCTGCGGCAAGGCCCGCGATAGCCATTTCCAGCGCCAGACGCGCTTCAAACATTTCGGCTGAAGTAAATCCGTGCAGTGACGCCATCAGGCGCAGCGGGCTGCCGTCCAGAGACGGCGGGCCGTCCGCCTTGACGACGAAGGTTCCGGCCCCCTGCCTCGATTGGAGAATACCGACGGCGGCAAGTGAGTGTATGCCGGCACGCAGGGTCGGGCGGCTGACGCCCAGCATCCTTGCCAGATCACGTTCCGGCGGCAGGCGGTCGCCCGGATGCAGCTCGCCGCGATGAATCATTTCACGAAGCTGTGAGATGACTCCTTCGGCAGTCGTTCCGCGCCGCTCCGTGTCGATGGTTTTGAACAGGTCGGTGTTTGAATCGGTCATACCACTTTAGTCGTTTGAAAATTTCCTGACCACAGATATACGGAGTGGACTGAATCAGGGCGGTCGGCTGCTCCGACGCTCCGGTCTTATTAATCGCTTCATTCTAATTAGTTTTCCCGCGCTTTGTCGAGCAGATTGTCGCGGCCATTCGCCCCTAAAGGTATGACCATTCCCGGGCCGAAGAGGTTGTCTTCTTGAAATTGATTCGGAGTTTCTGTTAATACAATGATTCTCCCCGAGCCATCTATTCGAACCTTCCGTGGGCGAGTGTGAAGCGCAGCCTTCCGTTCACCCCGAAGCTGACAGGGGGGGCAGCGCTCCGTTAGCGCCAATGTCCCCGAAGATCGAGCGAGCGAGTTACTATGAAAGCCATTTTTCAAACCATTATCTTCTCTCTTGTGTTGGCCGTCGGGCTTGTGCCCGTCGTCGGGCAGGCGGGGCTGCTGCCTGAGCGCATGGCCTCGACCGTGATGACTGTCTGGAAAGATACGTTCGCGGAACAGGGCAAGCCGGATAAATGGAGCTACGAACAGGGCGTCGTCCTCAAAGGGATTGAAGGCTTGTGGCTCGCGACGGGCGACGGCAGGTACTTCAGCTACATGCAGCGCATCATAGATCGTTTTGTGACGGACGACGGAACGATACGCACATATAAGCTCGAAGATTACAATATTGACAACGTGCTTCTGGGAAGAAACCTGCTTACGCTCTACAAGGTGACGGGGCAGGAGAAATACAGGAAGGCCGCGGCCACCTTGCGCGAGCAGTTAAAGAATCATCCGCGCACTTCCGAGGGCGGCTTCTGGCATAAGAAGATTTATCCCTATCAAATGTGGCTCGACGGTCTCTATATGGGAGAGCCCTTTTATGCCGAATACGCCGCGACCTTTCACGAGGACGCTGCCTTCGATGATATCGCTAAGCAGTTCGTGCTGATGGAACAGCACGCGCGTGATGCAAAGACGGGGCTGCTTTATCACGGCTGGGATGAATCCAGAAAGCAGCGCTGGGCCGACCCGCAGACAGGGCGCTCGCCCAACTTCTGGGGGCGTGCGATGGGCTGGTACGCGATGGCGCTCGTGGATACTTTAGATCAGTTCCCCGAGGAGCATCCCGGAAGGAGAGAGTTGATTGCCATCCTCAATCGCCTCGCGGCGGCCATAGAGAGATATCAGGAATCGAAATCCGGCCTCTGGTATCAGGTGATGGACAAGGGTGGGGCCGAAGGGAATTATCTGGAAGCATCCGCCTCCTGCATGTTCGTCTACGCGCTGGCGAAGGGTGTGCGTCAGGGCTATCTACCGGCCTCTTATCTGAAGGTCGCGCGTAAAGGTTATCAGGGCATCACAATGCGTTTTATAGAGACGGATGCCGCGACGGGGCAGGTCAATCTCAAGGGCACGGTCAGCGTCGCGGGGCTGGGGGGCAATCCCTATCGTGACGGAAGCTATCAATACTACTTAAGCGAGAAGGTTGTGACGAACGACCCGAAAGGCGTCGGCGCTTTCCTGATGGCGGCAAACGAGATGGAGATAGCCGCCGAACAACCCTTCGGCAAGGGCAAGACCGTGACGCTCGATTACTACTTCAATAACGAAGTGAAGAAGGACGCGACAGGGAAGATAGCCCCCTACCATTATAAGTGGGAAGAGATGCCCAACAGCGGCTTCTATTTCTGGGGGAATGTGTTTAGAAACCTCGGCGTCAGAACAGAGGCGCTCAGGGAAGCGCCGACGCCCGCCAACCTAAAGGCGACGGACATCTATATTATCGTCGACCCGGACACTAAAGAGGAGACCGAG
Organism: Pyrinomonadaceae bacterium; assembly: GCA_036389675.1. Lineage (GTDB taxonomy): Bacteria > Acidobacteriota > Blastocatellia > Pyrinomonadales > Pyrinomonadaceae > DASQYE01. The sequence goes on from DASVWI010000029.1 coordinate 24,556, forward strand.
AAGCCTAACTTCATCGAGCCGCAACACGTCAGGGCCATCACCGATTGGGTCAAAGCGGGCGGCGTGCTGGTCTTGATGGGTAACGATCTGGGCAATGCCGAGTTCGATCACTTCAATCAATTAGCCGGAGAGTTCGGCGTCCAATTCAATAAGGACAGCATCAATCGTGTTCAGGGCAACGAGTTCGCGCAGGGCAAAATCACTGTGCCCCTTGGGCATCCCGTTTTCAAAACGGCCCGAGAGCTTTACCTCAAAGAGGTCAGCACCCTTTCGCTTTCATCGCCCGCGCGCCCCTCGCTTGAGCATAAGGGCGCTGTCATTATCGCCGTCGCAAAGCTTGGCCGTGGAACCGTTCTCGCGGTCGGCGACCCTTGGCTCTACAACGAATACGTGGACGGAAGAAAGCTTCCGGCGGAATACGATAACGCCAAAGCCGCGAAAGACCTCTCAAGATGGTTGATCGCACAGGTTCCGTCCAGGAGAAGATAGCTCGCGGCTCGTGCGGAGGCTTATCTGCTATGCGAAAGATTAAGTGGGGGCTGATCGGTTGCGGCGACATAGCCCGCAAGCGCATCGCTCCGGCCCTGCGTGATCTGCCCTCCTGCGAGCTGGTCGCCGTCAGCCGCGCCAACTTCGACGAGGCAGAAGCGTTCGCCAGAGAGTTCGGCGCCAGACGCTGGTACAAAGAATGGCAGCAGCTTCTCGATGATGAAGAGGTCGAGGCGGTCTATATCGCGACTCCGGTTTACCTGCATGCCGCGCAGGCTATCGCCGCAGCCACGGCGGGCAAGCATGTCCTGTGCGAGAAGCCCATGGCGATGAGCGTCGAAGAATGCGAGCGGATGATCGGTGCGTGCGAAGAGAATGAAGTGCGGCTCGGCGTCGCTTACTATAGACATTTCTATCCGGTCATTGATCGCATCAAAACAATCTTGCGCGAGGGCGAAGTGGGGCGGCCCGTCATCATTCAGATGAACGCGTTCGAGAGATTCGACCCAGAGCCCACGCATCCCCGCCGCTGGCTGATAGAAAAGGAATCGTCCGGCGGTGGGCCAATGCTCGACTTCGGCTGTCATCGTATCGAAGTCCTGATCGATCTGTTTGGCCCTGTCGAGGTAGTCAGGAGTCTCGTCGGCAATGTGTTGTTTGATCGCGAGGTGGAGGATACGGCCAGCGCTCTATTTCAATTTGAGAGCGGGCCGCATGCCGTCCTCTCCGTCACACACGCCGCCAGCCAGCCGCAGGACACCTTAAGCATCTTCGGCAGCCACGGCTCGATTCACGTCTCCGTATTGAATGAGGGAAAGGCTCACGTAAGAACCATCAAGGGCGAGCGCGTCGAATCACACGCGCCGCACCCGAACCTGCATCAACCGCTGATAGATGATTTTGCTCAGGCGATAGCGGAGAAGCGCGACCCGCGCGTGAGCGGCCAGACAGGGCTGGAAGTGGCGCGGATAGAGGAAGAGATTTACGCCGGCGCGCAAATGGGTTTCAGTAAAGCCATGAGCGGTCTTAAGGCCAGCCGCACATGAATTAAGAGAGGACGTATCCGGAAATGTTGACGAGGATGAAATATATTCTGTTGGCGGCGGTCTCGTTGGCGGCGCTGGCTGCCAGCGCACCGGCACAAATGGCGGGCGCTGGCTCTACGCCTCGCGAGCCTGCAAAGCCCGCGCGTCCTTTCGTGGTGCTCACGGCACAGTCGCTCGCTGATCTGGAGAGGAAGCTGCGACCTGAGAATAAGGTCGAGGACTTGATCGGCGGCGAAGGGATGCAGTTGCGCGTCGCCGTGCAGCACGACAAGAGCAGGCCCACCGCCGACGCGGAGCTTCATGATGCGTCCGATGATGTCTACTACGTGTTGGAGGGGGTCGCCCGGCTAACGCTCGGCGGGAAACTGGACGCGCCGCATGAGGTCGAGCCGGGAGAATGGCGCAGCCCGCGCATCATCAGCGGCCAGACATTTGAAATCACCAAAGGCGACTTGATCGTCGTGCCGCGCGGCACACCTCATCAACGCGTCAACATCTCCGGAAAAGAGTTTTCCATGATCCTGATCAAGATATTCGCCGAGCCGAGACGGGCAGCCGTGCCGAAGCAGACACAGCCCCTCCCTGAAAGCAAAGAGCGGAAACCTTGACGGACGTGCCGATCGGGTTGATTGGTCAGACCCTTGTGTGATGAAAAGCGTGATTGGTTAACGATAGACTTGACAAGGCGTACCCCATGCGACACAATTAGCCACCCCCAAACAATCAAGCATTATGGGATGTCGAAAGACTCCCGGCCCGAATTCTGTTGCGAAATTTATAGGCTACGATAAGAGGTAGAGCCAGACCGTAAGCCCAGCGCCCTACGCCAGCTTCCCCCCTTCATCGGCGCTCCGCGTGCGTTTGAATTGTGCAAGCGACAGCCTATGCTGTTCTTGAGCGGGCCTGTCTATTGGTCAGACCATCGGGCTATTTGTTCAGCGCGGCCACAATTCCACGGCAGCCGCCCGAGACATAGCTACGGGATGGTGTCAGCCGCTCGAATCGCGCGGGTTTGGGATGAGATTTACACTCGGCCAGAAACATTTACAGCAAGTGAAAATATAATAATTCCCGTTTATTTTATTGAGTATACGGGCTAAACCTTTGAGAGGCCGGGAAAAGTTTTACATCTTTTTGAAAAATCGAGCATGAAGCTCTGAAAACTTTCTTGACGTGGTCTGACTCCTGTTATATAGTTCATATTTACAGGGCGACCACTGTGGCCTTATCTACTCTGGGCGGATTGCGCGGGCAATTTCGGACAAAGTCGAACAAATTAATCTGGAAATATAGCAACTGAGCCGCGCTGCTTCGGACACGGAGTCCTGACCTCGCGACACGTGCTTAATCAATTATGGGTGCGACGGCATCGCTTTTCCCTGATGCTGTTGATGAGAAGGATGAAAGGATAAAGTTATGGCTAGGTATATTGTTCGCCATGGTATCCCGGCGGCGCTGTTGCTCCTGATTCTGATTGTGACGGCAGGCGCGCAGGAGTTTCGTGGCTCGATTACGGGAAAGGTTACTGACCCTAACGGGGCGGCGCTTCCGGGTGCTACCGTTACGATCAAGAACATAGAGACCAACTCGGAGAACACCACGGCTGCGACGGACGACGGAACCTACAGCTTTCCGCTCCTACAGCCCGGCAAGTACACCTTGACCGTGACGCAGGAAGGGTTCAACACCTCCGTGCGCGAGGGCATCGAAGTCAACGTCGCCGCCAAGCTGAATCTGGACGTTCAGCTTGAGATAGGCGTCGCCGCGACCGTCACGACCACCGCCGAAGCGCCCGCGCTCGATACCGGCACGGTCAGCACGGGAACAAATATCACCAGCAGACAGATCAGCGAGCTTCCCTTAACGGAAGGAACGGCCTACCAGTTGGCGACGCTCACACCGGGCGTCTCCTACACGGGTAATCCGGCCTTCACCGGGCCGACATCAAACGGCAACCTTGCGGCGTTTCGCGCCAACGGGGCGACAGGCCCGAACCAGATCACTCTGGACGGCTCGCCCAATTACGCGTTTGAGGGTGGCGTGGGCTTTTCGCCCCCGTCTGATGCCGTGCAGGAGTTTAAAGTTCAGACCAACGCCTTCGACGCGCAACAGGGCTACTCCGCCGGTGCGACCGTCAACGTCGCCGTCAAGAGCGGCACTAACGATCTTCACGGCTCGCTCTGGTACTTCAATCGCGACAGAAGCCGCACGGCCAACAGCTACTTCAATAATCGGGCGGGGGCCGAACGTCCCGTCCGGACTTACCATCGCTACGGCGGCGTCGTCAATGGGCCGGTCTACATACCCAAGCTCTACAACGGGCGCGACAGGACTTTCTTCCTTTTCTCCTACGAGCGTCTGAAGGACAACATCGGCGAGCCGCAGCTCTTCACCGTGCCCACCGATGCGATGCGTCACGGCGACTTCTCGGCCCTGATCGTGAACCGCAATAACATCGCCGACCCCGCCAACACTGTGATCTACAATCCTTTCTCGGGCGTGCAGTCGGGTAACAATGTGGTGCGCTCATCTTTCGGCTGTCCGACGGCGGGCGCGGTTCCGGTCAACTCCACCTGCAATATCATTCCGACGGCGTTGTTCAATCCGGTCGCCGTGGCGCTGCTTCAGTATTACCCGCTGCCGAACACCGCGGGCGTTGCCAACGGCACGCAGCTCAACTACTTCTCGAACGTCAACCGGATTCAGAACTACAGGGCATGGTTGACGCGCATCGATCACAAGATCAGCGACAGCCAGTATATCTTCGGCAAGTACTATCACAGCTTCAACCCGGAAGACCGCCAGAACTGGGCGGGCGTGGTCAACGGGTTTGCGGTCACGCAGGGTTTTGAAAACAGAACCAACGACGGAGGCAACGTAGACTATACGCACACGCTGTCGCCCACGATGGTCTTCGATTTCCGTGTGAGCTTTAACCGGTTCCAGCAGGAGCGCAGACCGGCCCAGAGCTTCGACCCCGCGACGCTGCCTTTCAGTGCCGCCTCCCTTTCGGCCTTTCGCGGCTACGACTACATCCCCAGAATCCTGATCAGGAATTTGGACGCGACGAGACCGTTTCGCTCGACGCTCGGCGCGGCGCGCTCGGACTGGAACGCGGGCCGTCTGCGCCCCTTCTACATGGGCTCGATCCAGCCGACGATGACTCAGATTTACGGCGACCACACGATGAAGTACGGCTACGACCTGCGTATCCTGCGTGAGAATTTCGTCAGCAACGGCTATCAGGGCGGCCAGTTCTTCTTCGACGGCACGTTTACCTCTCCGGCTTCCAACTCCAACACGACCCTGCGGAATGCTTTCGGGCGCGACATCGCGGCCTTCCTGCTCGGAATACCGACCACGGGCTCGGGCGGTAACACCAGCCAGATTGAAAACCCGATCGCCTATTCGGTGCAGCAGGTCTATCACGGTTTCTTCTTTCAGGACGACTGGCGCGTCACGCCGAAGCTCACTTTGAATCTGGGGCTGCGTTACGAGATAGAGGGCGGAATCACGGAGCGCTACAACCGCATCGTGCGCGGGTTCGACACGACGACGGCGAGCCCGATTCAGGCGCAGGTCATCGCGGCCTACACCACAGCCTATAATGCCAACCCGGCCAACTTCCCGCTCGCTCCCAGCCAGCTACAGGTGCTCGGCGGCTTTACCTTCGCCGATGAGAACAATCGCGCGGCATGGGACGCCGATAAGAATAACTTTCAGCCACGCGTCGGCGTGTCCTACCAGTTGAACGAGAAGACAGTGTTGCGCGGCGGCTTCGGCATCTTCGTTTCACCGAGACAGATTCCGACTTCGCTCGCTGATACCACCAACCAGACGACCATTCAGCCCGGCTTTTCCGGTGCGACGACTTTCGTGCCCTCGAACAATAATGGTTTGACTTTCGGCGCGACTCTCAGCAATCCGTTCCCGGGCGGCGCTGCGAGCCTTCAGGCATCGCCGGGCGCAAGCCTCGGCCTTTTGACGAGGATCGGTCTGGATGTCGGCGCATCTGATGACCCCGTGCTGCCGGCTGAGCGCAAGAACGCCAAGTTCGCGCGCATAGTCGTAGGCATTCAGCGCGACCTTGGCCGTGGTTACATTGTCGAAGCCAACTATGTTTCGGCATGGGGCTGGGATTTGGCCGTCAACAGGAATCTGAATTTCGTCCCGCGCTCTTTCCTCGGCGATACGCCGACGACCGACGCGGCCTCGAACACTTTCCTTTCGGCGAACATACCCAACCCGTTCAGGAACATCGCCCCCGTGGGCAGCCCCTTCAACACCGCGGCCAATATCAGCCGCGCACAATCGCTTTTGGCCTTCCCGCAGTTCACCAACTTCTGGGTGCAGCAGTACAACGGCACGAACAGGTACAACTCCCTGCAGTTGCAGGTGCAGCAGCGCCTCTCCACGGACTTCACGCTGAGCGCCAGCTACACCTACGCGCATCTGACCGAGAAGGTCAATTACCTGAACCCGTCCGACACGGGGCTGGAAGATCGCATCTCGCCCGACGACAGGCCGCATCGCTTTACCCTGTCGAGCGTTTACCAACTGCCGTTCGGGCGTGGAAGAAAATATGGTTCGGATGTCAATCGCTTTGTCGATGCCGTCTTCGGCGGGTGGCAGATCAACGGCACGTACGAGTGGCAGAGCGGCGAGCCGTTCCTGCTCACCGCCGGTCAATTCTACTCGGCCATGGACGTGACGCAGCTGGAGAGCCGTGTCGGTCAGAACAACGAGCAGGGGCTCAAGTACGGCGTCGACGTTCCTGCTTTCGACACGACTGCTTTCGTCAGGCTCAGCGGTTTCGGCCTGCGTAATGTTCCGACCACGCTCGGCAACCTGCGCAACCAGCCTTACCTGAACGTCAACCTGTCGGCCTCTAAGAACTTCAAGTTCGGTGAGGTCAAGCGATTGCAGTTTCGCGTCGAGGCGCTCAACGCCTTCAATCACCCGTACTTCGCTCTGGTCAATCTGGACCCGAACAACGCGAGTTTCGGTCTGTCGACTTCGCAGCGCAACAACCCGCGCGATATTCAGATCGGCGTGAAGTTTGTCTTCTAACCATTCTGGCTGGGTCTGTGAAAACAACCGGCCAGCAACAAGACGTGAGCCGTTTCAAGGGGAGGTCATCCCCTGTAGCGGCTCACGTTGAACTCTTAGTTTCGCTATAAGAAACCCGCTCAGGGAAACTTAAAAATGAGACCGGCTCTCTTTCCTGCTCTTATCTTATCTCTCTCAGCCCTCGCGACTGTCGTCCCGGGCCAGCCATCAAAAGCAACGCCGCCCCGTTTCGCCCCCACTCGTCAATCATCGTCCGGTTCTTCCCTCAATCCATCTCACTCCGAGACTCGCGCCCCGGCGTCCATTAAATGGAGTGATGCTCTGGATCAAAAGCCCGAATGGTACGGCGGCGACGAGGCGGCGCGCATCGCCGATAATCTTCTCCTTTACCAGCTAAACAACGGAGGTTGGCCCAAGAACATAGAGATGGCGAAGGTCTTGACCGAAGGTGAAAAGGCCGCGCTCCTCAAAGAGAAGTCGTCGGACACGGAGTCGACCATTGACAACGGCGCGACCTACAAACAGTTGGCCTATCTCGCCAGAGTCTTTACGGCGAAGAAGATTCCGCGCCACAAAGAGGCTTTTCTCAAAGGGCTGGACTACCTGCTCACGGCGCAGTACGACAACGGCGGCTGGCCGCAGTACTACCCTTTACGCAAGGGCTACTACTCGCACATCACCTACAACGACAATGCGATGATCGGCGTCATGCGACTCCTGCGCGACATCGCTCGAAAGAGGCCCGATTACGCGTTCGTGGATGAAGACCATCGCCTGCGGAGTGAGCGGGCGGTCGAGCGCGGGATTGAATGTATTCTGAAAACTCAGGTCGTAGTCGAGGGCAAGCGCACGGTCTGGGCCGCACAGCACGACGAGCGGACGCTTGAGCCCGCTCCGGCCAGAAAGTTTGAGCCCGCCGCGCTGACGGGCTCGGAGAGCGTCGGCATCGTGCGCTTTCTGATGGGCATCGAGCGCCCCGGTGAGCAGGTGGTGGAGGCGATTGACGCGGCCATCGCGTGGTTCGAGAAGTCCAAGATCAAGGGCATCCGTTACGTCGAGCGAGCAGACGCCTCCAAGATACACGGCTTTGATCGCGTCGTCGTCAAAGACCAGAATGCCGGGCCTCTCTGGGCGCGCTTCTATGAGATCGGAACGAACAGACCGATCTTCATCGGGCGCGACGCGCGCGTCCGTTACGACGTGGCGGAGATAGAGGACGAGCGCCGCAACGGTTACTCGTGGTACGTCGCCGAGCCAGCCGAGCTGCTCAACAAAGACTATCCGAAATGGCAGAAGAGATGGCGGCAGAAATCAGCCGCACCCGCCGCGTCGTGCCTGCGGCTTGACGTTCGGCCCGACAGTCCTCAAGCTTTGAATCGAAGTTAAGCTATGACCAATCGTCGCGCGTTTCTTAAAACCTTTCTTGTCGGCGGCGCAGCCTCGCTCGTCGCGCCTCGTCTGCTTGAGAGCCGCGCGCTCGCAGAAGGAATGAATCACGCGCTGCCGCCTCTTTCGGCGGCGCAGGATGCGTGGGCCGAGGTTCCGAACATTCTACGGCGCATCAAGCCTCCGGTCTTTCCCCGGCGCGACTTCGACATCACGCGCTTCGGGGCTAAGAACGACGGCCTGACGGATTGCACCGATGCCTTTCGCAAGGCCATCGCCGCCTGTACGAAGGCCGGCGGGGGCCGTGTCGTCGTACCGCCCGGCTCGTTTCTGACCGGCGCGATTCACCTCCTGAGCAACGTCAACCTGCACGTCTCGGCGGGAGCTACCGTCAAGTTCAGTCAAGACCCCGCGAAATATCTGCCGCTCGTCTTCTCGCGTTGGGAGGGCATGGAGTTGATGAACTACTCGCCTTTCATCTACGCCTTCGAGCAGCAGAACATCGCCGTCACGGGCGAGGGCACTCTGGACGGCCAGAGCGATACCTCGCACTGGTGGCCCTGGAAGGGGAATGCCGAGGGCGGCTGGAAGAAGGGCGACCCGAACCAGTTGAAGGCGCGCAACTCCCTTTCGGAGATGATGGAAAAGGACGTGCCCGTGCGCCAGAGGGTGTTCGGCGAAGGCCACTACCTGAGACCGCAGTTCATTCAACCCTACCGCTGCAAGAACGTGCTGATCGAAGGCGTGACGATCAGGAACTCTCCGATGTGGGAGATTCATCCGGTGCTTTGCACGAACGTCACGGTGCAAAGGGTGACGATCAACAGCCACGGGCCTAACAACGACGGGTGCGATCCTGAATCGTGCGTGGACGTGCTTATCAAAGACTGTTCCTTCGACACGGGCGACGACTGCATAGCGATCAAGAGCGGGAGGAATCGTGACGGGCGGCGCATAGGTGTCGCCTCCGAGAACATCATCATTCAGGGCTGCCAGATGAAGGACGGGCACGGCGGCGTCACCATCGGGAGCGAGATTTCCGGCGGCGTCCGCAACGTCTTTACGGAGAACTGCCGTATGGACAGCCCCAACCTTGACCGCGCGCTGCGTTTTAAGAATAACGCCATGCGCGGCGGCCTGCTCGAAAACATCTACATGAGGGATGTCGTGGTGGGACAGGTCGCGGACGCCGTCGTCTCAATCGATTTCTATTACGAGGAGGGGGAGAAGGGCACGTTTACTCCGATTGTGCGTAACGTCGGCGTGAAGAATGTGATTAGCAAAAAGAGCAAGTACGCGCTCTACATGCGAGGCTTTAAGAATTCGCAGATCACAAACATTCTCGTCGAGGATTGCGCCTTCGATAACGTGGCGAAGCCGAACGTCCTTGAGAGCGTCGAGAACATAGAGCTTCGTAACGTGCTCATCAACGGCAAGCCCGTCGAAGCCAGAGCGGCGGCGGCGAAGCTCAGGATCATTCTCGTCGGGGACTCCACCGTCACGGACAGAGACGGTTGGGGAGCCGGATTCAAACATCACGTTGCACCGGAAGTCGAAGTCATCAACATGGCGCGTGGCGGGCGCAGCTCCAAGTCTTACATCAACGAAGGCTGGTGGAGGCAGGCGCTCGACCTGCGCGGCGATTACTACCTGATTCAGTTCGGGCATAACGACCAGCCCGGCAAAGGGCCTGAGCGCGAGACAGACCCCGCGACGACCTACGCCGAGTTCATGGCCCGTTACGTCGAAGAGGCGCGCGCCGCCGGAGCAAAGCCCGTGCTGGTAACTTCCCTCGTGCGTCGAGGCGCGTGGAAAGATGGCCGCATCAACTCCGATCTGACACTTTACGCCGACGCCGTGAAAAAGCTCGCCGCCGAAAAGGGCGTGCCCCTGATAGACCTGCACGCGCTGAGCATCGACTATATCAACGCGATGGGCATGCAGAAGAGTCTTGAGCTGGGGAAAATGAAGCCGGACGGGCGAGGCGGCGAGGCGATAGACAACACGCACCTTGGCGAGAGGGGCAGCGAGGCCATGGGCCAACTGGTCGTCAACGAGCTCAGAAAGATCGAACCCCGATTGGCGGCATATATCAAGTAGCGGTGTCACGCTTTTTGTAATAGCGCGCGGCGCGCGTGCTCTTTAGAGCCCCTGCTCGCGATGACGGCGGTTTTCACTGGAACACCCGTTTCCCATGGTCTGCGGTTGAAGGAGACGCCTTAATGACTGAGTCGAATGTTTTGACGCGTCGAGAATTCGTCAAGACTGCGGGCACTGCTGCCGCCGCGTCGCTCGTCATGATGAATCCGGCGCTGTCTGCGGCACAGCCTTCGGCCCGCCGCCGCTACGCTATCGTCGGGACAGGCGAGCGCGCCACCAGCATGTGGGGCAGAGGCTTAGTTGAGCGCTACCCGGACATTCTGGACTTCGTCGGCCTTTGCGACATCAACCCCAAACGGGCGGCTGTCGCCAGAGAATTGATCGGCGTCAACTGCCCGACCTTCACAAACTTCGACGAGATGATGGATAAGGCGCGGCCCGACCTGCTGATGGTCACTACCGTGGACGCTTACCACAGGGACTACATCGTCAAGGGCTTGGAGCGCGGCGTCGACGTGATGACCGAAAAGCCCATGGTCACGGACGAGGACAAATGTCAGGACGTGCTCGACGCCGAAAGGCGCGCCGACCGCAAGATCGTCGTCACTTTCAATTACCGCTACGCGCCGAAGCATCAAAAGATCAAAGAGATACTGATGTCCGGCGAGATTGGCCGCGTCATCTCCGTCGACTTTAGCTGGTATCTGGACGTGCGCCACGGGGCAGATTATTTTCGCCGCTGGCACAGGCTCAAGCGCGGAGGCGGAAGCCTCTGGGTGCATAAGGCGACGCATCACTTCGACCTCATCAACTGGTGGCTCGACGCCGACCCCCTGGAGGTCTCGGCTCAGGGCGACTTGCAGATTTACGGAAAGAGAGGGCCGTTCCGTTATTCGCACTGCCGCCCCTGCCCGCACAAATCGAAATGCCGCTTCTACTATGACATGACGAAGGACGCGCGGCGCATGAAGCTCTACGCCGCCTGCGAGGACGTGGACAATTACCACCGCGACGGGTGCGTGTACCGCGAGGACGTTGACATCTACGACACCATGTCGGCTGTCGTGAAGTACTCGAACGGCGTCAACATGAGCTACTCGCTGAACGCTTTTATGCCGATTGAGGGATACCGTCTCGCCTTCAACGGGGAGCTGGGACGCCTCGAAGTGCGCGACTACGAGCGGCAGCCATGGCCCGTCGCAGAAGAAACGGAAATGTATGTGACACGAAGCTTCGGCAAGCGCACGAAAATCACCGTGCCGAAAATCGAGGGCGGACACGGCGGAGGAGACGACCGGCTGCGGGACTTGATCTTCCGAAAAGTTAAAGTCCCGGATTACATGCGACTCCCGGACTCGCGCGCCGGGGCCATGTCCTGCCTGACGGGCATCGCCGCCCGCAAGAGTGTCGAGCGGAAACAGCCGGTCAAGATCGCAGACCTGATTCGCCTCTGATAAGGGAAGAGGCCAGCGCCTTTGCGCCTAACGCGGTCGGGCGCGGAAACGTTTGGGGCATTCATACTATTGGATGATGGTTCTTTTTAAGCTTCAGGGAGGAGATCATGAGTAACGCGCTGAGACTGGAAAAATATTCTTTCGGTGTGGGGGACAGGTTCGCTCATCAGGCGAAGGCGCAGCTACGGGCTTGCATGCAGGCCGCCGCCCGTGGCGTGGACGTGACGCCCGTGTGGAACAAGTCATATCGCGAGCATTCCATCGTCGGCTCTGAGCCTTCGAGCGTCCTTCGGGCGGCGGAGGCGGCGGTCAGAGAGCTGGACTGGACGAAGCCCTTCCACGTCGATGCCGACCACATACGCTTCGACATCGTAGACCCTTTTATCGAGACCTCTGATTTCTACACGCTGGACGTGGCCGAATCCATCGGCCAGCCGGCGGACGCCGAAGATGTCGCGGCCTTCGTTGATCGCCACCCGGAGCTTGTGGGCCGCCTTGAGATTCCCGGCATCACTCAGCCCTTCGAGACGACATGCGCCGACATCGAAAAGATCGCCGCCAAGTATCTCAGGGCCGCGCAGGATGCCGGGCGGCTTCACCGTCACATCGCGTCCGTCAAAGGCGAGGGCCGCTTTATCACGGAGGTGTCGATGGACGAGACCGACGAGGCGCAGACTCCGCCGGAACTTCTTGTCATCCTCGTCGCGCTCGCCGACGAGAAAATTCCTGCCCAGACCATCGCGCCGAAGTTTACCGGGCGATTCAACAAGGGCGTGGATTACGTCGGCGATGTCTCGCAGTTCGAGAAGGAGTTCAACGAAGACCTGGCCGTGATCGCGCACGCGGTCAGCCGCTACGGTCTTCCCGACAATCTCAAGCTGAGCGTTCACTCCGGCAGCGACAAGTTCTCCATCTATGAGCCGATTCGCCGTGCCCTCAAGCGCACGGGCGCTGGCATTCACGTCAAGACGGCTGGCACAAACTGGCTGGAAGAGTTAATCGGGCTCGCCGAATCGGGCGGCGAAGGGCTCAAGCTGGCGAAAGAGATTTACGCCGAGGCGCTCGCCAACATTGATGCGCTGTGCGCGCCTTACGCGACCGTGATCGACATTGACCGGACGAAGCTTCCTTCCAAAGAAGAGGTGCAGGGCTGGACGAGCGAGCAGTTCACGGGAGCGCTGCGTCACGATCAAAGTAATGAGCTGTTCAATCCGAATCTGAGACAACTGCTGCACGTCGGCTTTAAGGTTGCGGCCAAAATGGGTGATCGTTATCTGAATATGCTCAAAGCCTGCGAAGCCAATGTTTCCAAAAACGTGACTGAGAATTTGTACGAGCGACATTTGAAACCGCTGTTCATCGGAAGCTGAGACCGGCGGTACTGACCTGCGAGGTGACCGACGATGGACTTGGCCGAATTGACCGGGATGTACGACTTCACAGGGCGCTCCGTGGTCGTGACGGGCGGAACCGGCGTGCTTGGCCGCCACATGGTTCAGGCGCTCGTCGGCTGCGGCGCTTTCGTTTCCGTGCTTGCGCGCAATCGTCAAAAGGCCGACGCCCTGCTCTCGGAGATCAAAGGGCCGGGCCGCGTTAACATTCTCGAAGGCGACGCGCTTCGGCGCGAAGATCTGCAACGCGCGCTTGCGGCTGTCACAAAAGAGTTTGGCCGTGTGGATTGCCTGCTCAACGGCGCGGGCGGCAATCATCCGCAGGCGACGACGCGGCCCGACCTCTCTTTCTTCGACATACCCGAAGAGGCTTTCCGCTTCGTCTTCGACCTCAACCTTCTGGGCACGATCATTCCCAGCCAGATTTTCGGCAAACAGATGGCCGAGCAGGGCGACGGCGTAATCCTCAATGTCTCTTCGATGAGCGCGGTGCGCCCGCTCACGCGCGTCGTCAGTTATTCCGCGGCCAAGGCGGGCGTCAACAGTTTTACTCAATGGCTGGCCGTGCATCTGGCGCAGGAATACTCGCCGCGCATACGCGTCAACGCCATCGCCCCCGGTTTTTTCTTAACCGAACAGAACCGTTTTTTGTTGACCGAGAAGGAGACGGGCGAGCTGACGGCGCGCGGCGAGAGCATCATCAAACACACTCCCATGGGACGCTTCGGCGAGCCCGGCGACCTGCTGGGCACAATGCTCTGGCTGCTTTCTCCTGCCTCCGCTTTCGTCACGGGCATCGTCGTTCCGGTGGACGGCGGCTTCTCGGCCTTCGGCGGAGTCTGAGACGTGGCCGGGCAGGCTTTCAGGGTCGGGCACAATCGAAGGGCACGCAAACAAAAGTTAAGCATCGAGCCTTTATCAAAAGGAGACAGCGAATGAAAGACGGTCTGAATATTCCGAAGGAGGGCGCGCTGGATTTCGTCTCGCTCGGCGCGCTCGTGCATCGCCTCGACCCGGGCATCATCCCTTTCCGCAAGGCGACCGAATGCCAGATACATGTGAGCGGCGGCGAGTTCAATGTCGCCGCCAACCTGTCCGACTGTTTTCGCCTGAACACGGGTGTCGTGACGGCGATGGTCAACTATCCGATTGGCGAGCTGGTCGCAGAGCGTGTCAAGGCGATGGGCGTCAAGCCCTTCTACAAGATGTTCGAGCATAACGGCGTGAACGGCCCGAACATCGCCGCCGTCTACAGCGACCGAGGCCACGGCGTCAGAGCGCCCGTCGTCTTCTACAATCGCTCGAACGAGGCGGCGGCTCAACTAAAGCCGGGCGACTTCGACTGGGACGCTATCTTCGCGGGAGGCGCGCGCTGGTTTCACAGCGGCGGCATCTTCGCTGCCCTCTCGGAGACGACAGCCGAAGTCATCATCGACGGCATGAAGGCGGCCAAAGCCGCCGGCGCGGTGACATCTTTCGATTTGAACTTCCGCGAAAAACTCTGGAGAATCTCCGGCGGACAGGATCGGGCGGTTGAGACCGTTGCGCGCATAGTGGAGAATGTGGACGTGCTCGTCGGCAACGAAGAGGATTTGCAGAAGGGTCTGGGCATTCCCGGTCAGGATGTCTCTGCCAAGTCGAAGCTCGACCCGAGCGCGTTCTTCGCCATGATAGACAGGGTCGTGGAGAAGCACCCGCAGGTCAAGATCGTCGCGACGACGCTGCGCGAAGTCCATACGACGAATCGTCATAGCTGGGGCGCGGTGGCATGGATTCAGGGCCAAACCTACGTCTCGCCGACCGCCGAGCTTGACGTGATTGATCGCGTCGGAGGTGGCGACGGTTTCGCCGCCGGGTTCATCTACGGCCTGCTCAACGGCGAGCCGCCGGAGGAAGCGCTCAAGCTCGGCTGGGCTCACGGCGCGCTGCTGACGACCTTCCCCGGCGACACGACGATGGCGACCGTCGAGCAGGTACGCTCCTTTGCCAGAGGCGGCTCGGCGCGCATCCAGCGTTAAAGTCAGATCGCCTGCGGTGCTGACAAAACATTCAAGAGGTCATAAGCGATGAGTACGAAACCCGCGCCGTCAACTGTTGGGAAGGGTTCGCCGGAGCTTGATCTTTCGCCGGAGGAGCTGCGCGCTATCATTGAAGAGGCGCTCTTAAGCGTCGGCCCGGAGGCGCGCGTGCTGGCTATCATCCCGGACAAGACGCGCGACGACAACACAGACCTGCTCTTTCCCTTCGCCGCCGAGATACTGGCCGCGCGCCCGGTCGCGCAGTTCGACGCCCTCGTCGCGCAGGGCACGCACATGCCCATGACCGAGGACGAGAAAAGGGCGAAGATAGGTTTGCAGGATGGGGGCGAAGCCCCCGGCCTCGGGCACATCTACGACCACCAGTGGAATCGCCCCGAAGAGCTTGTCAACATAGGCGAGCTGAGCGCCGAGCGCGTCAGGGAGTTGACGGGCGGGCTCATCACAGAGGCCGTCCCTGTGAATCTCAACCGCCTGCTCGGCCCCGGCATATATGATACGGTGCTGATCTTCGGCGCGACCGTGCCACACGAGGTGGCGGGTTTTGCCGGCGGCGCGAAATACTTTTTCCCCGGCGTCGCCGGGCCGGACCTGACGCACGCGACACACTGGCTGGGCGCGCTCGCCTCCATCGAAAACGTGATAGGCCGCGTCGAGACGCCGACGCGCCATATGATCGAAGCCGCCGCGGATTTCGTTCCGGCGCGCGTCATCTCGCTCAACACGGTCGTCACGCGCGACGACGATAATCGCCTGCGTACGCATGCCCTGTTCGCCGGAGATATCCGCGAAGCTTTCCGCCGCGCCGCCGAAGTCAGCCGGCAGGTTCACATCAAGTACACCGGTCGCAAATACAAGAGGGTCGTCGCGCTTCTGGACGAGCACTACGACGAGCTGTGGGTGGGAGGCAAGGCCAGCTACAAGCTCGGCGGAATCATAGAGGAAGGCGGCGAGCTGATTATCTACGCCCCGCACCTGAGGGCCATCTCGGAAACGCACGGGCTGTTGATTGAAAAGTACGGCTATGCGCCGCTCGACAAGGTGCGCGAAATGGTGGCGCTCTCAACCGAGTTGCAGGCCAACCTCGCCGTCGCCGCGCACCTCGCCCACGTCTCCTATGCAGGCCAACGCGACGAGACGGGTCGCGTCGTCCCGCGCTACCGCATCATTATGGCGTCGGCGCTTGACGAGGCCATGTGCCGTCGCGTCAATCTGGGCTTCCTTGACCATCGCCAGTTTCGTCGTGAGGATTACGAAGCTGACCCGGACACACTGATCGTCGAACGCGCGGGGCGAGACCTCTATCTGGTCGAGCCACACTAATAAGGAAAAAGCCAAAGTCAGGGTTCAACTCGAATTTTTAAATTGCTTTTATCCTTCCCCCAAGAAATTCATTGAGGAGCAGACATGATGAGTAATCCACTCGTTGAAATTATGAAACTGGGCCAGTCCATCTGGTACGACAATATACGGCGCGCCATGCTCACCAGTGGTGATCTCACCAAAAAGATAGAGGAAGACGACCTGCGCGGCGTCACCTCCAACCCGACCATCTTCGAGAAGGCCATCACGGGCTCGACGGATTACGACACGCAGATGCAATCGCTCGTCAGCGCCGGTCGAAGCGTCGCCGAGATTTACGAAGAGCTGGTCATCGAAGACATAGGGGCCGCCGCAGACATTCTCAAGCCCGTTTACGATAAGACGGACGGCGTGGACGGCTACATCTCTCTCGAAGTAAATCCGCGCCTGGCCTACGACACACGAGGGACGATTGAGGAGGCCGACCGGCTCTTTCAACGCCTCGGTCGCAAAAATGTGATGATCAAGATTCCCGCCGCGCAGGAGGGCTTGCCGGCCATCGAAGAGTCGATCTATCGAGGCATTAACATCAACGTCACGATGATCTTCTCGATTGAGAATTATGAGCAGGTCGCGGAAGCTTTCATCCGTGGCCTTGAGAGGCGCGCCGCCGAAGGCAAGCCTGTCGATCATATCGCGTCCGTGGCGAGCTTCTTCGTCTCGCGCGTGGACACGATGATCGACAGCGACCTCGAATACCGCGCCCGCCACGCCGCCACGCCGGAAGAGAAGGCACGACTCGAAGCCCTGCTCGGGCGTGCCGCGATTGCCAATGCGAAGCTCGCCTATCAAAAGTTCAAAGATATCTTCCACGGCGAACGCTTCCGTGAGCTGAAGGCACGGGGCGCGCAGGTGCAGCGTTGCCTCTGGGCTTCTACGGGAACGAAGAACCCCAACTACTCGCACACGCTCTATGTGGACAACCTGATCGGCCCTGAGACCGTCAACACCGTGCCGCCCGCGACCTACACGGCGATTCGCAATCAGGGGAGAGTTGCCCTCACACTCGAAGAGGGACTTGATGAGTGTCACGCTCTGATCAGTGAGCTGGGCCAACAGGGGATAGACCTCAAGGCCGTGACGGAGAAGCTGCAAAAAGATGGGCTCGCGGCCTTCGTCGCTTCCTTCGACACTCTCGAACAGTCCATCGAGTCGAAGCGTGATGCGCTGCGCTCAGGCATACACGAGCGCCTGAGTGCCTCGACCGGCAAGTATGCCGAAGCCATCAGCGCCGCTCTCAAGGAAGCCGATAAGGGCGATGTCGTGCGCCGCATCTGGCGCAAAGACGCTGCGCTGTGGAAAGAGGACGAGAGCCACCAGAAGATCATCAAAAACTCGCTCGGGTGGCTGGTCGTGGCCGACGAGATGATCGGCGTCGAAGACGACCTGATCACGTTCGCAGACCGCATCCGCGGCCCCCGCTCCTTCAAGCATGTGATGCTGTGCGGGATGGGCGGCTCGTCTCTGTGCCCGGAGGTGCTGCGTCAAACCTTCGGCCACAGGGAAGGCTACCCGGAGCTGCTTGTGCTGGATTCGACAGACCCGGATGTCCTCGCTGCGTTCGCCTCAAGGATAAACGTCGCCGAGTGCCTCTTCGTCATCGCGTCCAAGTCAGGGACGACGACCGAGCCGCTGGCTTTCTACAAATACTGGTACGATCAGGTAGGCAAGCTCAAAGAGAACGCCGGCGAGAATTTCATCGCCATCACAGACCCCGGCACGCTGATGGAGAAGATGGCGACCGATGATAAGTTCAAGCGAATCTTTCTCAACCCGCCGGACATCGGCGGAAGATATTCGGCTCTATCCAATTTCGGAATCGTCCCGGCGGCGCTCGCCGGCGTAAACATTCGCGAGCTGCTCGACAGGGCCGAGCGAATCATACACGCCTGCGCTTCGGTCGTGCCCGCAACGGATAATCCCGGCGCACGCCTCGGCGCGATCATGGGAGAGTGTGCGAAGGCCGGGCGAGACAAGCTGACGATCATCGCTGATCCGAAGGTGGCAGCGCTCTCGCTCTGGATAGAGCAGTTGGTGGCGGAGAGTACGGGCAAGGAAGGCAAGGGCATTCTTCCCGTCGCGGGCGAGCCCCTCGGCCCACCGTCCGTGTACGGAGATGATTGCCTGTTCGTCTCGATAGCCTTAGAGAAGATAGATAGCGACCGGGAAGTGAAATTAAAGGCGCTCGAAGCCGAAGGGCATCCGGTCATCTACCGAACGCTGACAGACCTCTATGATCTGGGCGAAGAGTTCTTCCTGTGGGAGATAGCGACGGCGTTCGCCGGGTGGCGCTTGGGCATCAATCCGTTCGACCAACCGAACGTGCAGGAGTCTAAGGACGCGACCAAAGAGCTGCTCGATCAGTTTACAGCCGAAGGCAGGTTGAGAGAGCAGACCGTGCTCGGCACAGACGGCACATTGACCGTTCTGGTCGATGGCGACAAGGGCACACCATCGCAGACGGCAGCGGTCGGCGACCTGCTCAAAGAGCACCTCTCGAAGGTCGGGCCGGGCGACTACATAGCCCTGCTCAACTACATCGAAGAGACGCCCGAGATCGAGGCGACGATTCAGGCGATTCGCACGCACCTGCGCGACGCGACCCACGCGGCGACGACCACCGGATACGGCCCTCGTTTCCTTCATTCGACCGGACAGCTTCACAAGGGCGGGCCGGACACGGGCGTCTTTATACAGGTGACGGCGCAGGATAAGGTTGATCTGCCGATACCGGGCCAGACCTACACCTTCAGCACTCTGAAGCAGGCGCAGGCGCTCGGCGATTTTCATTCTCTCTCGTCGCGCGGGCGTCGTGCGATACGCGTCGAGCTGGGCGCGGATACGCTCGCCGGTCTCAAGCGGCTACACGACCTCATCGTCGAGGCCGTGCCCCGCTCCGGCGTCGCAGGCGCGTAAGAGTTTAAGGCGGAAGGCGGCAAGGATGAAGGATGAAGTAAAAGCTTTCAAGCACAAGCAGCATTGCTTTCATCCTTCATCCTTCATCCTTGCTTTTGTAGACCGATGCTTCGCACTATGTCGGTGAAGCCGGGGGTTGATCGAAGGGTGTCGAAGACGGGGTCAACCTGAATGAAGGGTATCCAGTTGAAACGTTCGTCGCGTGCCTTTTCGAGCCATGCGACGGCCTGCTCCTTCTCGCCGAGCCCGGCGTAGATGACCGCCGTTTGATAGGGCGAGACATAATGCTGGCCGGATAATTCCTCTAACCTCTTAATGACTTTCTGCGCCTCGGCTTTTTTCCCCGAGAGGGCGTAGGCGTGACCGAGCGCGGTCAGTGCGCTCACGGAATTGTCGGACAGGGTGGCGGCCTTTTGAAATTCCGCGACGGCCTCGTCGAGCTTTCCCTGCTGTTCGAGGATTTGGCCCAGCTCGATGTGTACGCGCGCGGCGTTCTCGTCAAGCTCAAGTAGTTTCCGGCACTCTCTCAACGCTTCGTCATACTGGCGAGCGTAGTAGAGATGCCGCACGAGGTCTGCGTTGATCGGGAGCGAGAAGGGCTCCAGCTCGTGTGCCCTTCTGGCCTCCGCGACCGCCTCGTTGTGTCGCCCCGTCGCCGCCAGATAAGCGGAATACCATTGATGCGCGGTCGCGTAGTTCGGGTTAAGCTCGATGGCGCGCTTGAACTCCTTTTCGGCTTCGTCCCACTTCCAGTAGTAACGATAGCCTGCGAACCCCAGCGAGGCGTGGGCTTCGGAAAGCCCTTCGTCGAGTTGCAGCGCTTTGGCCGCCGCCTCCTGCGCCTTCGGATAGAAGCGGCCCGCCGGAGCAACGTTGTAGACATTGAGCAGCGCGTAGCAATCGGCCAGCCCGGTGTATGCGGGCGCGTAGTTCGCGTCCCTGCCGATGGCCTGATTGAAATACTCTATGCCCTTCTCAAGCCCTTCCGCCGTTCTTTTATTCCAGTAGTAACGCCCCTGAAGATAGAGCCTGTAAGCCTCCGAGTTAGTGGCGTAGCTCTTTTTCAACTGCTTCTCTTCAGCGCCGCTTAAGCGCAGCCGCAGCTTTTCCGAAACGTCGCGTGAAATCTCTTCGGGCAGCGCGATAATGTCCGAGAGCTTGCGGCTGTATTGCTCTCCCCAGATATGACTGTCGTCCTGCGTGTCAATCAGCTCGACGCTGATCGCCAGCTCATCGCCGTGCTGCACGACTCTGCCGGAGAGCAGCGCACGCACGCCAAGGTCACGCCCGATCTTCTTCGAGTCCGCATCGCGCCGCTTATAGTTAAAGACCGTGTTGCGTGATTTCACTTTCAGATACGGCAACTGCGAAAGACTGTTGATGAGGCTCTCCGTGATTCCCTCGGACAGATACTCTGTGTTCGGATCGTTGCTCGCGTTGGTGAAGGGCAGAACCGCCAGCGAATCAATCGCGGCAGTCTTACTTCTGCGACCGAAATAGCCGTAAGCGATGAGCGCCAGTGCCACGCAGAGCAGGGCCGAGGCGGCCACTACGACCCTGCGGCCAGAGAGCATCGCTCGCAAGCCCGCGAACTTTCCGGGCACATGACGCGGCGCAACAATCGGGATGCTGCCCGTGATATGGCCGGACGCGCTGCCTTCCGTGTCAACCTCACGTAACAGCCCGCGCAGGTCGTCGCGCAGCTCTTCTATCTTCTGATAACGATCATCCGGCTCCTTGGCGAGAGCGCGGTCTAATATCCCCTGTAGGCGCGCGAGGATTTGAGGGTCTTCTGATCGTAGCTCGCTGATCGGCACGGGCGTGCCGTGCACTACCTCATAGCGCACATCGACAACCGACTTGCCCTGAAACGGCCAAGTCCCGGCCAGCATCTCGTAGAGCAGCACACCTGTGGAGAAGATGTCGGCGCGATGATCCACGTGCTGCCCCTGCGCCTGCTCCGGCGCGGCGTAAGTGGCAGTGCCGTAGGGCACGCCGACTTCCGTGATCTGCGGGTCTGTGGAGCCCGTATTCCCGCGCTCCATCAATTTCGCGAGCCCGAAGTCCAGGACTTTCGCCACGCCCGAGTCCGTGACCATCACGTTCCCGGCTTTGACGTCGCGGTGAATAATGCCGCGCGCGTGTGCTGCGGCCAGAGCATCCGCCGTCTGAATCGCAATCGAAAGCGCGCTCCGCAACTCAAGCGGTCGCCCATCGACAAGCTTTCGCACGTCGCGCCCCTCGATGTGCTGCATCGCTATGAAGTGGACGCCTTCGACTTTATAGAGGCCGAAGATCGTGCAGATGTTCGGGTGGTCTAAGGAGGAAGCGAGCTTCGCTTCACGCTCGAAGCGAGTCAGGTTTGAAACCTTGTCGGTCAATTCCGGCGGCAGCACTTTGATGACCACCGGACGGTCGAGCGAGGTGTCGAGGGCTTTATAGACAGTCCCCTGTCCGCCCTCTCCGAGCTTTTCAAGGACACGATAATGGAGCAGCGTCCGTCCTATCATGATGAAGGTCGATTAAGGCTCCGGTAGCCGCCTGAATATTGATCAAGACTGCCTGGATTAGCCTGTATCTTACACTAAAAAAGGCCAGCGATGGCTTTTAAAATAGCAATGTAACTTTTCGAAGAGGCCGATCACAAAAGGCTACAGGACTTAGTCCGCGAGCTTAAACGCATCTACAAAACAGAGCCGGGGCTACCAGAAATGGATGTCGAGCCGAGTAGGCTTTCAGTGGATTGACGCTACCCATGCGGCTGACAATATCTTCTCCTTCCCGCGTGTCGTGCCCGCTGCGGGTCGCCGGCTGATGTGCGTGTCCAACTTCTCGCCCGTGAGGGCTACAGGGTCGGCCTGCCTAAACCGGGCCAGTATCGCCAGCCTTAACACGGGCGCTTCGAGATTCGGCGGCAGCAATGTGGGCGTCTTCGATGCAGTTGCGGCTGAAGCACTTCCCTGACAGGACCAACCCTGCTCGATCATGCTAGACCTTCCGCCACTCTCTACTTTGTAGTTGGAAGCGCCGCACGAATAGCTACGGAATCTGCCGGAAGAGAGATTTCGGGGAAATCTTTCAGCGAGCCTGAATCGTTTTTCTGTAATCACGGAAGCTCCCCGCGCCGCCCGCCAATCCTGTTAATCTCAACAAAATAATAAGGATGACTAGGCCGGGGGTTATAGTGTCAAGGCAAATTACCCTTCCGGTTTGACCTGTGAGGCAAGAGCGTCGGGGTGTGGCCGGTATTTTCTTGTAAAGTTTTCCGGGGTGGTGTAAATTGTGATTGATAGTTGGCGGAGCGATAATAGTAACCGGACTTTGAGCGTCCGGTAAGACCGGGAGCTGATTGAGTTGAGCGAAAAAGCGCGGCGGGCGCGAAAAACCAGAATCCATGAAGTCGCCAGCGAGGGGGGCGTCAGCATAGCGACTGTCTCGCGTGTGATGAATGGCAGCGACAGCGTGACCCCGGAGCTGCGCGAGCGTGTGATTAAGGCCGCGCGAAAACTGAACTACAACGTAGAGGCGAAGAACAAGGCGAGAATCATCGCTTTCATCCTCGGCAATCGTGCTGTCTTCAATCCCTTTCATGCTTCGGTGTTGCTCGGCGCGGAGGCTTACTGTGCCGCACACGAATACGGTCTTCTCTTCTTACCCCTACAATATCCGGCCAACATCTCATGGCAGAGCCTCAACCTCCCGCAGGTCTTACAGCGCCGAGATATCATCGGCGCGGTGATCGTGGCCGGTACAAACTCGCAAAATCTTCTAGAGCTGTTGAGTCACAAAGGATTTCCTTTCGTCGTTCTGGGCAATAACGTCGTGGGAGAGTGGAATAAGGAGTCATACAGCAGCGTTTACTTTGACGATATAGAGGGAGCCTGCGACGTGACACGCTATATGCAGTCTCTGGGGCATCGTCGGATTTGGTTTGTCGGCAACTGCCGCATGCCCTGGTTTGCGCGTCGCTATGAGGGGTACAGCCGCGCCATGGACGAGGCCGGGCTACCCAAGCTCCTGCATGATATGGATTCGGACAACGCCGAGGAGATTGGTTATCTGGCCGCGAAGTCAATCTTGAGGAACGGCGAGGCGGTGACGGCGATTTTCGCCGGTGAAGATGCCACGGCGCGCGGAGCCTACAAGGCGATACAGGAAGCTAACCTGCGTATTCCCGCCGACATCAGCGTGGCAGGCTTCGACGATACTCCCGAAGCGGCGGCGCTCAATCCTCCCCTGACATCCGTGCGCGTCTTTACGGAACAGGCGGGCAAGCAGATGGCCGAGCTCGTGTTGAAAAAGATCAACCAGCCGGAGCACGAGCCCGAAGTGATTACCATCCCCACCCAGCTGGTCAAGCGTGAATCCTGCCGCTTAATCGTCCAGCCCGAAGCCGTATCTTAGAAGACATAGAAGAAGAGACGGGCCGAAGATGCTATCAGACATCTTCGGCCCGTCTCTTTTTGTGGCGTCCGGTGCAGGGCAGTGAAGTGCCCTTAGCGAGTCTGCCAGGGCAAATCCAACACCACCTGCTCGGCATCGCTGCGACCGGCCTTACTGAGAGTTTGGCTGGCCGGGTCTAAAGTTTTGTTGTTCAGGCGGAAAGTCATCCTGAGGCGATATAGTCCGGCCTTGAGTTTTGTTCCCGGTGACGACATCTCAGGCACGATAACGAAGAAACCCGTGCCGTCCTGTTTACGCAGGACGCGCGCCGTGACCTTGGCGTATTCGCCCGGCGGGAGAAACTTTCGGGCGTGACTGTGCGTCTCGTCGGGCGCTATGAGCCGCAAGTCCGTATCGCCGGGTGAAAGCCTCAGATGACCCTGTTCGCCGACTGAAGCCAAGAAGCGTTGCACGACGCCCCCAGAGGCGGGTGGAGCTTGTGCCGCACTTCCGGCAAAGATTTGCAGGCGCGTGCCCGCCGGCAGATGTTCCTCCCGTCCGAACGTATAGTAAGAGTGCCATGCGGGTGCGGCGACCCGCACATCGTTAAAACGCGCGCCGTCATTGGCCCAGCAGTAAAGTCCGACGCGCCCCTCTGACAGGCTTCGATCAGCTATGGAGAAGAGGCGCGTGCCATCCAGATAACCTGTCAGGCGGTCGCCGACGCAATCCAGCGTCAACAGGTAAGCCTGACCGACGGTGTACTGGACGGCGTCCTCCCACAGCGTCGTGACGTGACCGGCGACCTTCTTGATGAGCCTGCGATAGCTGCCCTGACGATCCATCGAGAAGCGGTAGTAGTTATCTGCGTCCCTGTAGCGGAACAACACCCCCATGGCGGTCTCTTTCTCCGATATCAACGACACGCTCAAACAATAGTCTGTCCAGTCGCTGCTTCCTGCAAGAGCATTTGTTCCCGGCTTGTCGGGAACGGCTGGGTTCTTATCACCCCCTGAGATCGTGCTGGTTTGTCGAAGCGAGCCGTCCTTGACCAGCCATTTCGACGGGCCATCTTCCGTACCTTCATCTACGAATGTCCAGCGGTCGCCCACCAGTGTGGCGAAAGGCTCATCGAGCAGCCAATCGTTGAAAGCCTGTCCAGCATCGTGGACACGGATCTGAGAGAACCGTGCGTCGGTATTGCCCCAGCAATAGAGCCCTATGCGCCCGGACGCGAGGTCGCCATCCTCAACGACGAATATCGGTAGCCCGTCAAGATAACCGCGCATCACTTTGCCCTTCGCCACCAACGTCAGCTCATATGCGCGGCCAACGTCGTAGCCCGCGGCCTCTTCCCAGAGGAGAGAAAACTTACCGCCGACATTCTTGACGAGGCGGCGGTAGCCGCGTTGACTATCCATCGAGAAACGGTAGTAGTTGTCGGCATCCGCGTAGCGAAAGAGCAGGCCTATGGCGTCATCATCGAAAGATTGCAGGCGCGCCGAAACAATCACGTCAGTCCACGAAGACGAGCCAGCGAGAGCGTATGTCCCCTGCTTGCCGAGAGTGTCGCGATCAATCGGCGGAGTGAATATCTCACTCGTCTGGCGAAGCGTGCCCTGTTGGACGGCCCAAGCGGAAGGCGCATAGTCCGTGCCTTCGTCCACGATGGTCCAGCCCGCTTTATCTTTGTGGAAGTTATCTCGAAACAGGAGGCTCGCTTCCGCGCCGGGCCGCCGCACTTCTATCTTCTCGAAGCGCGCGCCGGGGTTAGACTGGCAGTAGAGCCCGACCTGACCTGCTGAGAGGTCTGCGTCATTCACGTCAAATAGCTGCTCCCCGTCTAAGTAGCCCACCAGCCTTGAGCCTATAGCATCCACCGTCATGCTCATACGCTGGCCGGAGGCAAATCCGCCCGCCGATTGCCAGAGCGTCGTCACACTCGTGCCCGCCTTCTTGATAAGCCTGCGATAGCTGTTGTGCTGGTCTATAGAGAAGAGGTAATAGTTATCATCATCTCTGTAACGAAACACTATGCCGATGGCTTCGTCCGTATCGGAGCGCAGTTGCACGCTCAGGCGATAGTCCTGCCAATGACTTCGGCCCGCGACCGCCATCGTGCCGGGGCTGCCGGGGGGCGTGCCGCCGCCTATGGCCGAGAGTTGACGGAGCGCACCGCCAGCCAGACTCCACACAGAAGGCGCGCCCGTCGTGCCCTCATCACGAATGAGCCATTGGCCCACACGCCGCGTGCGGTCGGAGACCAGCACCTGCTTGAAGTGAGCGCCCGTGTTGGCCCACGAATAAAGAGCTATGCGCCCATACTTCAAATCATTGTCCTGAAGATTGAACAGCTGCGACCCGTCCAGATATGCCTTAAGCTCCCGACCCGTCGCGCTCAACCGGAGCTGGTAAGCTGTGCCCTTCTTATATTGGACGGCGTCCTCCCACAGCGTCGTGACGTGGCCTGCGACCTTCTTGACGAGCCTGCGATAGCTGCCCTGATAATCCATCGAGAAGCGGTAGTAGTTATCTGCATCCCTGTAGCGGAACATGACACCGAGAGCGCCGTCGCCGTTCGAGAGCAGAATCGCCGAAACGTCTACGTCGCGCCAGTCTTTACTGCCGCCCAGAGCATAAGTCCCGGGCTTGTGCGGCGTGGTGTCGGCGACCTGAATCGCTGACGATTGTGTGAGCGTGCCGCCGCCAGCCGCCCACGCGGACGGCCCTTTGACCGCGCCCGGCTCGTCTATCAACTGCAACTCGTCCGTATCCTTAAATGCGGGTTGCCACAGCACTATGCTCGATGCGAGAGCCTCTATGACGAGCGCCTCGAAGTAAGCTTCCTGATTGGCCCAGCAGTAGAGGCCCACGCGGCCCGAGCTGATCTCCCCATCGCGCACGCCGCAGAGCAGCACGTCGTCCTGATAGACGAGCAACTGATCGCCGGCGGCCTCTATCAGCAGCCTGTAAGCCTGCCCGACCGTGTAGGCGAAATTGTCCTCCCAGAGTGTCGTCACCTGACCGTCCTTCATCTTGATCAGACGGCGGAAGCTGCGCTCGGCGTCCATCGAGAAGCGGTAGTAATTCCTGGCGTCAAGGTAGCGAAAGACGATGCCTATGCTGTCATCATCCTGCGAGCGCACGGTCGCGCTGATGCGTATATCGCCCCACGCCACAGAGCCCGTCAGCGCGATAGTTCCGGGCTTCTCCGGCGCATTGGCCGCCACGCTGCCACCGTAGATATTGCTGGTCTGCGTGATACGTTTGGAAGCGACCGCCCAGCTCGACGGGCCAAGATAAATCCCTTCATCCACGATCTCGTAATGATCGAGGGCGTTAGGGCCGAAAGCTTCCGTGAAGAGCAGTCCGCCGGTGGCGTTCCTGAAATCCTCGACGAAAAGCTGCGGGTTGCCGCCCGGCTCAGCGATCACTCCCGGCATCTGTTTGTACTCGACGCGATGCCCGCTCAGGTCAAAGGGCTCGCGGAGCAGGATGGTCACGGATTCTTCATTCGGCTGGATTGTGCCGAGCTTGATGTCTGTCAGCTTCAATGCGCGCGGCAACTGCGGAGTCTCCGATTGACGCGCGACGTGTAACAACTCAAAATCGGTGCGCTTCCAATCAATCGGCTCGGGACTTTGCACAAGGAATGCGAGCGCCTCGTTGTTCTGCTCCACGCGGGTGATTTGAAGCTCCGGCGGATTCTGCTTCGCGGCCTGACCCAGCACCTGTGTCGCGAGGGCCTCGTAAGCGCGCGCCTCCGCGTCCGCGGGCGTAGTAGCCGTGGTCGGCTCGACCGCCTGCGAGACGTGCGGGGAAATGTCCACACCACCCGTGAGCGTCACGCGCCAGACTTCGTCCTGATAGCTGTGCAGGTGATGGAAAAAGTCTGCGAATCGGGAGGTGGTAAAGCTGAAGCGATAGACGACTGGCGCAGCGGCGCGAAAATCGTCGACACGGACATCGCTGAAGCGTGCGCCCTCATTGGCCCAGCAGTAAAGACCGAACCGTCCCTGCGTATGGGAAGAATCCGCCACGTCAAAGACCAGTTCGCCGTCCTGATAAATCCTGAGTGACGGGCCAATCGCCTCGACCGTGATCAGGTAGTCCTGATTGAGCTGGTAAACGAAATCATCTTCGGCCAGAACGGTGATCTTGCCGGCATCCATTTTAATCAGACGGCGGAAGCTTCGCTCGCGATCCATCGAGAAGCGGTAATAGTGTTTGGCGTCACGATAGCGAAAGACAAGGCCTATGGCGTCATCATCTTCGGAACGCAGATAAAGGCTCAGGCGATAGTCCGTCCAGTTGCCGGGCTGTTCAGGATGGTTGCTGGGAATCTCCGGAGAGTCTGAGCGCAGGAGCAACGCGCCGGGCTTGTCCGGGTCGGCTGCGTCCACGTTCTTGCCCCAGATGTTCGAGGTCTGAATGATGAAGCGGCTCGGCGGCGTTCCCTCTTCACGAACTTCCCACTCAGAGGGGGCGCTGTCTGTGCCTTCATCGAAGACGCTCCACCTGCCCAGAGTGCCTGACGGGCCAACGACCTTCGCGTTCTTCGCGTAAGACGTGAAAGCGTCGTGCAGGAGAAGGGGGATGAGCCGTGCCTCGTAGACCGTATCGGCGTTGAGCACCTGTCCCTCTGCGGCGGAGCTGAGCGCCGTGTTGAAGGGAATGACGGTCGTGTCGAGCGCGGCGCAGTTGCTCGAATTGACGACGTTGATCCAGAGCTTATCGCTGCGGCTGAGCGTCAAGTCTTCCGTGTGTCCCCATTGATTGCTGAGCACCATTAAACGACCTCGCGCGTCGCGCACGGGCCGGTTGTTATTGTCGTAGAGATAGAGGCCGAGGTCGCGCTCGTCCAAGCGGTACATCAGGTCAACGTAGTCCTCGTTGAACTCCGCGCCGACATCGTAGGCGCGATAGACCGGGCGCGGAAGCAGCGGTTTCTCGCCGGGGCCGGGCACTGTCGGCGGAATGGTCTGGCGCACATAGCGCGTCAGATCGTCGAGCCCGCTATTGAACTCAGCCGGGTTCGGCAGGCCGATGGGAGTGGAAAGGCTGGAGAGTCCGGGCGCGCCCTCGGTGCGGAAGTAGACAAACTCCGTATTCTCAAAATCACCGATGGGGTCCTGGGTGGTCTTGATGGAGGTCACTATCTTGAGCCGGTAGGTAGTGTGCGGTTCGAGCGTCGCACCCGTCTGCGACCATCGCCCCAGCTCGTCCAGAAGGTGCTTCATCAACTCTTCGCGCTCGGTAACTTTCGCCGGGTCGGGGCCGATGTTGACGCAAGCCTTAAGGAGGCAGAAGCGGCGCGTACTGCGTAGGCGCACGCTCACCATCTCCTCGCCCCTCACGTCAATCACATTATCCTTCGCCTCGAACGGGCCGAAGGTGCGCCCTTCTTTATCAAACCCCGTAGCTTCGATGATCGCTTCGCCGTCATCCTTGCCCGGCTCTGTTTCGTAGCAGATGTCCTGAAGGTAGGTTTCGCCTTCGCGCGAAGTGATAAAGACGCCTCTCAGGTCACGCCCGTTGAGCGTGAGCGTTTGCGAAGGGCTTTCGGGATTCGGCTCGGCCCGTGCGACGACTCTTTCTTCCGCGTCGAATGCTTCCACAGAGACCTCGCGTGTGAAAGAGAACAGCGAGAGAGTGACCGAGGATGACCCCTGCGGGAAACGTACAACGAGCCTGTTTGCACAATAGAGCCCGGTCATGGACACGGCAGGATCACTGACATGAACAATGTTCGTCTCTCTTAACAAACGTCCTTCGGCGTCCAGCGCCTCGAAAGTCACCTCCTGCTCACGGCGCGGGTTCGGGCCTACGCCTTCGTCAGACTGCTCGAAGCTGACGCAGTCGCCGCCGTCCGGCTGCTCCGGCGTGTCGTCGCTTATGACGATGATGCGCGCCGTGCGGGCCGGTTCGGGGGGCGTGATCGTGACCTCGTTCGAGCCTTCGTGCGTCGCGGTGTTGGCGGCGCGGGCAGGGAAGCAGAGCGCGTGCGCGTGACCTAAGACCGGCGGGCTGAGAACGGAAACATTCTGGACGGAAGGCGCGAGCCAGGAGATGACGAGCCCGCCGTCTCCCGAACAAGACCATGGCGAGGTCAATTGCTTGGTCGGGTCTATGCTCTCGAAGTTGCAGCAGACTTCGCGGTCGGGCGGAGGCGGTATGCACGGATAATCCTTGAAGCGACCCGTAAACCAGTCGTCCCACGCTCGTCCGCTGTGGCGTGTGTAGTCGAAAGGCGTCTTTGACCAGAGCCAGAGCTTGACCTGCGAGGTGTTGAGGCCGCCGCCGTCTGGCATCGCCGGAGTCGGAGCCCACGAGCCGAAAAGCTCAGGCTCGTTGTTCGGATTTTTCGTCTCGGCTTTGCGCGCGACCAGTTGCCAGTTCGGCATCACATACTTGTGCAGCGCCACTTCCCTGAGCCCGTACTTAACCATCGTCGGCCCTTCGTTCTTCGCCGGGTCGCCGATGCGCTCGAATTCCGGGTTGAGCATCTGAGCATTGACGCCGACCTTCGCCAGATCATGGACAGCGCGCCCGAATGTGATGTGCGGGCGCGCGTCGAGCGGCACGACGGGCGCATCCGTCGGCGCGGGCAATAGCTCCTGCGCGGCGACGCTCGGCACGGGAGGCTGCTGCATGAAGCCGTCCTTATCGGTGTCATAGTTGGGCAGCAGAAGTGTATGCGCGCCTTCGCGCGGGAGCGGCCAGCTGGTCGTCACCTTGAAGTGTTCGACGGCGACCTCCTTGAGCGGCAGAGGCAGCGGCGGCTTGTTCGGCGTCGGCCCCCAATCGAGCGCGAACCCGACGGAGAAATCCGGCAGAGGCCATGGCAGGTCGACGCTGACGTTGAAGTCGGCGTGGATGCGGAAGGGGTCGAAGACATCGCCGTTAAAGCGCGCGTCGATGCTGAGGGCCAGACCGAAGCCGAAGATTCGGAGCGCGACTTTGCCGTGCAGCCAGAGGTCGCCGTAAAGATGCGCGGGCTTAAAACTGATGACGGCATTGCCGTCAATCCATGCCTCTATGGTCAGGCTGACAGGCCCGAACGACCAGCTGCTTTGATAGCCAATCCAAGAGCCCATGGCGAGCTGCCGGGCGTCCACCATGAAGTAGCTGTTGGCCTCGAAGAGCTTGAAGATTTCCGCGCGGAAGCGTTTCTCTCGCGGCTCTTTCATGCCGAAGTAGACGTGCCACGCATCCGCGTCGCTCGTGCTGAAGAAGGCTTCAATGCCGCCGCCGATCTTGATCAGCGCGCCGTCGTCGTCATACTTGAACAACACATCGAGGCCGAACAGGAAAGTCCCGGCGCGGAAATCCAGCACGGCAAGGGAACGAAAGACGGGCTCGCTTTCGAGCGAGGAGCGTTCTTTGAGGACATTGGCCGCGCCCTGTATCAGGAGGATCGGGCCGGGGAAGGAGATGACGAGCAGCATCTTGCCGGAGAAGGTGTAGCCGTTGTCGTAGACAGTGCCGATGGTGAGGCCGCCGCCGACGGCGAGCGCGTCCGCCTCGTTGTCCCACTTCTTCAGATACTGCACGCCCGGCTTGTCGTAGTGGAACCAGTCGGTCGTACTGTTGATCTCGTACCACGGCTGCGAGGGCTTCTTGCCCGGCTTCATGTTGAGCGCGAAGAGACCGGCCAGACCGTAGAGCGCAAGACCTGTGCTCCACAGCGGAATGCCTGCGGGCAGCGCGGCGTCGATGAAGATGGCGAAGAAGGTATAGCCGGGCGCAGAGCCGACGACGAGCTGGGCATCTATGTTCATGCCGATGACGAGTATTTCCAGCTTGAGGCTGCCGTCAAAGCGATGCACGTCGCCCGGAAGCTCGCGGTAAGAGACAGCGCCCTTGAAGCGAATCACGTCCGGCACTTCAAACTCGACGCCGACGCCCTCAAGCGAGACCTTCGTATCGCGCCCGTCCTCATACCAGATGACGCGCAAGCCTTCGACGGAAGCGCCCGCCGATAATCCTTCGACCAGTTTTAGCCCGCCGGAGAAGCCTATCCACTTGCCGCCGTCCTCCGTCTTGCCGAAACCGATCTTGGTGATCTCGATCTTAAAGCCGTGAAAGTCGAGCGCGTACTGCGAGGGCAGGTCGAGCCAGCCGCCGTCCAGACGCACGTGTCCCTCCGAATCAATCGCCAGTTCTTTGACGCGGAACGTGGGCCAATCCAGCCCGCCGAAGAGGGGCTTCAACGAGCCGTTCAATTTCAGCGTGAAGAGGCCGCTTTCGATCTCGAAGCCAAGGCTCTCGACCTTGACATCGAAGAGGTCGGGCTTATTCAGGTGCAGCAGACCGTCCTGGCTTGAGAGCGCGACCATGAATTTGCCGCCGCTCGTGAGGCTGATGTCGAGTTCGAGCGGCGTCCTGGTCTCGAAGAAAGGCAGCGTCATCTGCGCCGTGATCTTCCCGCCGACAGGAATGTTCTGCTGGAAGGTGAGAGAGATTTCCTTGAGGCCGCCCTCTATGCCGAAGAGTTGGCCCACGAGGTCGCCCGTAAAGTGCGGGTCGCTCTTGGGGTCGTACTTGAGCAGAAACGGCCCGGCCCCGATAGTGCCGCTGATGCCGCCCGAGCCGATGCCGAAGCCGGTCGCGGTGACGGGGCCGGAGAAGAGGTCTGGAAAACGCAGCGCGGCCTTGTTGATTAAAAGCCCCTTCCAGCCTTGCGGTGTGCCGGCGGGGCGCTGGCCGTCGCCCGTCAAATTCAGGACGATGTCGGCGACCTCTATGACCATGCCCGTGTCGCCCACCATGACAGGGTCTGTGAGCTTGACGCCGATGCCGCCCGTCACGTTAACGTCGCCCGCCGTGTCAATCTCTACGGTGACGCTCGCCACCTCGATCTGGACATACTTGCGCGAGGCGTCGGGCTCGAACGTGACGCGGCCATCCTCGGCTGTCTTCTTCCGTACCGGTTTCAGCAGCGTCGGCTGAAAACGTATTCCCAGACCGACGGTGAAGGCTATGCTGCTCTTTTCTTCCGCGAAGGTGAGCGACGCTTTGAAGCCGCTTGGATTCAGCACGAGGCTCACGCCGTCAAGACCGGGTAACTTCAGCTCTATCTCGCTGAGCACCTTCAGGTGCAGCGTCATGATGAAGCTATGCGTGTCGAGCGGCGTCGGCGTCACCGTGACCGGCGCGGGCACGACCTCCGAAGGCTCAACCTCGTCCTCGCCCTCGTACCACTCCAGGAGGGCCATCGCATCGGAAAGGCTGGTCGGCGTCGGCGCGTCAACGGGGCCGGGCGGCAATGCCGGGGGCTTGTTTGAAAACTCCACGCCCGTCAGGCCGACTTGCTTGAAAATCTCATCGAGGTCATTGAGGATTGCGTCATACTGCGCGGGCAGCAGCAGCACGTCCTGAAGCCGAACGGTGTAGGCCGGGATAGTCATCGAAGTAGCTTCCTCGCGTCGGGTTGATGAGCACTGCGCGGCGGTTGAAAGCGGGCCGCGCAGGGCCGGTTCAAGGAGTCGCAGGCGAATTGGCGCGCGCCCTCATTAACAGGTCACTTCAGTCGGGGTGCTGTTGGTCGGGTAGTTATCGTGACAACATTTGTTGTCAGTACGAGGCGTGCCGTCCATATTGTGCGTCATCTCTTCATTGTCGGCGGCCTCGTTATTTGTCTTCAGAAGGTTGAGGTTTTCGCTTCGCACATTGAGATCGCTGAGGCCGTCAGCCGTGTCCGGGTCGCGTCCGGGGTGCAGCTCGAAGAGGTGCAGGCGTATGAACCCGACCGCCGCCGAGGCGCTGCCGCTCTTTCCACCGAGCCGAAAGGTCACGTCTCTGCTGATGGCTCCGTCGCTGCTCGCTTCCAGACTCTGGACGTGAATTGACTGCAAGCCCTCGCCCGCGGTCGCGGCCAGCCTCGGCTGGCCGAGCACTTCCCTGACCAGCACGATATGGCCGATGCCGTTCTTACGCAGGGCGGCCTTGCAATCGCAGATGCCGTCTTTGCCGCCGCAGCCCTTCTTGACCTTGACGAATCTTCTCTGCCTCGCCCCGGAGACGATAAAACAGCGCCCTTCCTCCTTAATGGCTTCGTTGAGCTTCTGTTGAAGCTGCGTGATATTCTGCGCGCGCATCCAGTTCTCGATTTTCCATCCCCACGTGCGCGCCGAGTCCGTGTGCCGCCCTTGCAGTTCAACGCGCTCGGCGGTTCCACTTGCTTTGTGCACAAGGTTGGCATGCGAGTTGGCGTCCACGTAATGCCACGTGTTGGAATCGACATCGTGAAGGCCGACGCGAAAGCCAGCGCGCACGGCGATGTCGGACGTGAACAGGTTGCACTTGTTGGCGTCGGCGAAGCCGGAGTTGGTCACCGTTCGCCCGTCGCGGGTCAGATTGTTATAGATTCTGTCGGTGGTCAGTGCCGCGTCCGGCTCCCAATCCTCTTGATGATTATCAATCTCCTGACGGGCCTCCCACTCAAGACGTTTAGAGGTGCGAAGCGGCGGGCGTATACGCATGGTCTTGGATTCGTTTCCTTTACCGCCCAGACCCAACAGATCGATGGTCGAGATGAGGGGATGGTTCCTGGCCTCCTCGGAATCCTCGCCGAAGATGAGGTGGAAAAGCTCGCGCGGGTTCATGACGAACGGGTCTGTGTCGGTGTGGCCCTGATAGCGTGCGCGCAGTTTCAGGAGTTTGTTGTTGGCGTCTTTAGGGTCGGCGGCTGCCGTGCCGATGTACGCGCCCGGCTCTGCCGAAAGCACGTGCGTCTGGTTGCCCGCCATAAAGCCCGTGATGAAGGTCGTCATTTCCGCAGGCGTCGTCACTTCGCGCGGGAAGGTCAAGCCGTAGGAGGACTGGCCCGGCTTCATCGCGTTGAGGCGCGTCTGTAGCTCCGTCTTGTCAACATTCTCGTAAATGATCTGGTAGGGCACACAGCCCGCTTCGATCCAGCGCAGCCACCAGCGAATCTCGCCGGTCGGGAAGTTGGTAATGCCTCCGAAGTAAGCGAGCACATCCAGAATCAGCCGATCATCCATCGTGCCGTCCGACGCTTTAAAGCGGACGGAGCCGCCCGCCATGGCATGTAAGCGGAAGGACGGGTCGGGCAGAGTCCCTTCGTTGGAGAAAGCGCCGCCGCTGGGAGGCACGATGCCGATCTTTAAGATCAGGTCTTTGCCCCCGGACACCCTCTCGTCTAAAGGCTTATATTGACGCGCCTCGACTTCGCGCACACTGGTGCTGCCCGGGGGAATGCTCGCCACCGGCATGTAAAAAGCGCGCCGCGCTCCCGTGATGCTCAGGGCATCAACCAGATTCCATTGAGCCATAATGTTCCCTCCACACTCTCTGCCCGTCAGGGCTTAGCCACGACTCGTTCGATCCTGGAGTCCAGATTCACTCCGGCGCTGGTCATCAGCCGTGCGCGATAGGTTTGGGCCTGATCTGTGCGCGCCGTGCGGTCGTAGAACCTGAAGCGCGAGAGGCCCGCGCCGGCGTCGTATTCGGGCGTTGAGACCCACGGCGCGACGCCTCGCCACGCACCGTTCTGTCGCTGAACCAGTCCCGATACGTTCTTCTGCGGGGTCGTAAAGACGAGCGCCACGGCGGGGGCTAACCCTGCGGTCGTATCGCTCCAAGCATGTTCTTTCCCGTTGGCGTCCAGCTTGACCCACACGGAGCGTTCCCAGGTGGGCTCGACAGGCGGGCCGTAATCGTAGGCCCTGCCGTCGGCGACCTGCGAAGGCTGTGAGACATTGCCCGCGTCGTCCGCCGCCACGACGCGGTAGTAGAGGGTCGTCGTCGCAGCCACGTTCTTATCTGTCCAGATCACTTCCGCAGGCCGTTTCGAGGGGTCGCCGCCCGCGGCCTCCGTGTGCATAAGCTTCATCAATCTCAGGTCGCGCGCGTCCTCTTCGTTGTCCGCGCGATAGACGCTGTAAGAGGCCAGATCGGGCTCGCGGTTGGAAGCCCAGCCGATAGTGATCTGCCGGTCTCCGCCGAAGACTTTTGTGAGGACGGGCGCGACGGGCGGCACGACGTTGGGCAGCCAGACGGGCGGGCTCGACAGGCTTAGCGGGCTGCGATTGTTCGCCGCGTCCACGTAAGCCGAGCGGTAAAAGTAGCGGTTAGTCGAGCGGCCATCGAGCGTGTCGACGAAGGCGCGCAGGTTCGCATCGGGTTTGTAGTTGTCCGGACTATCAGGGCCTCTGCGGTCTGCGTTGGCCGGGTCATCCGGCGAGAGCGGTTGAATCGTCAATTGAGTAAAGGCGTCCTCGTTGCCTTGCAGCGTGGCGAGCACCCGCAACGCATCGTTCGAGAGCTTGCGGTAGTAATCGAGCGCCTGCTCCGTGCCCGCCGCATCGTGCGTGAAGGCGTTGAGCTGGTTTAGCTCGCTCGCCACCTGCCCGCGCTTGGCCTGATTCCATCTGGATTCGACGGTTTCGTCCGGGAAAAACTGTAGATGCGTGGCCTCAAGTTTCGTTCGCGGCCTCGCGGCCCAGTCCGTCCGAAAGATTGTGTCGTCGAGGGCACGAAAGATGTGTGCCCCAAGGTGCGGCGAGGGCCGCCAGCGATAGGTGTAAAAGGACTCGCTGTTGTAATTGGCGGGCGTGGCGAAGACGCGCTCGGCGTCAGGCGGAGGTACTGGCGGCGGAGGCGGCTCGCGCAGGATACGAAAGACGGTCGCCGGTGGGCCAACGCGCCCCTCGTTGCCGTAGCGATTACCCCAGCGCCCTGCGGCCCACTGCGGCGCATCATCCGTATGCTTCTGATCGTCGGCGGCGCTGACGCCTATCTGCGCGTAGACAATCGGCTCCACGAGCGACGGCGACAAAGCCAATCCGCCGCGATAGCTATCGCCGGAGGCCGGGAGCAGCACCTCGTATCTGCGCGCCGTCTGCCCGTCGACCGTGGTGGTCGTGAAATGCTTGTTATAGTCGACGACGTAATAGCGCTCTTTCCAGTTTCGTGTGTCCGTGTAATCGGTAAAGAGCGGGTGGCGTATGGCGTAGCTCTTTCCGGCGCTGGTTGGCCCAGCATAATTACGGTCGAGCGTCAGCTCGGTCGGAGAATCGACGGACGCAATCCTGTACGTCGTGAGGTCTCCCTCGATCTTTAAAGTCATGCCGGAGAGGTTCGAGCGCCAGTCGGTATTTGTGCCCAGCACATGGGTCGTGCCCGTAGTCGTCTTGAGGTTTCCCGCCGAATAAATTTCCGGGAGCGCGATGGCGCAGGTCGCACCGGCCCTCGGGCGAAGGTCGAAGAGGATGTAGCTCTTTCCGGCATTCGTCTGCTCAGCGTAAATGCGATCAAGCGTCAACTGCGTGGGCGAGTCCACTTTGAGAACACTGTAAACGGCAGTTTCGCCCGCGACCTGTAAGGATAGCTCGGTCAGGCCAGCCGTCCAGTTAGTCCCGAGACCGGTCACGGTTGCCGAGCCCTTAGCGACAGAGATTGTTCCGGTGTTATAGGTTGGGCCGAGGTTTCTCACTTTCAGGCGCAGGGGAGTTCCCGCCTCGCTTCCGGTGATGTGAAAGCTGTCGGGGCCGATGCGAAGGCGCGCGCCCGCATAGGCGTCGGCGGCCCTGGTGTGGGCGATGTCCGTCAAGACGAGGCTCTCCGTATCGCTCACGGACGAGACTGCCTGAACGCGACCGAACTGCGCGTTGAAATGTGCTGGCTGGTAGTAGATACGAAACTCGCGCGTGTTGGGCGCTTGCCTCATTTGCCGGTTCGTCCACTGCCACATGACGCGCAGGCCGATCACCTTTTTCTTCTCGTCACTGGTCAACTGTGCGAGCCAGTTGTTGTAGGTCGCGTCTTTCAACAGAGTCGGGTCATAGGGGTCGAGGGCGTAAGCCTCTACGCCCGTGGGCGGAGGCGGCGGGTTTTTATCGAGCAGCCGCACGGCTGAAGGATGAACAAGGGTGTCGCCCGCAGGCTCTTTGTAGTACCACGGGCGCGGCTCCGGCGCAGGCCCCCACTCGTACCAACCGGCCTCTTTGCTCTCCTCGCTGTGCCGCCCGAAGATGT
Source organism: Pyrinomonadaceae bacterium (assembly GCA_036389675.1). Classification (GTDB taxonomy): domain Bacteria; phylum Acidobacteriota; class Blastocatellia; order Pyrinomonadales; family Pyrinomonadaceae; genus DASQYE01. Next base: position 62,190 of record DASVWI010000029.1, read on the forward strand.
CAACGCCGCTCGTCTTGTACGCGTACCAGCCGCCCGCCAGGTTGTCGTCAATGTAATGCAGCGGGAAGGGAGGCCAGTCCGTGAAGCGTTGAGGCTGCTGGCCCGCAGGCAACTTGGGCTCGACCACGACGACGGGCCTATCCGCGGTGAGGGGCTTAAAGGGGCTGGGCGTGCCGGGAGTATCGGCGTCGCCAAGGTCTGCGCGCCAGACGTGATACATGATGGGTTGGTCTGGCTGAAGCATTCCCAGATTGGACTGGGCCAATTGCCAGCGCAGCCCGGCATTGTTGTTGGCGTTGAGGAGTCCGCCGCCCTGCGCGCGCACCGTGCTGCCCGGAAGCGCGTATGCCTTTATGTCCTGCACGGCTGGCAGAGGCGGCGCGGGCTCGGTCTTGACATCGAAGACGATGAAGCCTTCCACGTCTTTGAATTTGTCCTTGCCTATAATGCTCAACATCTCCTGCGGGTCGGGGCCGCTCACGCCTTTGTAATCGGCGACGATCAGATAGTCGTAAGGCACGCCCGGAGCGGCATCATGGTCGGCCCAGTAGAGCCCGACCATTTGCGCCAGCGCCGGATTCAAGGCGGCGAGCAGCACCATGTCGAGCGGATACTGGTCGGTCATGTGCGGGGGAGCGACGCCGGGGTCTGGCGGAACCGGCACGGCTGTGATCGGATTCAGCGTGCGCCCTGCCATGGGCTTGGCGGCTGGCCCACCGACCACCAGCTGCAATAGCGTCTCGTGTAAATCGGTGAAAGGTGCGCCCGCCCAATCCCCGGCGTTTCCGTACCTGACCCGTCCTAAAGCCAGCGCTTCAGCCGCCGCCCTGTCAACCGGGCTGCCGCCGCCGCCGCAAGGGTAGTCCGGATGCGTCAACGGCAAACACATCGGATACTTGAAGCCGGGAACTTGCTCCCAGCCTTCGGTCGCATCCTGCGCGACGGGCTCAAAGCAGATGTCAACCACTGCCGCCGGGCCGGGGCTGACTTCGACTGCGGTGATCGCGTTGTACTCTAATGTGGCCTCGATGATCTGACCTGCGAGGCCCGTCACGCCTGCCTCATCCACCTGCACCTGTTCCCAAAACGCTTTGACGGTGATCTGCTTATCGTCCGTGCGAGCGCGCTCGCCGCTGCCGAAGCAGATTTCATGAAGGAAGGTTTCATCGTACGGCGCATGAATGATGAGGCGGCTGATATTCTCTCCCTTAAACTCGATTCTCTCGGGCACGTGCTGAGGGTTCTGCATCTCGACCTTGTCAAACATCACGCCGTCGGCGTTAATGACTCCGATTGATGCGGGGACAGACTCGTGAGTCAGCTTCAACACTACGAATGACGAGGGCACAGGCAGGGTGATCACAAGCTCGTAGCCGCAGGCGAGAGCCGCGAGTGGCCCTTCGGTGGTATCGACGGTCTGAAACTGAGTCTGCGGCAGCAGTTGCCCATCGTCGCCGCGCACCTCGAAGCTCGCGTCGTGATGCAGGAGCGGGTTGGGGAAGATGGCTGTTGCGGGATGCTCAAAAGTAATGCACGTGAGCGTGGCGTCGAGGGGGCTCATGTCCTCGCGCAAGCCGATACGCACCTTAACGGCACGCGCCATCTCGCCCGGCGGCAGAGTGAATCGCAGATGGCTGCGGTCGCGCAGATCAAACTCGGCGACTCCGCCGGGCGGGAAATCGTCCGTCAAAAGCAGCGGCTGATCGCTGCTCACGAGCGCTCGCGGGGTGCTCATGCTGCGAGAGGGCCATGGGCCGGAACGCGTGCCCCTCAGGACGCCGCTCAGGCATTGCTCATCGGCGCGACGGTGATGACGCCGGAAAAGATAAAACCCGTGCCAGGGAAAACCCAGCTCACGCTTAAAGGCCCAGCGCAGGTGGACGCCGTCGACCAAAGGCGGCTGTATGGAGTTGGGGGGAGTATCGCCGAGGATACCCCTGCCGATCATGACAAGGTTCGTGGTCTGTAGAGGCATTACTCAAACTCTCCGAGACGGTGACAGGCCGAGGCCCGTCACCAGCAGATGATTCAGGCAAGGGCGGGCTGAATCGCGTTGGCGGAAATTCCACGGGATGAGAATTTCAAAACAGGCTTCCGCCGATCAGAGAACAATGATGGACTTTCAAGTAGAGCTGAGAAGTTGTTTCTGAATATCAACCGTGGCTTTGGGCAAAGCCCGGCCATCTGTTCAGAACAGTGATGCTGTCAAGGACAGGCAAAAGATTTGCCTGGTAGTGCTGAGCGAGGTCGGCGGGTAAGGCTTCCGCCAGTAGAAATTTATGTCCCGAGGAGGAGATCACCAAAAAACGTCCGAGACTTTAAGACCAGTTCCAATCTTTGTCAAGACTGTTGATTCGCGAAGCCCCGAGCGTTTGAATTTTCCCTGTGAGAAAATTACAAAAAAAATTACAGGAAACGGGAAAGCCCTCTCGTTAGTTTGGCGCGAGTCCCTGCTTGCTTTTAACTGCCATTTAAGCTAAGACTTAAACATCAATTGAAATCGGCTTGATGAAACAGGGACGAGCGAGGGAAGAGATCAAGGGTAAACCTCAAAGGGCACAGGTTTCTTTTAGTCCTGCCTGCATCGTTCTTCCCGGCATATGACCCGATCCCCCCGTTATAGGCCCGGCCTGGTGTTATGCCTCGTCGGCCCGGCTTTACCCATATTCCCCCGTATGAAGCTTTCACCGGCAATGTCGGTGACGCGTTGAGCATTTGAGACCCGTGCTAAAGGCAGGCGAGTGACAGGCACTCGTGCGTGAGCGCCCGCCGGGGTGCGACCGTGATTAAAGTTGGATGAATAAATTGTTTTCAAGGGGAGAAAAGATCATGGCAACAGCTACTAAGAGAGAACTTCAGAGAGCGGAAGGCGACCGGCAGAAAGAGTCCGCGCGGTCGTCTTCGCAAACACCACGACAGACGGGCCGGCGGAGGCAGCCCGCCCGGTCGCACGCCGGCACGAACGCAGGGAAGCCGGGCGTCACGCAGACGATCAACGCCGAGCAGCTGGCGCAGGGCCTCGGCTGGTTCAGCCTTGGTCTGGGGCTGGCGGAGCTGCTGACGCCGGGAGCGATAGCGAAAATCTCCGGCGTCCGTGGCAACACAGGTTTTATTCGCCTGATGGGACTACGCGAGATATGCCACGGCATAGCCATCTTCGCGCAGGGCAAGAGGCCCGCCGCGGCGGTCTGGTCGAGGGTCGCTGGCGACGCACTTGATTTGGCGGCGCTCGGCAGTGCTTTCGCCTCGCCGGACTCGAATAAGGGCAGGCTCGCCTTTGCCACGGCCAACGTCCTCACGGTCGCGGCGCTCGACGTTATCTGCGCTCGTCAACTCTCCACAGGCGACAGCGCAAACGAGGGGGGGGCAAATCAAGTGAAGCAGAGCATGATCATCAATCGCTCGCCCGAAGAGGTGTACGGGTTCTGGCGCAGGCTGGAAAACCTGCCGCGCTTCATGCGACATCTGGAATCGGTGCAGGAGACGGGCACGGGTCGTTCGCATTGGGTGGCGAAGGCTCCCGCCGGTTCGAGCGTCGAGTGGGACGCCGAGATTACCGAAGACCGCCCGAACGAGCTGATCGCATGGCGCTCGCTCGAAGGCGCGGACGTTGACAACTCCGGTTCGGTTCGTTTCGAGCCCGCAACGGGAGGTCGCGGCACGGTGGTTCATGTCGAGATGGAATATAACCCGCCGGGCGGAGTGCTCGGCGCTCTCGTCGCCAAGCTCTTCGGCGAGGAGCCCGGTCAGCAGGCGCAGGAATCCCTGCGTACCCTCAAACAGGTGATGGAGACGGGCGAGATCATCGTCTCGGACGGGACAGTCTGGGACAACGGCTTGATGACGCAGCGCCCCGCGCAGCCCGTCTCCGCCGAAGAACTCGGAAGCGCAAACGGAGCCGCCTGAGATCGAGCCGGAGCATGAAGCTGCGGAACTAATTGTTAATTCTGAAAAGGGGGAAAGTAATGAGAGCAAATTGTTGGTACGGCAAAAAGGACGTGCGGGTCGAGACCGTGCCTGATCCGAAGATACTCAACCGGCGCGACGCCATTGTCAAAATCAGTTCGACGGCCATCTGCGGCTCGGACTTGCACCTCTACAACGGTTTTATGCCGACGATGGAGAAGGGCGACATCCTCGGCCACGAGTTCATGGGCGAGATCGTAGAGGTCGGCCCGGACGTGAAGAATCGTCAGGTCGGCGACCGCGTGGTCGTCGCCTTCCCGATCTCCTGCGGCAACTGCTTCTTCTGTAAGCAGGAGATGTACACGCTCTGCGAGAACTCTAACCCGAACGCGTGGATGGCGGAGAAGATGTTCGGCCACAGCCCCTGCGGCATCTTCGGGTACTCGCACCTGACGGGTGGATTTGCCGGCGGGCAGGCGGAGTATGCGCGCGTGCCCTTCGCGGACGTGGGCACGCTCAAAGTCCCGGACAGCCTGCCGGACGAGCAGGTGTTGTTCCTCTCCGACATCTTCCCGACGGGCTACATGGCTGCCGAGATGTGCGACATCAAGCCGGGCGACACCGTGGCGGTCTGGGGTTGCGGCCCCGTCGGGCAGTTCAGCATAGCGAGCGCAAGAATGCTCGGCGCGGAGCGCGTCATCGGCATTGATCGTTTCCCCGAGCGCCTACAGATGGCGCGCGAAGGGGCTAAGGCCGACGACACGATCAACTACGAAGAGCAGAACACCTACGAGGCTTTGATGGAGATGACGGGCGGGCGCGGGCCGGACGCCTGCATCGATGCCGTCGGCCTTGAGGCCCACGGGGGTCACGGGCTGCTCTACGCCTTCGACCGCGTCAAGCAGGCCGTCATGTCCGAGACTGATCGGCCCATCGCGCTCAGGGAAGCGATCATGGCCTGTCGCAACGGCGGGGTGGTCTCCGTCATCGGCGTCTACGGCGGGCTCATAGACAAGTTCCCGATAGGCTCTTTCATGAACCGCTCTTTGACGATGCGGACGGGGCAGTGCCACGTCCAGCGCTACTGGGGCAAACTGCTCGAAAGAATCGAGCGCGGCGAGATAGACCCCTCTTTCGTCATCACGCACCCGATGAATCTGGAAGATGCGCCCGAAGGCTATGACATCTTCACCAACAAGGAAGACGACTGCATCAAGATCGTGCTCAAGCCCTAAAGCTTGAAGGCCCGAGCTCCTTCAATCACAACGGCTAATCGGGCGCGCGCGAGGATGACAT
>DASVWI010000030.1:0-300734 GCA_036389675.1 Pyrinomonadaceae bacterium
GCGCTGAATAGCCCTCTCCGAGAGCCCCCGACCGCGCAACGTCTTTGCCGCTTCCGCCGCCGCATCTCTCGCCCTCTTCGCCCATTCCTTTGTCGGCCAACTCCCCACGTAGAAGTGCTTCCCGTCAATCGTGATGCACACAGCATAGGGGCAACGCTTTGAATGTGGATTGCGATAGATAGAGCCGTCAGTGATTCTCAGATTAGCGCGGCGATAATCAAGAGTCTCTTTATTGATGCGCCTCACGCGCACGCCTTGCGGTAAGTCTAAGATGGCATGATGAAGCATTATTTGCGTGGAGCGTCCGGCCATACACCTGAGCCGATAGACGTATGAGTATTTACCTACCCGCGTGAGATGCCAGCGATAGCGATTGAGGCGAAGGTAATCTTCAAGATCAACTCTCGCCATCTGCTCTGAATTGACTAATGGTAATTCTCTGTAAGTATCCATCGCTTTTATCTGAGAGGCGCGGGCTCTGCTCGCTTCAAGCTCCCGATTCTTTTGGCGGGAGAGCCCGCGCCCCTTCCTCTTCACGCCCCTTTTATTTGACGTGAAGAACCCGTTTGTCTCTTGTTTTCATGTAGGCCGCAACCCTGCTGGAGAACGTCCGCCATCTGTCAAGGAAAAGGCCCGCTTGAAACAGGCAATAGAAGACCATCTGTGCCCGCTCGCCCCTCGCCTTCCTTGTCGAGAGCAAATAGATCAACTCCATCAGAGCATGAGCCCTCCTGTCCCTTCTCCCGCTCATCAGTACGGTGTTGACCAATTCCATGCCTTTCGCCGTGGCGCTCTCTGCTCCGTAAAGCTCGACGGCGCAACTCACGCTATGCAATCTGAATCCCTTGGCCTGTTTCGCCGTCATCTTCCGGCGCTCTCGCTTACGCGTTCGTCTTTTCATCACGCGGCCTCACTTTCAGGCCCGTTCAGAGAGCGCACAAGTTGATAGGCGCGGCCAACTATCTCGACCTCTCTCGGATGAAGGCACAGGTCTGGACTGTTCAATAAACTTCTGAGCATGACGAAGCCTTCCGGCATCATGTAGTAGCGCCTGACCATGTAGCCGTAGGGTGTGAGGATGAGCCCTGTTTCGCCGTGTAGAAGATTCTGTGTGCGGGTGCAGTAGATACGATCACCGCGCTGAAAGAATCCCTGCTCGTCGTCTGTCAGTTGGAATTCAACGATGATTGATTCGGCGGAGTCGGTGACGAAGGCGAGCGCCTTGTCGGTCTGCTCCGATTGTCTGCGCCAGAGGGCAAGGTCTACGACGCTGCCCCGTTGTGTGATAGGATTATTTTGCATCTCCTGTTTCCCCTCATATGGCTGTGCGGTGATTCGGGTGGATGTGCAAGGGGCGGCGCACTCTGACCAGTGAGCCGCCCCTTATTGACTTTCAGATACGTATGCCCTTCACATATTCAGCCGTGCGCTTGCGCCCGAAAGCATCAACTTCGATTCTCTGTTTAATCTCGTATTTGCTGGCTGGCTTGGCCGTTGTGGTGCTGACCGTGATGTTGGTTGTGCTGGCTGTGCGGTTCATGTTTGATGCTCCTTTGTGGTATGTCCGACTAACAAAAACTCTACATCAAGATGAAGGGTTTGTCAATGGAAATCTTCACCTTGACGAAGAGTTTATTTAGGGGTATAAGGCTGACTATGAACCTTCTGACGACAAAAGAAGCTGCCTCCCGCTTAGACGTTACCGTCCGTCGCGTACATCAATTTATTGAAGAAGGGCGTTTGCCTGCGGAGAAGATGGGCCGGGATTACTTCATCCAAGAAGGTGACTTGAAACTGGTTGAAGATCGTAAGCCGGGCAGACCGCCAAAGGTTAAAGCTGAGAGTTCAAAGGCGAGTAAGAAGGGTGGTAAGAAGTAAGATGAAACGATGTCCCCAATGCCAGAGTACTTATACGGATGATGCTTTACAGTACTGCTTACAAGATGGCGCAAAACTTGCTATTGATTTCTCTCAAGCTGAAACGTTAATCACGCACGCGCAAGCAGCAGATAAGACGCTCCAGCCTCCCGCCAAAGAGCAAATTTTAATAAGCATTAGTGAAATGCTTCAACTTCTACTTGAATTAGACTATACAGCAAATGTTTTAGAATGGTATCAAGGTACAATTAGATGGTTTAGAATTAATGATAAATCAGAAATAGACAACATCGAAGCAAATACTATTAAAACTCTAGAAAAACTTGGCTTATTGAAAGGCGACGCCCGCGTCTTTACAGATGGTACTCATAGAACTTGTTACTCTTTAACTTCAAAAGCAGAGAGGATAATTAAAGCAAGAAACAGTAGATCACCAATTCATAAGACTCCCTATTTAGGTGAAAAGTTCTGGCTTGTAGTTCACAATCACAGAAAGGGGGTAGAAGTATATCCTTATTTAGGGGCAGCGCCTCCTGATTTAGCAATGTTAGTAGAACCAAGTTGGAAAGCGAAAGAATACACCGATTCCTTTAGCGTCAGTTGCTACCCTTTAGATACTCTGATTCCTCAAGATGAACTCTTAAAGAAGTAAGAACGGATGCAGGGTTCATATCAGAAAGCATTTGATAGATTGATTCGTGATTTGAAAGCTGAAGAGAAGTAAAACGGTAAGCAGTAGCAGACAGCCAAAGGTTAAAGCTGATTCAAAGGTGTATAAGAAGGGAAGATAATAAGAGTTGAGCATAACATGCAAAATCTATTCTCTTCAAATGCCACTATAGACAAGGTATTAATATGAAAGTATTCATAAGTTGGTCAGGTGATAAAAGTAAGATTATCGCTGAAGCTTTGAGCGGATTTCTTCCTCTTATTATTCAAGCCGTAGAGCCATGGATGTCGGCCCACAATATTTACAAAGGGGCTAGGTGGGGAACCGAACTGACAAATGTGCTTAACCAGTGCAACTTTGGAATACTATGTCTTACACCAGATAATTTAGCTGCTCCATGGATATTTTTTGAAGCTGGCGCGTTATCTAAGCTGATCGATAAATCGCATGTTGTACCTTATCTCTTGGATGTAGATTTTGAGGATATAAAAGGCCCACTCGAACAATTCAATGGCGCTAAAGCAGAAAAAAATGAAACTAGAAAACTTCTAACTGCTATTAGAATCGCTGCTGGTGATACTGCTCCTAGCGAGGCCCAAATTGACACACTATTTGAAAAGTTCTGGCCCGAGTTTGAGCACCAAGTAAAAAGCGTCACCTCTCGATCTGAGGCAGCGCAAACTGAAAAAATAGAAACTACGTCATCTCTTACAGGAGGCGCTAACATAGAGCAGGGGGAGGAAAATGTAGGTCTAACCACTGATTCGGCTGATACTTTATTTAATGAAATGATAGATGCTTGGGTTGCAGATGACTTATCAAAAGTACATGAAATATATAAAAAGATTGAGGAAGTAGAAACTGATAAAGAAGAGTCTATAAGAAAGCATGCTATCTATTTACATTTTTGCTTTGCGCTTGGAGACCCAGAAGCTCTAGGTAAACTACAAGACTTGGGAGCTACGGATGAAGGTGTGGCAAGTGCCAATTTTTGGATAGGTCAAAGCTATGAACTCTCTGAAAACTTTAACAAGGCCATATTAGCCTATGAGCTGGCGGCTCAAAAAGCGCCAACACCCTATAAGAGTGCATATGCGAAAGTACACGCGGCCAAGTGTCTCCACAAGACCGGCAGCAAAAAGGAAGCGTTTCAATCTCTTATAGATTCCATTAATGAAACTACAGACCCGAGTGCTGTATCTGAACTTTACTCCGGTCTTGCTTCACTTTATGAATTAGATAATAGCTACAGATTGCGAGCGGTTTGCTTAGAGAAAGCGCTCGAGAATAGACCTAACGACGCAACGCTTCACTTTAATGCGGGATATTCCTATTCATGTGAAGGAGACAAAGGACATCCTTTGTCGGTTTTACATTACAAGACACTTCATCAATTTAATCCCGATCATTCAACAGCTTGGAATAATCTTGGAGTAGAGTATCACTCTTTTGATATGCTAGGCTTGTCAATGAGAGCCTACAAGAAAGCTGTTGAATTAAAGAACACTCTAGCTGCGAGCAATCTCGCGTACCAATACATTTCTATCGGTCTTTTTGAGGAGGCAAAAGACCTTCTCATGGAAGCGCAGAAGCAAAACGATATAAATAAGGCCGTAGGCAGCGCACTTGCAAGCATTATTGAATTACAAGAGAAAGAGTCTACCATTTTAGATAAAACCCTTGTTACTGCCAGACAGCAACAACGATTTGTATTATTATTTGCTGATACTTTTTTTACTGAAAAGAAGATCAATCCAGTTTTCGGTGGTACATGGAAGTCAGACAGCGGAACAATTTATACAATTAGTCAAAACGGTCAATACATAGAAGGCACTTGGACACAAGGTTATACTGAATACAAGGTAAATGGCGAATTGAGAAATTCAGGCGCTCATTTTGAACTTTTAAAGAAAGGTTATCCATCTTCTTTTGGTAAAGTTGGGCATGGCTATATGTACTTATCGCCTGACGGGCAAAAACTATTCATGATGACCATCCAAGAAGAAACCCACGAACTTGTAACTTTAGAGGCTACATTACCGATAGAACCTATAGAGGCAACTGGGTAAACTGATAGACCAATCACACCCTAAACACTGAGAGTTGATAATCGTAAATTTGACGAATTTGGTTTAATGGGGTAGGGCGAAAGCTTTGCCCCTGTTTTATTTTGGACGCTTGAAATAGTAGTTGCCGACTTGGCCGTATTTGTCACCTTCACTGACAATATTAAAGCCTATCAACTCCCACCCTTCCGCGCCGAATTTGTTGAGGTCGTTTGGAATGGCGGCATCGGCTTTCAGGGTGACGACTTTATATTCCCATTGAACGCGCCCTGCCCGCTGCCCGTAAGTCCACCCCGCCGCACATAGCGCCAGCAAAAGCAATCCGATAGCGATTATTTTCCTGCTTATAAACATTTCACCCTCCCCAAACTAATCCATTAAAAGCCCTACCCTTTGCCTGTGGGGGCAAGGCCATAACACCCCCCTGAAAAGTTAACTATCCATTTTATCTAAGCTCTTTTCGGCGGAGTGCGTCAAGGTACTCACACCCCCTAAAAATTAAAGAGGGATTTTCTATAGGCTGTGTGAGAGGGAGCGCGGACACCCTCCGAATAATTAAAGGCTCGAATTCTGTAGGCTTTTGCGGGCGTCAAGGCGGACACCCTGAAAAAACTCTGTGCCGAGGTTGCGTAAGGTTTCAAGGGAGAAGCGGGGCGTAACACCCTCCCAAAACTAAACAGTGATTTGATTTAGCCTTATTTGCGGCTGGAGAGGTGAACGGGGACGCATGACACAGGCGATATTGCACAATCAGGTAATGGTATTTGATGAGACAGTACCTAACGGGAACCCTTCTCATCCGGGCAGCATGGTTGCTAAGTACATCTCAGAATCATTGGAAGCCGAAGATGTTATACCGAACCCCGCAACGAGCTTTACTGTTACCAATGAGCCAACAGGCACAACTATCATCGGACGCTGGACAGCCTCAACTACGCCTCGCGTGCGCTATGAGGTTTATAAGGCAGTAAGCGGGGCTGAGGTCTTTGTTGACGGCGGTGATATTCGAGAATTCAGAGATAACGCGCCAACCACCGCAACCACGTATAGGGTGTATGCCATTAACAGCGCCGGGAGTTCAGCGGGAGTCGAACAGGTCTATACGCCTTCTGTGCCTTCGCCGCCCACAGGAGGCGTTGCCACGCCGAACGCCACCTATACTGAACTTAGGCTTGATTGGACGGCCCCCGCCGCCTCTCCTGCTCCCATTAAGCATTATCTGCTCTATGAATACACGGGCGGGGTTGATAGTTTCAGGGCTATTGTTGGCGGTACGCGCGCTTACGATGTACCACCGACAACGGGGACGCGCACCTACCATATTTACTCGTATAGCTTCGCGGGCAAGACCTCTACAACTCCGCTGACGATCACATACACGCAAGCTCTGCCGCCCGCGCTTTCTTCGCTTACGCTCTCACAGGTCAAGGGGTGGACTCCAAGCGGGGCATTCTCTATCGTTATCCGCGCAGCGATGACCTTCGGAGCGTTCGCGCAAAGCCAGCGAGTAGCAGTCTTTATTACCCGGCCCGGCCTGACTGAAACCTTCTTCGGTTTCGCGTACCCGGACGCGAGCGGGGCGGCTGTTATAGAAACCCCCGCGATGGCTGTCGGCACGTTTACGATTCGCACGAAGGTTGAAGATTACAACGGCAACTCGACGGCTTCCGGCCAGCTTTCATCGTCAACCGCCGTCACGCAGCTTCAATCAAGCGCGTGGAACAATTCATTTCCTCAGAACTTCACCTATGAGACTTTGGCAGGGCCGCGTTACAGGTGGAAGTGGGACGCCTGCTCGGACGCGGGCGATGCCGCGCGCACAGTTGGCTACAAGCTCTACGCGCAGAAATTCTCAACGGGCGCAGTAACGCTGATCTACGAGGGGCCGAATACTACCTTCGAGCGGTCAACGAAATTCTTGGCCGGGCTGATGAGTGATTACGATTGGATTGTCTATCCTGTTGATGCGGTCGGCAACGTCGGCACATGGGGCGCAACGCTCAGCTATCATTCTCTCTATGCGACAGATACTAGCCGCGTTGATGTTGGCGGTAATTCCATCACGATCACAAAAGACGCGACGATTCAGAGCGAGAGTTTTATCAACATCCACAACACGACGACTCTTGAGCGCCTGAAAGTTGCGAAAACAGTAACACAGGTTAAAACGGCAGGCTCGTCAACATGGCCCACATCGGACGGGCAGACTATTGACTTTAGAGCCCCCGAAGATACGGTTGCGTACTGGCCTGCTGGCGGCAGCGTAGAGATAAGAGTCGGCATGTACGACGAGTTCGGAAACGTGCTTTGGTCTAATACGCTGACACACACTTTTGCAACGACCAGCGGCGCGCATCTGCAATCAAACCCCGTTCTAAGCTTTGGAACTATCTTCGGCGTGACGGGCAGCGTCACGTCCACACTTGCGGGAGCGCGCATAGGTGACGGGGTTTCCGTCTCGCCTATGACGGAGTTAGGCGGCGGCATTACTCCATCGGCCTACTGCAAAAAGGCTGACGAGATAACCGTTCGCCTCATCAATTCAAACGGGGCCGCTGCCGTTATTCCTGATAGCGGATATGCAATAGACGTATTTGCTCGTCCGCGCACTCTACTATCAAAGCTCGTCTCATTCTGGAAACTAGGCGAGGCGACGGGCGCGCAGCGCAGTGATTCGGTAAGCACGAACCATCTAACGAGCGTTAACGGTGTAACGCAAGTGGCTGGCAGAGTCGGCAATGCTGCTGGTTTCGCGTCTGCCAGTTCGCAGTATCTATCATGCGCCGACAATGCCGCGCTCTCAACGGGTGATATTGATTTCTTTTTAAGCTGTTGGGTTCAGCTAACAACCAAAGCGGCGAGCATGGTCATACTAGGCAAGTGGACTTCCGTGGGCGGCGGCTCAACGGAGAATGAATACATCTTGCAATACACCGTGGGCTCTGACCGTTTCGAGTTCTACGTCTCGGCGGCTGGCACGGCTGCGGTAGGCGTGACGGCCAACGTGTTCGGCTCTCCAACTACGGGCCTCTGGAATCACATCATTGTTTGGCATGACTCTGTTAATAACGTGATAGGTATTCGCGTTAATAACGGCACGGCTAACACGACGGCGCACTCTGGCGGGGTGAAGGACTCAACCGCGCCTTTTATTATCGGAGCAACAGCCGTGCCCGGCGCATATCTGAATGGCTTGGTTGATGCTGTGGGCTTCTGGAAGAAAGTACCTACCGACCTTGAAGTAACACAACTCTACAATGTTGGTGTTGGAATAGAGCATCCGTTCTAAGCAGATATATGAACGGGGCGAAGATTATTTATGTCAAATTTCATTCTTTTCGACGAGGTGCTTTTAGACCCCGATATCTTCTTCGTACCGAAGGGCCAAATGTCGCCCGTTGTCGGCGGGCCGGAGTATGCCAACGCGGTCTTGAAAAACGACCAAACGGGCATATGCAAGACCGCCGTGCTCAGGTATGACCAGATCGAAAACCTGACAGTCAATCTTCAGCTCCTAAATCCCGACCAGATCAGATACCTCGTCAATTTCATCAACGGCGGCTGGGGCTCTGGCGTAGGCTTTCGCGTCATCGTCCCGCACGACTACTACGTCGAGGACGAGGTCTTCGGCACGGCCCAGAGCGGGGTGCTCGCATATCCCTTGCAGATCAGCTACAGGCGGCCCGGCGTCACCAACCGGGAGAACGTGCGCCGCATCGTCAAGCCCGTCACGAATATCAGGCTGAAAGATTTGGGGGCGGAGGGCGGAAGCGTCACTCTGCTTGAGCCGGACGGAGATGATGATCGCGTGATCGAGCAGGAGCTCGTCATCAAGGTCGGGAATTCTGTGGTCACGAATTACACGGTCAACAACACGACCGGTTGGGTCTATTTCAGCTCTCAGCCCTCGCTGGGCCAACTCCTTAGAGTCACGACGCACTTCGACGTGCCGATGGCCTTCACTGATAACCAGTTCAGCCTGCGCGTCGACGTATCGGGCGAAGCCCAGAGCCTGGGGTTGAGAGAGATTTTACCGGCGGAATTAGGCATAGAGTAGATGAGCGCGACACAGGAAATAAAGGACGCACTCGCGAGCAACGTGATTTTTCCATGTGATCTGTGGAAGTTCACGGCGGCGGACGGCACGGTCGCGGCTTACGCATCGCACACGCGTAATCTCGTCTACGCCGGCGTGACCTATAAGGCGTCGCCGAATGAGCCCTCCACATCGGTGATCACTACGGGGCTCGAAGCCGATACTTCCGAGATTCTCATCATCCCCGATGACGTGATGACGAAAGAGGACATCGAAGCGGGCCGTTGGACGAATGCTGTCATCCACAAAGAGATTCTCGTCGATTATCGCACCCCTTCGCTCGGCTCAGTGCGCAAGATGAAAGGCTGGGCGGGCCAGTTCGTGCCCGTCGGGCGAAAGTACAGGGTCGAGTTTCGCTCGCTCAAGGATCGCCTGCGCCAGAAGGTCGGAGACCTTACCTCCAATACCGACAGGAACAGGACGCTTGGGGACACGGGCGTTGACGTGAGCCTCTTCACGCATGAGACGAGTGTCGTGAGCGTGACCGACAGGCGCAAGTTCAAGGTCTCCTACTTGCAGCCTGAAGCAGATTATTTCCAGTACGGGCTTGCGGAGTTCACGAGCGGGACCAATGCGGGCCAGAAGATGGAGATCAAGTCTTCGACGGACGATGGGGCGGAAACCGAAATCGAGCTCCAGCTCAAGATGCATTCCGAGATCGCAGAGGACGACGAGGTAACGCTGACGAGAGGCTACAAGGGCACGCGTGAGGACGCGAAAGCTTTAGGTGAAGAGGCTGTCCTGAATGCTCAGGCCGAATGGGACACGCCGACGCGCGGGTTCGTCCTGCACTACCCGGAGTAATTATGCCGACAAGAGAACAGATCATCGAGGAAGCCAAGACATGGATCGGCACGCCCTTCGAGCATCAGGGCATGCTGAAGGGCTTAGGCTCCGACTGCGAGGGGTTCCTCGAAGGGGTGTTGAGGCACTGCGGCATTGATCGGATTACCGGCATAGTGCGCAATTACAAGCGCCGTGAAGACGGAAGCCTCATGCAGGAACTGCTGCTTGCGTCTACGGATTTGATCGCCGGGCGAGATGGCATGCAGTTGGCTGATATGTCTCTGGCGCTTCCCGCCGACATCATCGCTTTTTGTGATGAAGATTTGCGGGACATAACTAGGCCGCGCCACCTCGGTTTTCTCTCGGATCGCCGGGCGTCGGACGGCGTCGTGCACGTTATTCATTGTAGCGAGAGGGGTGTCCAAAGACACAGGATGGATTTGAAGTGGCGCATGAGAGTGCATTCGATATGGAAGATCAGGGAGCTGGATGACTGAGGAGCTGAAAAACGAATGCACTGCTCTCATACTGTATGAGAAGGGGGAATTGCTACCCCTCTTCGGCGTGCCTTCCGCGCTCTACACGCGGCCCCCTGAATCTTTCGTCGAGCGCAAGCGCAGGGAGCTGCGCGAGGCTTTCGGTCGCGGCGAAGTGGCCGACCCAATCTCCATCCTCGTCTCTATCGGCATCAGCGCCGCGCTATATACAGCCAGCTATGCTTTGCAGAGCGCCTTCGCTCCGAAGCCCAAGCCCATAGAGAAGGGGCGCACGACCGGCGACATGGTAATCAACGCCGAGCTGGGCATCCTCCTCAACGAAATCTACTTCGGCGATCCGGGCGACGGGTACGGCGGAAGTTGGGTTGCGCCCGTTATCTACTGGACGGACGGAATCCGCAAAGAGGTCAACGTCACGCGCCAGCCCGTCGGCGGCGGCAAAGGTGGCGGAGGCGGGCAGACGCAGGAAGTGCGGGAGATTCTCTACAAGATGAACCTCGGCCTCATGTGGACATCAAACGGGCCTCACACGCTGCTCAGGGAGAAAGCGAACTCGGATGTAATCTACGATCTTTACGGAGAGGTCAGCATCTACCAAGGCGAGGCGGCGAGTTCCTACACCGCTCCGACCGTCGTCGTCGCCTACGAATCCGCTTCCGGGGGTTATGAGATCACCCTTCAGGCCAACGGCACCACCTCGGGCGGGGCAGTGCAGTGGAACACTCTTAAATCCAACGGTGCGGCCACGCGGCACCTGACGATCAGGTTCCGCGCCAACCCGGGCGTCGCGCAGCCGATCAAGCATTCTCTAAACGGCGCGCCCCCCGTAAGCCTGACGCTTCCGCCGGGTACCGGGGATTTTCAATCGCACACGATCTCCGTTGCCTTAAACGACGGGCTGAATACCTTTAAGATTCAGAATGCCAGCCCGACCTTGAATATCGGCGTCGACAACATCTACTGCTTTCCCGGGCACACAGCCGCGACGCAACCCACCGGCGTCTTCGAGCCCGGTGCAGGTGCCGACCCAACTTACGACCCCTTGCTTCCGCCCGACCCGCAGGATGAATACACTCTTCCGACGGAGCGCTACAGGGGAACGCCCCTCGTAGACGAATACGGCGTGCGCACGGCGACTCTGCTGCATGGTGGAGGCGCGCAGATAGCCATCTACCCGGGCAACGATACGCAGCAGCCCGACCCGACCGAGCAGGCCGCCGTAGATGCTCAATTCGGCGAAGGCTCCACCCCCGCCTATCGCGGTCGCTGCCGAGAGGTAAATACCAATCTCTACTTAACCAGGTGGAGCAACGCTCTTCCAAACAGGACGGGCCTGCTTGAGCACGCCGTCATCCGCACGCTCGCGCAGTTCTACGCGCACCAGTGCGGGAGGGTCAATATAGCCTCTGCCGATTACGACTTCACGGCGGTCGCGAGTGTGAAGCCGCGGGGGCTTCGCATAACGGGGAGAAGATTCGAGGCCAGGGAGCCGATGACGGCCACGGAGAGGCCGTACAGGGTCTTCTTCTGTGAGGAGGATTTTCAGTTAAAGGCGAAGCCGAGAACAGAGACGGCGGTGGCGACGCTGACCGACAAGGATTTCGGCTGGCGCGAGGCCGACAGCGAATCCGAAGAGATTCCGGGCTTAGTCTCGGTCACCGAGCCGAACCCGGTGGACCAGCCACGCCGCACGGATGTCAAGTATGTGAGCCTTGACCGCGACGGCGAGCCGGGCCTGCAATCCTACGCGCGGCAGCTCACCGAAGGAGAGGAGAGCAGGACGCTCGACCTTGACTTCACCTTCACGGATGAGGAGGCGCAGGCGCTCGCGCAAGGGGAGGAATACAGGGAATACGTCGAAAAACCGGTGCTCTTCTGGCTCTCGTGGGAGCACCTCTGGATTGTCGCCGGCGACGTGATAATTGCCGAGCTATCCGACGGCTTCACCTACCTCATTCAAATTACGAAAATCAAGGGAGGCATCGGCGTGCAGAACTGCGAAGGCATACTGCTTGACGAGCCGATTTATACGCAGCCTGTTGTGACCGACCCGAACGGTTTTGAGAACCCGATCGTCCCCATTCCGGCGATGACTCTGCTGTTCTTAATGGATATTCCATTACTGAGGGATAAGGACGCCGAGGTAAACAGAGGCTCAGGATTCTACGCTGCCGTAACACCGAGAACCAATTCAGCTCAGGCATGGACGGGGGCTACCCTCTACTTCGATAACGTCGGTTGGGAGCAGCTCGCAACCTTCACCTTACCCGCGACGATGGGCCGTGCTGTGACGGCGCTTAATTCGGTAACGAGCGCCAGCGTTGACAACGTAAATACAGTTACAGTTGATCTGTACGGCACGACGCAACTTTTAGAGAGCGCGTCCGATGCCGATTTAGAGAACGGTGCTAATGCCGCGATGATCGGCGGCGAGGTTGTCCAGTTTAAATCGGCAACGCGCGTAGACGGCTATCCCAACAGGTGGATTCTTTCGGGCTTTCTACGGGCACGGGCCAATACAGAAAGCGGACTTTCGACCCATGTGGTCAATGAAAGATTTGTACTGCTCAATGAAGCGGTGCAATTCGTGCCTTTCAATCTAAACCATAAAGGTCGGCAATTCGACTTCAAAGCGGCGAGCGTTGGGCAGTCTCTCGATGACGCCGCTACGGTGCATTTTACATGGACGGGCAAGACTCTCTTGATTCCGGCTGTCAGCAATTTGAGAGTCGCTAAAGCCAATTTCTTCGTCTGGCATGCTTTCTGGAACAGGGTCTCGCGTGTAGGTCTGGGGATGCGAAGCGGCGCAGGCATGCCGCTGGGCGAAGAGGAAGAGATTTATCAGGTGGAAGTCTACAACGGCGCGTCCCTTGGACGCGGCCCGTTAAGACTTAAAGAGAAACCCGTTCACCCGGTCGGCTGGATTGTGCCCTACATCGAGCGCACATCTTCAAACTGGCTTGTGCCCGACCGCGACGGCTCTCTCTTTACCGGCTCATCCTCCGGCCTGCGCGGAATCATCGAATCGGTTCAAACCTTCACAGGCGACTTCTTCTTTGAGACCACAATAGGCTCAAGTGGGAACTGGCTATTTAAGACGGGTATCACCTCCGCTCACGCATCATTTTATGCGGGACAGGCATTTAACCCCTCCTTCTATCTGCGCGGCCTCTCTGCAACGAGCGTGACGGCTGAAGGCTTGCAGACGATCACCGTAGCGCCGGGAGACCGCCTCGCTATTCGAGGCCGTGGCGCTGTGGTCGAGTATTTCAAGAACTATCAGGGCGAGATGTCTGCCCCGTTCTATCGAAGCCTCAAAGGATACGACTCGACTACTCCACAGAAGATCGTCATGGAGAAGCCGACAGACTCTAATTCATACGCGATAATCAGCCCTCGAATCATAGACCCTATAGCTTCTTTCCGCTATTCGGATGAGGATGCTATTCAGGATTTCGGCATTGTTCCTTCTGTTATCACGCTCAGGGTATATCAGGAGTCGGCGACTGCGGGACGCGGGCCTTATAGAGAAATTACGATTACTTAGGAGGCCAGCATGGCGACGGATATTTTAGGCATGGAGCTTCCCGCCAACGAGGGAGCGTCAAATAAAGTCAGTACCTACAACGAGGCGATAGATGGCGTTATTGAGAATGTCATCGCGGGTCGGTTGGTCAAGTCTGTCGCGGGCAACTCCAATGTCACGCTGACCACTGCCGAAGGCTTGCATGGGCAACTGGAATTCACGGGTGCTCTGACCGGGAATATAACCGTATTCTTACGCGTGCCGACTGGCACAACCGCGGGCTACTCGGCCACTAAATTCACGGTCTATAACAGCACGACGGGCGCTTTCACGCTGACGGTCAAGACTACAGCATCAGGCTCGACCGGGATCGCGGTAGGTCAGGGGAAGAGAAGAGAGTTGGTGCATAACGGCACGAATGTTTTTGATGCCATCACGGAAACAGCTAATGATGATAGCCCGACATTTACTGCTCCGACTCTTCTAAACTCGTGGGTCAACTTTGGAGGCGTCAACGCTCCCGCCGGATACTATAAGCGAAACGGCAGAGTGTTCTTGAGGGGCCTAATCAAATCAGGAACCATCGGAGCGGTAGCCTTTACTTTACCGACAGGCTATCGCCCCGCTTACTATCACTATTTCGCGGTAGTTACCTATGACTATGTATTTGCAGCCGTGTATGTGCAGGACAACGGAGACGTGTTTATAAAGAACGGAAACAATACCTTCGTCTCGCTGGACGGCATTTCATTCGCCACCCTATAAAGGAGTATCCATGATCGTAGATTTAACCCGACTAACCAACGATCAGCGCACAGGCTTACAAGCGGAAGCAGCAAAGGCAGGGAAGACCGCACAGGAATTTGCTGACGAGTTAATCACACTCAGTACCGATGCCTATTATGAAGAGGCTAAAAGAGCGGACGCCAAAGCCTTTTATTCTTTCTACGAGCTAAGCCTTTCATTCCCGCGCGAAGTAAGAGCTGAGCAGGCAATAGATGTTTACACGAAGGCGCTAGAGCTTGGCATAGAAATACCGGAGGGTGTAAAGGAGATGGTTGAGGGGATGCAAAAGGACGACTAAGGACTCCGTGCTTGGCAGTTAGAAGGCAAAGACATCTAAAAGAGTGAAGCCGGGCCACCTAAAACCAAATTCGTCAAATTTACGATTATCAACTTCATGGATGTTGAATGAGTAAGGGTTGAATGAGTTGTTATGTGGCGTTCAAGTAGCCTTTCTACTTTCCCAATTCTTTTAGAACTTCCAAAGGTCATTTATCAGCTTGGAATTGTTTTCTCTGCCCCTGTAATTTTTTATCAATCCGATTAGCAATATGCGGAATCAATATTCCTATAAGCAAAAAAACAACTGCTATTGATACAAAAATATATAATTCTCTAGGAAATGCTTTATACCAAGGCAATTCTCTCCTATATGTCTGAAACCAAGTTAAGCATGGCAACAAAATCAACAATACTCCAACACCAAAGAATATGTAGCCAAAAGTTTTAAGGAAAACCCTTAAAAGATGAATATCAGGAGCGCGTTCGACCTCAAAGCCGCTTTTTCTCAAGACTTCCGTAATATTCTCAATGTTATTGTACGCTTTCGCCCATAGATTTCCCCCGTAAATAAAAATACCTCCCAAAGATGCTCCTAAAAGGATTGGGAGCAGCAAGAGAAATTCCAAAAAGTTATCATTGGGAGTTTTCAAATAAACGCCGAGAACAACACCGGAAACTGTATAGAAAAACACATTACCCTGTAAAGATATGTTGAGGTAATATCGATAATGATCAATATGGAGAGTATATTCTTTCCATTTCAATTCTCGTGCAATGTCTGGCTTTATTTCTTCATTGATTGTCATATCAACACCTCAGCACAGTTTATCAAACGGGTTTGTGAATCTCTATCAATAGGTAAGCTTGTGAGGCTAATAATAGTCTCATCGAATAGCGAGGGTAAGATATGAATTTAAGGTGTTAATGGAAAAGAATTCTATTTATCTATAATGAATTCACGTTGCTAACTGAGTCTCCTTTCTTATTACGCGCGCGCACAACTGGCGCAATTTAAAAAGACTTTCTCTTTCAAGTTTTGTAAGTCTGTTTTGTCCATTATGAACAATTTCTGACCTAGTGCGATAAATTTCATTGAAATCCTTTAGTATCTGTTCGCGCTCTATCTGGTTTGATCCTATAAGATAGGCGCACCTGTTTCTAAGCAACTCCATTATCCCAATCAAATCAGATACTTTTTTATCTCCTAATAAAATTTCTAAACATATTGTTGATTTAACGAATGAAAGCAGTTCGTTGTCACCGCAATAGCTATCAAAATACCACTGAGCAGCACGTAGAATCCTCTCATTTTCTTGCTCATTAGAGAATAGTTTCTTTAACACGCTAAGAATGAATTGTGGGCGCTTATTTATTATTTCTTTCGGTATGAATGATTCTTGCAACCTTAGCTTATCAAGCCCCTGAGCAAATTCCGTGGGAAGAACGCGTGTCTTTTTAGCATTCCATTTGTTCTCATTTTTTTCGTAAATCTTTAGATAAGCGTCCTCTGCGAGAAACGTAAAGTCAGTCTCAAATAACTGTAGGGCAAGACTCAATCCGCAAAAAGCACGAACCAAGAAACTGCATCTCTTTATAGGGGAAGTATCTTCATATATACCAATGAATCCTTGAATTGAGACTTCGCAATAAACCCTATAATCCCAATCTAGTCTCTGTTCTGTTTCCTTTGCGAAGGAAAACAATGAAAAGCTCCGGCGTCTACGTGGTTCATAAATAGGAGGCGGAAAAGATGACTTAAATTCCTCGCTTGGATAGACAAGACTCAATGCGCTAGACAATTCAAATCGCTCAGTTCCTAAAATTTCTTTGAAGAAAAAAATGGGCAATTTAATATATAGTTTATATTCACGGGGTAAGGACTCAAAATCTTTTACAAGTCTATCAGCTAATGAATGAGGGTCTTTATATTTTTCGATCTCAGTTAAAAGTATTGGTTCAACTTGGCTGTCATACTTTCTGCTTCCGTGAATTTCTTCTGCAAGCACTTCAAAAAGGAAATCCACTAAGGGGCTATCTGTTACATAATCCTTACTAAGTTTCCCGATTGGTTTCTTAGCTAACTGCAAATCCAAATCAGCTAATTCATTAAAAGTCTTATACTCAATAAACAAATTATTGTTTATCTTAGTTCTTGTAAGAACATCTGTAAGTTTATCAATCAATGCTGGGCGAAAGTCATCTCGCAATGGTTTTGCCTTTTTCTCCGTCACTTCTTCCTACCCTTCTTACTCACCTTTGAACTCTCAGCTTTGGGCTTTGGCGTTCTGCTACTAATTACTATCTTACTTCTCTTCGGCTTTCAGGTCACGAAGCAATCTATCAAATGCAATCTCGAAAGCATCATGGTCTTTCCAGTTTGAAAAGTCAGGGATGTAATACTCGCGCACTTCTTTAGCCAAATCTTTGCCGCTGTCAGCATCAGGGCATTTCCAAGCCTTAACCTTATCGAATTCTACAATAGTAATAGGGAACAGTTTACGTCTGTTCTCTTCGATCTCTGTTTTCCGCGCTCTCTGAACCTCAGTTATTACCCATTCGCTTTGCATACTGTTCTCTGAAAGAACGAGTAATAATCTATCGTGCAGTTGAATAGCCCTTTCTATCTGCTCATGTAGCTTCTGGCCGCCCTTTATATCTTCAGGAGCAAACCAAACGCGCAAATGCTCATCTCGCATCCGTGAATAAAGCCGTCTAGTGAACTCTTCATCTTTAGCGGTGTAGCTGATAAAGCAGGAATAGAATTGTATTGCTTGCTGGAATCCGAAATGAGAGGGAATAAAAGTAATGAAATCATCGGGCACGCCGCAGCCGCGCAAGAAAGTTTCAGGTATCTTTCCTGCTGATAAATAAAGCGTGTCAATGCCGATGGTTGAGGGGGAAAGATGCACAACGGTTTCGAGACCTATAGCTTCGATCAGGTCAATGCCTGCTAACGTAGTATCGCACATTTTGCTTCTAGTGAAATTCGCACCGTCTATGTATGAGCGACTAAGGGTTGCTCCCTGGAGGTTTGCGCCGCTGAGGTTTGCATTGGTGAGGTTTGTGCCGAAGAGGTTTGAGCGGAAGAGGTCTGCTTCGCTGAGGTCTGCCCCGTCTAGCTCTGCGCCGCTAAGGTCTGCTTCGCTGAGGTTTGCGCCGCTGAGGTCTGCGCCGCTGAGGTTTGCATTGGTGAGGTCTGCGCCGCTGAGATATGTACCACTTAGTTGTGCGCCACTGAGTTTTGCGAGCTTGAGGTTCGCACGGATGAGGTTCGCACGGATAAGATTTGCAAGGCTGAGGTCTGGCTTTAACCGAGGGTGACTCTCCCTCCACTCATTCCACACCTCAACACCTTTATTCAGAATCTCAAGATGCTCAGGATTAGCCATTGCGGTTAGCTCCGATGAGGGGTAAGGGGCTTGTTACTTCTTACTGCTTTTCTTCGCTGGCTTCTTTGTTGATGGTCTGCCCGGTTTCGGCGGCGTGAAGTTTTTCAAGTAGGGCGCGCATCGATTTCTTGACCGCCTCTATATCAGTGGTCAAGCCATCGTAAATCGTCGGATAATCCGCTTGATAAAACCCTATCTCTTCCAGAGATTTCCGCAATATATCTGAAATCATCGCTTCTTATTTCCTTTCTTCGTTGTCATCTCAGCTTTCGCCTTTGGCGGTCTGCTACTGCTAATCATTCTACTTCTCTTCGGCTTTCAAATCACGAAGCAATCTATCAAATGCTTTCTGATATGAGTCGTGGTCTTTCCAGTGGGTGAAGTCTCCGATGTGGCGAGTTCTACGAATCAAAGCGGCCCATGCTTTACTGCTCTCCATGACAGCATCATCTAATCGAATTGGAAATAGAATCGTGCGGCCTCTTTGTTTCTCTTCTTCAAGTGCGCTTTCAACTTCATGCTCTACCCAATCACTAGCAATAGAATGTTCTGTGAGTATTAACAAGAGCTTATCTCGGAGGCGTATTGATTCGTCAATGCGGTCACGAATCTTGTCTCCTATCTTCAAATCTTCAGGTGCAAACCAGCAACGCACACCTTTATTTTGTAAGTCAGAATAGAGACGTTCAGCAAAGTCTTGATCTTTGCTTGAATAGCTGATGAAGCAGGTGTAGAACTGGATAGGCTGCATGGTCAGAGCGCGCATGTAGGTGATGAAATCTTCGGGGACTCCGCAGCCGCGCAGGAACTTTTCAGGGATATTGCCGCGTGATTGATAGATAGTGTCTATACCAACTCCAGATGGATAATTATGATTGACAGTCTCAAGTCCTTTTACATGATTAAGAAAATTATCAACAAAAGTAGTGTTCCCTATTAAACTATTCGTAAAATCCGCCCCGTTAAAATTTGCGCTGCTAAGATTTGCAGACAAAAGGTTTGCTTCGTTAAGATCGGCATTCGTAAGGTCTGCCCCCCTAAGATTTGCACTCGACAGGTTTGCACGTCTGAGGCTCGCATGCCTGAGTTTTACATAAACAAACTTTACATTGTGGAGCTGTGCTTCTTGGAGATTTGCCCCACTAAGATTTAGGTTACTAAGGTCAGGCGAAATTTCAGGGTGTTCCTCTCTCCACTTATTCCACGCATCAACCCCCTGTTTCAGAAGTGTAATATAATCAGGATTAACCATTGCGGTTAGCTCCGGTGAAGCCAAAGGTCTTGTTCACAGCGCGAGCGAAGATATGATTATGAAGGGGCGATGTCAACGCCTAGAAATTAGAATCAACAGTATTGACTTTTAAATATGATATGTTCTACATTCTAGAGTATGGAATTGGGTATATAAAATCAACACCCCGGAGAGGCTATTTATGAAAGAACCGAAAGAGTATTTAGGCCATTTTGAAGAGATTGTATTGCTGGCGATTCTTCAACTAAAAGAAGATGCTTATGGAGCAAAGATTCGTCAGAAGGTGTCCGAGGCAACGGAGCGCGATGTATCTATCGGAGCGATTTATGCCACGCTCGATAGAGTTGAGCGCAAAGGTTTCATAAGTTCGTGGCAGGGTGAATCAACACCGGAACGAGGCGGGAGAGCCAAGCGGTATTTCAGAGTTGAAGGTGCTGGCATGCAAGCGCTCAATGATACGAATGCTAGACGCAACAAATTAACGGCTGGTCTGGACTTGGGATTTGATGCAGCGTAGGGGTGTAATATGGGCAAGAAACGTAAAGGAATGGCTAAGAAAACGCAGCGGCGTCAAATGGCACGAGCTTTAGACCCGACCCTTACTGTTGCGGAATACATAGCGCGCACTAATCCTGGAACAGGTCTTACAGACACAGATATGCATAAATTAATTAAGGCTTACTTCCTTGCACATCCCACAAAGAACAGTACAACAATTAGGGATATTGTAGCGTACGCGGTGGCTTCTGCAATATTTACCCCCAATAGTTCCGAGATTGATTCTCAGAATGAGTCATCAAATGCGCTGACATCATCCTCTACAACGTCGGAAGCTAATGAGACTAATAATCTGGAAAAATCTTCTGTCGAATCTAAGCTACTAAACCCATTACCCACAGCTAAGACTTCATCGCCGCCGCAGTTCGGTGAGCGCATGCTGTTACTCGTCCTCTCGAAAGACGAGCGGGTAAACATACCCGGTGACTTAGCAGAAGAGTATATAGAAATTAGAGAGGTGCACGGCGTGCGATTCGCAAAGATTTGGTATTACAAACAGGTGGTAGCTTCAGCATGGCCGCTCTTCTGGAAAGCATTGAAGTGGGGTGTTTGGGCTTATGTAGGGACATGGATTAGGCGATATATATAAGATGTTAAGGGGGGGGCACAATGAATCGTAAAACTATGCCTACTATCATATCTGGTATAATATTTATAGTAGGCTTTGCCCTGACAGAACTGCTTGCTGGTTATGAAATAATTTCTATCGAACTGTTTTTTATACTGCTAATAGCTCTGTGTATTTTTTCATTTGGTGTATATGTTTTATGTGATCTTGAACGAATGCCACTAGAAGATTTTATTATTCAAAGGCAATCGCTTAATACGCTGTCGCTGATTAAATGCTTTACTAAACTGTCTTATTTATCAGGGCCAGATAAGGAATACATCATCGGAGACTTGCTTGAAGAGTACAATCAATTTCCATCTAGAATAAAAGCTAATCTCTGGCTATACAAACAGGTCATTACATCAATCTTCCCGCTTGTCTATAAAACTATCAAGAGCCATCTAGTTGCTAGATTCGGAGAGCGGATTCGTTGATCTGTATTTAAGATCAATTACTTCTTCCTACTTTTCTTAACTGCCTTCTTTGGCTTGTGATTTCGCTCGACTGTCTCTAGCGCAAGGGATTTACAAAAGGCGAGGCCGCTGAGCGTCCTCACTCGTCAGCGGCCTCTTAGCGGAGACGTTCAGTCTCGACGCTCAGGTTGCCAAGTATTCTATTCAGTTTTGTCCGTCTGTCAATATGGCGAATTTGAGGATTTATTGGCGGATATGATGATGTTGGTAGAGAATCCCTGCCAGTAGAATAGAAAATGGACACACTGCTCACTTTCTCATTTTTGTAAGGTGTTTCTGCATATCTGCGTTTCGGCCAATAAATCCCATCTTCGCCAATTGAATTTAATTGACAATCGCAATCTTAAAGAGTAGTCTGCCCGCGCGTTAAATTTGTTAGGCAAGTGCCTCACTCCTCATAGAGTCCCGCCCCTGCTTGAGCTAAATATTAACGCTTCACCGCAGCGCTCTTTTATTAGCATTTGATCTTAAAAGAGAGCCCAGCTCCGTCTAAACTACATTATGGAATGGAGTATCTATGCAGAAGCAAATAGCAAAATATCGGAATCAACTTTCAATAGTTGCAGCCTTGGCTTTCGCTTGTTTATTGCTTTTAACTGTGAGTGTGGCTTCGTCTAACAATTCTTTAGTTTCTAATCAAAGTGAAGGTTTGCAGATAGATAATAAAACTCAAGCCTTCCAGATAATCAGTTCAGAAATAAACAATGGAGTCGTCACTGTGTCCTTGAGGAATGGTTATAGCAAGACTATCAATGGTTTTACTCTTGGGGACAGTGAGTCGTCAGGTATTCAAATAGACTTCACTTCAACCGACAGCGCGATAGCCCCGGGAGAAAATTACCAATATAAAATCCCCCTCCGAAGTATCCAATCTTCTTTGAACTCAGCAGAGAACAATAAATTCAAATTAAAAGTTTTATCGGTTGTATTTGATGATGGAAGCAGCGATGGGGATTATCACGCTATTGTACAAATGAAAAATAGAAGGCATGGAGAGAAAGTTCAACTTGCACGAATAATTCCTCTGTTAAATAAAGCCCTAGCTTCTTCAGATGCTGATATATTTGATGCATTGAGCCGCTTAAAATCACAAATATCTGCTCTATCCATAGAACCTGAAAACGGTCAACCAGCTGAGATCGTTGGCGGGCTTCACCACGGGAAGGAAGATGCTCTAGCACAAATTCGCGCCTTGGAAGAAAGGCAAATGGCGCAAGGTAATTTAGACTTACGTCAAGGCCTACTAGCCATTAAAAAGCGGTTCGAGAAAAAAGCTCCCAAACTCTAAATCTTATTTCAGTCGCTGAAATTCTCATCCAGAACAGATATTCCTCTTAGGAAACACCCATGTCGAAAACTGAGAAACAAATAGGACTTTTTCTTTTATTCTCCCTCTGCGTAGCCATCTATGGTCAGAAAGTACAAGCTGATTGCGTCCCAAACTTTAGTCTTGTAAGCACTACCTCTCAGTGTGGAAATGACCCCGATGATCTTAGGAAACTTACTAAATACGACAATTGGGATATACGGTTTGGTACAACCCCCCTCGTAAATAAAAATGCGTGGGGATATGGTTATTGTAGTTCCACACTATTTTGCTGGCCGATACACGGATGGCCTGTTGCATACACTTTTCCTAGTCAACCCCATATGGGCCATTGGGAGCAGAAAATACAAAATGTTACAGCAGATAACGTACCCATGCCCAACGGGCCTCTTCAATGCGTCAATTATGGCCCGGAGGTAACATTTTATGTAAATCACGCTTGTTATTGTCCCAGCGGTGAAGTGCTTGATGTTTCATCGGGTCTGTGTACCCAAGAATCAGGCGGGGGTGGCTGGAGTGGTGGTGGTGAGTGTGGGCTCGTCGAGTGTAGTGAAGGAAATGCTTATCGAGAAACCGTCTGTTGCGGCGCGTCACCTATCCTCGTTGATGTGTCTGGCAATGGGTTATCACTTACTGATGCTTCCGGCGGAGTCAATTTTGACCTCAGACCAGATGGTACGCCTGAACATTTATCATGGACAACCATTGGCTCAGATGACGCGTGGCTCGTTCTTGACCGCAATGACAACGGCATTATAGATAACGGTCGCGAATTGTTCGGCAACTTCACCCCGCAGTCAGTATCAAATGGCTCTCCAAATGGATTTATTGCGCTGGCCGATTTTGATAAAGCCGGGAATGGTGGTGAAAGTAACGGGGTAATAGATAGCAGAGATGCCATCTTCTCCAGTTTACGCCTCTGGCAAGATACCAATCATAACGGCATCTCTGAGTTGGATGAGTTGCACACGCTACCTTCGCTGGATATAAAGAGGCTGTACCTTGATTTCAAAGAATCAAAGAAGGTAGATGGGTACGGTAATCAGTTCCGGTATCGAGCAAAGATTGATGATGCCAAGGGAGCCAAGGCCGGACGTTGGGCATGGGATGTGTTCTTAGTCTCTGCTCCCTGAGAGGCGATGTAATCTAAAATTGAACCGCCCGGAAGTCATAGCAGACATCCCGGGCGGTTCTTTTATGAGATCAAAGTACGTTAATTTAGTCTAGATGACGATTTATTAGCAGATATGTTGATAGTGCGCAGGGCTGAAACGTCATTGAATGAACGAGGGACGGCCGAGGTGAGGCGGCTCGCCTCTTACTACTTTTTGAGTGTCAATCAAGAGTCGCCCCATGTCCTTCGATGCCCGCCACATCCTCTTCGTCCGGTTTATGAAAGAGCGAAAACTTTGAAGGATTCAACCGAACGCCGGAATTACGGGCATTTTACGCTGCCCCCAACTACCCCCCTTCGGCATCAAGTCCTGATTCAAAATCGCATCTCCGAAAAACAAGGTCTATGCGGACTTCAAGCCAGTCTTTAGATATCTAAAGACTGGCTTGAAGTCCGCATGGACCAATCCTTCCAACCTGTGCTTTGCCCGCTATAGTTTTGTGCCTGACGGTATAATCTCCTGTATCACCAATGCTACTGCGTGGCGGCTGGTTTAGGCGCAGGCTTCAACGCTTCGAGGTGCAGATTGACCGTGACCTCGTTGCCGACATCGAATCCGCCGCCCGCGAGCGCGTTGCCGTAGGTGATGCCGAAGTCCCGCCGGTTGATCTTCGTCTGGGCAGTGATGCCGAAGCGCGTGTTGCCGCGTGGGTCTTTAATCGCGCCTGTTATGGTGAAGGGAAGCGCGACGGGTTTTGTCACGCCCTTGAGCGTCAAATCGCCGTGAAGCACGTAGCTGTCTTTACCCTTGCGCTCTACCCGGTTGCTCTTGAAGGTCATCTCCGGGTACTTTGCGACCTCAAAGAAGTCCGCCGTTCGCAGGTGCTTGTCGCGGGGCTCAATGCCGGTATCAATGCTCTCGACCTTGGCCGTGAACTCGACGGAAGATTTCGTGATGTCCGAATCGTCGTAGTGTATTGTGCCGGTGAAATCCTTGAAGCGTCCCTCGATCCAGTTGATCTCAAAGTGGCGGATGGCGAAGCCGATAATGCTGTGCGCCGGGTCTATCCTGTAATCGCCGCCGGGGATGGGCTCGTAGCTGACCTTCGTGGCCTGCGCCTGCGCGTTAGCTGCCGAGGTCTCCGCGGTGCTGCCGATGAACGGCAGCGCGACGAACGCCGCCAACACGGCGACCAGTATTGCGTTTCTAAACTTTCTCATCTGTGTCTCCTGAAATTATTGGTGGTGAACAAAAGGCTCAACGTGCCCTCATAACTTTCCTTGAAACCAAGATACTTGAATTCGGGATAATTGTTGAGCGTAGGCGGAGCAGTATGAGCCTGCGCGCGGCGGGCGGGCATAAGGTATGATGACGCGAGAGAAGGTTTTGACCGGAGCGCCCGCCCGATTAAATTGCGAGAGGTCTGGCTGGCTGGGCCGCTCGCTCATGGATGGAAAAAGATTCTCGTGATGGAGCTAAGGACAGTCAAAGCAACGCGGTATGTGACGCCGCTCAGAGAAGGCGGGTCGCTCCCGGCCATCGTGGAAGCGGATGACGATGGGCTCTACGTTCTGAAATTTCGCGGCGCAGGGCAGGGGCCGAAGGCGCTCATCGCCGAACTGGTCGTGGGTGAGCTGGGGCGTGCGCTCGGCCTGCCTGTGCCGGAGATTGTCTTCGTTGATCTGGATACGGCGCTCGCGCGCACAGAGCCTGACCCTGAGATACAGGATTTGATCAGGGCGAGCGCCGGGCTCAACCTCGCGCTCGATTATCTGCCGGGAGTGATTGCCTTCGACCCAGTGGTCGACAGGCCCGACTCCGCGCTTGCCTCGCAGGTGGTCTGGTTCGATGCCTACACGACCAACGTCGATCGCACGCCGCGTAACACCAACCTGCTCGTCTGGCACCGCAAGCTGTGGCTGATTGATCACGGCGCGGCGCTCTACTTTCATCACGATTGGACGAACTATCTGGCGCGCAGCCGGAGCGCGTTCCCACAGATCAAAGATCACGTCCTGCTGCCGCTCGCAGACGCGTTGCCGGAGGCCGACACCGTTCTCAGCCCGCGCGTGACAGAGGCGCTGCTTCAGGAAATCCTTGGCCTTGTGCCCGACGAGTGGCTCGTTTTCGATTCGCCGTTTGCGGATGCGCGCGAACACCGGGCCGCTTATCTTGAATATCTTCTGAGGCGGTTGGATGAGCCGCGCGACTTCGTGAAGGAGGCGGTCAATGCCCGAGCTGTGTCCGTTTGACTACGCCATCATCCGTGTCGTCCCACGCGTCGAGCGCGAAGAGTTTATCAACGTCGGCGTGATCGTCTCCTGCCCCGACAGGAGATACCTCAATGCCGGGATCGAGTTGGAGCAAGAGCGGCTCGCCGCGCTCGATCCGACGCTCGACCCGGCGCTCATCAAACAGCACCTCGATGCGATTTTAGCTATCTGCAGGGGTGGGGTGGGGGCTGGCCCAATCGGTAAGCTGTCGCCGCGAGCACGATTCCACTGGCTCGTTGCCCCGCGCAGCACGGTTATCCAGACTTCGCCCGTCCATACGGGCC
Source organism: Pyrinomonadaceae bacterium (assembly GCA_036389675.1). Taxonomy (GTDB): domain Bacteria; phylum Acidobacteriota; class Blastocatellia; order Pyrinomonadales; family Pyrinomonadaceae; genus DASQYE01. The sequence continues at coordinate 25,866 of DASVWI010000030.1, forward strand.
TCTGTGCCGACGGCGACGCGATGCTCGAACATCTTCTCAACACGATGGTGCGCCGGAATCATGAGCCCGCTTCGTCGCGGGCGGGGAATTTGTAAGGCGGGCCGAAGCCGCCATACGATCTGAACTCCGTGAAATAGCATGAACAGAGGGTTCGTCATAGAGTAAGCGGCGCGCCGGGATTTGCTCATTACAGGCAACCCGCGCCGGGAGCTTTGCCCGAGGGCCACGCCACAGATCATCTCTTTTTCGAGGCGGAGGTGGCTCATATCGAATTGAGTCGAAGATGAAATATCTGCAATTGAGAATCGGGATGCTGCCGGCGCTGCTGCTGCTGCTGTGCGTGGTTTGTTGCGGCGCGGCGCGGGCCGCTTCGCTGGAAGAGAAGCTCAGGGCCGAGACCGCTTACGTGCCGGAAGCAGCTCCGCCCGTGGAGCAGTTGATCGATGTCGCGCAGCGATTCAAAATCCCCATGGCGATAGAGTGGGTGGAGAGGGCCGGGACTATCAAGGCGGACACCGGGCTACGCGCGCGCAGGAGGAGCGTCAGGGAACTGCTGGGCGAGATCATCAGCGTCTCGCCGGAACACAGGGTAGAGGTCGAGGGCGGGCTCGTGCACGTCTACTCGACGGTTGCGGCTGTACACCCTTTCAATTTCCTGAACTTTCGCCTTAAGAGCTACGACGTGAATGACGACGACCTTTTCGCAGCCGAAGACCAGTTGCGCTGGGCCATCAGGTTTACGCTTGAGCCGGAAAAATACAGGGAAGGCTATGTGGGCGGCAACGGTCACGGCCCCGGCTCGGTTTTCGAGTTTCCAAGGTTCACACTCTCAGGCTCAGACCTGACGATTCGTGAAGTCCTCAACCAGATCGCCCTCGCACAGGGCAACGCGCTGTGGGTCGCAACGATCAGGGGCGAGGATTTGGACGGCGCTGAGCCTTACTGGAAAAGAAAAGCGACGGACGACGAAGATTCCAACGAAATCTACGGCTGGCGCTTTCTTCCTCTGGCGGGCATAGACGAGCTTGCCCGAGAGCAGGTCGCCATAGACGTGTTCATAGAAGGGTTACTGGACAAGCGTATGAACACGATTCCTGTCATGCTCGAACACGGCCTGACCGGGGATTCGGGAGGGGCGACCAGCGGCTTCACCTCGGAGGGCGACTCATACTTCTATAGCGCCCGCATAGAGAAGGCAGGCAAAGAGTTCCTGACGCTCGCTCTGCACCTGAAGGTTACGCGCAGCGGCGAAGCCGAGCGCGTGTTTGAAAGAAAGCTTCGGGTGACGAATGGCCGGGCGGCGGAGTTCAGTCCTGAGCCGCGAATCAAGATAAAGGCTTATTTCGAGCCGCGCGGCGAGGTCACGGACGACCGTAAATAGACGCACGAGAGGCAAGGAAAAAGTTCAGCCCTTTGCGTCATGGCGACGCTTCCTCTCTTTTTCGCCCTTTCACACGGAAGCGCTTCTATAGAATACTTTTCTGTCGTTAAATCTGATAACCTTTAAGACGCCGGCAATACTATTCAGAGGGGCGTCCGCTTTATCTCGCCGGCAACCAAACTTCCCGAAAGAGTCCCGATTGTTTTAAGGTGCTTTCCATGAATGATTCCAGACACGCTCCGCTTTCGTATGCCGGGCCGACGGGCGGCGTGCTGCTGCTGCTGGCTGCGCTGGGCCTGTTGCTTCTGACCGCAGCGATTGCCGCCGCGCAGTCCGTGGACATAGCATTCCCGACTCCCGTCAGCACGAACGAGATCGGGGGCACGATTGCCGCCAGAGATATCGGCGATGCGCGCCTGACCAGACACTTCTATATCTTGTCGGGCACACCCGGCGACCTGAGCTTCACCGTCACGAGCAATAATCTCAACGGCGATGTCGATCTGTTCACGGCGGGCAGCCTGCGCCCGCTCGGGAAGATCAGCGTCTACGCCGGCTCAGGGCCTTCGACCGCGAGCAAAACTGTTTTCCTGAGACAGCGCGAGTCGCTCATCCTGCGCGTCGAAGCCCGCAGCGCCAACGATAATGCGGGCACATACAGTATTAGCTTCGCCGGGACGTTTGAGCCCGTCATGGCCGCCGCCACGCCTGCCGAGGAAGCGAGCGCGACCCCGTCTGTCTCCGAGCGAACTGAGAGAGGCGTCAGACGAGTCACCTCTTCCGGCGCGCGCATCGATGAGCCCGAGCCGGAGATTTCGGCTCGCACGGAGACGACGACCGAGACGCCCGCGGCGACGGAAGCTCCCGCGAGGACGGAAGCGAGGACGGAAACGGCTGCGCCCGTCGAGCCTGCGACGAGGCCAGCGCCCGCCAGAACGACGCGCGCCAATCGCCCCAGAGGGCGACGCCGTATCAGGGTTGCGCCGCCACCGACCGAGCCCCAACCGGGCGAGCCTTCGACGGAGACGGCGACGACCGCTGCTCCTTCGACGCCTGAGCCCGCTCTGAATCCAAGGCTCATCATAGAGACCAGAGACGGAATGAGAACCGAGCGATTCATGAGCACCGTGCGGAGCGTGACGGTTCAAAACGGCCAGATCGTCATCGTCTCAAGCACCGGGAAAAAAACGGAGCGCATCTCTCTGGCGACGATTCTCAAGATGTCCATTGAGCCTTGAGCCGTGCCGCTCAAAGCCGGCAAGGGTTCGCGGTCGAAACACACACAGAGGTTAGCGGAGGCTGGATAAAAAGCGTGGATGGTGAAGCCTTCGGGCGTCCGGGCATAGACCCTAAGTGGACATCAAGCTCGAAAGAGGGAATCGGCACGGCCCTGTCCGACGCTTCGCCCGTCTGGTTCACGCTCGCCTACGGTATCCTCAACGAGATTTATTATCCGCGCGTGGACTGTGCCAACACGCGCGACGCCCAATACCTCCTGACGGATGGCCGCACCTTCTTTCACGAAGAGAAGCGCGACCTCGAACACAGGCTGGAATACTCAGACCCACGCGCTCTGGCCTTCCGCCAGACAAACAGCGACCGCGCCGGGCGCTACCGCATCACCAAAGAGACCATCACAGACCCACATGCCCCGGTTGTGCTCGTACACAGTCGCTATGAAGCACTCCAGCCGCAGGCCGCGCTCTATCAACTCTTCGTGCTGCTCGCTCCACACTTGGGCAATCAGGGAATGCAGAACAATGGCCGCGCAACATACGTGGACGGGCGCGCATGTCTCGTCGCGGAGCGGTCGGGCAGGGCGCTGGCCGTCGTCGCCTCCGTCCCTTACCTCAGGCGCTCCTGTGGCTTCGTCGGCGCGAGCGACGGCTGGACGGATCTGCACCAGAACCTGCGTATGGATTGGGAGTGGGAATCTGCAACGGACGGCAACATAGCGCTGATGGGCCAGCTTGATATTTCCGAGCAGCAGGAATGGACGCTCGCCATAGGCTTCGGCCAGAGCGGTGAGGAAGCGGCGCGCGCCGCCTTCGCTTCTCTCGAACGTGGGTGGGAGAGCGCGCGCGCCGAATACGTCGATCAGTGGCACGCTTACTGTGATCGTCTGACGGACTTGAGCGCGATGAGCGGCGACGGTGGGAGAACATACCTGACGAGCGCCATGGTCGTGCGCGCTCACGAGGACAGGCTACACCCCGGCGCGCTGTGCGCTTCGCTTTCGATACCATGGGGCGAGATTCACGGCGACAACGACATAGGCGGTTATCATCTGGTGTGGCCGCGCGACCTGTGCCAGTCGGCGAGCGCCGCGATGGCCGCCGGCATCAAGGGCCTGCCCCTGCGTGTGCTGCGTTACCTGTCGAAGATTCAATTTCCAGACGGCGGCATGCCGCAGAACTGCTGGGTGGATGGCCGCCCTTACTGGTCTGGCGTGCAGCTGGACGAGGTCGCCTTTCCCGTCATCCTCGCCTGGCGTCTCTATGATGCAGGGCTGTTGGAGGGCTTCGACCCTTACGGGATGGTTTTAGGGGCAGCCTCCTACATTATCAAACGCGGCCCGGCCTCGCCGCAGGAACGCTGGGAGGAGGATGCGGGCATCTCGCCCTCCACGCTTGCCGCCGAGATCGCCGCGCTCGTCTGTGCGGCGGAGATAGCGCGCGCCGTTGATGACGAAAAGACTGCGCGGCTCTGTTTGAAGACCGCCGACTACTGGGCTTCCAACATAGAGCGCTGGACTTATACGACGCGGGGCACGCTCGGCGGTTACAGCGAGTATTACGTTCGACTGGACTCGCTCGACCCGGAAACTCTCGAATCGGACGACGACCCGAACACGGGCTGTATCTTCATCAACAACATCCCGGCTGAACAATCGGGCTTTCCCGTCTACGACATTATTGACGGCGGCTTTCTTGAGCTGGTTCGCTACGGCCTGCGCGCCGCAACCGACGAGCACATCCTCCGCACGCTCGCGGCCTATGACGCGGTTCTGAAGGTTGAAACCCCGTGCGGGCCGTCATGGCATCGGTACAATCACGACGGTTACGGGCAGAAGGCTAACGGCGACGCGTTCGACGGCACGGGCGTGGGGCGCGCATGGCCGCTGTTGACGGGCGAGCGCGCCGCCTACGAGATAGCAGCCGGGCACGATGTCAGAGAGTACATCAAGGCCATGGAGTGTTTCGCCAACGCCGGGGCGATGTTGCCTGAGCAGGTCTGGGACACGGTGGACATACCGGAAAAGCTGATGTACTGCGGACGCCCGACGGGCTCGGCGATGCCGCTCGTCTGGGCTCATGCCGAATACATCAAGCTACTGGTCTCGGCGCGTGACCGCGCGGTCTTCGACCTGATCGAGCCCGTGCGCCGTCGCTACATAGAGCAGCATGTCACGAGCGACCTGCAATCGTGGCTCTTCAATCATAAGATCAGAGCGGCCTATGCCGGGAGGCCGCTGCGTATAGAGGTGAATGCCAGCGGGCGTTTGCACTGGTCGGCAAACGCGTGGGTGAGCGTCAACGATACGGAGCTTATTGACGAAGGGCTGGGCATCTACGCTCACGAGTTTGCAGCGGGAGAGCTGAAGCCCGGCGAAGTCTTGAAGTTCACCTTTTACTGGATTGACGGCGCGCGCTGGGAAGGCAGGGATTTCAGCATCGCGATTCAGTGATGACGCGCGTGGGTTGATCTCCGATTAGATTCAGGGGGAAGTTATGGGGCAGGACGAGAATCAAAAGCAGGTGTGTCGCCGCCTTGAAGGACGACGCGCGCTGGTGACGGGGGCTAACAGCGGTATCGGTCGCGCGATAGCCCTGCGGCTCGCGCGCGAGGGCACAAACGTGATCGTCAACTATCTGACGCACCCTGAAGCGGCGGATGAAGTGGTCGCCGAGATCAAAGGCGCTGGCGTTGTAGGGCTGGCGATCAAGGCGGATGTCTCGGTTGAAGACGAGGTGGACGAGATGTTCCGGCAGGCCGAGAGCAAGCTCGGCTCTCTGGATATTCTCGTCAACAATGCCGGGACGGAGATGCGCCGCCCGTTTCTTGAGATGCCGCTCGAAGATTGGCGCAAGGTGATCGAAGTTGATTTGACCGGCCCGTTCCTCTGCTCGCAGCGGGCCGCGCGCATGATGGTGCGGGCGGGGGCGGGCGGCTCAATCGTCAACATCACGAGCGTCCACCAGCGTATTCCGTGGGGAGGCTACGCGCACTACTGCGCGGCGAAGGCTGGGCTTGAGATGCTGACGAAGACGGTCGCGCTTGAGCTGGCGACCGAGCGTGTCCGCATCAACGCGGTCGCGCCGGGAGCCATCGCCACGCCGATCAACAGGGATGTGTGGAGCGACCCGGAGATGATGCGCGACCTGCTAAGCAAGATACCCGTGCAGCGTGTCGGTGAGGTTGAAGAGGTAGCTTCGGTCGTCGCCTTCCTCTGCTCTGACGAGGCCAGCTACGTGACGGGCTCGACCGTCTACGTTGACGGCGGGATGACGCTCTACCCGGCGTTCATTCGCGGCGGGTAACGATCAAAGCTCGTTATCTGCGACCTCTCTTCTGAGATGCCTGAGGCTTGGCCGGTGCTGTAGCTTGCGTGCCTGATTGGGATTTCAGAGCATCAATGTCTGAGCGGAGCTTTGAGATGGCTTCGTTCGTCGGGTTGACTTCCTGCAGGCGGGCGAGCGTCTCCTCGGCCTCGCGCGCATTGCCCGTGCGCGTCAAAGCGACGACCATGTTTTGTAGAGACTGTTCATGGCGCGGGTCGCGCTGCAGCGAGCCGCGATATTCCCTGATGGCGCGCTCGTAGTCCGGCGGGTCGCGCAGGAAGAACGTCAGGCCCAGATCAGTGCGGACGTTGATGTCCTCCGGGTTTTTCAGCAGCGCCGCCGTGTACCATTTCTCAGCCGTCTCATAATTGCCGGTCTCAAAGTTCGAGTTGCCGAGTTTTACTATCGTTCCGTAATCGTCCGGGCGCAGCTGGTTGGCTTTGAGCAGAAACTCTATCGCCTGATCGAAGCGGTGTATCTGGTAGTAAAGGTCAGCCGCCTTCACCTGCGCGTCGAAATTGTTGGGGTCGTTACGCGCCTGTTGAATCTGTTCGGTCACCTGCGCCTGCATCCCTTCCTGATCGGCGACGGCGTTTGAAGGGACGACCGGATGATCTGGCGGGAGGTTGGAGTTCTGGCGCGAGCCCTCGGTCGCAGCCGTCGACGCGGGCGCGACCCCTCGCTGGTTGACCGAGTTTGCGAAGATGAATCCGATGATGCACCCCAGCAACAGGCCGATGATGGAGAATAGAACGTTCTCTTTATTCATAAGTAAATAGTGATGAGCGACGAGTCGGAAGCGATGAGTTAAAAGCAAGAACCTGTCTTTAACTCATCACTCACGACTCGTCACTCATCACTGCTTTTCAGGCGTATGAGTGAAGACCGGGGAGAAGGTAGCTGACGCCCAGATACGTAAAGATGACGAGCAGGAAACCGATCAGGGCGAAGTAGGCGGAGCTTCTGCCAGACCAGCCGCGCGAGATTCGCGTATGCAGGAACGCGGCGTAGGTGAGCCACGCGACGAGCGCGCCCGTCTCCTTAGAGTCCCATCCCCAGTAACGTCCCCATGATTCGTTGGCCCACACAGCGCCCGTAATCAGGAGCATCGCGAGCATGGCAAAGGCGACGCTCGCGGTCTTGTACATCAGGCTGTCGAGCTTCTCTCTGGATGGAAGCGAGGCGCGCAAACGCTCCGTGCGGAAACTGAAGATGATGACGAAGAGCGTGGCGGCGAAAGCCGTGATCAGCGCCGCCAGCTCGACCGGGTTGGCATTCAGGCTCAGGAAAAGCTTCGAGCCGCTTTGCGCGACGAACTGGCGCGCCACCTCTTCGAGCCGACCGACGGGAAGCGCTGCGATCTGCTCCGGCTTCATGCCTTCCTGTTCGGCCATCCAACGGCCCAGGCGCTCATAACCGAGCGGGTCAGCGGCGAGCTTCTGTTGAATGCGCGGGCCGATGTCGGTCAGCGTCTTAATCTGCGAGACGAGAAAGGCTATGGCGGCTGCCTGCACGACCAGCGAGAGCTTGAGCAAACGATGCCCCCACGCGCGCGCCTTCAAATCATTTTTCGAGAGATAAATTCCGAAGGCTATGATCGTGCCGACGAGCAGCAGCCCGGCGAGCGCCAGCATTGGGCCAACCCATGGAATATCCACACGCAGAGGGATGGGCCTGCGCCCGCCCGTCGCGGTCTGTAAGAAGGTCGAGGCGCTGTAGGTCAGGCTGGTAAAGACGGAATACTTACTGACAGTCGCCAGCACGGCGAGCGCGAAGATGCTCGACCATATCGCCATCGTCTCCGTCTTGACGCCGTCTTTCAACAGATACAGGACGGCGACGGCGAAACAGACCAGCGCCACACCGTAGGAGAGCGAGGCGATGCCGACGTGAATCGGTCGCCAGTAGGAATCGAGGATGGGCGGCAGGTCGATGAACTCGTCGCCGATAAAACGCGCCAGCAAAAGTATCAATGAGGCCATCGGCAGCGTCACAGCGCCGAGCGAGCGAAAGCTCTTGCGGTGCGCGATCAGCAGCGTCGTAATGCCAGCGCCGAAAGCGAAAGCAAGACTCAGATCATACAGGTTGGCGAACGGAATATAACGAAAGAACCATGGCATCTGCTCCGGCCCGTATCCGTTTTTCGTTAAAATCGCCAGCTCGCGATCATGCGCCGCTATCCAGCGCACGCCCCAGCTTGAGAGGTTAAAGAAGACGCCGGCGGTCGCCGTCCAGCGTCCGACCCGTTGGGCCATCTCAGACGGAGCGTATAGATTCATCAGGTGGAAGACGGCTGCGGTCAGATAGCAGGCGAGCGCGAGCATCATCAGAGCGCCGTCGGAAATGAAACGGCCTCCACCCAGCTTCACTCTCAATCCGACCATCAAGAGCGAGCCCGCGACGGCTAAAATGGCCGGCAGGTATGAGCGCAGGCGCGAGCCCACAAGCTCCGTGTCGGGAAGCGCGAGCCCTGTCGGTTGATCCAGAACTTCACTCATGATTGCTATACCTCAAATGATTATTGCGTAGCGCCGATGGCGGCGACCAGTTTCTTAAAGCGATCTTCAAACCCGAGCTTGTTGCGATTACTATTGCCGCCGAGAACCACCTCATAGCCGCCCCCGGCTCTCTCTTCCACCAGCGCCCAGACCCTCTGGTGCGAGAAGAAGAAGACAGCGCCGAGCGTGAGGATGAGCATCAACCCGCCGACGTAGAAGGGAATCTTGCCGGGGTCTTTCTGAATCGCCAGAACATGCTGAAGAGGCACTTTCTCGAAATCCACGAGGCGATATTTATAGCCGCCGAAGGGCGCTCCGACCGGAGCCCCAGAGGGCAGCTCCATGGCGAAAGCGTAGACGGTCTTCTGCTCGCCGGTCGGCGTCGTGACCTTCAAAATGGCCGCCGGGTTATTATAGTCGCCGCTGTTCGAGTCTGGCTTTCCGCCCGGGCCGATGGTGAAATCCGGCTGGAAATTCTCAAAGTCAATCTTTGTGCCGTCGGCGAGCGTGGTCGCGCCGTTGCGAGGGATGCTGACCTCGACGGGCGTGCCTCCGTCCTGCGGAGTGAGACGAAGCGTGATGTTGCGCGCCTGACCGAAGGCGGTAAAGCTCGCCTGAAAGAAACGATAGCCGCGATAGTCGAAGGGCTCGTTGAGATGCACGAGCGCGTCGCGCTCGCCCGTTTCATCCCGGATCTTGATGCGCGTCAGCCAGTCAATCGTATTGTTAGCCATGATCGAGCCGTCCTTCTTAATCAGCTTCTGCTGAATGTCCGTGCAGGTCACGGTGAAGGGCAGCGGCACGACGGTGCGCGAAATCTTGTCGATCTGAAAATTGAGATTCGTCATCTCGCTGGCCGAGTCGCCCGGCATCAGCGGCATCTGCCCGTCGCGACTAAACTGCGCGGTGAGAAAACCGCCCGTGAAAATCGTGAGCAGCGCGACGTGTACGGCCAGATAGCCCATGCGATTCCATGCGCCGCGCTCGCCGAAGATATAGGTGCGGCCCTCTTTTTCCGTGACGGTGGCGCGCATGCCCGCCCCGCGTAAGGCTCGACGGACGCGCTCGACGACTGCGCCCGCGCTCTCTTCCGCGACCTTGATCTCGGCGTGATGCTGCTGCGCCTGCAGCCATTTTCGCCCGGCATCCAGCTTACGGCGCGAAACTATCTTCCAGGTCTTCGGGAAGCGGTCAATCGAGGCGAGGATGATGTTGAGCGAGAGAACCAGAAGCAGCGCGTTGAAGTACCAAGTGTGGTAAATATCGAAGAAGCCGAGGCTTCCGTAGAGGAGCTTCTGCGAGGGCGTGAGCCCCGCGTAGTACTTGTCGAAATCCTCTATGTTCTGCTGCATGATGAGCATCCCCACCATGCTGGCGGCGACGAGCAGGATGAGCAGCACCACGCCGAAGCGGACGGAGCTTAAGAGGTTGAGCAGCCACGTCAGGGGTGAAAGCGCCGACGCACTTTTCCCCGGTCTGACCCCCTGTTGCACAACAGTATCTTTTTTGGTTTCTTCAATCGCAGACATTAGTTTTGAAGTACGGAATGAAAGCAAATCGCGGCGCGCCGGTTAGATGAAATTGTCGGCCTCGCCGGGACGCTCTGACCTTCGATAGATGTCCTGCATCATAGCCGAGATAAAATCATTTGTCATCCGTCCTTTCCGGTCGATGCTTGCTGAGGTTTTGCTTTTCGGTTAAAAGATAAACGCAAGGGGCGCGCCGAGTCGCTCTGGCGGGGCGTTGAAATCAGTGATACCGTCTGAGCCGTACGGAGCGAAGGCTGCGTCTTAACAGTGCAGTCCGGCACTGGAAAAATACTGTTCGCCAGCAGAGCCTTCAAATTCTACTAAATCGAATGCTGAAGTCGGCTTCAAAGCTTGAAGTCATAACAAGATGAACCGCCGCCAAGCCTCGTCACACACGGCCCTGTCTCCCGAGCGGAAGCCTCCGCCCGTCTATCCCTTCGCGGCCATCGTCGGGCAGGAAGAGATGAAGCTGGCCCTGCTTCTCAACACGATAGACCCGAAGGTGGGCGGCGTGCTGGTGATGGGCCATCGCGGGACGGGGAAATCCACGGCTGTGCGCGCGCTGGCAGACCTGCTGCCGCTCGTATCAAAAGTACGCGATTGCCCGTTCGGCTGCGACCCGAAGGACGTGGCCGCTCTCTGCGAAGACTGTCATGCGCGTTTGAGCAGACAGGGGAAGCTCGGGAGCGAGCGCGCAGTCGTGCCGGTCGTCGAGCTGCCGCTCGGCGCGACCGAAGACCGCGTCTGCGGCACAATCAATATCGAACGCGCGCTCAGGGAAGGCGTCAAAGCTTTCGAGGCGGGACTGCTGGCGCGGGCCAATCGCGGCTTTCTATACATCGACGAAGTCAACCTGCTCGAAGACCATCTTGTCGATCTGCTGCTGGACGTGGCCGTGACGGGGCGAAACGTCGTCGAGCGTGAAGGCATCTCTATTGAGCACCCTTCGCGCTTCGTGCTGGTCGGTTCCGGCAACCCTGAGGAGGGAGAGTTGCGACCTCAACTGCTCGACCGCTTCGGCCTGCACGTTGAAGTGAGGACTCTGGATGATCTGGACAGCCGCGTCGAGATTATAGAGAGGCGCGAGCAGTTCGAGCGCGATGCAGCGCTCTTTCGCGCCGGAGCTGAACCCGAACAGGAGCGACTGCGCCGCAGGCTCGTCGCCGCGCGCAGGAGCTTTACGAAAGTGGTGGCCTCGCGCCAGCTCCTTCGTCGCGTCGCAGAGCTTTGCCTGCAACTCAAGGTTGACGGCCACAGGGGAGAGCTGACTATCACGCGCGCCGCCCGCGCCCTCGCGGCCTTCGAGGGAAGGCGTGAAGTCACTGACACGGACGTGCGCCGCGTGGCTCTGATGGCCCTGCGTCATCGCATGCGCCGCGACCCGCTTGAGCAGACGGCCAGCCCTGCGCGCATACAGGATGCGCTCGATCAGCTCTTCCCGGAGGCAAGCCCTCACAGGGAGTCTACAGGGGACGAAGACGAGTTAAAGGTGGGCGAGCCACGGACGAAGAAGACGCGCCGCGACGGTGGCGGCTCTAATAAAGCCGGCGGCGGCGAGACAGGTAATGGAGCGGGCGGCGCGCGCGACGGGGGCTCAAGCCAGCATGTTTCGCCCGAGACGGATGCGCGGCTGCCGCAGGGCTCGCTCGATCAGAAATCATTCGCCGAGCGCAGAGAAGGAAAGCCAAGGACACGCCATTCGTCTGAGCGGCGGCGAAATGGGGGGCATGGCTCTAACGATTCGCGTAGCGGTCGTTACGCGCGGGCCGTGATGGATAGGTCAGGCACACGCCCGCTTGCGCTCGACGCGACGCTGCGCGCGGCTGCGCTCGCGACTGTGCGCGCAAAGCCTAAAGCTGGAAGGGCCGCGAACATCTCTTCCGATCAGGCCATTGGCCCACGGTTGCCGCTATTGATTGACGCTGATGCGCTGCGCTACAAACAGTTCAGGCGAAAGACCGGCACGCTCTTTATCCTTGCCATTGACGCATCCGGCAGCATGGCCTTAAACCGCATCGGTCAGGCCAAGGGCGCGCTCGCGCGGCTTCTGCAAAGATCTTATGTACGGCGCGACCGCGTGGCGCTCGTCAGCTTTCGCGGGCAGACGGCCTCGCTGCTTTTGCCGCCCTCCCAGAGCATGGCGCGCGCCAAGCGTATCCTCGATGCGCTTTCGGTCGGCGGCGCAACGCCCCTCTCCGCCGGGCTCATTACTTCAATCGAAGTAGCCATGCGTGCCGCGCAACAGGGAGTTCAGGAGATCGTCCTCTTAATCTTCACGGATGGGCGAGCCAACGTCTCTTTGCGGGCCGACGAGACTTTCGACAGGGCGACGCGCCAGCGAGTAATCGCAGGGGAGCTGGTCCGGCTCGGCGCTTTGCTCAGGCAGGCGGGCGTGAAGACCGTTGTGGTTGATACGCAGAACCGTTTTGTCTCGGGCGGCGAGGCGCGTGCGCTGGCGGCAACGCTCAGCGGACATTACACGTCTCTTTCAACAAACCCATTGGCGGGGCTAACGCAGCCTTCCGTAGTCGCTTGAAACGAACAGTGGAAACTCCGGCAACCGACAGGACGAAAAAGATTACGCAAGCGGAGCGCGACCGCCGCGTGCTGGAGCTGTGCGATCAGGTGCTGGAGATCGAAGAGCGCCTTATTCCAACAGGGCTTCACGTGTTCGGGCGTGTGCCGGAGACGAATGCGCGCGCCGACATGCTGCGGATGGTGGCGTCATTCGACAGGCCGGAGGCGGGCACGCGTGCCTTGCCCGACATAGTCGCCGAAGGGCTGGGCCTGCACCCATACGTGGCGCTCCTTCAAGCGTCGCGTGCATCGGCGACGGGACTGTCTGAGCGCGAGCGTGTCGATGAAGTAGTCTCGAAATCAATCGGTCTCTTCATCTCAAGCGGTGTGGACGTGGCCGTCAACTGGCTCGAAAAAGAGGCGCGGGTCGCGCCGGAAAATTCGCGTCCCGTCTTCGCGTTGCTCGAAACCATCTCGGAGCAATTGGAGAGTAATAATGAGCTGGACGCGCTGGCGCGCGCGTTGCGCGGAGAGTACATAGAGCCCGGCCCCGGCGCAGACATCGTGCAGAATCCCGGCATCCTGCCGACCGGGCGCAATACTCACGCCGTCAATCCTTACACCGTGCCGTCCGCTGTCGCCCATGCGCGGGCCGAACGAGTCGTTAACTCCCTGCTTGAGCGGCATGTGGCCGAGCATGGTCGTTATCCGCGCTCGATGGCGCTCGTCCTGTGGGGGCTGGACAATATCAAGACGCAGGGGGAAGGCGTGGCGCAGGCTTTGTGGCTGCTCGGCGTGCGCCCGCTCCGCGATCAATTGAACCGCGCAACAGAGGTGGAAGCCATCCCCCTCGAACAATTGAAGCGCCCACGCATCGATGTCGTGATGACTGTCTCAGGCATCTTCCGAGACCTGTTCGGGGCGACGATGGCGCTCCTTGACAAGGCCGTCAGGTGCGTCGCCGCTCTGGACGAGCCGCCCGAAATGAACTACCTGCGCCGTCATGTGACGCAGCAGATGAGCGCCGACCAATGCTCATTTGACGAAGCCGCCGTGCGCGTCTTCTCCAACGCTCCGGGCAATTACGGAACCAACGTCAATTTCATGATCATGGGTTCGCAGTGGGAGCGCGAAGAGACGCTCGGCGACCTCTTCGTGACGCGCAAGTGCTTCGCCTACGGGCGCGACGCCGAAGGCCGTCACATTGAAGGACGCGAGGCGAGGCGTGCGATGGATCGCGCGCTCTCCCGCGTCGAGGCCGCCTACCAGAACATAGACACCTTCGAGATCGGCATCACGGACGTAGACCACTACTTCGAATATCTGGGCGGCGTTGCCAAAGCCGTCGAGAAGAGAGCCAGCGCTCGGCCCGCCATCTATCTTTCCGACGCGCTCTCGCGCGATGCGCGCATACGCTCTCTGGAAGAGACCGTCCGTCTTGAGACGCGCTCCAAGACTCTCAACCCGAAGTGGTACGAGGGGATGCTCAAGCACGGCTTTCGCGGCGTCGCCGAAATCGAAAACCACGTCGCCAACACTTTCGGCTGGAGCGCGACCGCCGACGCCGTGGACGACTGGGTCTACACCGAAGTCGCCAAAACCTTCGTCCTCGACGAAGAGATGCTCAAACGCCTCAGAAGCCTTAACCCGCATTCGGCGCGCTCGCTCGTCGGTCGTCTACTGGAAGCAGAGGGGCGCGGCTACTGGGAAGCAGAGGCAGAGATCATCGAGCGCCTGCGCGACATCTTCGCCGGGCTCGAAGATCAAATCGAAGGCGTGGCCTGAGCGCCCGCTCGTCTTACTCAAAGGATAGGTAGTTGAACGTCACGGTTCTATATGTCGGGTCAAGCTTACTTGCGCCGCTCAGGCAGGCGGAGCAGGAGATCAATCGCGTCTATGGGTTAGACCTTGGCATCTCAGCCTATAACTTCGGGCTGGCCCTGACGAATGGAGAGTGGCGTGACGTTGAGCGCGACCTCGGCAGTGCCGATGTGGTCTTCGTCATACATGTGATGGATGGTGAGAACGCGACGCGCCTTCTCACGGCGCTTGAGCGGTACAAGGAGCGGCACAGGGCCGTAGTCGTCATCAATTGTATGCCGGATTTGATGCGGCGCACGCGTATGGGCCAACTGGACTTCGGGCAGTTGTTCGGAGCGGTGAAGACCGGCGCGGAGGTGTGCGAGGCCGACGGGGATTCCGTGGGCACAGGGGACAGGGCCGGGCGGGCCAGCCGCCTTGTCGGCAAGGTCGGCTCGTGGATGGGCGATCAGGCGCGCGCGCATAGGGCCAGTAAGCCGCCGAAGCATACGCAGTATCTCAAGCTGGTTGATCGTCTGCCGGGCCTGCTGCGTTTCGTGCCTTCGAGGGGAAAGCTGCGCGACATCAAGCACTATCTCTACCTGTTCTGCTATTTCCTGCAACCGACGCCCGCGAACATTCGCTCGATGGTGCTCTACGCGATCAAGCATTATTGCCTTGACGAGCGTTTGCGGAACGCCGACATACAAGTTCAGCAGCCAGAGCGCATGCCCGCTGTCGCCATCTATCACCCTGACGCGCCCGCGTTGTTCGAATCCTTCGAGGCGTATCGTAAGTGGAGCGAGCGCCGGGCGGGGAAGCGTAGTAGTAGCGGCGGCGGCGCGCGCGTGCTCGCCCCGGAAGAGACGGTCGGACTGCTGCTGATGCGCCCGCAGATCGTGAGCGGTACGAGAGAACATTACGACGGGCTGATCCGCGCCATAGAGGCAGAGGGGCTGTCGGTCGTGCCTGCCATCTCGACGCTCATGGACAATCGCGAGGCGTGCGAGAAGTTCTTCCTTGAGAAGGAAGAGATAAGAGTCGGGCGGGGTAAAGCCAAAGTGGCCGAGGCGTCCGGGCCAAAGGGCGGCTTGATGGCTGAGCGGTCGCGTGTGAGCCAGGTCGTGTCGCTCACGGGCTTCAGCTTCGTCGGCGGCCCGGCGATGAATGACAGCGAGGCGGCGGCACGTTTCCTCTCAGACCTGAATCGCCCTTTTCGCTCCGCCGTCAGTCTGGACGTGCAGACCATCGAAGCGTGGGAGGCGTCCGCGACGGGACTCAATCCCGTGCAGGCCGGGATGCAGATCAGTATTCCGGAGATAGACGGCGCGACCGAGCCGTTCGTCTACGGCGGCATACGCGCGGGAGGCGCAGCGCCCGTGGCGCTCGAAGATCGCTGTCGTCGTGTGGCGCGTCGTCTGAGTCGCTGGAATAAGCTGCGTACCTCGAATCGCGCCGATTTAAGATTGGGCCTGGTGGTCTTCTGCTTTCCGCCCGACAAGGGCAACATCGGTACGGCGGCTGATCTGGATGTCTTTCCGAGCGCGTGGGAGATGCTCAGACGTTTACAGGCGGATGGCTACACGGTCGACGTACCGGCGAACCCCGATGCGTTGAGAGAGAGGCTGCTTGGCGGAAATTCAGAAGATGCCGGCACGCTCGTTAACGTCGCTTACCGGATGACGACGGACGAGTACAGGCGTCTGTGCCCGTACGTCGCGGAGATTGAAAGCGAGTGGGGCGCTGCGCCCGGCCAGATCAATTCATCTGGCGGCGAGCTATTGATTCAGGGCATTCATCTGGGTAACGTCTTCCTCGGCGTGCAGCCGACCTTCGGATATGAAGGCGACCCGATGCGCCTGTTGATGGCGCGAAGCGGAGCGCCGCATCACGGCTTCATGGCGCTCTACACCTATCTCGAAAAAGTTTTTCGGGCGGATGCCCTCGTGCATGTCGGCACGCATGGCGCGCTGGAATTTATGCCGGGCAAACAGGTCGGGCTCTCGCACAAGTGCTGGCCTGATCGCCTGACGGGAGAGTTGCCGCACATCTATATCTACAGCGTCAACAATCCGTCCGAAGGCTCCATCGCCAAGCGAAGGTCTTACGGTGAGCTGATCTCCTATCTCACGCCGCCGATTGAAAGCGCAGGGCTCTATAAGGAGCTGTCTTCGCTTAAAGAACTGCTGACGGCCTACCGGCAGAGCAGTGATGAAATGGAGCGCGAGCAGCTTTTCGCCGCCATTGAAGAGACGGCGCGCTCTGCCAATTTCAAGCTCGAAGACGAATCGCGGCCCCTCGCCGTTCAAAGTTAATGAGCGAGGGAATCAGACAGGCATGGACAGAGATGATCAGGATAAATACCAGGAGCGTAAAGACGCGTGTGCTTGACAGCATTTTCTCTATCCTGACCATCTCTGTTAATTCTTTTTCTCCTTAAACTCAACCTCTACTGTAAATTTTTTAGCTGGCAATCGCGTAGGAACTCTCCTAGAATAGGGCCGCGCCCCACGACTCCCCATATATCGTCAGGTGAAAGCCCCGCTTTCAACTATCTCGTCGCGAGTTGAAACTGCGCGGGAGTGTTTACAGTCCTCAAGGGGGCATCATGTGGTTATTGCATTGCTCCGGTAAGCAAAGGGTTCGAGTAGGAAAAGCTGGGCGACAATACAGACGTTTTCTGTTCCGGCGTTTAGGGTTGACGGCGATGCTGGCGTTCGTCCTCGCGGCTGCATACCAAGCTGCACAGGCGGCCACGCTTCCCGCAGGTTTCACAGAGACGCTCGTTGCTAGCGGGCTTTCCAACCCGACGGCGATGGCCTTTGCGCCCGATGGGCGTCTCTTCGTCTGTGAGCAGGGCGGGCAGTTGCGCGTGATTAAGAACGGCGCTCTGCTCGCCACTCCTTTCCTGAGCGTGACGGTCAGCTCGGCGGGCGAGCGCGGGCTGCTTGGCATCGCGTTTGACCCGAACTTCGCGACGAACAATTTTCTCTACGTCTATTACACGGCGACGACCCCGACCATTCATAATCGCGTCAGTCGTTTCACGGCCAACGGTGACGTGAGCGTGCCCAACAGTGAAGTCGTCCTGCTGGATTTGAACAACCTGAGCGCGACGAATCATAACGGCGGAGCGATGCACTTCGGCCCGGATGGCAAGCTCTATATCGCTGTCGGAGAAAACGCCAACGGTAGCAATTCGCAAACGCTGACCAATCTTCTGGGAAAAATTCTTCGCATCAACTCGGACGGCTCGATCCCTGCCGACAATCCCTTCTTCGGCACGGCGACGGGTAATAACCGAGCCATCTGGGCGTTGGGCCTGCGGAATCCTTACACGTTCGCGTTCCAGCCCGGCACTGGGCGTATGTTCATCAACGACGTCGGCGAAGTGACGCTCGAAGAGGTCAATGACGGGATTGCCGGGTCGAACTATGGTTGGCCCACCTGCGAGGGCGTCTGCAATAATCCAAATTTCCGCAACCCGCTCTTCACTTACGGGCACGGGTCGGGCAGCACTACGGGCTGCGCGATTACGGGCGGGGCATTCTACAACCCACAGGCCGCACAATTTCCGAGCGACTACGTGGGCAAATATTTCTTCGCCGATTTTTGCAGCGGATGGATACGCAGGCTCAACCCAGCCGATAATACCGCGACGGACTTTGCGACAGGCATCGCCAACCCTGTGGACTTGCAGGTCGCATCGGACGGCAGCCTCTATTACCTGGCGAGAGGCGCGGGCGCTGTCTTTCGCGTGCAGTTCCCGGCCAACCAGACGCCTCCCTCCATCAGCACGCATCCTTCAAACAAGACGGTCGCGGAGGGACAGACGGCGACCTTTAGCGTCGGCACGCTCGGCACGGGTTCGCTCAGTTATCAATGGCAGAAGAACGGCGTCAATATAGGCGGCGCGAATTCTTCCACTTACACGACGCCGCCTGTGACCGCGGGCGATAACGGCGCACAATTTCGCGTGATAGTCACGAACAGCTTTGGCAGCGCGACCAGCAATAACGCCACACTGACGGTTGTGTCCAGCATCCTGCAACTGGGTCAGGGCACTTACCATCTCTCGGAGAGCGTCGGCACTTTCAACGTCATGGTCACGCGCACGGGCAACACGAGCGTGCCCATCAACGTCAACTACGCGACCTCAGACACGGCGGGCCTCGCAAACTGTAATCCTGCTTTCAGCGGCATGACGGGCATAGCCTCCTCGCGCTGCGACTACATCACTGCGGTCGGCACGCTGCGCTTCGCTGCCGGTGAAGCCGCCAAAGCGATTCCGTTAATCATCGTCGACGACGTGCATATCGAAGGGCCTGAGACCTTCAATCTCGCGTTGAGCAATGCGACGGGAGGCGCTGTCATCGGCAATCAATCGAGCGCCGTCGTTACTATAACGGATAACGGCAACGACCTGTCGGGCGCGGCCAATCCTGTGGACGGGACAGACTTCTTCGTCCGCCAGCACTATCTTGATTTCCTCAACCGCGAGCCTGACCCCAACGGCTTCACACACTTTCGCGACACCATCAATAACTGTCAGCCCGTGCAGCCAACCTGTGATCGCATCGAAGTCTCAAGAGCGATCTTCGTTTCGCCGGAGTTCAGGGACAGGGGCTACTTCGTCTACAAGTTCTATGCCGGAAGTCTGGCTAGATTCCCGCACTACGACGAGTTCATGCTGGATCGTGCCCGCGTCAGCGGATTTCAGACAGCCGACGAGATAGAGCAGAGCAAACTGGACTTCATCGCAGACTTTATGAGCCGGCAGGAGTTTAGAAACGTGTACGACTCGCAGGCCACGGCGCAGGCTTTCGTTGACGCCGTCCTCTCAAAAGCCGGACTGACCATCTCCAACCGTCAGGACATCATCAACCGGCTGCAAGGAGGCCAGATCACGAGGGCACAGGCGCTGCGCGAGATCATCGAAAGCCCGGAGGTGGATGCGAAGTTCTTTAACGAAGCTACCATCGTGCTGCACTACTTCGGGTATCTGCGTCGTGACCCGGATGCTCTGTACCAGCACTGGGTTGATGTCCTGCGTGATACGGGAAGCTTCCGCACGATCACGAACGGGTTCGTCAATTCGGCGGAGTACCGCTTCCGCTTCGGCAGCCAGTGAGGGCTATTGCCTGAAACTTCGGCTGTTCTCTCGATTCAGTCGATTCCGTCCGTTTCCCCTGAGCCGCCTGCGCGGCGCAGCCTGCTTTTGAACTCCGCGGCGGTGAGACGGTATTTGAAGGCTTTGATGCCGTTGATGGTGACGACGGGGATTTCCCAGCCGTAACGCTCCCTGAGCGCCGGGTCGTCGTCAATATTGATCTCTTCAAGCTCGTACAACTCTACGCAACCGGCGGCTGCAATCTCCCGTTTGGCCTCTTCGCATAGGTGACAGCCCGGTCTGGTGTAGAGCCGAACGCGCATCCTCTTTTTCATTTGCGGTCAGCTTTCTCCAATCAATATAGGGCTTGGGCCGCCGGGCCTGACCCGCTCACGAGAAGCCCCGGTCGATTCTCCAAAGTAAAATTTAAATCTTGCCACATTCTCGTGAAAAGAGTATAAAGTATGGCAACCGAGCCAATTAATAATATCATCTGGCGCGGCGCTCTTCATGATAATGCATAGAGTTCTGGAGACGTTCGCAGAGAATCTTTCCCTGTGATAGCGGGGAACTGTATAATCTGCAAGCACCCTGACAGTAGCGGTCTATCGCCAGCCCGGCGCTGACTTTTAAGCCATAATACGCGAGTTTTCAGATGGAGGTTTGCGGCGTGGGTACTGAAGAAAATCCCGATCAACCCGCTGAGAGCGTCAAAGATTCCACTCCGGCAAAAGAGAGCGCCGGAGAAGCCTCGACCACCGACGAGAGCCTTCAGGCGACACCCGCCTCGCCGACGAAGCCTGTTGTTCCGAAGGCGACCTTGCCCACCCGCACGGTTGACAAAAGCACCGCGCCCGGCAAGGAAGTCCCGGCGGCCACACCGCCCGCCGCGCGCACGCCCGGAGCCCCGGGCGCATCGAAGGCCACCACGACGCCGACCGCCGCGGTCGCCAAAGGCATTCCGAAGCCTGTGGCCGCGCGCGCGACCGGCGCTGTCGTCGAGAGTACGCCAGACCCTCCCGTCAACAAGATCAGGCGTCGCATCATCTGGGCCAGCATCGGAGGCTTCTTAGTCACGAGTTTCCTGATGTTCCTGCGCTTCTTCCTGCCGCGCAGCATCTTCGAGCCGTCGAGCGTCTTTCGCATCGGCTTCCCAAGCGATTACGCGCTCGGCGTCGACACGAAATACCAGCAGCAATATCGCATCTGGGTGGACAAGACATCAGACCGCCTGTTTGTCATCTACGCCCGCTGCACTCACTTGGGCTGCACTCCCGACTGGAAGGCGAGCGAGAACAAATTCAAATGCCCATGTCACGGCAGCGGCTACGACAGCGAGGGCGTAAACTTCGAGGGGCCAGCGCCGCGCCCGATGGATCGCGCCCACGTCGAGCTGGACGCCGAAGGACAGATCGTCGTCAACGTCGGCAAGCTCTATGATTGGCCCAAGGGCGGCGAGAACAAGTTCAACGATCCGGGGGCGTATATTCCACTCTGAGCCATTTTGGATTTTAGATTCTGGATTTTGGATTGATAGGCGAGGGCGCTTGAGGGCTCGCGTCCTAAATTCAAGATTGCAGAAGCGTTAATCTAAAATCCAAAATCTAAAATCCAAAATAGAGGGGCGAGGTAGATGGAGCCTGAAAAGCCTGAAGTCAATCCGAAGGAGACGAAGCAGCTCACCGAAGGCGGCGACAAGGAGCAGTTGAGCCTCGTCGCGAGAGTGCGCGCCGAAGGGTCTGCGCTTGCCGAAAGGGCCAAAGAGGAAGCCAAGGCTTACAAAGACCCGCAGCAGACGCAGCTCTGGAAATCAATTTTTCGCGTCTCGCATGACCGCTCAGACCCGCGCAATCGCAGCCTCTCCATTCTCTCCAACGTCTTTCTGCACCTGCATCCGGCCAAGGTCAATCGCGACGCCGTGCGCTACGGCTTCACATGGGGCATGGGGGGCATCACCTTCTACCTCTTCATCGTGCTGACGTTTACGGGCGTGCTCCTGATGTTCTACTACCACCCGACGAAGGTGCAGGCGTTTCGCGACATACTCTATCTTGAGCATGACGTGCCGTTCGGCAAGATTTTAAGAAACATGCACCGCTGGGCAGCGCACCTGATGGTCATCACCACGTGGCTGCACATGTTCCGCGTCGTGCTGACGGGCTCTTACAAACGCCCGCGCGAGTTCAACTGGTGCGTCGGCGTAGTGCTGCTGGTGCTGACGCTTCTGCTCTCTTTTACGGGCTACCTGTTGCCGGACGATCAACTGGGGTTCTGGGCGGTGACGGTCGGCACGAACATGGCGCGCGCCACGCCCATGTTCGGCAGCGAAGGCCCGTTCGGGCCGCAACTGGGCATGACGC
This sequence comes from Pyrinomonadaceae bacterium, assembly GCA_036389675.1. Lineage (GTDB taxonomy): Bacteria > Acidobacteriota > Blastocatellia > Pyrinomonadales > Pyrinomonadaceae > DASQYE01. Next base: position 47,623 of record DASVWI010000030.1, read on the forward strand.
CCTTTAACGACGTGCGCTTCGGACTGCTCGGCGGCTCTATCGTGGATGCCAACGCGCTCCTGCGTTCCTATATCTGGCACTGCATAGGTATCCCGCTCGTCGCTTCGATCTTTATGGCCGTCCACTTCTGGCGCATACGCAAGGACGGCGGAATCTCCGGGCCAGCGCCCGTCATGCTGGAGCCAGAGATGAAGGCGGTTAAGAAAAAGTAGCTGGCGTGCGCGCGAGAGAGTGAGTGTGTGTGCGCCCGATTTAACTCTTTGCTTTGCGTGTCAGGCCCGAGCCTGATCTAACTGAGCGGAGAAAAGTGGGAAATGGAAAAGCCTAGATTCAAGTTTGGCAGGGGCGCGATTATTCTTCTCGTGCTCGTGTTGCTTCTCATCGCCTACGTGTTCTTCGTCGTCGAGGACTGGCATCAAATCTGGACGATCACTTCAGCGCCGGACAACGTGCCCATCGTGGCGATGCTCTTTCTCGTCCCGTTCTTCACGTGGTACGGGATAAAACAGGCGCGCGATAACGACCGCCTCATCGAGCAGTTAGAGCAGGACACGCAGCTCGCCAAGACGCATCATAGAAAAGTTGAGCCGTGGCGACCGGGCTGGGCCAGAGAGCTGCACGTCTGGCCTTACCTTGTACGCATAGAATTCCTCGCCGCCGTGATCGTGACGGTCATCCTCTTCGTCTGGTCAATTACGCTCAACGCGCCACTCGAAGAGCCGGCCAATCCGAACCTGACGATGAATCCGTCCAAGGCCCCGTGGTATTTCCTCGGCCTACAGGAGATGCTCGTCTACTTCGACCCGTGGATAGCGGGCGTCGTCATGCCTTCGATCATCATGGTCGGCCTGATGGTCTTTCCCTACGTGGATTCCAACCCTTTAGGCAACGGCTATTACACGATCAAGCAGCGCCGCGTCGCGCTCACCATGTACGGCTGGGGGTGGTTGATGTGGATTGTGCTGATCTTCATCGGCACGTTCATACGCGGCCCCGGCTGGATTTGGTTCTGGCCCGGACAGACCTGGGATCACAACGCCGTGGTCTTCGACAAGAACATTGACCTGCACGATTGGATTGCCACGAGCCGCGTCGGAAAAGCGCTGGGCTTAGGCATTCTCTCGGTCAATCCTGTGAAGATGATCTTCGGCGCAATCGTCGTCGGAACCTTCTATATTCTGGGGGGGCTCTTTTTCCACTGGCTGATGACGCGGGGGGGCTTCGACCGCATCGACCCGACGCTGCCTTGGTGGAAACGCCTCAGGCTCTGGTTGACGACCAAGGATAAATTCGAGCTGAAGCTTTTGGAGCGCACAAGCCTGTTGCAGTACGTGACGTTTCAGTTCTTCGCCGTCTCTGTCCTTCTGGCTTTGCCCGTCAAGCTGATTTTAAGACTGGCGCTCAATATCAAGTATGTGTGGGTGACGCCCTGGTTCAATATTTGAAGTCGGTTCCCGGAGGATATGGAAAGTGGCAGACTCGCCTGAATCCGAAGCGATTGTCAAAAAAGAGAAGGATGCGACGCCGGAGCGCGACCCGATTGTCAGCCGCTCCACCAGCGGCATCCTGCTCATCTGTGCGCTCCTGCTGATGGGTTCCCTCGCATGGGCACTCTACGACGAAGTGTACGGGCAGCGTGCCTGGAAGGGCATGCAGCAGGAGTTCGTCAAACGCGAAAACCGCTTCCTGCGAAGGCTGCTCACGAGGTCTAAGCAGGGCGGGCCGGGGACGGAGAAAGAGGTCAAGGAGAGCGAAGAGTTTAAGAAGCTGGACGAGGAAGCCAGGGAGGCCGCCGCCGCCGTCGAGCCCGAGCGCAAAGAGATTGACCGGCAGGTCGCCATCATTCAGAATCAGCTGGACGCCATCACAGACCCCTTCCAGAACGCGCGCGGCTATATCACCGTTCTCAATTACAGAATCGAGACCGCTTCGGGCGAGTCAAACAAAAACAGTCTGCGCCAGCAGGTGGCGAAAGAGAGGGATAAGAAAGTCAGGGTCGAGATGCCAGCCGATGACGGCTCCGGCAAAGTCGTCAGGGAAGACCTCACTTATCCTCAGCTTGAAGAGCGCTACACCCGGCTCAAGGATAAGAAGGCCGAGCTGCTGACGAGAAAGGCTGAGCTTCTCAAAAAACCGACGGAAATAGCGAAGAAGCGCGACGACTATCTCAAAGAGAACGTCACGGGCCTGACCGACGATCAGATACGAAGCCTGATACGCCGTAATCAGAATTTCGACTACTCGCTCAGACAGATCAGCGTCCTCGAACACAACATCGTAGACCGCTGCGAGACCTGTCACCTGGGCGTGCGCGAGCCGGTCGCGATCACTCCGACGGCGATGGCCGCACAGCGTAAGAAGCCGGACGCGTTGGCCCACGCCTCCGTCAGCCACCCGAACAGGGAGCTGCTACAGATACACAATCCAGAGCGCTTCGGTTGTTCCAGTTGTCACGGCGGCAATGGCCGCGCGACGACGACCGTCATCAAAGCGCACGGCCAGAACCCCTTCTGGCTGCACCCGCTCTGGGCGCGGGAAAACATGGAGGCCGGCTGCCAGCAGTGCCACTTGAACGATCGTGTGCTCGATCACGCGCCCGTGCTCAATCAGGGGAAAGACCTTTTCCAGAACAGGGGCTGCGTCGGCTGCCACCGCTACGAGGGATTCGACCGCGAGACCGACGCGCTCTCAAGCGCGCGGCAGACCATCAAGCAGCTCGAAGAGCAGATGACGGCCAACGAGCGCGAGTCCAGAATCGCCAGAGACCAGAGCGGCAACGCGGAAAATGACGAGGAGGCGCAGAAACTCCTCGCCCGCGCCGAAAACATGCGCGTCACCAACAGCCTGCTCGCGGCGCGCATCGAGCAGCTTAATACGCAGTCGAAGTACCTGATGCAGGATCAGAAGAAGGTCGGCCCGAATCTCAAGGACGTTCGTTTGAAGCTCCGCAAGGAGTGGATACCGGAGTGGCTCCGCGACCCGCAGGCATTCCGACCGGGCACGAAGATGCCTACCTTCTGGCGTATCGACGGCAAGGACAATCGCAGGAATGAAGACAATTCGCGCGAGGAGCAGGAGCGCAAAGCCATCGCCGCTTTCCTCTGGCAGGACGCCTTTGACGGGCGCGTGCCCGAGCGGCAGAAGGGCGACGGCGCGCACGGCAAAGAATTGTTCGAGACGCGCGGCTGTATGGCCTGCCACTCGATAGGCGAAGGCGATCAGCGGGTCGGCGGTGACTTCGCCGCCAACCTCACGCGCCTCGGCGACAAGGCCAGCTACGATTACATCGTGCGCTGGATTTATAACCCGCGCGAGCGCTGGGCTCCCTACTGCCCGAAAGAGAAGCGCGACCTGACGCGCGAGGATTACGAACGAAACGGCAAGCCCTACATCTTCGACGGCGACCACTCGAAGTGTCCGAACGACGGCGCGGAGATACAGGTGCAGAACATGACGGTGATGCCCAACTTCCGTCTGACGGAAAAGGATGCTGAGGACATCGCCACCTACCTCTTCTCGTTCGGCGACCGCAGGTCTTACCCTGACGCTTCCTTCATGGACGACCCGGCTCTCAAAGAGCAGGGCCGCGCGCTGATTAAGACGTACGGGTGCGCCGGATGCCACGAGATCAAGGGTCTCGAAGACGAGCAGCGCATCGGCAAGGAGTTGACCGCCGAAGGCTCGACGCCCATCGAGCGCTTCGACTTCGCGCTTCTGACAAAGCCCGCCGAGCTGGGCTTAGACCCCTATACCAACCAGCCCATCGTCAATCAGCGAACGGGCGAAAGGGAAGACTGGTATGACGCGCACGGCTTTATCTCGCACAAGATAAACGACCCGGCCCTCTACGATAAGGGCAAGGAGAAAGACCCTAAAGATCAGCTGCGTATGCCGCGACCCTTCATGACTGAAGAGTGGAACAGGGCGCTCACCACGTTCCTGATCGGGAGCGTCGGCATAGAGGGCGCGAACGTCCCGCAGTCTCTCTTCTACAAGGCGACGGATCGGCAAAAGGATATACAAGATGGCTGGTGGGTGATTAAGAAGTACAACTGCATGGGCTGTCATAGCGTGCAGGTGGGCCAACGCTCAGTCCTGATGGATTTGCCGCTCTATCAAACGAGCGAGTGGCGAGACCAGTTGCCGCCGCGCCTCACCAGCGAGGGCGCACGTGTCGACCCTGACTGGCTCCTGCGTTTCCTGCGTGACCCGTCCCTGAGCGACGAGCAGGGACGCGCCGCGCCCGGGCGAAGCGACAAAACTGTCGGGCAGGGGCCGGGCAATGCCGCGACCGGCAACCAGTATGCGGCCAGCAGCCCCGGCAAATCGCCGCCGGGCACTAGCGGCGCGGGCGGGACAGGAGGCGCGCCAACCGGTGGCGCTCCCGCGGAGAAGCTCAAGCCCCAACCGGGCGCTGATCGTAACGGCGTGCGACCTTACCTTCGGGCACGCATGCCCACCTTCAGCTTCTCGCCGCAGGAGTTGCGCACCCTCGTGCGTTTCTTCATGGCCGTCTCATCGCAGCAAGACCCCTACATACCGGAAAAGCTTGAGGCGCTCACCGAACAGGAGCGCACTCTGGCGCGGCAGTTGTTCACCTCGCGCGGCGCGCCCTGTCTCAAGTGTCATATCACGGGCGACCCGGCGCACGACAAGGACGCGCTCGCCCCGAACTTCCTTCTGGCGAGCGAGCGCCTGAAACCCGGCTGGACGTATCGCTGGATACTCGATCCGCAGCAGATCAGCCCCGGCACGGCCATGCCTTCCGGGCTCTTCAAGAAGGACGGCGAGCGCTGGGTCTTCAGCGGAGAGACGCCGCCGGCCTTCAACGAGTATCATGGCGATCACGCAGACCTGCTCGTGCGTTACATGTTCGAGCTGACGGCGGACGAGCAGCGGCGGCTGGCTTCCACCTCGCCACCGGCGACGAGCGGCGAAACGCCCGCGCCGAAGGAGACGACGACGGCGGCCACGCCCGCGCAGAGTGTGAGTCGCGTTAGGCAGCGCGGACGCCCGCGCACCAAGGGCGGCAACGCCGTCGCCTACGGCAGAGCGCCGCGCGGCGAGCCGGCGAGCGTCGCGTTTGATCGTGTGGCCGTATCGCACAGGCCCGTCAATTTTTCACCGTGAAAAGCGGGCGGCCATTTGGCCGGGCCTGAGTTTTGTACTTATAATCGAGGAAGTAATCATGCAACCTGAAAAGAGACGTTACTGGCTCGCCATGTTCCTGGCGATAGCATTGCTCTCGTTCATCGTCGGCTGCTCAAGCGACGAGGACGATCTGGACGATGAGGACACACCGGCGGAGACGGCAGGCGCTCCGTACAAGACGACCGGCAACGAGGGCACGATCACCGGCAAAGTGTTATTTGACGGGGCGGCTGCGCCGGAACCGAAACCCATAGACATGGCAGCCGATGCCGCCTGCGCTTCCAGAAACCCGAACGCCGTGGCAGAGGATATCGTGGTCAAAAACGGCGCGGTCGAATACGTGTTCGTTTATCTGAAGGACGGGCAGACGACAGAAGGGTCGAAGAAACTCGACAGCTTTGAGTGGGACGCGCCCGGCGATGCCGTGCTCGATCAGAACGGCTGCCACTATAAGCCGCACATGGTCGCCGTGATGGTCGGGCAAAAGCTGAACGTCACGAACAGCGACGCGACGACGCACAACGTCAACGTCCAGCCCAAGAACAACGACCCCTTCAATCAGGCTCAGGGCCAGAACGCGCCCCCCATCACCTCCGTCTTCAAGCGCGCGGAAATACTGATACCGGTCAAGTGCAACCAGCATCCGTGGATGAAAGCGTGGATCGGCGTGCTCAAGCACCCCTTCTTCGCCGTCACCAAAGAGGACGGGAGCTTCGAGATCAAGAATGTTCCGCCGGGCACATACACGGTCGAAGCCTGGCATGAGAAGTTCGGCACGAAGACGGCGCAGGTGAAGGTGGACAACAAAGGCACTGTGACGCAGGAGTTCAAGATGGGCGCAACCGTAGCCTCCTCGCCACAGAGCGGCTCGCTAAAGGTCATGCCCGCGCTTGAGCTGCCCTTTCCCGGAGGACATTAGAGCAGAAACGAGTAAGCAAGCGACGAGCGATAAGTTAAAGACTTAAAGACTTCTCTTCCTGCTCGCCGCTTGTCACTCGTCACTCGTCACTGTTTTTATGAGTCGTGGTTTACATCGGTTCGCGTTGCTCGTGACGTGTGCGACTTTTATTTTGATCGTCGCGGGCGCGCTGGTGACGAGTAATGGTGCGGGGCTCGCCGCGCCGGACTGGCCGCTCTCATGGGGGCAGGTCTTTCCGCCGATGGTGGGCAATCTCTTTTACGAGCACGGGCATCGGTTGATAGCGACGACCGTTGGCATGCTGACCATCGCTCTCAACGTCTGGCTTTGGCGCAGCGAGCGCCGCCAGTGGGTGCGCCGTCTGGGGCTCGTCGCTCTGGCGGGCGTCATCGCGCAGGGGTTGCTCGGTGGCCTGACGGTCAAGCTGATGCTGCCGCTGTGGGTTTCTTCGGCGCACGCGTGTCTGGCGCAGTTGTTCTTCTGCACGCTGGTCAGCCTGTCCGTCTTCACCGCGCCCGGCTGGGGCGAGCCGCGCGAGGCGCTGGAAGAAAGGGATGGGCCTTCGCTCAGGCATCTATGTGCGGCGGCCTTCGCCGTCACTTTTATGCAGTTGGTGCTGGGCGCGACCCTCAGGCACTCGGCTTCCTGGGATCAGCACCTGCCGATCAATCTGGTGCTCGCGCACATAGGCGGGGCCGCGCTGGTCACACTGGTCGCCGGGGGCACGCTCATGACCGTGCTGCGTCGCCACGGGAGAGACGCTTATCTCGCGCGCCCGGCGATGATAGGAGTGCTGTTGCTCGGTTTGCAGTTGTGCCTGGGGCTTGCGGCATATCTGGCGCGGCGGGCATCACCGGATGACCCGCAGCCGCTCAAGCCGACGGTCATGATCACGGTGGCGCACGTCGCTTGCGGGGCGCTCGTGCTGGCAACCATCGTCGTCCTCACTTTGCGCGTTTACAGGCGATTGAGGCCGATGCACGCCGCCTTCGGAGTTACTACAAGGGCTGCTGCCGAGCGCGCGGCTTAAGAGTCGGTGGGGCTTCGCAGGCAATGATGAAAGTTTTTGTGATCAGAGGGTAGAGCTTAAAGCTTTTTATGAAAAGTATCGCTGTCGAATTTACACAGGGCGGGGTGGCGGAGCTTGTGGGCGAGCGGGTTGGCTTGCGCGAGAGGCTCTCGGCCTATCTGGAGCTGACGAAGCCGCGCATCACTTTCTTAATCGTGCTGACGGCAGCCGCAGGTTTCTGCATGGGCACGGCGGGCAGTATCAACTATCTACTGCTCGTTCACGGGATGATCGGCATCGCCCTGCTCTCGTCCGGCATAGCGACGCTCAATCAGTATATGGAGCGCGAGCTGGACGGATTGATGCGGCGTACTGCCATGAGACCGCTGCCCTCCGGAAAGCTCTCGTCCATTGAAGCCTGCACGCTCGGGCTCGGCCTCACGGTGGGCGCGGAAATCTATCTGGCGCTGCTGGTCAATACGCTGACGGCAGCGCTCGGGCTCACCGTTATCGTCGGATACCTGCTCGTCTATACGCCGCTCAAGACGAGGACGACGCTGTCGACCGTCTTCGGAGCTTTTCCGGGAGCGATGCCGCCTTTGATGGGTTGGACGGCGGCGCGCGGCTCGCTCGGCATGGAAGCGTGGGTGCTCTTCGCCATCCTCTTTCTCTGGCAGTTTCCGCACTTTCTCGCCATCGCCTGGATGTACAGAGAGGACTACGGGCGGGCGGGGATTGTGATGCTGCCTGTGGTCGAGCCTGAGGGTCGTGTGACGGCGCAACAGATCGTCATCTATACGCTGCTTCTGCTACCCATCAGCTTGCTCCCCGTGGCCCTGGGGCTCTCCGGCGCGGTCTACTTTTACGGGGCGATCATACTGGGTGTGCTTTTTCTCTACAGCAGCATACGGGCGGCGATTTCAAAATCCAGACAACAGGCGCGGCGTCTCTTGCTGGCTTCCGTCATCTACCTGCCGCTACTGTTTGCCTTGATGGTCTTGAACCGGTGAATGCTCGGAGGGCGAATCAAAAGGGCGGAAAAGTTTACGCTCGCTCGCCCTCTGATCCTTTATCAAGAGGAGAACCGAACCGATGGGGCGCGCACTGGCAATACTGATATGGCTGTTAACGCTCGGCTCCGTGGCGTTGTTTTTTGCCGGGTGGTGGTTTCCGCCTTCGATCTCCGAATACGGGCCGCGCATTGATAGCCAGTTCCTGATCACGATCATCGTCGTCGGGCTGGCCTTCTCAGCCGCGCAGATCGGGCTCGGCTACGTGCTCTGGCGATACGGCGATAATAAGAAGAGTGCGGAGCGCGCGACCTATTCGCACGGCAACAATCGCCTTGAGATAATCTGGACGGTGATCACCGCCGCCATCTTCATCGGGCTCGGCGTGATGGGCCAACGCGTCTGGGCACAGCTTCATTTTCAGGGTGCTCCGGCTGACGCCTTTAAGATAGAGGTCGTCGCGCAGCAGTTTCAGTGGAATTTCCATTACCCCGGCGCGGACGGGCTGATGGGCCAGACCCACCCGGAGCTGATCAGCGACTCGTCGCTCAACTTCATAGGGCTCGACGACAAAGACCCCAACTCGAAGGACGATTCGGTCGTCTCGACTTTAATAGTTCCCGTCAACCGCGCGGTCGATCTGACGATGCGCTCCAAGGATGTGACGCACGATCTGTGGGTTCCGCAGTTACGCATCAAGCAGGATGTAGTGCCCGGCATGAACATCAAATTTCATTTCACGGCCAATCAGGTCGGGCAATACGAGGTCGCCTGTGCAGAACTGTGCGGGCAGCTTCACTATAAGATGCGGGCCAATATGCTCGTGCTTCCCGAAAACGAGTTCACGGAGTTGATGGCGCTTCCGCAGGCCAGGTTTCAGGCGCGCATGACGGAATTGCTCAAAAAGTATCCATTGCCTCAGGGGTGAAGCGCGGGCGCGGGCACGAGGGCTAAGGGCCTGAAGCGATAAGGAGAAGGGCACAATGGCAGAAGTGGAAATGACTCACGGGGAACACGGCGAGGCTCACGGCGAGGCTCACGCCGGCGGGGTGCATCGCCACCCGGCCCCGACGAGTTTTATACGCAAGTACATCTTCAGCATCGACCACAAGGTGATCGGCATACAGTATCTTTTGCTGGCGCTCACCTCGGTCTTCATGGGGATGTTCATGTCCATCCTGATGCGCCTGCGCCTGACATGGCCCGATCATCAATGGCCGGGCCTGTCGGCGCTCTTTCCCTTAGGCGCGAAGGGCGGCGTGATGCTGCCGGAATTCTATCTCTCGCTCGTGACGATGCACGGCACGATGATGGTCTTCTTCGTGCTGACCACTGCTCCGCAGGGCGGGTTCGGAAACTATTTTCTGCCGATTCAGATCGGGGCCGACGATATGGCTTTCCCGACGCTGAACATGCTCTCCTTCTGGGTCACGCTGCTTGGGCTGCTCGTCCTCGTCACAGCCATCTTTGTCGAAGGAACTTCGACGGTTGCTGAACTCTTCAAGGTCAAGCCGAGCGGCACGATTGGGCCTATCGGCGGCTGGACTGGCTATCCGCCGCTGAGCGCGCTCGGGGCACGCGCCGGCCCGGGTCAGGGCATGGGCATGAACCTGTGGATTATCAGCATCGCCATCTTCTGCGTGGCCTCGCTTCTGGGTGCGCTCAATTTCATCACGACGCTGCTCAACATGAGGGCACGCGGGATGTCTCTGATGCGTATGCCGCTGACGTGCTGGGCGTGGTTTACAACTGCCGTGCTGGCGCTTCTGGCGTTCCCGGTGTTGTTGGGCGGCGGCATCCTCCTGCTCTTAGACCGCGTCGCCGAAACCAGCTTCTTCATTCCCGGCGGGCTGGTCGTCAGCGACACACTGCTGACGAATCACAAGGGCGGCTCTCCAATTCTGTGGCAGCATCTCTTCTGGTTCTTCGGACACCCGGAGGTCTACATCGCAATCCTGCCGGGCATGGGCGCGACCTCACACATCCTTGCGACCTTTGCGCGCAAGCCCGTCTTCGGATACCGCGCGATGGTCTTCGCCATGTTCGGCATAGGTCTGCTGGGCTTCTTCGTCTGGGGCCACCACATGTTCATGAGCGGCATGAGCCCCTACTCCGGGATGGCGTTTTCTATCCTGACGCTTTCCATCGGCGTGCCCTCGGCCATTAAGACCTTCAACTGGCTCGGCACGCTGTGGGGCGGCAAGATTCGTTTTCAAACGCCCATGCTCTATGCCATAGGTTTTGTGTCGCTCTTTGTCGCGGGGGGCATCACGGGCCTCGTGCTCGGGCAGACTTCGCTCGACCTGCCCATGCACGACACCTATTTCGTGCTGGCGCACTTTCATCTGGTGATGGGGGTGGCGGCCATCTTCGGAATGTTCGCGGGCACGGCCTTCTGGTTTCCGAAGATGTTCGGGCGGATGATGAGCGAGCGCCTAGGCCGGATTCATTTCTGGCTCACGTTCGCGGGCGTCTACTGTATCTTCGTGCCGATGCACATCATGGGCATCGTCGGGATGCCGCGCCGCTACGCGCAGTTTACGGAGTACGAGTTCTTAAAATCCTTGCACCCGCTCGTCGTCTTCGTGACGATTGCCGTCCTGATTACCGCGCTGACGCAGCTCATCTTCCTCTTCAACTTCTTCTGGTCGATGTTCAGGGGCGAGAAGGCGGGCGACAACCCATGGGAGGCGACCACGCTCGAATGGGCCATCCCTTCGCCGCCGCCGCACGACAACTTCGCGGGAATCCCGCCGGTCGTTTACCGCGGCCCCTACGAATACTCCGTGCCCGGCGCGCCCAACGATTTCATCATGCAGACGGAGCCAGACCCGTCGGCCCCGGAGGCGGCCACGGTCGGAGAGGCGGAAAGCAGGAAAGGAAGCGGCAATGGCGACAACGGTCATCAGCACTGAGAAGACGGTCGCGCGCCCCTTGCCGGGGACGAAGGGCGGTAGAGGCGGGGGCGGCGGAAACGGCTCGCGCGGCACGGGCGGGCGGCGGCCCGGCGGCGGCGATGACGGCTCGCGCAATCTCATGCCTGATCATCGCTATCGCATAGGCATGTGGGTGGGCTTGGCTTCGATCATGATGCTGTTCACGGCGTTGTCCAGCGCCTACATCGTTCGCTCGCGTGTTGGAACGGCCAACGACTGGCATCCGATAGCCATCCCGCACATGCTCTGGCTCAGCACTTCGCTCATACTTCTGAGCAGCGCGACCTTCGAGGCGGCCCGTAAATTTATCAAGCGCGGCGAGGACAAGCGTTATCGCCTCTGGCTGATGATCACGGTCGCGCTCGGGTGCGGGTTTCTCGCCACACAGCTTCTTGCGTGGCGCGATCTGGTTGCCGCGGGGATATACCTTGCGACCAATCCGCACAGCTCCTTCTTTTACGTGTTGACGGGCGTTCACGGCCTGCACCTGCTGGGCGGGATACTGATGCTGGGGTTTCTGCTGTTGCAGGCATGGCGCAGGGCTGGCGCGAGGTCTCCGGCGCGGGCGGGGCACGGCGATTCGGCGGATGCCGTGGCGATCTACTGGCACTTTATGGACGGGCTCTGGATATACCTGTTTCTACTTCTTTTCCTTTGGAGGTAAGAGGTGAGCACTGAAGCGAGAGCGGATGAAATGCTGGCGACGGAGTGGAGCGGCGGGGCGCTGCCCTATCACGTCGGCCATAAAAAGCTCGGTATGTGGCTGTTCATCGTCTCGGACGCGCTGACCTTCTCCGCGCTCCTGATCGGTTACAGCTACGTGCGCGCGTCCAGCGAGCAATGGCCCACGCCGTTTAAGTTTTCCCCGAGCATCGTGTTCTCGACCGTCATGACGCTCTGCCTCCTGTCGTCCAGCCTGACGATGGTGATGGCCGTGGCCGCCTCTGCGCGCAAGGACAGGCGCAAAGTCCGGCTCTGGATATTTGCGACCATGCTCGGCGGGCTGGCCTTCCTTGTGCTGCACATCTACGAGTGGATGCACCTCATCAAGGATGAGCATCTGAGGCCGTTTAGCCTGCCTGAGGAATGGGTGCATCGCTGGCCGCAGGCTTCGCCTCTCTTCGGCGCGACGTTTTTCGCCATCACGGGCCTGCACATGTTCCACGTCTTCACGGGCGTCGTCTACCTCGGATGGATAGCCGTTCGCGTCCATCGCATGAGGCATGAGGACGTGGAGATCAGCGGCCTCTACTGGCACTTCGTTGATCTGGTGTGGATGTTCGTTTTTCCGTTGATCTATTTGATGTCCGTGGACATGGGCCATTAAGAGGAGACAAAGAAAACGAGATGAGTCGCCTTAATGAGACCGGGAAAAGCTGGACGAGTCGAGAGGAAGTGATTCTGAATCTCATCTCTCTCGCCATCGCCATTGGATTTATCGCGCTCGTCATATCGAATGTTCGGATGGCTGGAAATTTCATTTCCACAGACAGCCTCTTTATCACCGTGGTCTTTCTTCTGCTGGCCGGCGTCTTTCTCATCAGCCCGGCGATGTGGGCTCACGCTCACGGCTATTTGAAGAATCCGATGGCCGCCAGTGGGCCGCCGATCGAAGAGGGGCCGATACATTTCGAGGGGTCTGTCAAGCTGTTTTCGATTGTCTGGGCGTGGCTGCTCATATTGACGGCGGTCGAAGTCTTTCTGGCCTACAAGCAGGTCTCGCTCCATCTCATGCTGACCATCCTGATCGGCCTTTCGGTGATCAAGGCGGCGCTGATCGTCGCCTATTTCATGCACCTCAGGTTCGAGCGGCTGAGCCTCGTGCTGACATTGGTTCCAATGCTGGTCGTCTGTATCTGCCTGCTTTTCGTCTTCTTCCCCGATAGCTTTAGATCGCTCTCGCTGCGCCCCTACAGCGACGGGTCTATCACGACGAGCACGGCTGAGAGCAAGTAAACGTTGATGCGAGCTTGTGTGCAAAGCATTATCAAGTCCCTGACGGGCGCTGCGGCCTTCGTGGTCGTTTCCTGCTCTGACGCATTGGCCCAATGCGCCATGTGCAAAGCGGCTGTCGCCAGCTCCGCCGACTCGGCTGCCAAAGCGAGCGGCATGAATCTGGCCGTGCTGGTGCTGCTCATTCCGCCGCTCGCGATGTTCTGCGCGTTTTTCGTCGCCGCCTACAGGTTTCGCAAAGCCCCCGGCGAGACTCCGGCGAGCGATATCCGGAAGGGGAAGTCAACGCGCCGTGCCGCTCTCGACGAAGTCGATAAAGGCGGGCGCTCTCGTCTGAGAGCCAAAGGCGATGACCCCACGGCGAGCGCCCTCGGCTAACCGGCTCGTGTTCGACTCTCAAGCGTTTGCGAAGCAAACGTTTCCCTCAAGGCTGACCCCGCCTGATTCCTGAAGTCAAACGGAAATCTTTTGTGAGGCAAACGATGGCAGAGCAGAATTTGACGAAACTGGATTCCGACAGACAGAGCATACGCGGGCGCGTCTGTCCGAAGTGCGGAGGCAAGATTATTCCGGCGGACAGCGCCGTCTATCAGAGCCCCGGCGACCCCACGGCTGTGTTCCCAAGCTGGCAATGCGAAAGGTGCGGCTATCAGGAAGTCTACGAGCCCAGAAAGGTTGAGAAGCCTAAGCACGCTAAAGAGTAAGCTTCTGTAGGAGGGCGAGAGGACGGACGGCCCTGAGAGCGGGCCTTGCGGATTCCATGGACGCGCTGACGCAAAAAGTTCTACTGATGTTCGAGCAGTGGGGGAAAGAGGCGCTCGACCTTCACGAGTTGTTTGAAGCGGGTGGCAACGACCCCGACGCGCGCACCGCCGTCTTCGATACGGTCGAGCGGCTGGTGCGGGAGGGAATACTCGAAGAACGCGGCAACGATTTCTACGCCCTGACGGAAGAAGGGAAGAAGTCGGCTCGCGGAATCAGTCTGCCACCGGATGAGATAGGGTAGTCAAAAAAATCCGGTGGGCCAACTTCGCCAGCTCACTCGCGCCGGGAGAATCTCGAATGTCCGGTTCAAACACACTGCGCGCGCTCCTGATGGCCTTCATCATAACCGTTGCCGTCGCCGTCGCAGCCCTGATCATTGCAGTGATACTCTCGACGACGGGGAGCGGCGGCGGCAGCATCGTCATATATACCGGCGGCATTAGCCAGAGATTCATAAGTCTGCTGCTGATCGGCCTGCTCGTGCTATTTGTTATTCTATTCCTCGTGCTTCGCAAAGGGCGCGAGGGATGAGGCACGAAAATTTGCGGCGAGTTTAGATTTGCATATTATTTATGAGACCTATCGCGGTCGGGAATAAAGAAGAGACGAGCAACAGGGCCATACTCGTATGGAGCAGCTTGATCGGCGCGCTGGTGATCGGTTTCCTCCTCTGGCTGATTTACGTCAAAGAGTCGCCGGACAGGCTCACCGCTTCCGGCAGCATGCTGCCCGCCCTTAACGCTCTGCTCAACGCCTTGAGCGCGTGCTCTCTGGTTGCCGGATTCGTCTCGATCAAAAGAGGGCGGGTCAACACTCACAGGGCGTTGATGTTCGGCGCGCTCTTTTTCTCGGCGCTCTTTTTGATCTCATATATCGCGTATCACAGCACGCACGGCGACACCCCCTTTCAGGGAACGGGAATGATCAGGCCCGTCTACTTCTTCATACTGATCTCTCATATTCTGCTGACGGCAATCGCGCTGCCGATCATACTGGCGACGTTGTTCTTCGCCTTAACGGGCAGGTTTGCCTCGCACCGGCGCATTGCGCGCTTTACCTTTCCCGCGTGGCTGTACATCTCCGTCACGGGCGTCCTTATTTTCTTTATGCTCAGGGCTTTTTCCTGACCTCTGGTAGTGTACGTGTCCGCTAAAGGCTCTAATCATCATCCTCGCGCGCAAGGCGCGGAGCAGCCGCCGCTGCTGCCGCCACAGCAACAGAGACGCCGCTCCTCCTGGCCGCTCGTCATTCTCGCCGCGCTCTTCGTCATCGTGCCTTTCCTGACATGGTACGGGACATGGTTCGGTCGTCATTTGTCGGACGCGGAGATTGACGAGTATCTGTCGGATGAAAAGAAGCCCCGGCGGATTCAGCACGCGCTGTCGCAGATCGAAGAGCGCATGGTCAAGCACGACGAGGGCGCGAAGCGATGGTATCCGCAGATCATAGCGCTCGCGGGCAACAACGTCGCGGAGTTTCGTAAGACGGCTGCTTACCTGATGAGCTTCGATAATAGATCGGAAGAGTTTCACACCGCTCTACACAGGCTTCTGGAAGACTCGCAGCCGAGCGTTCGCCGGCAGGCTGCGCTTTCGCTCATCACTTTCCGGGATGCGAGAGGATTGCCGGAGCTGCGCGCGATGCTGCGCCCCTACACGGTCACGGCCACGGCTCAGGGCACAATCGGAAGCGTCCTCTCCGAAGGCACAAACGTCAGGGAAGGGACTTTAATGGCGCGCATAGAGGGCGAGGGAGGCGCTTTGCAGGAAGTGCGCTCGCCTGTGCCGGGAAGAGTCAGCCGCGTGGCGACGAGTGAAGGCGCGCGCGTGTCCGTGGGCGAAGAGCTATTCCATGTCGTGCCCGACACGCAGTCAATCTGGGAAGCGTTACGCGCGCTTTATCTTGTCGGGGAGCGGGATGATCTGGCCTTGGTTGATAGATATGCGAGCGGGGCCGAGCCCGTACCGGAGAAACTAAAACTACAAGCGGCCCAAACGGCCAAAGCCATTCGGAGCCGCTCGGAAAATGGAGTCTCGCCGCCCTAGTCATTATAGCGGCAGCATGTGTTAAGGCTCAGGCGTTAAGCTCTATACCGTGGGCTGCTTCCCATTCATCTGTCGGAACCATCTCGATGGCGTCCCACGGGCAGCCGTCCAGAAACGCCCCGTCCGGCCCTTTGCTGATGCATTTCTGGCAACCGATGCAGAGGTTCGGATCGACTTCGATGCGCCCGAACGGAGGATGGTCTTCATCGGGAACCCAGAACATGCAGGCTTCAATCGGGCAATACTCTATGCAGGCGGGAGAACCCGCGCAGCCCGTGCAACAGTCCGTCGTGATAGCCAGTATCCTCGGCTTCTTCTTGCGCGTCGCTTTGCCGTCGCCAGCCGACATGGGCCAATGCTTTTCGATGATCTCGATCATTTAATTGCCTCTCGGGGGTCGTGCTCCCCTGATATGATTTCGACAACGATCTTACTCTAACATGGCCGTGCCGCTTTGCTCAATCATTTGATTCCATGTGCCGGGCGAGCTTGAAGAGTGGGCCGAAACAGGATAAAACTTAACGCACACACACGACTACACAGGAGGGCCAACGGGATGAGAACAGTCGCCGGAATCTTTAAGTCGCGCGAGCAGGCGGCGAGCGCCGCCGAGCACCTACGCTCCATCGGTATCACGGATGAACGCATCAGCTTTATCGCCCCCGGAGCTTCCGCGGAAGAATTGGACGCCGCCGTGCCCACGTCCGACACGGAGCAGCCCGGCATGGGTAAAGCCATCGGCGGCTGGGCGGGCGGGGCTTTGGGTGTCGCGGGTGGTATGCACATCGGCGCGGCGGCTGCCAGCCTGTTCGTGCCCGGCGTCGGGCCGGTGATCGCCGCCGGGTTGATCGGCGCTGCGCTTCTGGGGATCGGCGGCGCTGCGACCGGCATTGCGGCGGGCGGAGCCATGGAGGACGCCATCGCCGAAGGCTTGCCGCAGGACGAGCTATACGTCTACGAGGATGCGCTGAGGCAGGGAAGGGCGGTCGTCATCGTCGTCGCTGAAGACGACGCGCAGGGCGAGTCTGCGCGTAACATCATGGCGCAGGCCGGAGCCGAGAGCATCGATGCGGCGCGCGAAAGCTGGTGGGTCGGATTGCGCGACGCCGAAGACGAGGAATACACAGGGCAGGGCGGAGACTTCAAGACGGACGAGTCGCATTACAGGAGAGGCTTCGAGGCTGCGCTGCACCCGCAATCGCGCGGCAAATCTTACGAGGAAGCATCGGACGCCCTGAGCCGGCGTTACAGCGACGCCTACTCTCACGCGGCCTTCCGCCGTGGCTACGAGCGCGGGCAGGCTTACCATCAAGGCTTGAAGGAGAAGTATAAAGGTTGAGGGATACGCTGCTGAGCATTGCTCTCATGCTCGGCATACTCGTCTCAAGCGCGCTCATCACCAACTGGTTCGCGCGCACTATGTATAATCGTTGCGCCGCCTGCGGCACGCTCAATGCCCGGCGGCGCGACCACTGCCGTGCCTGCAACGCCGGTCTACGTTGACGACTCATGCCCTGGAATCCTGACCGCTACCAGCAATTTCGGACAGAGCGCTTTCAGCCCTTCGATGATCTGATCCGTTTGGTCAAGCGCCGCGACAGGATGCGCGTCATAGACCTCGGCTGCGGCACGGGGGAATTGACCTCAAGACTCGCAGACGAGCTGCCGGCAAGCCATGTCACAGGCATCGACTCTTCACAGGAGATGCTGGCGCGTGCCGTAGTGTACGAGCGCGCCGGGTTGAGTTTCGAGCCGGGCACGATTGAGTCCGTCAAGGGCGAGTGGGATCTTGTCTTTTCGCACGCGGCGATTCATTGGGTGGAGGATCACGCCGCGCTCGTGCCGCGTCTGTTCGGGCTCGTCCGTGCGGGCGGTCAGCTCGCCGTTCAGATACCTTCCAATCACGGGCACGCAACCCACACTTTAATCTCGGAGATAGCCGGCGAAGAGCCTTTCCGCCACGCTCTCGACGGGTGGGCTCGCCACTCACCCGTGCTGCCCATAGAGGCTTATGCCGAGCTTCTTTACGCTGAGGGCGCGGAGGAGATCTTCGTCTTTGAAAAAGTTTACCCTCACGTGCTCGAATCAGCGGACGCTCTGGCCGATTGGACATCCGGCACAGCGCTCGTTCCATATTTCGACCGCTTGCCGCAGGCTTTACACGAGCCATTCATGCTGAGATACCGCGAGAGGCTGCGTGCCCTCTGGCCCAATCGCCCGGTCTTCTACGGATTCAAACGCACACTGTTTGCGGCCACGCGCCCCGGCCCTGCTCTTCCGGCCTGACGTTTTCTTATCAGCCCGAGCGCCTCCGAGGCTTCGATGCGACCGACGGCATCCGTGCTGTGTGAGAGTTGATAAGCGACCATCGCTTCGGGCTGCGGGAAATCCAGTTTCTTCAATATGCTCATTCGTTTGTCGAAGCGAATCATCAGCGGCGCGCCGTCCAACCTGAACTTGAAAGCCTGCGTACGCTCGGTGATCTCTATGCGCTCTGTGCGTTTGGCCGTCGAGGTCGCAAGCTCTATCTCCACCGGCAGACGAAAGACGGCGGGCGTCATCGCATCAGGCGTCTGCGTCTGCTCTACAGTAAGCGTCAATTGCTTAGAGGCAGGCACGTAGCTGTAGCGCACGCGCAACTCCGGATAGCCCGCCTTATAAACCCACTGGTCAAAGAACCAGTCCAGCTTTTTCCCGCTCGTCTGCTCGAAGACGCGCTGCAAGTCAGCCGTCTCAACGCTCCCGTACTTGTACTCGTCCAGATACTTGTTCGCAGCTTTCCAGAAGATTTCATCGCCGACCGTCTCGCGCAGCATATGCAGGATAAAGCCGCCCTTCTGGTAGAGCGTCGCGTCGAAGAGTTCCGCCGGGCTGCGATAGCGGTCGAAAACAATCGGGCGACGATAACGCAACTCGTCTTCGAGCTGGTAGAGTCTGGCGTTCACACGCATCTGTAGAAGATAGGCGTCGTGCCCCTCCTTGTGCTCCTTGAAGATGGCTTCCATGAATGTCGCGAAGCCTTCGTTGAGCCACAGCTCTTTCCAGCTTTTGCAGGTCACTAGATCACCGAACCACGAATGCGAAAGCTCGTGCGAGATCAATTCCTGTGTGGCGTTCGGCAGCTCACTCTCGCCCGTCAAAATCGAGGAGTCCGCGTGTGTCGTCGCCGTGATGTTCTCCATCCCGCCGAAGAAATATGCGGACACGATGGTCTGCGCGTATCTTTGATAGGGATAATCGTATTTGAGAAGCTGCGTGAAGAAGCCCATCATCTCCGGCGTTTCGGAAAAGGCGCGCAGCGCCGTCTTCTCCGTGCCGCGATAAGTGTAATATTCGAGCGGGATGTTTTTGTAAGCGTCCGTCAGCTTCACGTAATCACCGACCACCAGCGAAGTCAGGTAGGTCGAATGCGGTTTGTTCATTATCCAGTGAAAGGTGCGCGTGCCGTCCGGGTTGTTCGTGGTCTCCGCCAGTATGCCGTTTGAGATCGCCATCTCCGAAGCATTGGTCGTGATGTATTGCTCTGTCGTCGCCTTGTCATCAGGATAATCGTAACAGGGAAACCAGCGGTGGTTATCTTCGGGCTCGCCCTGCGTCCAGATTTGAGCAGGCTTGGAGATGGATGGGCTCGCCTTGGCCGGGACGAAGAAAAGGCCCAAGCGCGGCGTCGCCACGTAGCGAATACGCACGGACAGGGAATCGTTTGGCCCAAGTGCGCTGTCGAGGTTGATCAGGAGCTTGTCCGGCGGCTGTGACCATCGAAGCTGGGTCTCCGACGGCAGAAGCGTCACCGATTCAATACGCATATCAGAAGCGTCGAGCGCGAACGAGCTGAAACCGCTCGCAAGCGGTTTGAGCGTGATCGTCTCGTCGCCTATGACCTGTTTCTTTGGAACGTCGAAGCGCGTGCGAATCAGGTAATGCAGGACATCGTACGTACGCGCGGGCCTTTGCTGCTGCGGGCCTTGCGGCGGCCTCCTGTGCGTGGCGACAGCTTGCGCGTGCCCGGTCGTGCCCGCACGTAATCCGAGAGGTCTGGCGGTCGTTGAAAGGGCCGTGCTGTGGGCGACGAAGCAGGTGAAAAGTATTAGCAGCAGGACGCGCCGCGAAATGTATTCTAAAAGCATTTGAAAACCGGTGGTGTTCCCTGAAAAATCAAAATCCCATTTCATTGTGCCTCACGAGTCCGCCCGTCGCAAAGCAGGGTCGCCGGAAAAATTCCTCTCTTTATGACGGGGACAGGATCGAGGCATTTTGCTGTTTTGAGTATGAGGCGGGCGGTCGTATAGTTGTATTATTCCGCAGACAATCGGATTTGAGCTTTAACACGACCGGACACCTTTGCCGCTTGCATTAACGGAGAAAATTTTGGATGCTTCGTTTCACCGAGACGCTGTTCGTTTTATCAATCATCACTTTTAACCTGATCGTCAACACTAACGCAATGGCACAGAACACCACACCACCGATTGTTCCGCCCGAATGGCAAACCTGGTCGGAAAAGACCCATTACCGCGAGACGCCGCGCTACGACGAGACCATCGCTTATAGCCGAAAGCTGGACGCGGCGTCACCCCTGATACGCCTCGAAAGCTTCGGGGAGAGCGGGGAAGGCCGCTCTCTTCCGCTGCTCATCGCAGCCGAGGGCGAGACCTTTACGCCGGAGGCGGCCAGACGCGCCGGCAAGGCCGTGCTGCTCATACAGGCTTGCATACATGCGGGCGAGCCCGACGGCAAAGATGCCGGGCTGGCGCTGCTGCGCGATATTGCCATAACAAAGACCCGCACCGGTCTGCTCGATCACGTCGTCCTCCTTTTTATCCCCATCTACAACGCGGACGGTCACGAGCGTTCGAGCCCCTACAACCGCATCAACCAGAACGGCCCGGCGGAAATGGGCTGGCGGGCGACCACGGCGGGTCTCAATCTTAACCGGGACTACATGAAGGCCGATGCGCCGGAGACGCGCGCGTGGCTGCGTCTCTGGGCCAACTGGAGCCCAGACCTCTTTATCGACTGCCACGTCACGGACGGCGCGGATTATCGCTACAACATCACCTACCAGTTTGAGCACCACGGCAACGTACACCCATCCATCCTGACGTGGGAGCGCACGGCTTTCGAGGGACGAGTAGTGCCTGCCACGGAGGCCGCCGGAAATCTACTCAGCCCCTATCTTGAGTTTAGAGACAATCGCGACCTCTCCAAAGGCATTGACAGCTTTATCTCGACGCCACGTTTTTCGACCGGCTACACGCCCATACGAAATCGCCCGGGCATCCTGATCGAAACGCACATGCTCAAGGATTACCGCTCGCGCGTGCGCGGCACTTATGATCTGCTGCGCTTCACCTTGGAGGAGGTCAACCGTGATCCGCAGGCTCTCCTGCGCGCCGTGCGTCAGGCGGACGAACAGACCATCAGTGAAGGGCAGCGTTACGATGCTTCGCGTCCCTATCCGCTTGCGTTCGAGTTGACGGATAAGGCCACGCCATTTCAACTGAAGGCCGTCGAGTCGCGCACGGAGATGAGCGACGTGTCGGGCACGATGCGCGTCGTCTTCGGGACAAAGCCCCTCGATCTGACCGTCCCGCTCTACGACGAAACACGAGTGACGGCGGAAGCCTCGACCCCCCTCTATTACATCGTGCCGCCGCAGTGGAAGGATGTCATCGCGGTGCTCAGCGCACACGGGCTGCGTTTGCAGCGGTTGATTGAAGCCGCGACGATTGAGGTCGAGAGCTACCGCTTCAGCGATGCGAAATGGGCCGCCAGCCCCTTTGAAGGACGTGTGATGCCGACGTTTAAGACACAGAGCGTCCGCGAAAAAAGAGTGTATCCGGCGGGCTCTGTGCTCGTGCCGCTGGCCCAACCCGCCGCGCACGTCGCCATGCACCTGCTTGAGCCGCACGCCCCGGACTCCCTTGCCGCCTGGGGATTCTTCAACACGGTCTTCGAGCAGAAGGAGTATGGCGAGGATTACGTGCTTGAGAAACTGGCGCGAGAGATGATGACGAAGGACGAGGCGCTGCGGCGTGAGTTCGAGCAGCGACTGATGACCGATCCGAAGTTCGCCGCAAGCTCGCGTGATCGGCTACGCTTTTTTTACGAGCGCTCACCCTACTGGGACCCGCAGTTGAACCTCTACCCCGTGGGGCGCATCGTCTCAAGCCTCAATCTGAAGTTGAAGGACTTCTGACAGTGAAAAGAGAGAAGAGGCCACGCGTCGCAGCGAGCCTCTTCTCTCAGTAATGTTTGCTGTTCGTTTGTTACAGGTCTTGGAAGGTTAGATCGTCCGGCGACCCGTCAACAGGTTAACCACCAGCACGATCAGCGCCACGACCAACAGTAGGTGAATCAGACTTCCGCCGATACCACCGATGGCACCGATCAACCAAAGAACCAGAAGCACCACAAGAATCGTCCACAGCATATCAGTCGTCTCCTTTTCCGAAACCTCACGCGTGTGAGTTTGCCCCACCCACTACTGTTTACAGATCAGTTATCGCTTAGAAAGCCCCGTCGCCTAAGCCGGACGCGCCCGTGCGCCGTCGCTTATACAGTGCGGCGACCTGTCAGAAGATTTATGACCAGGACTACGAGAGCAACCACGAGCAGCAAGTGAATCAAGCTGCCGCCGATGCCGCCAAGCAAGCCGACCAACCATAAGATCAAAAGCACCACTAGAATTGTCCACAACATTTTCGCCTTCTCCTTTTTCTTGAGCGTCGCATTTCAAAAGTTTTTGGTTCCACTGAACCCATCTGTCCCTCATATGAGCAATGGCCGTGCCAGCATCCGCCGGAAGAGGCCGCCGCCGCCTGTAAACCCACATACGATAAAGGCTTAACCTGAGCGGGCGGGCTCTTTTCGTGCCCTGCGGCTGGTCAAATTAACCATCCTTTGTATTAAAATCCGGCACGAAATCTTTGGCCGCGGTGTCCCAATTCAGAGCAGGGCCTATAACCCTCATCTTTTCAGAGACAGCAACGGCAACCGTGAAAGCTTGTGAGACATCGGAACTGTCTCTGGGCCAAGTCCAGATTTTGACCAAAACGGAACTGATTGAAGTCAACGCCGGGCGAATCCGTAACGGTCTTTAATTAAACTGGACTTCTATGCTGTCGGGCTGGTAAAGTGAGAGTGACACTCGCGTTGCGGTCTCACTGACCGAAGCGCAACTCAAATAGTCGGCGTCACCCTTCGGGTTACGCTCTCGCGTGCAGGTTGCTCCCGTCCGTAGCTCCGCCGCAGTCTCAAGTCTGGATTCTTTGCCTTTTCGAGTTTGTAATTTGCCTGAACGGCTTCCCCTAAATATTTAGCCGTAGGGTTTCAGGAGATTTTTATGCCGTCCCCTTTACCGCGTCTGCTCCCCCATACCCAAAAACCAAGTTTCATCGTGGCCGTCGGCCTGCTTTTGCTCCTGCTTGTCGCCAGCTTCTACATTCTCTACGCGCGACACAGCCCGGTGGTGCATAACATCAACTACACGCAGCTTCGCACGCTCGGAGAGAGCGGCGCGGCCAGCTCCCTGAGCGTCGACGGCGAGCAGTTGACCGTCACAGGGCGCGACGGTGTGATCTCGCAAGCCATCGTGACCAACGAAGCGGCGCAGCAGGAGATCGTCGCGGCCTTCGCCAAGAGCAACGTCCCCGTGGAATTCCACTCTCTGCGCCCGAGCCCGCTGTCGACCGCCATGGGGTGGCTGATACCCATCCTGACGCTCGCCGCCTTCGGCTTCATAGGCTGGCGCATCTATGCCAGCATGGGTGGACGCGGCGGCGATTTCAATCTGGAGGACGCCGGTGGTAAGCAGACGGTCAACTTCAATGATGTGGCCGGGGTTGACGAGGCCAAGCAGGAGTTGGCCGAGACGATAGAATTCTTACGCGACCCCTTAAAGTTCGGACGCCTTGGCGGGCGCGCGCCGCGCGGCATTCTGCTCTCAGGCCCTCCGGGGACGGGCAAGACACTGCTTGCGCGTGCCGCCGCGAACGAAGCCGGCGCTCCGTTCCTATCCGTCTCAGGCTCAAGCTTTCAGGAGAAGTTCGCTGGCCTCGGCGCGGCGCGCGTGCGTCGTCTCTTTGCCGAAGCGCGAAGGCTTGCGCCCTGCGTCATCTTCATTGACGAGATAGATGCCCTCGGGCGTCAGCGCGGTCGCGGCAACGATTCGGCTTCAGCCGATCAGGATCAGACGCTCAACCAAATGCTGGTCGAAATGGATGGCTTCGATCAACTCTGCGGAGTGGTCGTCATCGCCTCCACCAACCGCCCGGACATACTCGACACCGCCCTGACGCGTCCCGGTCGCTTCGACCGCGAGATCGCCGTCAACCTCGCAGACGCCAATGGCCGTGAGGCGATATTGAATGTTCACGCGCGCGGACTTCGTCTGGAAGAGGGGCTCGACCTGTGCTGGATTGCGCGCGGCACGCCCGGTTTTTCCGGCGCTGACCTCGCCAACCTGCTTAACGAAGCGGCCATCAGCGCCACACGCGACGGAGCGGATGCCATCGGTCGCAAGCATGTCGAGTACGCGCGCGACAAAATCCTGATGGGCGCGGAGCGCCTGGGCTTTATGATGGACGATGAGGAGCGCTACGCGACTGCCGTTCACGAGGCGGGCCACGTCGCCGTCGGACTTGGCGTCAAACACGGCGACCCCATACACAAGGTCTCCATCCTGCCGCGCGGGCGCGCTCTCGGCGTGACGCAATCCTTGCCCGAGCGCGACCGCCTGATGAAGAAGCGCGAGTACCTTGAAGACCAGATCGCTATGCTTCTGGGTGGGCGTGCTGCCGAGCAACTACTGCTCGATACGATGACGGCTGGCGCATCCAACGACATCGAGCGCGCCGTCGAAATCGCCCGCAAAATGGTCGCAGAGTTTGGCATGAGCCCGCTCGGGCCGATTCATCTCGGCAAACCCGAAGACCCGCACAGTCAGGCGCTCCTCGATCGCGTCGAGCATGCCACCAGCGATATCATCAACGCGCAGATGAAGCGGGCCTGCGAGATGGTTGACGCGAGCCGCGCCCCGATTGCCCGTCTCGTTGAAGGCTTGATGGAACGCGATACGCTCGAATCGGACGAGATTTGCCACTGCTTCGAGCTTAAAGCCGCCGCTCAGGCGGCATAGCCGGAGCGAAATCAGAACGCGCAGGCCGAAGGCAGCCGTGAAGGTATATACCTTCACGGCTGCCTTCCGCTTTCTTACTATCCTTAATCTGCGATGATTGCTTGCTTGATGGCATCGTTCTCCTGTAACTTAATTTGCGGAATCGAAAGCCGGCTTTCGATTCCGTTCAATCCTGACCGCTACATAACACATACTGGCGATGGCATACCCGGGCGTCGCACGGATCGAGCTACCGATTCTACAGGAACTCGTCGCCACAGGCGGGGCTGAGGACGTGCGCTTTCTATACGAGCGTCTGGTCGGATATTTTCCGCAACTGGCTACGGAAGATGTGCGTGCCCTCAGTAATGGTCATCGTG
The DNA here is from genome assembly GCA_036389675.1 of Pyrinomonadaceae bacterium. GTDB lineage: Bacteria > Acidobacteriota > Blastocatellia > Pyrinomonadales > Pyrinomonadaceae > DASQYE01. Next base: position 72,909 of record DASVWI010000030.1, read on the forward strand.
AGCAGTGGCGCAAGCTGGTGCAGCGCGCCGGTCGCGCGCTCTCCGATAAGCGTCAGATAGAGAGAAGACACGGGCATTGGAGCGTAACGGCGGGCGGGCGCAGGCGCGCGGCGGACGAGGGGCTGCAATTTTCGCTCGCGGACGAGCCCGCCGCGGGACAGGCAGCCGCGACAGAATTGTCGCATCAGGACGTGCAGCAGATGCTTCTGGACGTGGGCCGCGTGCTGGGCTATCACGCCGAGAGCGAGTTTGAGTATTACGATGTCGTCTGGCGCGCGAGCGAAGAGAGCCCGCGACTCAGCCATGTTTTTGAAGTCCAGCGCAAAGGGAATATTGATGCGGCGCTGGCTAAGCTCAAGCGCGCTTACGAGGCGCAGCGCTCAAAGCCTTTTCTCGTCGTCACCAGCGAGCACGACACCGCGCGCGCGCATAAACAGATGAGCCGGGCACGGACGGGAGCTTTCCATGAGATCGGTCGCGTCACTGCCATCCTGAGTTTCGAACAGTTGCAGCGACTCCACCGCGCCCTCACTTCGGTCGAAGACCTTCTCGCGGATATATTCGAGCGATGACCTCCACCACCCCACTCTACCAACAGTATCAGGAGATCAAAGAGCGCCACCGCGACGCCATACTGCTATTCCGCATAGGCGATTTCTACGAGACCTTCGACGACGATGCGCGCTTGGTCGCGCGCGAGCTGGACATAGTGCTGACCTCAAAGCCGATGGGCAAGAATATTCGAGTCCCACTGGCGGGCGTGCCCTACCACAGCCTCGAACGTCATCTGGCGACCCTGATCGGTCGCGGTCATCGCGTCGCCATCTGCGAACAACTCACAAGCGCTCCGGTCAAAGGCGAAGCGGGCCGTGGGCTTATCGAGCGCGATGTCGTCAGAGTCGTCACGCCCGGCACGGTCATCGAGCCCGGCCTGCTACGCAGCAAGGCGAATAATTATCTGGCCGCTTACGTCACCGAGGGCACGCGCGCCGGGATTGCTTACGCCGATGTGACGACGGGCGAGTTCGCCGCCACAGAGCTTGAGAGCGCGGCGGCGATCCCCGAGCTGCAACGCATCGCGCCCTCCGAAGTTCTCATACCCGCGAGTACGACCGATGCCGAGAGCGCAACCGTTCCGGGCTTTATCACACGCTTCGGTGATCGTCATTTCGAGTTTGCCATTGCACGACGCGCTCTCTTAGACCATTTCCAGACGCGCTCGCTCGTTCCCCTCGGACTGATACGCTGGGCGCTGGCCGCGCGCGCCGCCGGAGCACTGATCGCCTACCTGCGTGATACGCAAACGGAATCCGCCGGGCAGTTGATGCGTCTCGCCAGTTATCACACCGAAGGCTTTATGATGCTGGACGCGCAGACCATGCGTAGTCTGGAAATCTTCGACAGCGGCTCGGGTGGGCCAACATTGCTCGGTGTTCTGGACAGGACGCGCACGGCGATGGGCGGAAGATTGCTGCGTAGATACCTGCGCCAACCGCTGCTTGATAACGCCGAGATAGTCAGGCGGCAGGAACACGTCGCGTGGCTGGTCGCGCATCCGAAGGACAGGGCAGAGCTTTGCGCCGCCCTCGATTTCGTTCACGACCTTGAGCGGCTCTCTTCGCGCGCGCGTGCGGGCGCGTCGACGGCGCAGGAGGTGCTGGCGCTGGCCCAGAGCATAGAGGCCATTCCGCGCGTGCGCGCCGTCCTGCAAAGAGAGACGAATCGATTCGGCGCAGTGCTCTCGGCCCTGCCGCTTTGCGAAGCGACAGCCGCGCTCGTTCGCCGTGCCGTCGCCGATGAGATTCCACGCAGCCGCGATAGGTCCATTATTCGCGAAGGCTTCTCGGCGGAGCTGGACGAGCTGCGGTCGCTCCTGCTCAACGGTAAGACGTATCTGGCGGAGATGGAGCAACGCGAGCGAGCGCGCACGGGCATCAGGAGCCTGCGTGTCGGATACAATAAGGTCTTCGGTCATTACATCGAAGTCACGCGGCCCAACCTGCATCTAGTCCCTTCGGAATACAGGCGCAAGCAGACGCTGACGAGCGCGGAGCGCTTCATCACGCTTGAGCTTAAAGAGCATGAATCGCTGGTCGTCAACGCGCAGGAGCGAATCGGCGAGCTGGAACAGAGCCTCTTTCGTCACGTCTGCGCGGAGATCTCTCGGGGTCGTGCGGAGCTGCTCTCAGCCGCCGCCTCTCTGGCCTATCTGGACACGGTCGCTTCCTTCGCCGAAGTGGCCGCGAGCCATGATTATGTGCGGCCACAGATCGTTGACTCGCCCGCGCTGTCCATCAAAGACGGTCGGCATCCGGTGCTTGAAAGATCAATCGAGAATGGCTCTTTCGTCGCCAACGATACGGAGCTGGGCAGCGAGGGCGAGCCTCAGATAGCTTTAATCACCGGGCCGAACATGTCCGGCAAGTCGACCTACCTGCGACAGACGGCGCTCATCGTGCTGATGGCCCAGACGGGCTCGTTCGTTCCCGCGAGCGCTGCCTCCATAGGGCTCTGTGATCGCATCTTCACGCGCATAGGGCTCTACGACCGTATTGGCAGCGGCGAATCGACCTTCATGACCGAGATGACGGAGACGGCGCAGATTCTTCATCACGCCAGCCCACGCTCCCTGATTCTGCTGGACGAGCTTGGGCGAGGCACTTCGACCTACGACGGTCTCGCAGTGGCGCGCGCCGTCCTCGAATACATACACAACCATCCGCAGATTCACTCCAAGACTCTCTTCGCCACACACTATCACGAGCTGACGGAGTTGGCCCGCATCCTACCGCGACTCAGAAACCTTCACGTCGAGATCGCGGAAGAGGGAAGCGAGCTGAGCTTTCTCTACAAGATCAGTCCGGGCATCGCCACCAGAAGCTACGGCGTCTATGCCGCGAGGCTCGCCGGTCTGCCGCGCCCCGTCGTCCGCCGCGCCGAAGAACTTCTCAGCGAGTACGAATCGCAATCGGAAGCGACGGGCGGCACGGCCAAAGGTGCAGCAACGCAAGGCAGTCAGCCCTACGCTTCCGCCCACGAAGCCAAGCTCGCGCAGGCGCTCGTCAGCATAGACCTCGACTCCCTATCACCTGTCGAAGCGCTGATGAAGCTCTACGAGCTACGACGCCTGGCCGAAACGGAAAAGGCAGTCCGTGCCGTCAAGAGCGCGTAAAGACAGCGCGCGCCCTATTCGGAGTCAGGCCGCGCGGTCGTGTCCGTGTGTGTGTCGCCTAAGGGGTTGCGGGCGGCTTTGTGATTGCGAGCAGCGCCTCGACATCAAGCTGGTTGGTTGGTCGTTGAGTATTGACTCGCTTCTCCCTGATCAGATGCTCAATCGATGAGACGCGCACTGGCCGGTCACAGACCTTCATCATCTCTGAGCCCGCCCACAACTCCGCGAACGGGATTTGATAACGGACGAAGACATCAATCTCTCTGGTCAAGCGGTCATACATACGCATGATGGTGATCGCGCTCAGGGGTATCGGTATGGACGGCACGAAGCCGCAGACGCTCAGCGCATTAAATGCCCGACGCGCTTCGTCGGGCACGGGGTCGATGGCGATGTCGAGGTCGGCAGTAGGACGAACGTGGCCGTGCAGGACGACCGCGACGCCGCCGATAACGACGTATCGCACCCGAGCGCGCTCAAGCTGGACGAACACATCATTATAATTCTCAGGGGTTAGCCCGTTCGACATTTTCTGTTAACGTCTCCTATCTGTCTCTGCTTTAGATGAGTGTGAGGAATTTCGACGCGGTGTGCCTGTTTCAACCCGGGTCGGTATGGATGTGTAAGCGCGAGCGTGGTATCTCGTCCTCGATGGCGCGCAACACCTGAACGGTGATGTCGTGCGCGTCTTCGAGTCGCTGGTCGCGCTCGACTTCCAGATGAAGGTCTATGAATTTCTGCGAGCCGGAGCGGCGCGTACGCAGGTCGTGAAAGCCCAGCACGCCGCGGTCGCGAAAACGACGGATAATCTCGGCGATGCGCTCGTCTATATCCGCGGGCAGGCGACGATCCATCAACACATCCAGCGACTCGCGACCGACGCCGACCGCAGACCAGAGTATGTAGAAGGCGATCAGGAGGGAGATCAAAGGGTCGGCCATCTGCCAGCCCGTCGTGATGATGATCAGCAGCGCCAGAAGCGCGCCGGAATTGGTAAAGATGTCCGAGGCATAATGCGTGGCGTCGGAGCGCAGCGCGAGCGATTCGGTTTCGCGCGCCACGCGACGCAGCCTTCGCACGAGCGCGGTGCTGACTACAATGGCGACGAGCATCGTTATGATTCCAACCCATTCGGAGCTGGTCGGGCGTGGATCGGCGAGCCTGTGTATCGCTTCCCAGATCAGGAACGTGCCCGAAGCGGCGATGACCAGAGCCTGAAAGAGCCCTGCGAGCGATTCTGCTTTACCGTGGCCGTAAGCGTGATCTTCATCGGCGGGGCGAGAGGCGGCGCGCACGGCGATTAAGTTAATCGTCGAGGCGAAGATGTCCATCGCCGAATCCAGCAGCGAAGCCCAGACGCTGATCGAGCCCGTCAAAAACCCGGTCGCGGTTTTCAGCAGGATGAGAAAGGCGGCGGCCAGCAAAGAGAGGCGTGCCGCTGAACTCTTGGCCGCCTCGTCTCGTTCGGCGTGTGAATGAACCTTCGCCGTTGCCGCTGTCGTCGCCGTCATGTAAGGGAATTATCAACCATGAGCCCCGCCTGTTCAATGGCCGAGCGCGTCCGGGCGCTCCGCGACATTTTCGATAAAGGGCTCGCGCACGCGCCACGTCACGCTGGCAACGCCCGCGAAGATCATCAGAGAGGCGATCCACGTCCGCGAACTCCAGCTCTCGCCGAGGATGAGCGGGGCCAGCGCGAAGGCGATCAGCGGTTGCAGGTAAATGTAGACCGCCACCGTGCTCGGGGCTACGCGGGCCAGCGCCCAGGCGTTCAGATAGTAAGCGCCCACGGTCGGCGCAAGGATGATATAGACGACGGCCAGCCACACGCCCGCGCCCGCCGCCGCCAGTGCTGTGCCAGAGAGACTATAAAAGCCTATGGGGACGGTCACGACAGTGCCGAAGACGAAGAGCCATGTGAGCATCGTGAGCGCGCCGTAGCGCTTCAGCATGTCCTTAGAGATGGCAATGTACGCGCCGTAGAAGAAGGAGTTGGCGACCACCAGCATATTGCCGACCGTATTGCCGCTGGAAAAATCCGCGCGCATAGGATCGATCAGGTAGATCACGCCGCACGCGGCCAGTATGATGCCGAAGACCTTGCGAAAGGAGAGACGGTCGTAGCCGAGTGTTGTGCTGACGATCAGAGTGAAGACGGGGATGGTCGTGCTGAGCAGTGTCGCGTTGATTACGGAAGACGTGAGCGACAGTCCCTTGACGAAGAGCAACTGGTTGAGCACGACGCCGAGCAGGCTGTAGAGGGCGAGCCGCGCGTAATCTTTTCTGCGTACCTTCTGTGCCCGGCCCATCACTCTCTGCAAAACGACGAAAGCGAGGGCCGCACCGATCACGCGCAACGCGACCAGACCCGTGCTCGGCAAAGCACGTAAAGCTATCTTTGCCACAATCGGCCACGAGCCGAACAACAACTGCACGACGATCAATGCGAGATGAGGCAGAGCCCCGCCGCTCTGCCCCGCGCTCTCCGTTCTACTCATAGCCCCCCTTGAATTCTCTTATTACGCGATGAGAAGAAGCGGGTTCTCAAGAATCTTTTTGAAGGTCTGTAGAAAGCGCGCACCCGTCGCCCCGTCTATGACGCGGTGATCGCAGGACATCGTAACGCGCATGATCTGACGAATGACAATCTCGCCGTCGCGCACGACAGGTTTGGGCGTCATCGCCCCGACGGCGAGGATGGCTGCTTCGGGCGGGTTGATGACGGCAGTGAACTCGTCTATGCCCATCATGCCAAGGTTGCTGATGGAGAAGGTCGCGCCCGTGTACTCATCAGGCATGAGCTTGCGCGAGCGTGCGCGCTCGGCCAACTGGCGCACCTCGGAAGCGATTTCGCCGATTGACTTGCGCTCTGCACCGCGCACGACCGGCGTGATCAACCCGTCTTCGATGGCAACCGCGACGCCTATGTCTGCGCGCTCGTAGTACCTGACGGCCTTGTCCTGAAATGAAGCGTTGACCTGCGGGTGCTGCATCAAAGAGACGGCGGCCACCTTGATGATCAGATCGTTGATGCTGACCTTAAGCTCCGGGTCGATCTCGTTGATCGAGCGGCGTATCTCGGCGGCCCTGTCCATCTCAATCTCCGTCGTGAGAAAGAAGTGGGGCACGGGGCCGATGGAGGTCACGAGACGGCGGGCGATGGTCTGACGCATGACGCTCGTTTGTTCATCACGATAGGGCGGCGGGCCTTCCATCGAAGGCTGCTCGGCCCTTTGCGCGCCTGCCTCAACGGCGCGCAGGTGACGCTGCGGCGGCGCGGCGGCGGCGGGCGTTTCACCCGCATCGGCAGCCGTAGCCTGCTTGCCGGAGTTGATGGCTGCTTCAATGTCGCGCTTGATGATGCGCCCGCCGGGGCCGCTCCCGCTCAGAGTCCGCAGGTTAATCCCGGCTTCGGCGGCCATGCGCGCCGCCAGCGGCGAGACCACCAGACGCGAGCCCCCTGCCTGTGTGCCCTCGCTTGTGCCTGCGCCGTTGCCGGAAGATTTGCCCGCCGGTTGGACTGAGCTTGCCGAAGACTGATTCGCGCCGGAGGAAGGCTCGCCGCCGACATCACCCTTGATGGGCTCGCCCTGTACAGTCGCCTGTGTGCGCGCGCCGTCGGCGACTACGGCTGCCATCTCAGCCTGCGCGCCGTCCTGACCGCTTTCCACAGACTCCTCTATACGCGCTTTGGTCTCTGCTGCCTCCTGCGGCGATGCGGCTTTACTGATGAGGGCGGAAATGTCTTCGTCAGGCGCGCCGATGATGGCAATCATCTGACCGAGCGGCGCGCTCTCGCCTTCCTGAATCAGAATCTTACGCAGCACGCCGGAACTGAGCGCCTGCATCTCCATGGTGGCTTTATCCGTATCAACCTCGGCCAGCGGCTCGCCCACTGACACCTGATCGCCCTCTTTCTTGAGCCACCTAGCCAGTTGACCCTCCTCCATCGTCGGAGAGAGCTTCGGCATAATAACCTGCGTTGCCATTCGTTTATCCTTTAATAGTAATCAGTGATGAGCGATGAGCGATGAGTAAAAGACAGTTAATAGCTTTTCTCTCATCATTCATTACTCATCACTTTTCAATCCAAGTATGCCACTTCGCGCACTGCGGCGATAATCTGCTCGACGCCGGGGATCGCCAGTTTCTCAAGATTCTTCGCGTAGGGCATGGGAACGTCAGCGCCTGAGAGGCGGCGCACGGGCGCGTCCAGATAATCAAAGGCACGCTCGTTGATCTCCGCGCTGATCTCCGCGCCGACGCCGCAGAAGGGATGCGATTCCTCACAGACGACGGCCCGATTTGTTTTCTGCACGGACCTGATGATCGTTTCGATGTCCAGCGGGCGAATCGTGCGCGGGTCGATCACTTCGCAGGAGACGCCCTGCTTCTCCAACTCTTCGGCGGCCTTTAGGGCAAGCGGAACCATCAAAGAGCGCGCAATGATGGTCGCGTCCTTCCCCTCGCGCTTCACGTCGGCGACGCCGAGCGGGATGAGAAAATCTTCTTCGTCTGGAACCTCTCCCTTGTTGCCGTACATTCTTTCCTGTTCGATGAAGACCACCGGATTGTCGTCGCGTATGGCAGACTTCAGGAGACCTTTAGCGTCGGCGGGCGTCGAGGGCATCACGACTTTGAGGCCCGGAAAATAGGCGTACCAGGACTCTATCGCCTGCGAATGCTGCGAGGAAACCTGATAGGCAGACCCGCCGGGGCCGCGAAAGACAATCGGAATCTTGAACTGGCCGCCTGACATATAACGCATCTTGGCGGCGGAGTTTATGATCTGGTCGGTCGCCAGTATCGAAAAGTTGAAGGTCATAAACTCTATGACCGGGCGCAGGCCGACCATGGCCGCGCCCACCCCGAGCCCAGCGAAGCCAAGCTCCGTGATCGGCGTGTCGATCACGCGCTTATCACCGAACTCGTCCAGCAATCCCTTGGTCACCTTGTATGCTCCCTGATAGGCCGCGACCTCCTCGCCCATCAGAAAAACATTCTCATCGCGCGCCAACTCTTCGCGTAATGCCTGGTTGAGCGCCTCGCGCATCGTGATAACGGCCATGTGTAAACCTCAGCGACGAATGACAAGCGGCGAGCAGGAAGACAAGTCTTTAAGTATTTAACCTGTCACTCGCCGCTCGTCACTAGTTTGAATAAATGTCTGTGTAGAGTTCTTCGGGGGCGGGCTCCGGGCTTTCTTCGGCGAACTTGACGGAGCGCTCGACCTCTTCGCGTACCCTGTTCTCAATATCCGCGAGGCCATTGTCGTCGAGCACGCCCTGCTCTTTGAGGCTCGCGATGAAGAGCTTGATGGGGTCGCGCTCCTGATGCTTCTCGATTTCGGCGCGCGTGCGATAGTTGCCGGGGTCTGACATCGAATGGCCCATAAAGCGATAGGTGCGTACTTCGAGCAGGGTCGGGAGATAGTGCTTGCGCGCACGCTCGACGGCGCGCTGGACGGCGGCGCGCACGGCCAGCACATCCATCCCGTCGACGAACTCGCCTTCAAGGTCGTAGGCGTGTGCCTTCTGCGAGACATCCTGCAGGGACATGGCGCGCTCAAGCGATGTGCCCATCCCGTATTGATTGTTCTCGCAAATGTAGATGCAGGGCAGCTTCCACAGTTGGGCCATGTTGAGCGACTCATGGAACGCGCCCTGATTGACCGCCGCTTCGCCGAAGAAGCAGAGCGTCACCTGATCAGTGCCCTTGTATTTGGAGGCGAAAGCGACGCCCGTCCCCAAGGGTATCTGCCCGCCGACGATGCCGTGGCCGCCCAGAAAATTGAGGCCCGCGTCGAACATGTGCATCGAGCCGCCTTTGCCAGCCGAGCAGCCGCCGGCTTTTCCGTAAAGCTCCGCCATCACTCCGTCCGCAGACATGCCCTTGGCGAGCGCGTGCCCGTGGTCGCGGTAGCTGGTCAGCACGTAATCGTCCGGCCTGAGAGCCGAGAGCGCGCCGACGGCGACCGCCTCCTGGCCTATGTACAAATGACAGAAGCCGCCGATCTTTCCCATGCTGTAGGCTTCGGCGGATTTCTCCTCGAAGCGGCGTATGAGAACCATCTGATAGAGCAGGTGTAGCAGTGTGTCGCGGTCTGTCTCGTCTATGCGTTGCTTCTGCTCCTGCTTGCGCTCCTCGTGTTCCTTGCTCAGGGTTTCGTCGCTGGCCGCCTCGGGAGTTTCCTTTTCGATCACGCCCGTCGAGCCGGAATGCTTCTGCTCATTGCCTGCTTTCGCCTGCGTAGCTTGTTTGTTCATAAAGTTATTCTTTCGCCGCCCGACGAAGCGGGCGCGCCGCGCTCGCCCCCGAAAGAAAGCGGGGACGCGCCGAAAGTGCCCGAAGGCACGCTTACGAATAGTACAATTAAAGCCCTTTTCAGGTGTGCCGGATTATACGCGAGAAAGCGAGGCGCGTGCAAAAGCACCGGCTACGAAATGCAAAAAGCGCACATTGCTCGCTAATAGAGCAATGTGCGCTTCCCGTCTAAGTTCTGCGGTCGAAAGACTATCTGAAGTTGTCTATGGTGTCCAGGGAGCTTGCGGTCGGCGCAGCGGCCAGCGTGGGCAGCACCTTACGCGCGTGCTTTTCGCGCTGCATGTTGCGCGCCGCAGTGGTCAGTAGCTGCTCCGTCGTCTCGCCGTCGGCAGGAAAGCATGAGATGCCCATGCTGACGCCCACTTCTATAGTCTTACCCGTGCGGACGGAGAAGGGGTGCGATTCCACTGCCGCACGTATGCGCTCGGCTACCATCGTTGCCATCGCGGTGGATGCCATCGGCATGATAGCCACGAACTCGTCACCGGCGTAGCGCGTCAGGATGTCCATCTGTCGCAGCTCTTTCTTGACGACACCCGCGATGCTTGCCAGCAGGCGGTCGCCAATCGCGTGCCCGTACAGGTCGTTGATCTTTTTGAAATCGTCGACATCCATACTGATGACGGCCAGCGACTCTTTGTTCATGCGTATGCATTCGGCCAAGCGCTGTTCGAGCATCATGTAGAAGGCGCGCGCGTTCGGAAGGTCTGTCAGGGGGTCTGTGAGCGCGCTCTCTTTGGTCTTCTCAAAGGTCAAGGCGTTGTTGAGCGCCGAGGAGGCGTGCTGCGCGACCGATTCCAGAAGGCGAACGTGCTCGCTCGTGTAAGACTTCATGCTGTTGGAGTAGAGCGTGATCGCGCCGAAAGCGCCGTCCTCGCGAATGAGCGGCGAGACCAGCACGCCCTTTATCTCCTTGACGACCTCTTCAGGCATGCCGACCAGATCAAGCTCCGGCGAGGCGTTGCACATCGAGCGCGCGTTGGCAATCACCCAGCCGGTAATCCCGTCGCCGATGTTCATACGCCTCCGAGCAAAGATACTCATATGCTCGCCGGCGACGTGCATGGCGTGGGCCTTACCCGTCTTCTCGTCCACGATAAAGATAATGCACGTATCGAAGGGAACGATGGCGCGCAGCTTGTTGGAGACGAGCGTGACGGTGTCGTTGAGGTTGAGCGAAGAGCCTATGGTCTGAGCTATCTCGTGCAGCGCGAAGACCTCGCGCTGTGCCTCCGTGATGGAACGGAAACCTGCGTCATCGCTCGGCGTGCCCAGAATGTCCGAGGCGAGCCCTGCATCCGGGCGAGCATTATTCTCATCATCAACACCTTCGGAGGCGACCTGCTCCTGAATATCCTGCGCGTCTATCATCTTGTCGAGCTCGATGACGTGCGAGACGAACATGTCAACGACGCGCGGATCGAAAGACGACCCGGCCATCTTCTTCAGCAGCCCCAGCGAATCCTCTCGCTGCATTCCCTTGCGATAGGGGCGGTCGCACCTCGTCGCATCATAAAAGTCGACGACCGCGATAATGCGCGCAACCAGCGGAATCGCCTCTCCCTTCAAGCCTTTCGGATAGCCCGTGCCGTCCCATTTCTCGTGGTGGTAGCGAACAATATCTTCCACAGGGTAAGGGAAGTTGACTCGCTTGAGGATGTCGCCGCCGACGGTCGTGTGAATCTTCATCTTGGCGAATTCCGATTCGGTGAGCTTGCCCGGCTTGTTGAGGATGTATTCGGGCACGGCGAGCTTGCCTATGTCATGAAGGAGCGCGCCGGCAAGAAGCGCCTGCGTCTCGGCTTCGTTGACGCCAAGCAGCTTGCCCATCTCGGTGGCGTAAATCTGTGTGCGTCGGACGTGGCCGTGAGTCGTCTGGTCCTTGGCGTCAATCGCTATGGCGAGCGATTCGATGGTGTTCATGTGCAGGACAGCCATCTCCTGTATGTGCCGATTATTTTCGGCTTCAGAACGGCGCACCTCCTCCACACGCTGCTCGTCGAAACGGTACAGCAGAAAAACCATCGCGATGATCAGTCCGCCGAGGAAGATAAAGGGAATGCCACCGTTTTGCAGCCAGGAATAGAAGAGAGCCGCGGCAGCAGCGCCGCCGATCTGCGTCACAGATGTCCAGACAAGGCTCGCGCGCGAGAGCGTTAATTCCATTTTCCCTGAGTCAATCGCTATGAACCCTGCGGTCGCGATAGTGCTCAGCAGATACTGGACGAGCGCCAGCACGCACAGCGGCAGAAGGAAATGGTTGAGCGGGACACCCTGATCGCCCGTCGGCGCTCCGATGAAGTAGTCAACGATGAGGCCGTAAAGGGTGGCCGCGGCAAAGGTAGAGATAATGGCCGCGCTGGTCGCGAAAATTGTGATGCGCCTGTCAGCCGAGCGGCAGGAGGAGATCAGACCCACGATTGCCGCCAGCACCACGGCTGGCCCGGCTGTGTGCGTCGGGGCCACGGCGTACATCATGGCCGCCAGGAAAATGAAGGCATCGGCCACCGACTTCTGGCTCTGGCTCACGCCATCCGCATTCGTTACGGATACCCTGAAACGCGTCGCCGCCAGCGTCAAAAGAAGCAGGCCGCCCCAAGGGGCGAGCCCCGTCCAGCCCAGCAGGGGCAGGCGCGCTATGGCGACGAGGGCGAAGACAAGCAGTACCAGCGCCAGCGCAGCGATACTACCCAGTAGTACCAGGCTTTTCCAATTTCCTTTTGGCATGGTCGTAGAGATTCCCTTTATGATGATTTGGGTCAGACGATTGAGGAGAAAGTCGTGCGCTTCAATGAGCGCATCACGGAATGTAGAACTGTCTGGAAGCGGCGGGCGGTACACGCCCTTTGATGGTAAGTCTGTAATTCAATAGCTCAACATGTGCCAAACATGTTTGGCACATGGCTAAGATACAGCCTTTGACCCATTAACGTCAAGCTTTTTGATGATTTACGCCCTGAGCAGAGAGGTGGTGCGCCAGTAGGGGCGGCCAGGATGTCCATATTTTAAGGGTTTTCACGCGGACATTTCCCCACGAGGGCCGTCTTTCCTGAGCGCGTAAAGGATTTACTTCGCCCGAAAAGCCGTCGGCTCAGCGGGCGGGGTGGGCACAAAAAAATCCATTTATTTCCAATCCTTCTAGTGCTAAACTGCGCGCGCTGCAAAAGTCAACAGTAGTTTATTTGAGAAAGGCTAAGCAGGCTGCGCCGCTTTCCGGGTAGCAGGCGCTGGCTAGAGTGTGTCGGAACGCGCGCTCGCTTGATTCTCGAAGTCAGGCCATCTTATGGCCGCCGTGAAGAGAGTCAGGCGGCAAGCACCTGAAAATTTTGGCGTGCACTTTTAAAAGGAAGGGTGCGCGCCCCGAGTCCGTCCGGTTTTGGATAATCAACATGCCCATGTGCCGAGCCCTCTGCAATCACAAATGCGTGGTAGGGAGGCCGTCGTGCGGCTACAACTTTAGACTGAGTCAAGGCGGGCGCGCTCTCCCCACGCGATGGGATCAGGCGTCGTTTGGCTCTTAACGCTCTACCCGATGGGTTATAGGAGAAAACTCGATGCGAAGAACCTTTGCTCTTTTTGCTCTGCTCGCGGTTGCCGCTTTCCTGAACGGATGTACGACCGATAATACGAACGGAAACGCGAATGTGACCAGCACGACGACAACTACCACAAGCAACAACGCAAGCAGCACAACACCAACCACACCAACCACGACTAATACGACGACGACCGTATCGAATACGAATGCTGGCGGCGGTGCGTCCAACGCCAACGCGAGAAACGGCAATGCGGGCGGGGGCGGGGCATCAAATGCCAACGGGGGCGGCACTCGTAATGGCAACGGCAACACCCGAAACGGCAACAGGTAAGCCGTTGCGGCCTGACCCTTTGATGGAACGAGGCGCGTTGAAGACCTTCAACGCGCCTTTCATTTTACGCCCGTCGCGAATTGCTGGCGCAGCAGCCGTCACCTGATTGAGCATCTAAGAATAGTGAATAACAGCACCCTCACGGACAAACCCGAATACGTCTTCATCACGGAGAACGAGGAAGCCCGAAGCGCTTTAGGGGCTCTGCCGCGCGAGATGATGATCGGTCTCGACACGGAGACTTACTGGGATGCTGCCGCCAATCGCTCGCACGTCTCGCTCGTACAGATCGCTCCGCCGGTGGGCAAAGTGCTGGTGATTGATACCCTGTCGGTTGACGTGGAAATCCTGCGCCCTCTGATCGATTCGCAGGATGTGCGTATGGCCGCGCACAATGCGCGATTCGACGAGGGGATGCTTTTGAGGGCGGGTCTCAACCCGGTCTCATTCGTGGATACACTGCGGCTGGCGCGCGAGGCGCTGCGGCTGCCGTCTTACAGTCTGGCCGGTGTAGTGGCGCACCTGTTCGGCATAGAGCTGGATAAAAGTTTTCAGAAATCAAACTGGCGTCGTCGCCCGCTCTCACGCGCGCAGCTACAGTATGCGGCCACGGACGCCCATCTGGCGTTGTTTGTTTACGAAGAGCTTCGGCGCATTCTTATAGAGAAGGGGAGATTCGAGGAAGCCCTTCGCATCGCCGCGCTCAAACCGGCAACTCGGCGCGACGAGACGGCTGAGCCGCGCAAACGACGAGCGCCCCCGCCGCCGATTCGCCCGCTCACGGATGAGGAGAAGCAGACACTCATCCGGCTCAAAAAATGGAGGCTTGAGAAATCATTTGCCGAGAGAAAGCCCGCCTATATGATCTGCCAGGATCGAACCCTCGAACAGATGGCGATAGAGCGCCCCGCGACCGTCGAAGCGCTCGACACTATCTACGGCCTCGGCGCGTCCCGCATCACACGCTACGGCGATGAATTACTACAGGCATTGCGCGAAGCAATGGAAAAGCAAGGATGAAAGGAATGCTGTCAGGCCGTGTCAGCACTCCTTTCATCCTTGCTGCCTTGATCCTCTAGTTAAGCTGGGCGGCAAGCTCTGCCGCTGTCGTGACCGGCCTCTGGCAGGTATAGCGCTCGCAGACGTAGGCTGTCGGCTTCGCACCGATCATGTTTCGTCCCTGCAGCAGCGGCACTGTTTGCGCGGCGCTCTTTTCGCCTTCGGTTGAGAGGACGACGACCTTGTTGGGCAGGTATCGCCCCCATACTTCTCGCAGCAGCGCTTTGGTCTCCGGCGACTCGCGCTCGCCGATGATGACTATCTCTTTGGGTGTGGAGAGGTAGAAGTCTAAAGCGCCGAGCAGCCTGCCGAATGCCGACGGATGACGCAGCATCGTGTCGCGCAGGAGTCTGAACAAGGTGACGGCCTTGCGTCCGTACTCTTCGTTGCCCGTCAATATTCCGAGGTGAAGCAGGACTTCGGCGGCGACTGAATTTCCCGACGGCGTGGCGTTGTCGAAATAATCTTTCGAGCGGACGATCAACTCTTCGTGGCTCTTGCCCGTGTAGAAGAATCCACCTTCCTCATTGTCCCAGAACTCCTCCATCATGCGCTCGGTGAGCGTGCGCGCTTCTTCGAGCCAGCTCAGCTCTCCCGTTGATTGATAAAGCGCGATGAGCCCGTCGGCGAAGAAGGAGTAGTCCTCAAGGTAGCCGTTGAGCTTCGCCCGTCCGTCCTTGTAGGTTCTGAGCAGAAGGCCGTCGCGGTGTAGATTGTCCAGCACGAACCGCGCGTTTCGCTTGGCGACAGACAGGTAGTCTGCGCGGTCGAGGATAGCGGCTGCCTCCGAAAAGCCAGCCAGCATCAGGCCGTTCCAGGCGGTCAAAACCTTTTCATCGCGGGCGGGCTTGATTCTGCGCTCGCGCACGACGAAAAGCTCTCGCCTTCCGCGTTCCAGCGCTTGGGCCAAACGCTCCGGCGATACCCCTTCGGCTTTCGCCGCGTCCTCCAGAGAGCGTCGGACATTCAGTATGTTCTGTCCCTCAAAATTTCCCTGCGGCGTGACATCGTAGTAAGCGCAGAAGAGAGTCGCGTCCTCTTCGCCTAAAACTTCCCTGATCTCATCCACCGTCCAGACGAAGAATTTCCCTTCGTGGCCTTCGGAGTCGGCGTCCTGCGTGGAATAGAATCCGCCGTTTGCATCCGTCATCTCGCGCACGACGTAGTCGAGGGTCTCAACGACTATGCGCCGGTAAAAGTCTTCGCCCGTCTGCTGGTATAGATGAAGGTATTGACGCGAGAGCAGGGCATTGTCATAGAGCATCTTCTCGAAATGAGGAACGAGCCAGCGCTCGTCGGTGGAGTAGCGATGAAAGCCGCCGCCGAGTTGATCGTACATTCCGCCCTCGGCCATCTTGCGGCAGGTGTGGCGGGCCATCTCCAACGCGGCGGACTCGCCCGTGCGCGCATGCGTGCGCAGCAAAAACTCAAGCGTCATCGCGGGCGGAAACTTCGGCGCGCGGCCAAAGCCGCCGTGCTTCGGGTCGTAGCCGCGCGCGACCGTTTTGTAAGCGCCGTCGAGTAGCTCAAAGGAAAGCTCGCCGGAGGATGAGCGCGCCACGCCCATGCGTCGCAGCTCGCCGAGCATCTGCTCAGCCGTTTGCGTCACTTCATCCGGTTTCGCGCGATAGGCTTCGGCAACGCCGATCAGCACGCGCGGGAAACCGGGCATGTTATAGCGGTCTTCCGGCGGAAAGTATGTGCCGCCGTAGAAGGGAACGCCTTCGGGCGTGAGAAAGACTGTCATCGGCCAGCCGCCGTGACCCGTCATCATCTGCACGGCGTTCATATAAATTTGATCCAGGTCGGGCCGCTCCTCCCTGTCCACCTTGATATTAACGAAGTTTTCGTTCATCAGGCGCGCGATCTCTTCATTCTCAAAAGACTCGTGCTCCATCACGTGACACCAATGACAGGCTGAATAGCCGATGCTTAAAAGAATCGGTTTGTTTTCGGCGCGGGCGCGTGCCATGGCCTCTTCGCTCCAGGCATACCAGTCCACAGGATTGTGCGCGTGTTGCAGCAGGTAGGGGCTGGTCTCCTGTGCCAGCCGGTTGGTGTGCTTATGCTCGGTCATGTTTCCCCTCATTGATCGAAAAATTTTCTACATTCTACAGTCTCGCTCAAAGGGTTGCTAATGGCCCGAAGGTGACGTTGCGGCTTCGACGTGCCGTGGGCGGTTTGCTATACTACTGAGTGAATGGTCATTCATTTTTTTTTATCACTTCCGCGGGCGGCTTTAGGCATGAAGCTTCGGGAAGCTGCCGGACGGGTTGAGGTCGGAGAGAGGTGAGCGTGGAGCGAGAGACTTTAGACATGGATGTCGTTTTCGTCGGGGCTGGCCCGGCGAACTTGAGCGGGGCGCTGCATCTGGCGCGGCTCGTGAAAGAGCACAACGAGGGCGTGGCGAACGGCAAAAAAGAGGGCAGGGCGCTCGGCGAGATAGAGATCGGCGTGATCGAGAAGGGCGCTTATGTGGGTGCGCACATCCTCTCGGGCGCGGTCATGGACCCGCGCGCGCTGGGCGAATTGATGCCGGATTTCGTCGAGCAGGGAGCGCCGCTCGAATCTCCCGTCAAGGAAGATTTTTTCCTATACCTGACGGAGAAGCGCGCCATTCGCTCGCCCCTCACCCCGCCCCCGCTGATGAACCACGGCTACTATATCGTCTCTCTCAATCGACTGACGGCGTGGCTCGGCGAGAAGTGCGAGGAAGCCGGCGTCAATATCTTTCCCGAATTTCCGGGAGCGGAGATGCTCTACGACGAGCGTGATCGTGTCATAGGCGTGCGCACAGGCGACAAGGGGATTGACAGGGAAGGAAAGCAGAAGTCCAACTTTGAGCCGGGCGTTGATCTTCATGCGAAGGTCACCGTGCTGGGCGAAGGGCCGCGCGGCTCTCTGACAAAGCAGTTGACGCAGCGTCTCAATCTAAACGACGGGCGCGAGCCGCAGGTCTACAGTCTGGGGATCAAGGAGCTCTGGGAGCTGCCGGATGATCGTTACCCGGCTGGCCGCGTGACGCATACCCTGGGCTATCCGTCGGACGCGAAGACCTACGGCGGCGGCTGGATTTACGGAATGCAGAATCGCATCCTCAACATAGGCTACGTCACGGGCCTTGATTACAGAGACCCTTTGCTCGACCCGCACGCGGAGTTTCAGCGTTTCAAACAGCACCCGCACCTTGCGCGCCTACTGGAAGGCGGCAAGATGATTCGCTACGGGGCCAAGACGATTGCCGCCGGCGGCCCGTTCGCGATGCCGCAGATTTATGCCGACGGCGTCTTGCTCGTGGGCGACTGTGCCGGCTTTCTCAATTCGCAGCGCCTGAAGGGAATCCACACGGCCATCAAGAGCGGCATGCTCGCGGCGGAAGCGATCTTCGAGGCGCTCTTGGCCGAAGACTTTTCCGCGCGCCAGCTACAGCGTTACGAGCAGTTGGTGAACGAGAGCTGGGTGATGCAGGAGCTGCGACGGGTCAGGAATTTCCACGCGGGCTTTCGTCACGGGCGCTGGCTCGGGATAGCCAACGCTGGATTACAGTTTCTGACGGGCGGGCGCTCGTGGGGAATCTTCGACAGGGCGACGGCTGAACCGGGGCACGAGGCGCTTGAGAAGCTGTCTGACTACGGCTATCACGGCGACAACATAGAGCAGCGCTACGACGGCCTGCGCTTCGACGGGAAGATCACGTTCAATAAGCTGACGGATGTGTATCATGCGGCGGTCGGCCATGATGAAGATCAACCCGCGCACCTGCACGTGCTCGACACCAACATCTGCTCGACGCGCTGCGCCGAAGAGTATGGAAATCCGTGCCAGCGTTTCTGCCCGGCGGCGGTCTACGAGATGGTGGAGAACGGCGCGGAGGGTAAGCGCCACTTGCAGATCAACTTCTCGAATTGCGTTCACTGCAAGACCTGCGACATCATGGACCCCTACCAGATCATCAACTGGGTGACGCCGGAAGGCGGAGGCGGCCCGGACTACAAAGGGATGTGAGCGGCCTCGTCGAAGCCCGGCGAGGTCAGGCTGCCTGAGCCGAGCGAATGCGGGAGTACGCGAGCGTACAAACAAAATGGGCGAACCGTATATAATGGGACGTACCCTACTCGCCAACAGTTCCTCTCTTAGTGCCCGGCAAGCAAGGGTAGTAATGGCCTCCAACTAAGAAGGGACGTAACAAGGAATCCAAGGGGGAAGTAGAGTCCATGAAAAGCAAGCTCAGTAATCTTCTGTTTTTCGTTCTGGCTGCATATGTATTCGTGGCCGTCGTATATGTATTTACGCCGACCACCATCGGCCAAAGCGACCGCGGCCAGTGTCAACAGCAATGCACGCAGGAGTACCAGCGTTGTCGAAATGCTGCCAACGCCAACAAGAATAGCTGTAAGCAGGCTTTCGATGCCTGCCGAGACCGTTGCCGAACCGGCACTAACACGAACGGCAACACGAACACGAATACGAACACCAATACAAACACGAACACCAACACCAATACGAACGGCAACACGAACACGAATAACAACAACGGGCATTAACATGCCCCTGATGATGTGTGCCGCCGTCAAATCCCCGGCTGAAACTCTTGAGTTTCAGCCGGGGATTTGATTTTCTACACACAGCAAATAGGAAATTTATTCTGCCCTCAGAACGACAAAAGGTATAAACTCCTGTCACTATTGTTATGCGTCTGTCGGCGGAATCACAAAGATTGGTGGAAGATTTCCTGCGCGAGCGTTTTCGTCTTGAAACGCTGCGGCTTTCGCCCATCTCTGTCTATCACGGGAGCGTGGCGTTGTGGCTGACGCGCACGTTTCGCATCGGCGCGATCACCTTCGGGCGTCACATCTTCATCGCGCCGGACATGATCAAGCCTAACGAGAGCGGAAGCCTGACGGTTCCCGGCTGGCTCATCGCACACGAGGCCACGCACGTCTGGCAATATCAACTGGCCGGGTTCATAGGATTTCTGAGCTCATATCTGAGCGAATACTGGCGAGCCTTGCGTGAGCAGGGAAAATGGGACAGCGACGCGCGGACGAAGGCTTATCTAGCCATCAGTCAGGAACGCGATGCAAGGGAATCCGAAGCGCTCTACTC
Source organism: Pyrinomonadaceae bacterium (assembly GCA_036389675.1). Lineage (GTDB taxonomy): Bacteria > Acidobacteriota > Blastocatellia > Pyrinomonadales > Pyrinomonadaceae > DASQYE01. The sequence continues at coordinate 92,439 of DASVWI010000030.1, forward strand.
AATCTGGGTCGCGGAAAAAAAGCGCCCGTCACAGGATGCAGACTCGTCGCCCGAACAGGCGTTCGATGGTAAAGCGTGAGAAGTCTCAAAAGGCTCGGCGCGCGTCAATAGCCGACAACCGTCGTTACTCCTCGCCATCTATGATTGAGAAGTGAACTTTCCCGTGCCGAACTTCTTCGAGCGCGATTCTGGTCGGCTTATGCTTCTGCACGTCGATGTCTATGCGCGGGCGCGCGCCTCTCTGTAGCTGCTTGCTTCTTTTCGCGGCCACGATGATCAAACGATATTTAGAGTCCATTTCCGGCTGAGCGGCCACCTCCGCGAGTTCTTCGGTCTCTGCATTTGCTTTAGGCATGGTTTACTCCGCACCGCTCGTCGGCGGTCTTCGATGAGAGATTAATAATTGCGAATCCGGTCGCAAGCTCACAGGAGGAGGACGACTAAGACGTGTGCTGGAACGTCGCCAGCACACGCCTGGCTAAATATTCCTGGCGCTCGCGTCGCGCTCTTTCGGCGTAGATGATGGATGCGAGCAGGCGCGCGGCACGCTCCACCTCATCATTAATCAAGACGTAATCAAACTCACGATAATGTTCTACCTCAGCGCGCGCGTTGCTCAGGCGCAGGCGAAGATCTTCGGGGCGCTCCGACCCGCGAGCCGTGAGCCGCGCGCTCAAGACCTCGAAAGACGGCGGCAAGATAAAGATGCTGACGGCGTTTGTGACATGCTCGCGCACGCTCTTCGCGCCCTGCACGTCCACCTCCAGCAAAATGTCGCGACCCTCCAGCAGCTCGTGCTCGACCTGCGAGCGCGCCGTGCCGTACAGATTGCCGTGGACGGTGGCCCATTCCAGAAAGTCGCCCGCGCTCTCCATCGCCCTGAAAGTCTCGGGGTCGACGAAAAAATAGTGCCGCCCGTGGACTTCACCCGCGCGCTTTTGACGGGTCGTGTAGGAGACAGAATAGCCAAGGTGCGGCACTTCTTTCAACACGCGACGGATGAGCGTGCCTTTGCCTCCGCCCGAAGGCGAGCTGACGACGATGAGCCGACCGGAGGCGACGAGCGCGTCGTCGCCTCTCGCCAAAGACCTCTCTGTCTGATCACTCAACATTCTGTACTTGCTCGCGTAGTTTCTCGACCTCCGCCTTGATGGCGAGCGCCGCTTCCTTGATGACCATCTCCGTGGACTTGGAGAGCACTGTGTTGGCTTCGCGGTTCAATTCCTGTAGAAGGAAATCCAGCCGTTTGCCCGTCTCGCCCTCGCCGTCGAGCGTCTCGCCAAACTGCGCCAGATGGCTTTTCAGTCGCGCAATCTCTTCCGAGATATCACTGCGATCAGCAAGGTATGCGACCTCCTGCGCCAGCCTTCCCGGGTCAACCTCCATCCCGCTCTGACCGTTGCGAGCTACGAGCTCCGTAATCCTTTTCTGAAGTCTGGCCCGGTAAGCCTCGACCAGCCCGCCCGCCGCAGCTTCGATCAAGGGGACGTGGCGGGCGATTTCATCCAGCCGCGAGTGCATCTCCGCCGCCAGCGTCTCGCCCTCGCGCGTACGCATCTGTTCAAGCTCGTCAAGGGCTTCGTCCAAGGCACGCTCCACACCGGCGATCATCGCTTCGTCCATGCCGTCGCGGACAGGCTGCATCGCGCCCGGAAGCCGCGCCAGTATGTTGATGTCCGGCTCGCCCGCAATCTCGAACTCCTGTTGCATGGCCCTGAGCGCGGTGATGTACCCGGCGATCAAGGGTCGATTCAGCTCATAGGCCACCTCGCCCGTGCGCTCCAGGAGAATATTTGCGTCCACACGCCCGCGAGAGAGGCGCGCGCCGATGCGTCGCTTGACGACTGCCTCAAGCGAGGAAAGCTCCGCGCCGAGTCGCAGGTGAACATCGAGAAATCTATTGTTGACGGTCTTGATATCAACGCCGACGCTGAAATTCTCGCCCGCCGCCGATCCGCGTCCGAACCCGGTCATTGATTTCATATGAAGTCATCAGTAATCAGTCGCCAGTCATCAGTTTCACATCAGCCTTTAGCTGATAGCCGATTACTGATTGCTGATTACTATATCCTCCTCCTCTTCATCTGCGAATTGTAGCTCGTACAGGCGACGATAGAGGCCGTCGTGCGCGAGCAGTTCCGTGTGTGTACCTGTCTCCGCAATCGAGCCGCGCTCAAGGACGACAATCGCATCGGCCCGCCGCACGGTCGAGAGCCTGTGAGCGATCACAATCGTCGTGCGATTCTGAATAAGATTACTGAGCGCGCGTTGAACCAGCCGCTCGGATTCGGCGTCGAGCGCCGAGGTCGCCTCGTCCAGTATGAGCACGGGCGCATCCAGCAGCACGGCCCGCGCTATGGCGAGGCGTTGACGCTGCCCGCCCGATAAAAAGATGCCGCGCTCGCCGACCACCGTGTCGTAGCCCATGGGCAGTTCCCGTATGAAATCGTGCGCGAAGGCCACGCGGGCAGCTTCCTCAATCTCGGCGGTCGTCGCCTCCGGTCGGCCATAAGAGATGTTGTGACGCACGGTATCGTTAAAGAGGACTGTCTCCTGTGTGACGAGCGCGATGTGGCGGCGCAGGCTGCTCGTGCGCGCGTCGCGCAGGTCTATGCCATCCCACAACACAGCGCCCTTGACAGGGTCGTGAAAGCGCGGAAGCAGTTTCGTCAGCGTTGATTTGCCGCCGCCGGATTCTCCGACGAGGGCGACCATCGTGCCCGCAGGGATACGCAAGGATACGCCGCGCAGCACAGAGCGGGTCTCGTTGGCATAGCCGAAAGAGACATCGCGCAGCTCTATCTCTCTCTCAAGCGGGGCAAGCTCGACGGCGTCCGCCTTCTCCGGTATCTCGGCATGCTCGTCCATCACTTCCCAGACGTGACGCGCGGCGGCCAGCGCCTGCTCCATGCTGTTGGAGAGGCGCGAGAGCTTTCGCATCGGGTCGTAGCTGCGAAAGAGAAAGAAGAGGAAGGTCAGGAACTGCGCGGCGTTCATGCGCCCGGCGATGATCTCGCGCTGGCCGAAGAAGAGCAGGAAGACGACTGCAAGCACGCCTATCATCTCGATGGTGGGCGGCGAAAGCGCTGCGATCTTGGCCGAGCGCAGGTTGGCGCGCATGATCTGCCCGGCGACTTCCGTAAAGCGTCTGCGCTCGCGCGCTTCGGCGCGATACGCCTTGACGATTGACTGGTTGGCGAGCGCCTCCTGCGCCGTGTCCGTCAAAAGCTTATTGCCTTCAAACGATTCCCGCGCCAGATTACGCAGAGCGCGCCCGAAGCGCGCCGTCAGCACGGCGATGATGGGCGCGATCATGAGCGAGCCCAAGGTGAGCCGCCAGTTGTAATAGAAGGAAGCGGCGAGAAAGGCTATGAGCGTAAAGCTCTCGCGCAGCATATCTCTGAGCGTGGCCGTCACTGCGACCTCTATCGCCGCGGCGCTTGAGACGAGCCTTGAGACGAGATAGTTCGTGCGATGCCGCTCGAAGAAACTGGCCGATTGGGCCAACACATGACTGTAAAGGTCTTGTCGCAGGCTCATCACAGAAGCCTGGCCCACACGTGCCATCAGGTAGCTTGATAAGTATTCGGCGACGCCCTTGATCGCCGTGAAGATGATGATCAGAATGGCAATCGTGCGCCAAGCGGCCACGCCTGAAGCCGGGATCAGGTGTTGCAGCCCGAACAGCGTCGGCGTCCGTTGTCCCTCGCCCTGTGCGAAAGCCTGATCGAAGATGGGCACGATGAGCGCGCCCGTCGCGCTCTCCAAAAGGCCGACGATGACCATCGCGATGGTCGCCAGCGTAAAGATTCCCCAATGAGGCTTGAGATATTTTAATAGTCGCCGCAGATCGTGCATCATCACTCGCTCGGCGTAAGTGGCCCGTCATCAGTGCAGGGTAGGAACCGACGCCCGTTATCGGTCAAATCGAAAATATACTTAGGCTTAAACGGCGGCGTCAAGGCTGGCGCGGACACATGCGGGTGTGGGCAGGGGCGTACGGCAAAAGTTCAAAGCTCAAGTCTTCTTAGCGGACGGCAAGCGAACGCAATGTTCGCCTGAATCTATGAGCTATGGATAAAAGACTCGACGTGGGCGGCTCATGCCCCGGAGGGAAACGAGAGGCATCATTATTAATAGATGACTTGGCTGGTCAAGCGCTTACTGATCGCTCCTGATCTCTCCTTTTTCGTCTCCTTATTACGACAAACTGGACTATTAGGGCCGACAAGCACATCAGGGCAGCGAAGAGTTTTACATTGAGGCCCTGGTGGAACAGAATGAAGAATATACACTGTAGAACAAATGTCAGGAGAAGGAAATGGTTGAGCCAATTCTTGTCTTTTAGCGCGAAAAAGTTCAGCATCATAACAAGATAGAACGTAGAGAGTTGAACGAAATCAAAGGCAGGAATTCCGACTTCCGAAAAAAAGCTGTCCATTTTTTGAACCTCCAGTTAAAACCTTGCGACCGCTTACAGTGTCTGGGTGAGTCCACCACCGGGCGGCAGAGTATCTCCGGATGTCTGTCCACAGGGCGAGAGAAATTGTGAAATGAATGTCGTTGTCGTGAGGCTCGCGCAAGGCGAGTCGCACGGAGCGAGAGTGACGCACCCTGACTCTACTCCTCAATAGTTTCCCCGTCAAACATAAATAGGCGCGCACGATCATGGGTAATTGCGCTATAATCTGCTTCCGACATTCATTCCAACTCAGGGCTAAAAGATTGGATACACAAATACATCCGAAGAACAGGGATAAGCGACTTCTAATCGTTGACGACGACGCGGACATGCGTATGCTGCTGGCGGAGTACTTTCGCCGTCTGGGCTTCAACGTTGAAGAAGCGGAGTCAGGCGCGGAGGCTCTTGAGCCTTCCGTCTCCGGGCGCTTTGACTGCTTTATCTTTGATGTTTCGATGCCGGGCATGACCGGGTTCGAACTGCTGCGACGCGTGCGCGAGCGCGGCATCCAGACGCCCGCCATGTTTTTGACGGCGCATGATGCGATTGACGACAAGGTAGCAGGGTTCGAGGCCGGGGCTGACGACTATCTGGCTAAGCCCTTCAGCCCGCGCGAGCTGGAAGTCCGCGTCGAGTCGTTGCTCAGGCGTAGCCCTGCCATGCAGGCGTCACAGTCAGCCAACGGCGGAGAGCGTATAGAGGTCGGCGATCTTGTGATTGACAAGCGACGGCATGAGGTCTCGCGCGCGGGCACGCGTGTCGATCTGACGCCGCTCGAATTTCAAATACTGGAACTGCTCGCTTCCGAGCCCGGACGCGCATGGTCGCGCAACGCTCTGCTCGATCAGGTGTGGAGCACGGAATACGAGGGCTACCAGCGCAACATAGACCCGCACATCAACCGTCTGCGAAAAAAACTTGAGGCCGACCCGAAGAATCCGCATTACGTGCTGACCGTGCGCGGGGTCGGCTATAAATTGAATGAGGCTCTTTAGGACAAGTCTTCCGGCGCGAGCCTTGCCCCGTTAGAGGCGGAAAGGTCGTGCATCGCCCGAATAGATACTTGCATATGACCTATCGTTCTCCCAGTTTTATACGCGCGCTTTCGTTCATCCTACTGCTCTCGGTCGTCCCGGTTTTCCCGGGCCAGCAGACGGCGAGCCCCGCGCAGCAGGTTGGCCCAACGGCGCTCATTCAATGGAAGGCACGCCCGGGCGTTAAGCGATACAGGCTGCAACTGGCGCGCGACTCAAAGTTCACGGACATTATTTTTGACCGCGCCGTGGAGGGCACTGAGTATCTCGTCAGTGAACTGCCGGAGGGCCGCTACTACTGGCGCGTTGCCAGCGCGACGCCCGAGACAGGCAGATACTCAAAGCCCGCTCCCCTCATCGTCGCCGTTGCAACGGAAGCCTCTCCGACTCCAAGACCGATTCTCTCTCCGACACCAAGGCCGACGCCCAGACAGAGGCCGACGCCGAGGCCCACACCCTTACCGACGCCGACACCCATCCCGAGGGCCACGCCCGCACCGCCGACGCCGACGCTCCTTTCGCCGGGCGATACAGGATGGCGCACGGCGACTGGTGAAGTCTCGCAGCCGAGGGTTGCGCCTCTGCGTACGACCACAAGCCTCGATCTGGTCGGCGTCAACTCGGACGGCATGGTCTATGCTCTGGACGGCTCAAACGGCGTCGCGCTCTGGACTGCTCGTTTCAAACCGGAAGCAAAGAGGGGCGAGCCGACCGGCAGCGGTGGCGCGCCGGCCTTCACGCCGCTGATTATTGACGGAGCAGCGGGGCTGTCCAATGTCGTCGCGGCCTTCAGCGGCGGTGTGCATGCTTTGGAGGGAGCGACGGGGCGCAGGCTCTGGCGCACCAGCTTGCAGGGACGACCGACGAGCGGGATGGCCGCCGACCTTGATGGCGACGGCAAACAGGAGATCATTATCGCCGAGGCCGACAGTGCGAATCTGGCTATATTGAACGGGACGGGCAAATTCATCGCCGAGGTCAAGCTGGAGGCGGCGGTGATCGGCGCGCCCGTTCAGGTCACGGCCCGCGACCAGCGCGCAATTATGATAGTGTTGGAGAACGGTCTGGTCGAGATGCGTAATATAAACGGCGAGCGATTGCGCGCCGTCAAGCTGGATACGAAGCCGACGACGCCGCTGCTGGTCGTTCAGGGGGTGCAAGGCACTATCGGTCTGCTCGGAGTCGAGGGCAACCTCATCGCTCTGGATTTGAATGACCCGAATCTGAAACCCATCGGTCGCATCGCCACCGAAGACGATGCCCCGCGCGGTCTTCTCTCGTCCATAGATCTGGACGGCGACGGCAAGCTTGAGGTCGTGATGATTACGCAGCTCGGTCGCACGGTGGTCGTCAACGCCGCCGACGGAAAGATCAGATGGTACGCGGGCGGTGCGACCGACGCGGCGTCGGCGGCCTTCGCGGACGTAAACGGCGACGGTGTATTGGATGTGCTGGTCGCCGCCGGCCCGTCGTTCGCGGTGGCGTTCTCTGGCCGCGACGGCTCGATGATCTGGAAGGCGGAAGACGGCGGTAGCGGCGCGCTCCAAAAGAACGCCTCTATGCGAAGCCTCGTGACGGCGATAGCCGACGGCGGCAAAAGCGTCTTTCTGGTCGGGACGGATGCGGCGCGCACGGGCCTGCGGGCCGTCGGCTTGCCACAGGGGTCTGTGAAAGTCGCTATACGTTAGAAGGGCATCGGCAGGGAGTTTCGAGTGATAGAGTAAGGAGAATGTGAGTGATGGTCTGGATTGTCGCGGTGCTGCTCGTCGTGATATGGGCCGGGGGGATGCTCTTACACAAGGGCGGCTTCATACATATTCTACTGCTCTGCGCGATTGCGTTGATCGTCGTGCAGCTGGTCGCTCTGCGCCGGGCGGTCTAGCGTCGTGCGCGCAGGCAGTCGGAATTGAAACGCCCGAAAGCTATGGGCCAAGACCAGGAGGCTGCCCTTATCAAAAGCAGCCTCCTGGTCTTGCTTATTACTGACGCCCGCGCTGATAGCTAAAGGGCCGGTCAGGGTCTTCCGTTGAGAATACCGCGTATGCGGCGCGCGGCTTCGTCGGCGGCATCACGCACCTGTCGCTCCGTGCGGTTGTTGGTCTTATTCGAGCGAGTATTATCGGTCTTGTTGGCCCGATCACCCGAACGGCTCGCCGTCCGGTCGCCGCCGTTGTTGGAACTGCGCTTATCGCGTGAGGACTTGCTTCTGCTTCCCGTTGAGCCGGATGAATTGCCTTCATCAGTCGGCGTAGTCTCTGTAGAGGTGGTCTCCGTATTACTGTTCTCAGTCATGGTCGCCGTCGAGTTGGCATTGCCATTATTGCTGTTGTTGGCGTTCTTTTTCGAGCAGCCGACGACGGACATGCTTAGGACGACGCCGAGGGCGATCATAAAGGGTCTAATTTTCATCGCACAATCTTCTCCTTACGAATGGGGGCTCTGGTCTTTTTCGTAAACTCATTTGATGAAATCCTGAATGGGCCGCGCCTATCTTACCAGAGCGGGGATGAAGGACGAAGTAAAAGAAATTGAGATATAAGAAGCGTTCCTTTCATCGTTGCCAACGTGCCGCCCGCCGCCTTTCTTCTTGATTCTAGCGGCCAACTCCGGCAACAATGCGCCGCGTGGGCGCATCCATGCAAGTGGACGAAGAGCCCTCCCCGGCTTGCCCGCGGATGAGACAATCCCTTTGGGCGGACACCTATTTTGAGCGAAGGAGCAATCTTTATTATGAATTACCCGGCCTACACCTTCACCGCCGCGCGCAGAATTTACGCCTGCCTGCTGCTTCTGGCCGCCATCATCTCGACAGGCTTTGCACAGGGCGATGTCGCTCGCCAGAGCGTCGCCGTCACGTACCCGTTAGATCAAACCGTCAACGTCAGGTTTCGCGGCACAACTCGACTGCCGCGCTTGAAGGGCGAGGCCAAGGTCAGACGCGCCGGGCGTCGCGGCACGCGCGTTGAGCTGAGCATAGAAAATCTTCCGCGCGCCTCGGAGCTGGGCGGCGTCTATACGACCTATGTGCTGTGGGCTATCTCGCCCGAAGGGCGCGTCGATAATCTGGGCGAGATCAAAAGAAGCGGCAGCATGATTATCGACTCGAAGCTGGACGTGACGACCCCGCTCCAAAGCTTCGCGCTGATGGTCACGGCTGAGCCGCATTTCCTCGTGCGCGGCCCGAGCCGCATGGTCGTCCTTGAAAATCTTCCGCCGCAGAGCGCCAACGGCGCGGAGGTGGCGACCATCAACGTCCAGTATGTCGGCAATAGCAGCGATTATTTCAACGACCCGCGCGTGCCCGAAGTCGCCGACACTGATTATCGCAAGACTCCCACGTCGCTTCTGGGCGCGCGACAGGCGATCAACCTCGCCCGCTACGCCGGGGCTGAGCGCGAGGCGGCGGAGGAGCTGAGGGACGCGCAGGCGCAGTTGGAGGAGGCGGAAAACGCCTGGCGTCTGAAGCAGTCTGAGGCGGAGGTGGACGCCATCGCCCGCCGTGCTGTCAGTCTGGGCGCAAGGGCCGAAGAGATGGCCGAAACCCGTCGCGCGGCCAAGCAAAGACGTGACGAGATTGCTCGCCGCGACGCCGCCGTGCGCCAGGCCGAGCAAACAGCCGCCACCGCCAGTCAGGAGATAGCAGACCTTCGCTCGGCATTGGCACGCGAGCAGCACGCGCGCGAGCTGGCGGAGAGAGATGCTGCCAACGCCACACAGCAGCTACGCGATCTGCGCTCGGAGGTCGCGCGCCTGCGCGACGAGATTGATACTGTCCGGGCCGAAGGCGAGGATGCCAAGGTCAAGCTGGCGCGCATAGAGGGCGAAAGACAGGCGCTCGCGGCGCGACAGGCCGAAGAGCAGCGCATCGCCCAACAACGCACTTCAGCCGCGACGCTCAAACAAACGCTCTCGCGTTTCGGAACTGTCCGCGAGACCGCGAACGGCCTCACGCTGGTGCTGCCGGAATCAGTCTGGGCCAACGCCCGCGCCAGCGAGCTTGCCCCGGCGGCAAACGCCAGACTGGAAACGCTCGCGGCGCTCTTAGCCAACAATCCAGACTATCAGGTGGTCATACAATCCTTCACGGACAATCGCGGCGACGAAACGTCTCTGCAACAGCTCACGCAGGATCGCGCACATGCTCTGGCCCAGCAGTTTATCTCGGCGGGCGTGGACGGCGCGCGCATACAGGCGAGCGGGATGGGCGTCGCCAACCCGGTTGCGCCCAACAACAAACCGAGCGGACGCCTTCGCAACCGGCGCACCGAAATCACGCTCACACTCACAGGCTCCCAGAACACAGCTATAAATCAGTGACACGAAAGCAGTGACGAGTGACAGGCCCTGACTAAAGCTTTGAGTCTTGAACTCGTCACTCGTCACACATCACTGTTCTTAAATATGAAGCTGCTGGAGGTCGTACAGCTCATCGGTTATAGCACTGGGGCGGCGCTGCATCTATGGATGGGTGCGCTGCTGTGGCGGCGGCGGCGCGGATTGATAAGCGTCGAGCGAGTCTTGCTGGCTCTCACAGTCGGGTTCGGCGTCTGGCATGTCAGCAATCTTATCCTGACGCTACAGGGAATTCTCGGGCTTGAGCGGGAGCGTTGGGCCGTGCCGCTGCGCCTTGCCGATACGCTCGCCGTCCTGAGCATTACCCTCTCCTACTCTTTTCTCCTGCACGTTCACCTGCACCTGTGGGCCAGCGCTCATGACAGAGGCTTAAAGCCGGGCGAGCGCCTGCGCGTTTATCTCTCTTACATCCCGGCGCTCTTTCTGGTTATCGCCGTCCCGTCCATCTGGCGCGGGGCTTACGCGCCGATGTTTGAAAAGCTCTCGCATCTGGTGCTGCCCTTCGCTCTGTGGGCCGCCTACGTGCTCTGCTTCATCGCCGTCACAGACCTTTTGATCGCGCGCCGCTCCTCTTCGCAGAATGAGCGGCGCGCGATGCGTACGCTTGCCGTCTCGTTTGTCGCCATCGGCATACTGCTCGTGGCCGTTTACGGACTGGGCGTCGGCGAATCGACGAGCTGGGGAGACTATTTAAAGACGATTGCCAACCTCGGCTCTCTGCTGCCGTCCGCGCTGATCGCTTATTACATCTATCGCTATCGTTATCTTGAGTTGATTATCAAGGAGAGCCTGATCGTCGCTTCTTTCGCGGCGGTGGTGCTGACGGCTTATCTCTACGGCATACGCACGCTCGGCGGTTGGCTGACGGCGCGTTACCAGTTGCGCGCAGGGGTTGTCGAAACGTTGCTCATACTCGCGCTGGCGCTGCTGGCCGCGCCGCTGCGTCGCTGGATCGAAAAGCGTTTCCACAGCCTGTTTCAGCGCGAGGCGACGCTCTATCGCGAAGTGGTGGCGCGCATCGCCGCACAGGCGGGGCAGTATAGGCAACTGCCTGAGCTGTTGCGATTCGTCGAAGAGCGGACGGCGCAGGCGCTCGGCCTGCGTCGCGTGCGTATTCACCTCCATCGTCCACAGACCGACGAATCCGATAACGCCGACGCGTTGCTTTATGAGCAGAAGAAGACGGAGTCGCACGACGAAGCAACGGAATCGATGGACAGTCTTATCGAGCAGGCGCGTGAACATGGGTGGCGGGCTCTAGAGGGCGAGCGGAGCGTGCGTGAGCTGGGGTTCGAGATCGCTTATGCCTTAAGGCGCGAAGATCATGTGGTCGGACTGATGCTGATTGACGCCGGGGCGGACGCCCTGACGCCGGATGCGCGCGCCGTGCTTGAGGTGCTGGCGGGGCAGGTGGCGGTTGCCATCGAAGATTGTCGGCTGGTCGAGGAGAACGTCTGGCTTGAGCGCAGGCTGGCGCACGGCGAGCGTCTGGCGGCGCTGGGCCAGATGGCGGCGACAGTGGCCCACGAGGTTCGCAATCCGCTCTCGGCCATCAAATCCATCGCGCAGGTGATGCGCGAGGATAAGGAGTTGTCGCGCGAATACGGGCGCGACCTCAACCTGATCGTGGGCGAAACCGATCGCCTCAGCCGCAGCGTGACGCAGCTCCTGAGCTACGCGCGGACGACGCCGCCCGCCATCGCGCCCTGCCGCGCAGACGAGCTGGCGCGCTCCGTCGTCGAGCTGTTCAGCGCCGAAGCCGCCGCTCGCAACGTCGAGCTGGAATGCCTCGCGGAGACGAGTCAGGAGCTTGACGGCGTGCGCGCGGCGGCGACACGCGACGCCCTCTCCAATCTACTGCTCAATGCGCTGCAAGCGACGCCAGCCGGCGGGCACATTCGCGTCGAAGCGCGCACAGATGCCGATAGCCTGCTCTTCATCGTCAGAGACAGCGGCCCAGGCATTGCGCCGCACTTGCGCGAGCGCATCTGGGAGCCTTTCTTTACCACCAAGCAGCGCGGCACAGGGCTCGGGCTCGCCATCGTGCGTAAACGCATGGAAGACATAGGCGGCACGACCAGTCTTCTCCCTGAAGGCGAAGCCGGGACGGGCGCGAGCTTTGAGTTGCGACAGCCTCTGAAGACGAGTTGATGACACCCTCAATCCAAACAAGCGAAGCGCCCTGAACTGGCGACTCATCATCAAAGGTCTTCTACAGTTCAAATTTTTTACCGGCATCTCTGCCACTTTTCCCCCACCCGCGCGTTACAATAAACGGCACGCCGAAGGGAAGTGCGCTTTTGAGGCTCAGCGCCTCTATGAATTTTCAAACAGGAGAAGAATCATGTCGCTATCACGATTCAAGCAGGTGGTATTCGTCTGTTCAATCATGCTCTGCTGTCAGCTTGCCGACACCCGCCCCGTATTGGCCCAGAGGCAGGGAGAAGCTTCGACCACCTCAACCACGCGTGAAGATATTGACCTCGAAGTGAAGTTAGAGTTGATCGTGGCATCGAACAGCGCGGGCGAAGGGGCAAAGCTTCCGCCGCAACTGGACGCGACTATCAGGCAACTGCGAGCATCGCTGCCCTACACTCATTATCGTTGGGCGGCGACTTTCATCAACCGGGTCAGCAACGGAGCTGACAGCACCACCAAGGGCATCGCCGGGCCACTGTTGGGGACGACCCCGCCAACTTCCAGCGTGCCCTCTTTCTACGATCTGGTGCTGACGGATGTGACCCTCGCGCCTGCCGGCTCTCAGCAAAAACTCGTCCACTTCCGCATGCACTTCGGTGCGCGTCTGCCCATAATGGCCGGTAGCAGCGCGAGCAGTAGTAGTAGCAGCGGATCACAGACCGTCAACTATGAAGGCACGGGCATCAGCACCACGCTCAGCATACCGGAAAACGAGCCGGTGGTTGTCGGCACAATGAGCCTCGGGCCGACGAACGAAATGCTCGTGCTGGTGGTTTCAGTGAAGAGAATTTCCTGAAAGTCGTTTGAAGGAGAATTCAAGGGACAGAACCGTTTAAGACGAAACGTCCCTTGCCCCGCATCTAACAGGGCGCGTCTTCGGTTGCTTTGATTGCAGCCGAAGGCGTGCCCTTTTCGATTAGAGTGATGGCGCTCGCTTCGGTTAATATGCGACCGCGAAATGAGACCGCGCATCTTCAATCAGGGGCTGGCACGCGAAATGCTGACAATCCACTTTCGGAGAATCTCGTCATGACGCAAAGGACGGAAGAGGAATTGCGATTACTGATTGTCGACGACGAAGAGGCGGCGCGCTATGGCATGCGGCGCGCGCTGAGCGGTTTCGGTTACTCGATTGAGGAGGCGGAGAGTGTCGAGGCGGCGCGTGCCCTCCTGCAAAAACAGCAGACCGACCTGCTGCTGCTGGACGTGAATCTGCCGGGCACGAGCGGGCTGGATTTCCTGCACGAGCTTAAAGGCGCGGAAAGCACAGGGCCGCTCGTCATACTCATCACGGCGCACGGCTCAGAGCGCATGGCGGTCGAGGCCATCAAGTCCGGCGCGCACGATTACCTTGCCAAGCCTTTCGAGGTGGATGATCTGCGCCTCGCCGTCAAGAACGCGTTCGAGACCGTACGTCTCAGGCGCGAGAATCGCAGCCTTCGTCGCCGCATAGAGATTGAGGGGGCACAGCGAGGCTCTTTGATCGGAGGCTCTGCCGCGATTGCACGCGTGCGCGCGCTGATCGAAAAAGTGGCCGAGACGGATGCGACCATCCTCGTGCGCGGTGAATCGGGTACGGGCAAGGAGCTGGTCGCGCGCGAGATACACGAGCGCAGCACTCAGCGACGCGCGCGCGCGTTTGTCGCCGTCAACTGCGCCGCGCTGCCCTCGGAGCTTATCGAGTCGGAATTGTTCGGCCACGAAAAGGGCTCATTCACGGGGGCTTCGGCCAGACGGCAGGGAAAGTTCGAGCAGGCGGACGGCGGCACGCTCTTTCTGGACGAGATCGGCGACATGAGCCCGAATGTGCAGGCAAAGCTCTTGCGCGCTCTCGAAGAACGCCGCATCGAGCGGCTCGGCGGCAACGAGTCGATAGCGGTCGACGTTCGCATCGTCAGCGCCACGCATCGCCCTCTGGAACAGGACATCGTGGCGGGCAATTTTCGCGCCGACCTCTTTTATCGCCTGCGCGTCGTCACCATAGAGATACCGCCGCTCAGGGAAAGGCGCGAGGATATCCCTGTGCTCGCCGAAGCGTTCGCGCGCCTCGCCTCCGAACGCTACGGCCTGCCGCCGCGAGCCCTCGCGCCGAGCGCCCTGCGACGGCTGCTCGAATACGAGTGGCCCGGTAATGTGCGCGAACTGCGGAACGTCATAGAGCGCGCGACCATCCTCGCCGAAGGCGAAGAGCTGACGGCGCGCGACCTGCCCGAAGAACTCAACGACGGGCAGGTTAAAGCGGTCGAGGAGGCGGCGGCGGCAGCCCCTCAAGCTATGGTAGATGTGTCGGGCGGGCTCGTCGTCCCCTTCACGGCGGACTTTCGCGAAGACCGTCGCGAGTTCGAGCGTCGTTATATCGCCCGCTGTCTGGAAGAATCCGGCGGCAACGTGACACGCGCCGCCGCCATCCTCGGCATGCACCGCCAGTCTCTACAACACAAGCTGCGCGAGCTCGGCCTCGCGCGCCGCTACGTCTCCGTCTCCGGCGACGCGCAAGATAAATCCGACAACTGACAGATAAAAGCAAGGATGAAGGCGGAAGGCGGCAACGATGAAGTAAATGCTTTCAAGAACCGCCAGCATTCTTTTCATCCTTCATCCTTCCGCCTTCATCCTTTCTTAGCCCCGGCATGATCTTTGCACTGTCGCGTGTGGCAGAGGCTTCGCGACCGGTCGCGGGCCTGCGAAGCAGTGTCGTCCGAATACTTCGGACATGGCTTTTATACGCTGATGAATAGGAAGAAGATGATTTCAAATTTCGAGCGACGGGCGGCGGCGTTTGTGCTTGCACTGATATTTTTCGTGGCGGCGTGCATGGGTTTCCCGGCGGCTACCGTGGCGGAAGGTGAAAGGAGCGCGGGCGCGCCGCGCCGCCTGATCATCTGCGTCGACGGCGTCGGGTTCTCTTTGATCGAGAAGATGCGTCGAGAGGGGCGCTTCAGGCAGTTTCGCGAGCCGTCGCGCATGATCGCGCCCTTTCCCACGCTCACCAACGTGGCGATGACGGAGATTCTCAAGCCGGCTGGGGCTGTCTCGTCGCCCGGCTACGAGGATAAGTTCTTCGACGTGGAGAAGAATCGTATGAGCGGCGGGCTGCTCGAACGTTTTCAGGGCGGGCGGTTCATCCGTGGCACGTTTCGAGAGCTATTCGATTATCACCCGTCGGCGATCAAGAGCGGGCTCGGGTATGCAGCGCCGCCGCTGAGCACTTACCTTGAAGCGCTCACGGACCTCGCCCGCCTGCGACAAAAATTTCGCGCCTCGAAGGAGCCTGTCTTTTTCGCTTACACGGGCGCGTCCGATTCGTTGGCCCATCTGGGCGGCGAAACGCTGCTCCGAAGTTTTATGACGCGTCTCGACGAGACCGTGACAGACCTCATACGCGACAGCCAGGGGCAATTGGAAGTCACCATCTTCTCAGATCATGGCAACCACTTCAGGCGTTACAGCCGCGCCTCCCTGAAGTCTGCTCTGCGGCGTGAAGGTTTTCGTCTTGAGAATCGCGTGCGCGATGAGCGCAGCGTCGTCATGCCGCAATACGGTCTGGTCGGCTGCGCCGTGCTGTTTACAAGAGAGAGTAATGAGGCGCGCCTTGCTCAGGCGATGTCTGAGGCGAAGGGCGTGGACATCGCCGCGTACGAAAAGGGAGGAGTCGTGCACATCATTGCGCGCACGGGCCGCGCCGTCATAGAGCGAAGAGGCGAGAGCTTTCGCTACCTTGCGGAGAGAGGCGACCCGCTCGGGCTCGCTGCCGTTGCCGTTGAATTGAAGTCGAAGGGTCTGTCGGATGCAGACGGCTTCGTCAGCGGGGCAGACTGGTTTGCGGCGACTCGTGACGATGCGCGCCCTGATGCTTTGCGCCGTATCCACGAGGGCCTGACGGCGCACGTCAGCAATCGCGCCAACGTCATCGTCAATCTGGAAGACGGGTTCTACACCGGAAGCTTCACGATGGACATCTTCGCCTTCCTACAGGCCACGCACGGTAATCTAGGGCGAGAGCAGAGCTTCGGTTTCGTCCTCAGCACGGGCCGTGATCTGCCGACACACATTAGCGCAGAGGATGTCTGGCCCACCATCGGCTCGCCCGAGCTGCACAGGCAGCCCGAGACGCGAGCGCGCGTCTCCGCCGCCATGTACTAGTACCAAGTTGCAGTAAAAAAGGGGCGTGCAGCCTACAGTCATTACAGCCCAAGGTCTCCGGGCAGGTCTCTTAGCACTGAGTACCCGCCCGGAGACCTTATGCGGTGCTGACCTCTTGTGTTCATCTACCACGACTGATTGCCACGCGATTGGCTTTACCGTTAGACTTGCCTGCGGTAATTCAAATCATCAATCTGCGGACGGGAAACAAAAGAGATGAAAGCACGTCTTGACGCGATTATTCAGCGGGAGCAGGCGGAGTATCTGGATCGTCTGCTGCCCGAAAGCACTGGGCTTCTGGCCGAGATGGAAGCCTATGCCGCAGAGCATAGAGTGCCGATTGCTGATCGCGAGGTGGCGCTGTTTCTTGAGATCACGGCGCGCGCGATAAAAGCCCGGCGAGTTTTAGAGATAGGGATGGCTATCAGCTATTCCGTCATACACCTTCTGCGCGGTATGCCTGCCGACGGACAGTTGGTCACAATCGAGCCCAGTGAAGAGATGATCGCGCGTTCGGAGGAGTACCTGACTCGTGCCGGCATGCGCGAGCGCGTCCGCATTGAGCGTGGCCGCGCGCTCGAAGTCATGCCGCGCCTGACGGAGACCTTTGATCTGGTCTTCATTGACGCGCTCAAGGAAGAGTACGGCCAGTATTTAGACCTTGCGCTGCCGATGCTGCGCGAAGACGGCGTCGTCATCGTTGACAATCTATTGTGGGGCGGGCAGGTGGCAGGCCAGATACGTTCGCCCGACCAGACAGCTTCAACGGAAGCGCTGCGCGAATTCAATCAGAAATTTATAAGGCATCCACACTTGCGCGCCGAAATCCTCTCCATCGGAGACGGTCTGGGCTACGGCGTCAAGACGAGCGACGAAAGCCATGCTGTCTAAGCCTTGGGGCATCACGCCATCGAGGCGGGCAATGGTATGCGACCACGGTGCTGATCATGAAATTCGTCGTCGATAGCCCGCAGACACGCCAGCGGGCGGCCAGTCTCATCCGCGGCGGCGGTGTCGTCGCATTCCTCACCGATACGTTTTACGGGCTCGGCGCAGACCCTTTCAACCGCAGCGCGCTCCGCAAGCTCAATGAGTTAAAGGGAAGAGACGGAGGCAAGCCTATCCTGATCGTCCTCAGCGACGTGGCGGAGGCCGAGCGCTTTATAAAGGAACGCTCGGAGTTGTTTGAAGAGGTCAGCCGAAGGCACTGGCCGGGCGCTTTGACGCTGGTGGTCAAGGCGCGCGACCTTGTGCCCGAAGAGATCACGGCGGGGAGCGCAACTGTGGGCCTGCGCTTGCCGGACGATAACAGCGTGCGGGATTTCATACGCATCTGCGGCGGCGCGCTGACCGCCACCAGCGCCAACACGGCGGGAGCTGCGCCGGCACGCACAGCCGCAGAGGTTGCAAGCTATTTCCCGGAAGAGTTAGACCTGATCGTTGACAGCGGAGCGTCAAGCGGCGATAAACCCTCGACCGTGCTGGATGTCAGCGGGGCAACGGCGCGGATGATACGCGAAGGCGCTGTCTCACGCGAGGAGTTGCAGAAAACTCTGCGTGCGCTGCAAGTTGATTTTTAAAAAAAAAGGTCACGCCGATAATGTTACCGGCATGACCTTTTTAAATTGTAGTCGTTACGAGAGGGCTTAACCCTTCCTGACAAGCTTGATGACGACGGGCTCTCGGAGGCTGCCCGCATCGAGCGAGATAGTCTGCTTCACGAAGCCGGGGGCTTGAATAGTGAGCTTGAGCTGCCGGCCCATGTGCAGCGGGGGAAGCACAGCCTGTCCAGCCGCATTCGACCAGTTCCACGCTTCACACAGGCGACCGCCCGTGCGCTTCGACTTCAACTCGACCTTGGCTCCCTTGATCGGATTCCCCTGATCGTCAAGAATACGGGCGTCCACGCGACCGACGCCGTCCTCCCCTATGGGCGCTCGTCCCATATTCTGTATTGATGAGCCGGTCTGTTGGGCCAATCCTAAGGTGAATGTTGCGGCAACGAAAAGCACGACGAGGAACAGCTTACGCATTCTTCTTTCTTCTCCTGAGCTTTTGATTAATTAATCAGCAGGGGGGATATCAGCGATGCTTTTAAGAATTCAGGCGCTCAAAACGGCAGCCATTTCAGGCATTCTCAACAGCACGGAAATTAGATGCGCGGAGGCGCGCTCGGTTGCCTGTGATGACGCCGGAAACCCCGTCGATCAGGATGGCTATATGACCTCTTTAGTAACCGTAAGTCCTCTCACTATTGACACAGGTCTGCCTGAGGACTAAGCTGCGCTTACGGTTGCCTGTAACCCCTCGCACTGACCGCCAGCAGGTACAAAATGTATCGCGACTCCTCGCCCGGCTCACCCACTGGATAAAAGTACTCGAACCGAAATGCGTTCGCCTCCCTTCCTGCTCACAAGGAGATGTCATGTCCGAAAACGACCCTCAACCCGAACTCCCGATTGCTCCCGGCAATGGAGATGATGACCCGCCAATTCAAACCCCTCGGATAACCAGCGTCTCGCCTATAGGCGGAGCCCTCGCGGGCGGAATAGACGTGACGATTAACGGCTCAGGCTTTCAGCCCGGGGCCGAAGTCTTCTTCGGCAGCAACCAGTCGCCGGAGGTGCATTTCGTCAGTTCCGCGCGGGTGACAGCCAGGTTGCCGCAGGCCGAGCAGGTCGGGAGCGTTGACGTTGGACTGGTCAATCCCGACGGCGGCTCTGCCACGAAGCCCGGTGCTTTCACTTACGTGACGAATGCAGACAGCTTGTATGCTGAGGTTCTCGGCATCGAGCCGCTGACGGTGATTGAAGATACCGAATCTGAACTCACTATCCGCGGTCGCAATCTGATCGCCGCCTACAATGAAGGGATCGTCGCGCTGCGCGGTTCGAGCCGGGTTCAGGTCGCCTACTCCGGCTTTTCGAGCAGCACGGACGAGGCAAGCGGTATTGATACACTCATCCTGACCGTGCGTGTGATGGCCACGCCGCCGCTAGAGCAGTATGAGCGCAAGGCCATTCAGGTTCTCGCCAGCCTCCGTCCGGGCGCGGCGACAGACGGCGTCTTCCAGACAAGTCGTCAGATGTTCACCGTGTTGCCGCGAGCCGTTCCCGTGCTGCTGGCCTTCACAGGCAGCGTCGATCCGAGCAAGCCGAATCTGGTGATGGTGGCCGGCAGGAATCTCGAAGGCTGCTCGCTGGACATGGGCGAGGGCGTGAGCCTGCATATGCAGAAGAGCGACGACCAGACAGTCGCCGCCATCGTCAGCTTCCTGGAAAACGTGCCGGTTCCGGAGTCGGCACAACTCCGCGTGCTCGACTCCGTCGGCAGCGAGATGAGCCAGATTGCGATGTCGGTCGCAGTCTCCCCGAGCGTGGAATCCAGAGCGGCGAAGTCGCCTGCGGGCGATAGCCCGATGAGCGCCCCCGTGGACGGCGACCCGGACATAAGCGGCGACGAAAACGGGGCGCTGGCCCTGACGATGACGCCCTTCCCGGGACAGCAGATCGTCGGGCCGACGGCCACAGACAGCGTAATCTTTCCCGCCCGTGGCGAGTCGCTCTCTCTCTTTTCCTTCAACTTCGGCGACTTCTACATTCGGATATTTGAACGCACGTTCAGGATTCAGCTCTTTAACGAGGTGCGCCTCGTTCCATTCTTTGACAACGGCGTGGGCGACGCGCTCAGCCACACGCCTGTCCTTGCACAGGTCGGCAAGCTGTTTCGCCTGCGCGGCATGGGTCTTCTGGTGGCCCTTCACGTCGAGCTGATAATTCACATCGAGATTGTTCTCATTATCGGGTTTCGTTACCGAATCTCGCCCTTCAGCCTCTTCAACGAGTTTTTCGACGACTACCCGTTTGCCATCGGCTCACTCGTCATCTCGATTCGTTTTGCTCTCCTTGTGGACATAGACTTTATAGTGGCCTTCGTGGTTGCGCTGGTGCAGCCGGGCGGGTCGTTGAAAGTGCTCTTCTCCTTCAACCTGAGGGTCAACATCGACTTCAGCATCGATTCCAACGGGCATTTTAATTTCCGCACGCGTTTCAAGCACAAAGTGCATTTCCTCCGCCTAGGGCCAATTCAAAACCAACCGTTAGTGTGCAATGGACGCTTCCAACTCGCGGAAGACCGGGGGCAATCCGTGTTCACCGATTCGTTCGGTGGTCAGGTCTCTTACTATATGCCTCTTGAAGCCGGCCCCTGCTGCATACCATGGGACTTCGGCCTCGAACTGATACGCTTCGAGGATGGCGGAGATGAACAGATAATTCAGGGGCGGTTTCGTGCCGAGTATTGCCTGAGCGCGCAGGCCAGCGAGAATCTGATGAAGGTTGTTATTGTGTCGGGTCGGACGCCGGACGGCTTTCCGCCGCCGCTGCAATTGAACCTTGCCGAAACTGACACTATCACGGCGCTGGGCCAACCGGTTGATGACGCAGGCAATCCCATTCCGAACAGAGAGCGGATAGACTTGAGCGAAATCGGTCGCGTCGAGTTTTATCTCGTCTTTCCGAATAAGAACGTGCTCGAGCCAGACCTGCTCACGCCCGGCGATGCTTTGGCCGTTGAAGCGGGCGACAATGTCATCGCCGCGAAGGTGACCACCTCGCGCGTCGTAGACCCGCCGCCGGGTGAAGAGCCCCCGGAATTCAGTTTCTGGCCGGGCGGGGTGCTGGGCTTCGACATTCTCAGTTTTCTCGCCCGCGGACTGATGCCGGCGGTGAAGGCCGGCGATCTGCCGGTAATCGTAAGCGCTCCCGTCGCGGGCGAGCTTACGATTTCGCTGACGTTGGTCTATCAGGACGAGAGCAGCCCGCCGAAGTTGATTCCTACCTCCATTCTCGAACGAAATGAGCCCTTTGAAATTCAGCGAGACTATTTGCTTCAGGCCAGAATCGTTCTGGGAGGTGGTGTCACGCAGGAACAGACACTGACCTTTAAAGTGGATAGCGTTTCTATGGCAGCGCCGCTTGCCGGCCTTGGCTTTGGCCGCAACCGCAACTCGAACAACCCGGAGCTGTTTTTTACCGGAACCCTCGCGCAGTCCGGGAGTCACGTCACGGTCAATCTCAGGGGTAAAGACCTGAGTAAGCCAATCGTGGTCGCAGGCCTTACCATCAAACCTAATAACCTTGAGGTCGGCACGATCACCAGCCGCAACAGCCCGCTCGATAAACTCGTTCCGCCGGGCCGCGCGGTCAATAACGCAGACACAGAAGTCAACATCAGGTTAAGCGTCACGAGCGACGACGCCAACACGAAGGTGAGAATCGCGCAACCCTTGCCGGATTTGACAGTCATTAATAACGAAACCTTCGAAGAGTACCTGCGAGTATTCAAGGAAGTGCAGAACATTTTACAGTCATCTGATCTGGAAAACTTCGAAGTCAGCTTCGACGCCGACCTGCTCGATCAGGGAAGGGATATTGACAGGATCAGAACCTACGTTCAGCAACAGGGCGCGGCTCTGTGGAAGGCTGCGCTGGAAGAGGTGCGTACCCACGCCCAAAGAAAGGACGACCGCCCGCTCTACTGGGCGCGACTCAGATGCATCGCCGCACTGCGCGCATACTTCAAGCGTCAACGACTCCCGTTGAGCGATAGCATCATTCAACAGTTCGAGTGGCCCTCGCGCGGATTGGACGCCGATGGCAGAATCAGCTTCAGCTCAAGCGCGGGGCCTCGGAAAGGTGTCATCACAGGTTTTGACCCGTTCGGGTTGAGGCGTGAAGTAGACGCGAGCAACCCGTCTGGAGTGATCGCGCTGGAATTCAACGGGAAGACGCTGGGTGCATCACCAGCCGTCTCCTTCCGCACGGCGGTTTTCCCGGTTCGTTTTAAGGACTTTAATGATGGATTGGTCGAGAATGCTCTGCCGCGAGACCTCCTCGCCTCAATCGTCATGCTTCTGACCATCAGTCAGAACGGCGACCAGAACTTCTACGACATCGAACGCTGGGCGGCGCGCACCAGAGGCGCAGGAACCGACAATAACAATAAACGGGAGACGCCGGTCGTGATGCCCCCCGGCGCTGAATTCCTGCAAAGCACACTGCCTTTCAGGACAGTAATAACGAAGGCCGAAGAGGTGGCAAGCCCGAGCGCGACCGGAAGCGCGCCCTTCGTCATCGATCAGTCGTATAGTATAGACAGCGTCGCCGAGTCGATTTCAGTTAATCGCAAAGTTCCACCGGATAAGCCGGAGAATCGCGTCATGGCAGTCCCGCCCAATTTTCGCCCCGAGCCGCTCCTCGATGATAAGGACAAAGCTGCGTTTACCGTCATTAATGACGCCCCCGACCCGAAGCAAACTTCGCAGGAGGGGTCAGGCGGTAATTTTCTTTCCAACGAAATCTTCTATCGTGCCGCGCTCGCGCGCAATAGTGCTAAACCAACCCTGGCTTCGGGTCACCTTCACGTTCCGCCTTTAGTGGAGCCAACAACTCAAAACCCGATAACTGCCCAAAGAGATCGACTCCTTAACGGAACCAAAGGCATCGTCGAGCGGTTGATTGCACACCTGATCTTAGCCCCGGAAATCACGAGCTTCTTTCCCGCCTCCGGTCGAACCGGCACTCGCGTGACGATTTTCGGCGCAAACTTCACAGGAGCAACAGCGGTTCGTATCGGTGGCGGCGATGTCGACTTCGTGGTGGACGGCGACAGTCAAATCACCGCCACCGTCACGCTTGACGCGGTTACCGGAGTCATCGAGGTCGAGACACCAGCCGGCACAGCGGTGAGCGAAAATTTCTTCATCGTGAACCGGCGACCCATACGCGGTGATCTGGGCGCACAGCTTGTCGAGCGCCGTGCCGAGCTGGGGCTCAGTGTGGCTGACGCCGCCACGCGAATCGGGGCGAAGCCTGCGACCTACAGGAGGTGGGAACGCGGGCAGGATCAGCCGAGCGCACGTTTCAAGCCCGCAGTCACGAGCTTTCTGGGCCAAGACCCCGACCCAGACCCACGTGAGTTTGGGGAAAGCATTCGCGCCGCCCGCGAGCGTGATGGATTGACGCGGTCGCAGCTTGCGCGGCAGCTCGGCGTGTCGTCGTCAACGGTCAGGGCATGGGAAGATGGAGCCGTCAGCCGTCCCAGCCCACGTGTCGCCAGTATTTTTGATGAGTATCTATCGGAGGAATAGAGGCCGAGGTGAAATTCGATAGCCGGACGATTATATAAGAATTCGGAAGATGCTAAGATGACATTCGTGCGAACAGTCACGTCTATGTCGCTTGGAATTCTCCTCATGCTGCTGCCTGCCTTCGGCGCACAAGCTCAGAGGTGTGGTTACAAATTCTCAAAATTCATAGTGCTGGATTCCAGGGGGAAGAATGTTTCCGACGTCACAATCGAGCTGATAGCGGAAGTCCCTTACGAACAGTTCCTGAAGTTTAAGGTCAAGAGTGGGATTGAAGGAGATGGTGGTGGATTACATCTCAAGTTGTCTTCCGACGATGCCGGGGATTTGTTAAAGCAAGCTGTGCCGCTGGGTATCTCCACTGATGTTTGCGGCAACCCTTTGAAGGAGCGGGCTAACTCTACGCGGGTATTTACCCGCGTAAAGACTACGGACGATCTCGCCAGAGCTCGCGAAGGGAGTATCCACAACTTCGGATTTTGCACGTCTGAAAACGATCAATCAATTCTCATTTTAAGAATCTCCGCGCCCGGATATATGACCGACTATTATGTCGGGAATTATCTCGGAGGATGCGGGCAGCGCTACTCGTTCGCCTTATCCAGAGTCGAGTAGAACCTCAAACAATCATAAGAGCATTTCAAATCGCGGCGCGCAGGGCTAATCCGTGGGCGGAGTGTGTCTGAAGGCGCTTTGCAAGTCGGAGCGAAACCAGAGACCTACCGCAGACGGGAAACCGCCGAGCTTTAGTCAGGCTTGGGGGCGTAACTATTTCTGGACGGTCAAACTGCGTACGAATCGCCAATCACCGCTCGCGTCGATCTTGATATTGCCGACGTTTCTGGTTGCGACGACCATGTTGGCCGGATACCAGAGCGGCATCATCGGCACGTCGCGGCTGATGATCTCCTGCGCGCGCGTGTAGAGGCCGAGCGCCTTGTTGCGGTCTGACGTGTCCACGGCCTCTTGCAGTATGGGGTCAAGCTCCGGGTTGTTGTAGCGGCTACGGTTGAAGCCTATGGGTTTGGGAATGCTCGTTGATGCGAACAGGTCTTTGAGAAAGATCGGGTCCTGATTGCCGCCGATCCAGCTGCCGGTCGTCATCTGGTAGTTGCCCTTGAGCTGCTGGTCTGTGAGCGTGTTGCTTTCGACCGTTTCGATCTCGATGGGGATGCCGACCTGCTTGAGCTGGTTCTGTATGACGCCGGAGTATTGACGCGCCGCGCCGCTGCTGGCAGAGATTTTAAAGACGATGGGAGAGGGAAGTCGCATCTGTGGGCCGTCGCCGTCTGGGTCGCGCAGCCCCGCCTCATCGAGAATCTTTCTGGCGCGCTCAGGGTCGTAAAGGTACTTCTGGCCGGGCGCGAAGGCCCATGATTCTTCGGGCAGAATAGAGTGTGCGATCTTGGCCTGCCCGAGCAGCAGGTCTCGGATGATGCCCTCTCGATCAATCGAGTAGGCGATGGCCTGACGCAGGGCGACTTTGTTGAGCGGTGCGCTCTCCGTGTTGAAAGTGATATGGACTATGTTAGCGCCGGGGAATTGCTCGACCTTCAGGTTGGAGTCCTGCCCGAGTGATTTGAGAGCATCCGGCGTCAGGTTTGTCGGCAGCGGCGCAATATGTATGCGGCCCGTCCGCAGTTCGGCCTGAAGCGCGTTGGCGTCGCTGATCACTCGCACGCGCAGGGCACTGAATTGAGGCGCGCCTTCCCAGTACTGCGGGAAGGCTTCCAGATCGAGCACCTGTTGAGCGTTATCGAAGCGCGTGAACTTGAACGGCCCGGAGCCGATGGGCGTGTCCTTCTGCGTGGCCGCGCTGCCGTTGGGAATGATGGCGATGGGCACAAGGTTCGGGAGCAGCGAGAGCCATGGCTTTCGCAGGCGGATAATGAGCGTGCGGGCGTCCGGCGCTTCGACGCCTGTGATGAATGGCTGCCTGCTCGCGCCCGTGCCCTCGAAGAAGCTTGAAGCCTTGCCCGAGCCGGAGGCGAGCAGCGTATCGAGCGTGTACTTGGCGTCGGCGGATGTCAGAGCATTACTGTTGTGAAAGACTACGCCGTCGCGCAGGGTGAAAGTGTAGGCCAGCCCGTCGGCTGACGGCTCTATCTTTGACGCCAGCTCCGGGACATACTCGAACTTCTCGTTTTTACGCACGAGCGAATTGAACATCAAGACGCGCACGCGTTCCGATGCCGCATCGACTGTGGCCGCGCCGATAGGGTCGAGCGTGGAGATGTTGCCGGAGAGCGCGATCACAAACGCATCCGAGCGCGTCCTGCATCCGGGCGAAATGATTGCCGCCGCCGCCAGCAGCAGGACGAGCGATGCCGCGATCAGACGAGCGTTCATCGGATGGCCCCTCCGTACTGGTAATTGAGTTTGCGGTTCAACTCCGCCACTTCATCCGAAAGCTCGCGGAATCGCTCTATGTTGAAGGGGAGGGGCGGCTTGACGAGAGCCTTGAAGCTGCTGATTCGTTCGAGGGAGACTCTGATGCGGTCGGCGGATATCTCGCCGCTGCGCGCCGCTTTCAGCAGCGCGTCGTAACCACGCCGGATGATGTCCGGGCGCGAACAGATGAGCAGCATGTCCTGTCCGGCCTGAAAGGCGCGCACGGTCGCTTCTTCTATCTCGCAGTGCTTGCTGATCGCGCCCATCTCAAGATCATCCGTGAGCACCAGATGCTTGTACCCAAGCTCCTCGCGCAGCAGCCTCGTCGTGATGTTGTGATTGAGCGAGGCGGGCTCGATGCGTCCGCTCGCCAGACCCTGACGAATATCGATGTTGGGAAAGCCGCCGTGGCTGACCATGACGGCGCGCACGCGGTCGTCTTCGCGCTGGAACAGCTCTATGTAAGGGGCCAAATCCTGCGCGATCAGGTCGTCGTGCGAGAGATGCACAAGGGGTATCTCTTCGTGCGAGTCCACTTCGCCCGCGCCGATTCCGGGAAAGTGCTTGAGACAGCCCATGAGGCCGGAGCCCTGCAAGGCGCGCAGGTAGACCATCGTATAGCCGAGGACTTCGCCGGGCGAGCGACCGTAGGAGCGCGAGTAGAGACCGTTCGAGAGCAGGTCTCGCTCGTCCGTCATGATCGACATGACGGGCGCGAAATTCATGTTGAAGCCCAAGAGGCGCAGCACCTCTCCAGTGATTCGACCGAGGGAGCGCGCCGCCGCCAGATCGCCGTGCTGGCGAATCGTGCGGGCCGCCGGCATGGGCGTGCAGATGCGCCGCAGGCGATCAACCAAGCCTCCCTCCTGATCTATACCGAACAGCGGCTCGACGGTCGAGAGGGCTCGGATATCGTCAAGGAGCTGGCGCAGTTGAGCGGGCGTGGAGACGTTGCGACCAAAGATGATGACGCCGCCCGGCGTGACCGTTTCGATCAGCGAGCGCGCTTCCGTATCCAGCTCGGGGCCGGGCAAGCCGATATAGAAGATTTGTCCGATCTGTTGTTCGAGGCTAAGAGAAGTTAAGGAATCAATCATGTGAAAGATACTGGTCTCATCTGCGAGCAAAGAGATTGCAGGCGCGCGGGCCTGACCCGTGCAGCAGCAGCCAGCAGCGGCTACACCATGCGTCTGCGTAAACTGAGGAGAAGTTCGCGTGCTTCATCTGCTGAGAGCGTTTCTACCTTAACGTCGCGTAGCTCGTCAAGCAGGCTTTGATTCGTCGCATCGAAAAGCGTCGCCTGTGCGGCGATGCGGCGGCGGCGCGCACGTCTCGCAGCGCTCTTCAATCCAGCTTCATCGAGCGCCCATTCGTCCCACTGGTCTTCTGCCGCCGCGCCCTGATCGGCCTCCCCCGCCTTTGCCTCTTCCTCGGCAAACACGTCCAGCTCGTAACGCTCAAGCCGCGCCAGCACATCGCGCGCACGCTCAAGCACGGAAGGCGGCAAACCGGCGAGCCGCGCCACCTCTATGCCGTAAGACTTTGAAGCGCGCCCCCTTTCGAGACGATGAAGAAAGACGACTTCGCCTTCGCGCTCGGCGGCTGTGATCTGGTAGTTCTGCGCGCCCGGCAGTCTTTCGGCCAGCTCCGTCAGCTCGTGGTAATGCGTGGCGAAAAGCGTCTTGGCCGCGTGCTCCGGCGAATCGTGCAGGTGCTCGGCCACGGCCCACGCGATCGAGAGCCCGTCGAAGGTGGCAGTACCGCGACCGATCTCGTCCAGCAGCACGAGCGAGCGCGGGGTGGCGTTGTGCAGTATGGCAGCCGTCTCCGTCATCTCAACCATGAAGGTCGAGCGCCCGCCCGCCAGATCATCCGATGCGCCGACGCGCGTCCATATGCGGTCGAGAAGGGGCAGCCGCGCCTTCTGCGCCGGAACGAATGAACCCATCTGCGCCAGTATGTTGATGATCGCCGTCTGCCTGAGGACGGTGCTCTTGCCCCCCATGTTGGGGCCGGTGATGATCAGGAAACGCTCTGTGGAATTATTCATGTAGAGGTCGTTCGGGATAAACGGCTCGCTGCTGAAGACCTCTATCACGGGATGGCGTCCCTGTACTATCTCAATCTCGTCCGCGTCGTGCATCTCTGGCCGCACGTAGCGGCGGCGCACGGCTACTTCGGCGAGCGAGCAGAGAGCGTCGAGCGTGGAGAGCGCGCGGGCCGTGGCCTGTATGCGACGGGTCTCGGCGGCTGCCTTCGCGCAGACGCCCGCGAAGATTTCCGCCTCAAGCAGCGTCATGCGCTCCTCAGCGCCGAGCACGCGCGTCTCCCATGATTTCAATTCGGGCGTCGTATATCGCTCGGCGTTCGCCAAGGTTTGCCGCCGCTCGTAATTCGGAGGCACGCGCACCGATGCCGCCTTCGATACTTCAATGAAGTAACCGAAGACGCCGTTGTAGCGTATCCTGAGCGAAGAGATGCCCGAGCGAGCGCGCTCGCTTGCTTCGAGCGCGGCGATGGTCTGCTTGGCGTTCTGACTGACCGCGCGCAGCTCGTCCAGCTCGCTCGAATATCCGTCACGGATCGCGCCGCCGTCCGCGAGCTTCGCAGGAGGGTCGTCGCCGATCGCCCCGTTGATTAATGCGCGCAGGTCTTCAAGCTCGTCCAGACTTTCATAGAGGATTTGCAGGAGCGACGAGGGCGAGTCCGATAGACTACGGCGAATCAAAGGGACTTGATCGAGCGAGCGACGCAGCGCGCAGAGATCGCGCGGCGATGCGCTATTCATGTTGAGCCGCCCTGTCAGGCGCTCCATGTCGGCAATCTCTTTGAGGAGAGCGCGCAGGCGGTCTCTCTTGATCTGCGACGCGTGGAGGTCAGCGATTGCACCCAGCCGAGCTTCTATCTCGCCGCGCCTGATCGACGGACGCAGCAGCCACGAACGCAGAGCGCGCGCGCCCATGCCTGTCACCGTCTCATCGATCACGTCTAGCAGCGCACGCCCGCGCCCATGTGCCCCGGGCGCTTCGGTCAGCTCAAGGTTACGCACCGTCACCCCGTCCAGAATGAGATGATCCTGCGGCTCGAAATATTGAATGTCGGTGACGTGCGCGGCTGCGGCCCTCTGCATGTCATGTGCGTAGCGCAGGCAAACCCCCGCCGCCGCCACAGCCATCGGCCTGCCTTCCAGCCCGTATCCTTCAAGCGAGTAGACGCCGAACTGCTCGCGCAGCAGCGCCGCGCATGAATCGTACTGCCACAGCCAATCATCCAGTGCGGTCAAAGTCGCGCCGCCGAATACCGCCGCCTCGCCCCTCGACGAACCGGCGTGTTCACCGTCCGAGTCCGATAACGCCGTAGACTGCGCTGTGGCAGTCTTCACCACTGAGAGCGGAAGCGTTGCGTTGCGTTTGGCTGTCTGGTGTGCGTTCTTAAGAAGCACTGCGAGCGAGGCGGGGAAGAGGATTTCGCGCGGGGCGTAGGATTCCAGATCGGCGCGAATCCGCTCCCAGGCGTCCGGCCCGCCGGCTTCGGTTGCGCGAAACTCTCCCGTCGAGAGATCAAGGAAGGCCGCGCCCATGCTCGACCCGCTGCCAGTGACGGCGGCAAGGTAAATGGTCTCGCGTGCCTCGACAAGCTGTGGGTCGATGGCCGTGCCGGGCGTGATAACCCTCACGACTTCGCGCCTGACGAGCTTTTTGGCAAGCGCAGGGTCTTCCGTCTGCTCGCAGATGGCGACGCGATAACCTTTACGCACCAGGCGCGCGATATGCCCGGCAGCCGCATGGTGAGGCACTCCGCACATGGGTATGGCGTCGCCGCGCTCCTTGTGGCGGGCCGTGAGCGTGATCTCCAGCTCGCGCGCGCCCACAATGGCGTCATCAAAAAACAGCTCGTAGAAATCGCCCAGACGAAAAAAGAGCAGTGTGCCGGGATGCTTCTGCTTGAGCTCATGATACTGCCTGAGCATCGGTGTTGAGGTCGTCATCGGTTCATCAAAAGAGGTGTCTCGTTAAGATCGCGCGTCGCCTGAAAAGATTAGAGCATAAAACCCTACACGCAAGAGACGCCGAAGCGCAAGGGGTTATCGCAGATCAAAATCATTGCGCGCAGCGACGCCCACATTTATCTCTTTCCCCTGTTGCGGCTGAGGCGCTGCGGCTTCTCTTTAGGGGTAAAGCGGTTAGACGTTTTCCACAAGTTTTTCCACAGCCGCTTCAACAACAAAGCGCTCATACTTAAAGTAGTTTCTTCTTGACATGTCATCCTCTCGCCTGTATAACCCTCACCCTGTTGCGGTGCTCACGGGCACCATGACCAGCGCGGGGATCGGCGAACGGAGCGGTGACGCATCGTTTGAGAGCGACGGCAGGCGGACTGAAGTTGCTATTGACGCCACGCGTTGAAGCCGAAAGGCTTGCTAGAGAGAGCCGCGAGGCTTTCTTGAGCGCCCGGATAAAAACGGGTAGCACCCTTTGGAACTGATCCGCCGAAGGGGAGCACAGTCGCTCAGGCCGAAAGGCTTGAGCCTCGTTGCCGGGAACGTAACCGGCGGTGGAGGAAAAGCCACCACAACAAAAACCAAACAGCACCGTGCTTCACGAGAGCGCAACAATTCGTGCAAACGAGTTGGGTGTTGACCGGAGGTGGGCTGACCGCCAGCGCACGCTTCGGAATAAAAAAAAGGCAGCTCACGCGTGTACATGCGGAGTTGCCACTCCCCTGAATCGCTTCGGCGGTTCTACGGGAACAGGGATTGCGCCGCCTTCACTTGTTGGAGGCGGCGCAATTTCGTTTTAAACAGAAGTGTGTCTCTTAAAGCTTGCGTGAGCGAGCACGGAGGCGATGCTTCACCTTGCGGCCACTTCACACGACCTCGCGAAGCTTCACCTCACGGAACATGTGGCTCGGGCAGGACGCGGCTTGCAAAGCGACATGTCAGGTCGAAGGGCCGTCAGCCGTACCGCCGCTGCCGTCCGTGGGCTCGCTGTAGGCCATGACCTCATCCTCGGCCCCGGTCGTACTGGCAATGGGTGGCTGTTCCTGCCCCTGAGTCTGCGATTGGCTTTGCTTCTGCGACTGCTCTTCCGTTTCTTGTTGCTTGGTTTCTTCAGCCATGTTGGGTCTCCTTAGTTTGTGATGGAAATACTGTTCGGCAATTAGAGTCCACCGAGTTGCTTTTGAGAACTCTGAATATCTGGCCTTGCCATGTAGCTTTTGAACGCTTCCGTCCCCCATTTTTGCCCAAGCTGCGAGAGAATTTCGCTGGCCCGCGACAGGTTATCGCGCGCCGTCGTTTCATCGCGCTGAAGGCGGCTTGCGCGCGCGGCGATTAACCACGCGCGCCACTCTGATTCTAACTGTGCCTCGCGCGCAAATCTTTCCTGCGCTTGCCGCGCAAGCTTGATTGCGCTCGCCGCGTCCCCGCTCTCAAGTGAAGCCTCTGCCAGAGCCAGCAGCGTTCTTGAGATCAGCGCGTAATCGCCAGCGCGCGTGGCCTGCTCGACCGCCTCCTGGCACAGCTTCTGGCCGTCGGCTGAACCCGACAGAGCCCGCGCTAACCCGAGCGTGGATTTCGCCTCTATCGCTATCACCTCATATTGCTTGCCGGAAGCTTCGAGCGATTGCCTTGCCTTGGCCTCGGCTTCAGGCAGGCGACGCTGGCTCAAGGCCAACTGTGCCTCGCGCATAGTGACATCAACGAGCAGGGGCTTGATCGTGCCCGCCGGTTGGTTGGCAAGTTCCGAAGCCTGCCCGAGGGCCGTGCGCGCCTCATCGAAGCGTCCCAGTCGCCAGAGCAGATTGCCGCGATAGAGCAGATTGTACGCGAGATTTATGCGAATCCCCAGCGAGTTGTTAATAGCGTAGCTCTCGTCATAACGAGCGAGGGCTTCCGGGTATCGCTCCTCTTCGTAGAGAACCATCGCTATCTCTCCCAGAGAGAAGGCTATCTGCCGCTGGTCGTTCACGTCGCGGGCCAGTTGCAGTTTCTGCTCGAAGACTTCGAGGGCCGTCTCATACTCGCCTTTGCGCCGCCGTGCGCGTCCGATGCTGGTCAGGCAGCTTGAAATGTCCTTGGTGTAGCTGCCCTGCTGAAAGATCGCGAGCGCCTGCTCGGCATATTGCAGGCCCTCGTCGGTGCGTAGCTGTTCGATGCGTAGCCCTGCCAGATTGATGAGGCTGCGTGCTTCCAGATAGGGGACATTGTAGCGTCGTGCCATGTCCAGCGACTTCTGAAACTGATCGCCAGCGTCATCGTAGTCGCCCCCGGCCTGAAGCGCCAGCCCCAGCTCATTGAGACCGCGCATTGCCAGAGCCTCGACGCCGTGCTGCTGAGCGAATTCTATAGCTTCTTTCGCATACTCCTTTTCTTTGGCGGGCTCGCCGGCGATGTACGAGAGGCGGCTCAGTTCTAACAGCGTATTTACTTTCTGCGACTCGTTGCCGTTGGCGTTGGCGATTTCGAGCGCCTTCTCAAGGAGCGCGCGCCCCTCCGCCAGCTTGCCGTTATCTCTGAGGAGGACGCCGCGGCGGTACAGAACTTCGGCGCGTCCCTCCATGTTACCGGAGGCTTGAAAGATGGCCTCGGCTTTATCCAGGGCGAGGCTGGCGTTAGGAAACTTCTGCTGGCGGCTAAAGAGAATGGCGATACGCAGAAAGGCCGTCGCGTAGAGCGGGTCGAGGTTCGTGGCTTCCGTGTAGCTCTGAAGGGCGTTCCCCAGATCGTCGGTCTTTTCGTAGGCGCGCCCCAGATCGACATAGGCCGATGCGTCTTTGGGTTTACGGCGCACTATCTCCGTATAAGATTTGACGGCGTTCCCGTAATCTCTGGTGACGAAGGCGTTGATGGCGTCAAGGTAGAGGCCGTCGAGCTGAGGGAGCGCCGTGCGGTCTGGAACCAGCGCGGCGACACGCAGCATTTCGTCCTTGGCCTTGATCGTGTAATCCATCTCGGCCCATGCTTCGGCCAGCCGCGCGTGGGCCATCGCGAAGCGGTCGTCTAGGCTGATCGCACGGCTCAGCATCTTGCTCGCCTGATAATACGCCCCTTCGCGCAGCGCGTTTGTGCCTTTGTCGTACCACTGCGCGGCTTCCGGCAGCGGTTGATAGGGAGCGGGTCGCCGCCAGCCATAGAAGGCGAACAGACCAATGGCGGCGACCGCGGCCACAATAAGAAAGGTTAGAAGATAGGGGTGCGGTCGTTGCAGGGTGCGGGAGATGGCCGGGAGCGTGCGGGTCTTGCTCAGGAATCCGCCCGTCTCGTCTGCGGGCCAGTCGGTTCGATTCTCATTCTCCTTGAGAAGCTCGCTCACGCGGCGCAAGTCCGCAAGCATCTCCTCCGCCGACTGGTATCGCTGCGCGACGTTTTTAGAGAGCGCGCGCAGCGTCAGCCGGTCAAGGGCGGGCGGCACTTGCCTGTTGATGGTCGAGGGCGGCGGCGGGTCTACGTGAATGACCTGCGCGATGACTTCAAGGGCGTTTGCGCCCGTAAAGGCCGGCCTGCCCGTGAGACATTCATAAAGGAGCGAGCCCAGAGCGAACAGATCACTGCCGGGGCCGACCGGCGCAGACTTTGCCTGCTCCGGCGACATGTAGAGCGGCGTGCCGACGACCACGTTGCTCTGCGTGTGCATGGTCAGCAGGGTCTTCGCCTCCGGGTCAGAGGTCTGAGTCAAATCATCGCTGAACTTTTTGGCGAGCCCGAAATCGAGGATTTTGATCTGGCCTCTCTCGTTGATGACGACGTTAGACGGCTTGATGTCGCGATGAAGGATGCCCTGAGCGTGTGATTCGCCGAGGGCTTCGGCGACAGCCTGTGCGATTTCGACCGAGCGTGCGACCGGCAGCGCACCGTCCCGCAGCAGCTCCGACAGGTTTCGCCCGTTGACTATCTCCATCACGATGTATGGATGGCCGTCCGCCGTCTCGCCGTAATCGTAGATGGTCGCGATGTTCGGGTGCGAAAGGTGCGAGACGGCGCGCGCCTCTCTGAGGAAGCGCGCGTGGAACTGTTTGCCCTCGGAGGTCGCGGAGAGGAATTTGAGCGCGACGCGCCGGCCCAAGTGCAGGTCTTCAGCGGCGTAAACGACACCCATCCCGCCTTCACCGAGCTTTTCGACTACTTTGTAATGAGAGACTATTTGTCCGATCATTTGTCCGGGTTAATAGACGGGAAGGTGCTCATGGTTAACAGCGTGTCCGAGACGGCCTTCGGCTGGCTGTAAAGAAAGAATCTTGATCGCCCGTATTCTGCGCCAAGTCAAACAGTTTTCCAAGAGGAATTTTACAAAACAAGGCGTGCCCGACCGGCATATTGATTGCGAGGCTAATGTAGTACAATCTGGCGCGACGATGGCCGGGAGGTATAACTAGTTGGACTTGCTGACCTTTTTATTTGTGGCTTTGATGATGGGGGCCGCCTTTCTCTTGACGATGACTGTGCGCAGCCATATTCTGCGTAACGTCGAGCGCAAGCGCGAAGAACAGCACCATCTTGAGGAAGAGCTGCGCCGTCAGGCCGCCCTACAGGGAAATCCCAGATCGGCGACGCGACGCGCGCGCTAAGATTATTCGCACGGCTGAGCGCCCCGACCCCGCTCGTCATAAAAAGGAATATTCCATCTGTCTTCACGATTCTTCTGCTTTGCACTGAGTCAACTGAAGGTCGCAGGTTTTAAATCAGGACTCGTTCCTTGTCTGAAGTCTCAAGGGTAAATAGCAAATAATGCTCTCTTCTCAGAAACCGCAAGCTTGCGAGGAGAAATTTTTTGTACGGGCCGGGGTAAAATGCCCCCTGTCTGCCTTTGAAAAAGACGCTCGCATACAAATTTGACGCCGCCTCGCAAACAGAGGCTTCCCCTTATCGGAGGGGTCAGGCTTGAGGCGCACCGCAATCGGCCAGAGATGCTTGCGGTGCGCGCATCACGCGACGGGATAACTGCCTCCGGCGAGCGGTGGATGGTAAGAGGTTGAAGATTTTGGAGTTGGTCAAAGCAAGAGGTAAGGAAAAGAGCCGGGCGCGCGGCGTCCTACCGCCGTCTCTCGCGCCGAGTTGCAATATCGCACAGGTAAAGTCTCCCCGGTCGTCGTTTTATTCGGGAGCTAAACCATGAAAAAAGGTACGCCGCTGATCTTCCGACGCATACTGCTGTTGATTGCGCTCGTCGCCGTGCCGCAGCTGACTCTTCGTGCGCAGACGGAAGCGAGCGACAACGACACGGTCGCTCACACCACTGACCTGTACCGCATAGGCCCGCGCGACGTGCTCAGTATACGCGTCAGCGCCGGTCGCCCCGTCCCTGAGCTTTCGATTGACGCTGTGGAGGTTGACGAGTGTGGCCGCATCCCCGTCCCGTCCGTTCAGCACGAGGAGCAGAACGAGATACAGGCGGCTGGACGAACCAGAACAGAGCTGGCGGAAACCTTGCGCGCCTTTTTCAAGAAGTATAAGAGAAACCCGCAGGTCGTCGTCACGATCAAGGAGTATAACTCGCAGCCCGTGGCGATCAACGGGGCGGTCACAAAGCCGGGCCAGTTTCAACTTCGCCGCGCCGTTCGCCTGCTTGAGCTTGTGCAGTTCTATGCCGGCGGGCCGACGGAGCGCGCAAGCGGTCGCATACAGATCGCGCGCCTGCCCGCCTTCAACATGTGCGAGGGTGCGGGCGACGCGACGGGCGCGATAGAGTTTCTCGTGTTCAATCTGAGGGAGACCCTGAGCGCTTCGGAGCAGGCCAACCCGTACTTGCGGCCCGGCGACATCATCACCCTGCCGGAAGCCAAAGAGGCATACGTCGTGGGAAATGTGCTGAGGCCCGGGCCTGTGCTGCTCAAGGACGACAATATCACCGTCTCGAAGGCGATAGCGATGGCGGGCGGGACCATGCCCGACACTAAAAAGGGAAAAGTCCGCATCATCAGGCAGGAGCCGGGCGCTATGAGAAAAGAGATTTTCGTCGATCTGGCGGCGATTGACCGCCAGCGCGCCCCGGACATTGCCCTGCTGCCGAACGACATCGTGGACGTTCCGACCTCGGGCGGGCGCAGGCTGCTCAGAAGTCTGATCGGCGCAATCGTCCCGACGGTCGGGCAGCTACCCGTTCAGGTCATACGCTAATGGCCTCTCATTCTTAAAGTCCTCTTGCTTCAAAGTTAGATTATTCGCGACTGGCCCGCTGACATCCCGTGCGGGTCGCGACAGGTGATGCGATGAAAGATGACCAGCGAAAGATTTTGAGTCTGCCCGAGCCACGCTCTCTGGAAAAGGGCGGCGCGGCCTCGATGCCTCCGTCAACGGGTGCTTACTACGGCATGGCTGACGAGCTTGAAGAGAACCACTTCCGCGAGTACCTGCGCGCCATACGCAAGCACATCTGGCTGATCATCGGCCTCACCCTGATCGTCACCTCTTTATCGGCCATCTACATGGCGCGGCAGCCCGACATCTTCTCGGCACAGGCGCGCGTGCAGGTCGATCTGGAGAATAACCCGGCGAGCGGCGTCAATAAGAGCAACACCGTGATCGTCAACTCTGTGACGAACGACCCGGCATACTTCAACACGCAGTTGCAGAACCTGACGAGCAAGGGACTGTTGCGCCGCGTCGTCAAAACCCTCGACCTTGAGCATAACGAATCTTTCCTCAGACCGAACAGGGAACAGAGCCGCTCGACTTGGCAGAACCTGCTTCGCATGGTCGGGCTCAGTAAGAAACAGGCCGCCGATAATAAGAACCCGGACGACAGCCTGCCGCTGACGGGGACGGTCGCGCCCGCCACTGCGCGCGAAGACCTGATCGTGGCCCGCCAGCTAGACCCCTACGTACAGATGTTGCAGACGAATTTGAAGGTCGAGCCGGTCAGGGAAGTACGCACCAGCTCTTTTACGAAAGACACGCGGCTGATCGACATCCGCTTCGTGCATTCCGACCCGCAGATCGCGGCTAAAATAGTCAACGCCGTGGCCGACACCTTCGTCTTCTCTAACCTTGAGAAGAAGACGGAGAACACCGCCAACACCGGCGACTTTCTACAGAAGCGCGTGGCCGAGCTGCAATCGCAGATACGCAGCAGCGAGGAGCGGCTCGTCAACTACGCCAAGAATCACCAGATTCTCTCGCTCGACGGCAG
This sequence comes from Pyrinomonadaceae bacterium, assembly GCA_036389675.1. Classification (GTDB taxonomy): domain Bacteria; phylum Acidobacteriota; class Blastocatellia; order Pyrinomonadales; family Pyrinomonadaceae; genus DASQYE01. The sequence goes on from DASVWI010000030.1 coordinate 129,294, forward strand.
CCAGAACACCGTCGTGGAGCGCCTCGCCGGGCTCAACCAGCAACTACTGGTCGCGGAAAACGAGCGTAAGACAGCCGAGGCCGCTTACCGCGCGGCGCAAGCGCCCGAAGCCGCCAGCGCCCTCGCCGAAGCCGACGCCAAGCAGCTTCAGGAGATCGAATCGAAACTCGCCTCGCTCAAACAAAAGCGGCAGGAGCTTCTGGTCGAGAACACGGAAGAGTGGCCCGAAGTCAAAGAGGTCAGCCAGCAGATCGCCACTCTTGAGAAGCAGGCGAAGGAGCTTCGCACGCATGCGGCGCGCGTGCTCTCCACTAATCTTGAGACCCGTTACCGGCAGGCGCTCGACCGCGAGCAGGCCATCCGGGCCGACTTCGACAAACAGCGCGCCGAAACCATTACGCAGAACGAGTCTGCGATCAACTACCGCATCATCCAGCAGGAGATAGAGACCAATAAGCAGCTGCTCAACGGTCTTCTGCAACGCTCGAAAGAGAACGACGTGCTGGTCGCCGGAACTCCAAACAATATCTTCGTCGTTGACTATGCGCTCGCCTCCGACGCCCCCATCGGCCCGCAACGCCTGCGGACTATTATCATGGTTCTTTTCCTCGCGCTCAGCGGCGGCATAGGGCTCGCGATCTTTCTTGAGTACATGAACGACTCCGTGCGCTCGACCGAAGACGTGCATCGCTGGCTTCAGCTGCCGACGATAGGAGTGATACCGGGCATCGGCGGGCTCAAGCGTAATCGCCTGTTTTCGCCTTCACTCGCCATAGAGCGTCGCCGTCAGGACCATGCTTCCCCTGAGCTGCTCATCAACGACGAGGTCAAATCACCGCTCGGTGAAGCCTACCGTCACCTGCGAACTTCCGTCCTGCTCGCCACGGCGGGGCACGCCCCGCGCACTCTGCTCGTGACTTCGAGCATGCCTTCCGAGGGCAAGACGACCACGGCAGTCAACACCGCTCTCAGTCTGGCGCAGACGGGCGCGCGCGTCCTGGTCATCGACGCAGATATGCGGCGACCGCGCCTGCACTCCATCTTCGGCCTCAACAACGACAGGGGCTTGAGCACTATCCTGTCCAGCGAGATGAGCGAGGCGGAGGTTCTGGAACTGGTCGTGCATAGTGCGGAGAGCGACCTCTATCTTCTCCCCTCTGGAAAAATCCCGCCCAACCCGGCGGAGCTGATCGGGTCTGAGCAGATGATTCGCCTCATCAAGAGTTTCGAGTCCATGTTCACGCACATCATCATAGACTCGCCGCCGATAGGCTCCTTCACGGACGGCGTGCTGGCCTCGACCCTCGTGGACGGGGTGCTGCTCGTCGTGCATAGCGGAAAAACTTCGCGCAGCGTGGCGCGGCGCACGCGGCAGATATTGCAGGACGTGGGCGCTAAAGTCTTCGGCGTCGTCCTGAACAACGTCAACCTGCGCGAGCACGACTATTACTACTATCGCAGCTACACGCAATCCTATTACAGCGTGGACACGGTAGAGGAGCAGGTGGCCTCCGGTTCATAAGACCCGTATGAGTCTCACGGACAAGCCGCGCGCTTTTCTGGCTGCCGTCGGTGATTCCAATAGCCCCGTGACGTGGAGCGGGATACCGTATCACTTTCTGCAAGCGGCCCGCGCGCAGGGCCTGCTCGATGCCGGCTTACCTCTTGCGACCTCCGGCCTCGGCTGGCATGCCCGCCGCGTCGTCTGGAATTTGGGGCGCGCCATCAGCGGAGACCGCCGCGGCGGGTTTCAGTACTCAAGAGCTTTCCTTAATCGTCTGTGGGCTCCATCGCTGCCTCTGATTAAGAATAATGTCGTCATCAACTGCTTCCAGCTCTATGCGCCTTCCGTGGTCAGTGATCGCACGATCATGAAGTGGTTCTTTATCGACCAGACTCTGCTTCAGCTTTTCGATTATTACGGGCTGCGAGTAAAGGTCGGGCGGCGTATTGTGCAGGAGGCGCTAAGGCGCGAGCGGGAAGGCTATCAGGCGGCGGCTGGCGTCATCGCCCATAGCCGCTGGGCCGCCCGTAGTCTCGCAGAGGACTACGCCTTGCCGGCAGACCGTATTCATGTAGTGCTGCCGGGCGCGAACCTCGACCCGGCGGCCTATGAGAGGTGGGAGCAGCGGGAAGAAGAAGCACGCGGCGCAGGGGAGCAAACAGCGGGCCGACCGATGCGGCTCATCTTCATCGGCAAGGATTGGCGGCGAAAGGGTCTCGACCGCCTTCTCGAAGCTCTCACCTTAGCGCGTCGATCCGGCGCGAGGACGACCTTAAGATTGATCGGCTGCGGGCGTGAAGATTTGCCCGAGCACCTGCGAGCCACGGAGGGCGTGGAATGGGTCGGATTCATCAAAAAGCATGCGGAGGCCGATAGGTTTCTTCGCATGGTGGGCGAATGCGACGTGGGCTGTCTCCTTTCGCGCGCGGAGGCCGGAGGCATAGCGTTTCGTGAATACCACGCGCTTGGTCTGGCCGTCGTCGGCACGGACACGGGCGGCGTGGCCGAGCACACGCTGCCGCAAGCCTCCATACTGGTCTCGCCGGACGCGACCATCGAAGAGATTGCTGCAACGCTATTGGCACTGGAGCGCGACGAGCCGCGCCGTGCCGCCCTGCGCGATGCCGCGTGGAGGCTTAGACACACGGTCTCATGGGCCGAGACTGTCAGGCGCATAGCCTCCTTCTGGCCCTACCCCAAGGCAAAGGGTTGTCCAGATCAGGTCTGTTGAAGCGAGAGCTTACGCTGTTAGAACAATGATACGTAGAATTATTCCGGCGGGTGTGCTGCGGACATTTGAGTGGAGGACGCGCTTTAAGGACGCCGGATTGAACTCGAAGGCAACGCTCCTTGGCGCTGCCTCGAAAGCCAACAGGGATGCCCTTGTGGCTTCGCGAATCGAGCACTTGCCGCGAGCCTTGAGGTCAAATCTCCCGTTCGTGATAGATATCGGCGCAAATACGGGCCAGTGGTTATCGGCTCTACAGAAGCTCGTTCGTATCGAGAAGGCGGAAGTCTTCGAGCCGAACCCCGAAGCCTTCGAGATACTCCGCTCAAGGCTCGGCCATAACGCCAATTACAGATTCCACCGTGATGCGCTCGGGATGCAGGCTGGCGTTTCCACACTTCGCGTCACGTGCGAATCATCGCTGGCCTCTTTGTTACCGCCCTCGAAGTTGTTAGAGGAACAGTATGCCGTTTGCAACGCGCGGGTCGTCAATGAGATTCAGGTTTCGGTGACGACGCTCGATGCCGCATTGCCGGGTGACGAGGCGATTGACCTGCTGAAAATAGATGTGCAGGGGTTCGAGCGCCCGGTCTTACTCGGCGGGGTCAATACCCTGAGACGCACGCGTGCCCTGCTCATAGAGATGAACTTCGTCTCTCACTATGAAGGCGATGACAGCTTCGCCTCTTTAACAGACCTGCTGACGGGCCAGCTCGGATTTGAATTCTGGGACATGTCATTGCCGCACCGCGGTGTGGACGGACGCGCCCTCTGGTCTGATGCTGTCTTTATCAATCCCGGGATGTGCCCCGCAGGCGGCTGGGGAAGCGCGAAGTCTTCACAGGAAGAAATTAACAGGTATGGACGGAGATCGTCAGGATGAGACAGGTCAGTACCGCCTGCGGTAGCGGGCGGGTACTCAATGTTGACACCCGCCCGAGACCTTTGGCGGTACTGACCTCTTATCCTGTCCATCCCTGTTTGAATCTGCTTTAGGTAGGTAGATGGTTTCCAGCACGCAGACGGTCAAGCCAATCGATGTCGAGGGCGGAGCGCCTGCCGAGGGCACGCGCTCGCTGAGGCGATTACTGGCGCAGGGCGGTGCGACGCTCGGTTTCGCGGTGATGCTTGATCGAGGATTCGGCTTTCTGGCGAACCTTCTGGCAGCGCGCGCTGCCGGGCCGCAATCCTTCGGAGCTTATTCGGTCGTGCTGGCGACGGCTGGCACGGTCGCCAGTTACGCGGGCGCTGGCATCGGCTCTACGGCCAATCGCTTCTCGGGCAAGTATCCGGTCGGAAGCCCCGGTTATCGCGGGTTCTTACGCACGATCATCCTCGTCAGCCTGTGCTCGGCCTTTCTGGCCGCGCTGTTGATGCTTGCGGGCGCTGTGCCGCTCGCACGCGTCTTGTTGCGTAACGAGGGGCTGGTCGGCGTGTTACAGGTGGCGGCGTTTTCGGCTGGCGCTTTGATTCTGCTTGAGTGCCTTCGCGGGCTTCTCATCGGTCAACAAAGGTTTCAGGCGTTAATACTGCTTTCGGTCGTGTCGGGCACGGGCATGCTGTTGGTTCTGCCCTTAGCCGCGCGCGCAGGAGGGGCCGCGGCGATGATCTGTGGTCAGGCGGGCGTGGCGCTCCTTGCCGTTGCGGCATGCGCTCTCTTTTCGCGCCGTCTGGGGATTGCGCCTGCGACATTGGAGGCGGAAGAGGGGCAGGAGGGGCCGGGCGCGCAAACGATTGTGAAGTTCGGTTTGGTGCAGTTCGGCGCGGCGGTCGGACTCAACATCGCGAGCTGGTGGCTGGCTTCGCTGGTCGCGCGCGCGGACGTGTCCTTGCTGCAAATGGGCATGTATGCGGTCGCCAACCAGTTTCGCGGGCTGGCATCAATCCTGCCGGGGCTGCTCGGGCAGGTCACCTATCCTTTGCTGACGGCTGAGTCGGGGCGACATTACGGTGGGCCTGACAGGGTCGTCCTTATCAATACTTTCCTCTCTACTTCGCTGGTCATAATCTTCGCCGGCCTGACCATGGCCTTCTTGCCATGGATTCTGCCTGCGCTCTACGGGCAGTCGTACACGGGCGCAGAAGTCCCTTCAATCCTCCTGCTGGCGACGGCGATCAGCCACATGGGCGGGGCGGCTGCGGCCAATCGCGTGAGCATCGTGAATCTTCGCGCGCTGGGAGTGATTAACGGGCTGTGGGCGGCTGGGGTCGTGTTGATCGGTATCTGGCTTGTGCCCTTGGCCGGGGCGACCGGAGCAGCGACGGCATTCTTCTTGGGCCACCTCTTTTCGCAGGCGGCTGTGCTCGTCGTGCTGAAACAGGCCGAAGCGCTGCCGCGCGGTTTGCTTCGCCTCACTTTAACCGGAATGCTCTGCGCCATAATGCTCACCGCGCTCGCATACTTCAGGGCAGCTCAACCTTCGCACAGGAGCGTCTGGACGTTTGCGCTTTCAGGAAGCCTTCTGGTTTTCCTCTTTACGCTCCTGCGCTTCGGGGCGCGGCGGCAGTGGCTGCCCCGGTTTAAAAGAGTCGAATAGTCTTTGACACATAGCCCGTACATGACGGAGTCGAACCCGACGAGGAGCGATGTGATCTGGCAAGTCCTTGACGTGAGAGCGATCTGGATTAAGGAGTTTGCTTCGGCGCTGGGGAAAGTTGTGCCGACGCTCGGCTGGCTGCCGAGCATCAGCAGCAAGGGCAGGTTGGAGCGCTGGGAGCGCGAAGAGGTTTTGCAAGACCCCGCGTTGCGCGTTCGTCATTTCCCGTTACAGAGAGGCTTCGCGCGCCCGCTGGTTGGGTGGCTCGCGCGCGAGGGCTCGCGCCTTTCGCAAAGAATGTCCAGACACTCGCCGGACACTGAGCGGTCGCCGCTGGTCTGTTGCTCGCCTCATTATGCCGCCGTGGCTGAAGCATGGGGTGGCCCTGTCATCTATTACGTCACAGACCTTTTCCCTGCCTATGGCGAAGACCCGCAGCGAATCAAAGCCTTCGACCTGCGAATGTGTCGCGCCGCCCGACTGGTTTGCCCCAACTCGCAACGCATCGCCCAGTATCTGCAAAGCGAGGCTGATTGTCCGGAAGAGAAAATCTTAATTATCCCGAACGCCACGCGTGCCTCGAATCTATTAACCGAGCCCGCTCTGAAACCCGCACCGCTTCCGCAGGACATCACAGACCTTCCGCGACCCGTGGCCGGCGTGCTCGGGAATCTGGCGAGTAATATTGACTGGCTCCTGCTACAGGACGTAATCACGCGCACGCCGTGGCTCTCGTGGGCGTTCGTCGGGCCGACTGAGATGCCCGTGACTGACCCGGAGCAATCGCGCGCGCGCGCGTCCCTGATGGCCCGGCGCGGGCGCATACGCTTTGCCGGGTACAAACCCTACGGCCAATTACGCGACTACGCCCGCGCCTTCGACATTGCCGTGTTGCCCTACAGAAAGGTGGAACCGACCTTCTCCGGCAGCTCGACCCGTTTCTACGAACACCTCGCCGCATGCAGACCGATTCTCGCCACGCGCGGATTTGAAGAACTCCTGCACAAAGAGCCCCTGCTCAAACTCGCCGATTCAGCCGAAGAGATGACGGCAGCGCTCGAAAGCTTAAACGCTACCGATTTCCTTGACACGTTTGAAGCGGCGCGCTGGAAAGCTAGCCGGAATGAGACGTGGGAATCGCGAGCCTCTGCCATGAAAGATGCTGTTGTTCAAAAATATCCTTATCCTGCTGAAGCCTTAACGGAAGTTGCCTGAAACAAAACCGCAATGCCTTCGTCCGTCAATATTCTGGTTGAAAAATTCTACAGGAGCAGTTATGCCGCGCGCATTACGCTCGACGGCACACCCGTTCTCGCAGAGATGGTTCGCAAGAGACTTCACCAGAACGCGCGCGTTCTGGATGTCGGAGCGGGAGCGGGCAACAGTGATACCCACCCGTGTAAACGAAACGGGAGTACCCTTGTCGGAATAGATTGTTCGGAGGACATAGTGAGCAATCCGCATTTAGACGATCACTATGTTCAGGACGCCGAGAATATGCCTTTCGAGAATGAAAGCTTTGATATGGTCTTCTCGGATTTTACATTTGAGCATCTTGCTCAACCGGAAAAGGTAGTTCGTGAGATCTTCCGAATCCTGAAGCCAAACGGCACATTTATCTTTCGCACAGTAAATGCTTTTCACTACGTGGCCGTTTTATCCACCATCACACCGGATATGTTCAGACCCGGTATCTTTAAATTACTGGGAAGAAGGGAAGAAGACTCTTTCCCGACCCTTTACAGACTCAATACAAAGCGGAAGATAGAACGGGTTCTTCATCGGAATAATTTTGAGATAGAGGAAATAAAGTGTGTTGAAGGGCGGCCCGACTATCTGAGATTTTCCCCCACCCTTTTCAGGCTCGGTATCTTTTACGAACGACTTGCCAATAGTAGCGAGCGCTGGAAATCTCTTCGCTCTAATTTTTTAATTGCGGCACGTAAACGTAGCCTCTAAGTGTGAGGAGCGCGCCGGTGCGATCAACAATCGGGAATGAGAAACCAGCGAAGCGAAGGCTCGCCGGTGGCTCATGTTGCGAGGCTTAACGGGCGAAAAGTATTACCGTTGACCTTAGTAGTCGAGAGCGTGTTGTGGGGCAATTATATATCCAATATGGTTGCGGTTTCTCCGCCCCGGTCGAGTGGCGGAACTTCGATGCTTCTCCGACGTTGAGATTTGAAAAGTTACCGGTTATCGGCAAGCTGTATAAAAAAAACGGAGTCAGATTTCCGGCCAACATTGAATACGGAGATATCATTAGGGGCTTGCCTGTGCCTTCAAATTCCTGTTCGGGAATTTATGCCAGTCACATACTGGAACATTTAGCACTGAATGATTTTCGCATCGCTTTAAAAAACACCTATGGCCTGCTTGGTCCGGGCGGCATCTTTCGCCTGATCGTTCCAGACCTCGAAACACTGGCCGGAAAATATTTGCAGTCTAAAGATGCTGCTGCGGCTGAGATGTTTATGCGCGAGACGAGCCTCGGGATGGAGCAGAGACCGAGAGGGGTCAAAGCGCTGCTCACTTCTTTTCTTGGAAATAGCATGCATCTGTGGATGTGGGATTTTAAATCGCTGGCGCGCGAACTAGCCGCCGCCGGTTTCGTGGATATAAGGCGATGCGAATTCGGCGATTCGTCTGACCCTATGTTTGCGCTCGTTGAAGACGCTGAAAGATTCGTTGACGCCGTGGCGGTCGAGTGCAGAAAACTTTAAGCGCGCAACGATAATAAGGAAACTCACATGCCTTTAATTAGCAAAGCCTCATTATTGCTCAAGTCTCCCGGCACGGCCCTGGCCTTTGCACGTTATCAGTTGATACCGGAAAGACAATATAACGGTTTCAGGTTAAGAAACTTTTCATGCTTCTCCGAATATCTCAACCCTGACTTTTTAAGTACCGCGGAGCAATGTCTCCTCACTGAATACTCTTTCCCGGAAGGGGACGTTATCGATGTTGGGGCGCATATCGGATTCGTCAGTCTCTTGATGGCGAGACGCTACCCCGACAGAGTCCTGCACGCATTTGAAGCCTCCCCGTCCACGCATTCATCATTCGTCGGGAATCTAAAGCTAAACGGAATAAATAACGTCCGTGCATATAACGTTGCCATCGCAGATCATGAAGGTTGTTTAGACTTCAACGTCGACCCGCGCCATCGTGCCACAAACAGCATCGCGCTTAAGTCTGACACACATAAAGTGTCCGTGCCTTGCGTGACCATTGATAATTTCGTAAGGCGTCAGAATGTAAATCAAATAGCGCTGCTCAAAATTGACGTGGAAGGGTACGAGGACGTTGTTCTGAAAGGCGCGGATGAGACCTTGAATAATACTCACATGGTCTTTTATGAAGTCTGCCCTTCGAATAACAGGAAAGCGGGAACGGATATCAAGCTGCCGTTTCGCATCCTTACGGAGCATGGATTCGCCATCTATCACTTTGTGGGTGAGAAGCTTAGCCCGGCCTCGCTTTCCGATCTTGAAAAGGTCACGCTCGATAATTGGGTCGCAATTAAGTCTTCGGCTATTGATCAGTAAAGTGGAATCCAGCCGCCCGCCCATCGAAGCGTGCCTTCTACGCAGCGCTTTGCGATTTATGCCGCGCCGATGGCGTGGGCATGCGACCCGGCATCTTGACTCTATAGTGAGGCTCAGGCCCTGCATTGACGATCATGCCGGAGCGCCTTTTGAATACGGTAAAGACCCGACGGAAGCCAGCATGTTTTACGGTATCTACGAGGCAGACGATTGGCGTTTGGTTCGCGCATTCCTGAAACCCGGCATGACGGCTGTGGACGTGGGGGCGAATATCGGGTGGTATTCTTCAATCTTCGCCGGAATGGTATGGTCTAACAATGGGGTTAGAGGTAGAGTGTTCGCGGTCGAGCCTTTCCCTGACAACCTCGGACGACTGGAACGCGCGAAAGAACTCCTGCCGCTGCCGGAAACATTAGTCATCATTCAAGGCGTATGCTCCGACACGGACGGACCTTTGGAGCTTTTCTTAAATAGGTTTCACCCCGGCCACAGTATTATGAAAGATGTCGCTCAAAACTATGCTTTCACGGGCCAGTCAATCGTCGTCCCCTCCATGACGCTCGATACTCTGGCGCGGGAACATAAGATTGACCGAATTGATTTCCTCAAGATTGATGTGGAAGGGGCGGAGCTACTCGTCATCCGTGGTGCTCTGGGAATACTTCAGAGCATTTGTAATATCATGGTCGAGATAACCGACATCGGAGGCGAGCGCGCCGACACCGTTCACGACATTCTCATCACAAACGGCTTCGCAGCGTTCATCGCAAAGCGTTCCAGATTACAGCCTTTCAATCCTTCGGACTACCACGGCCAGCAAAGAAACATTTTTTATCTGAAGGGAATGGAAAATAGTAAGGTTTGCACGGTGTAGAGCTCAATGAATTTACGCGCAACTGATACTGACACAACAGATAAACCGCTTCGCATTGCGATCGTTCATTATCGGGATGACGCGATAGCGGGCGGGTCACTGCGGGTGGGGGAGACAATCGCAAATCATGTAGACCCCCGAAAAGCAGAGGTTCATCTGGTCTTTGCTTACGGAGGGGAGGGGCCAGTTGCCGTAGGGGCTCGGGTGTCGTGCCATTTTTTGAAAGCTAAAGGCCCAAAGGACCTCTTAGCTTGGAAACGAGCCCGCGCCTTTTTTCGTGAGCTCTCGCCCGACCTGATACATTTTCAAGATGCCGTAGTCTGGTTACGCACGGCACTTTCAGGCACTGGCTATAAAACGCTCATGCATATACATGGCCGACATTTGCCTGCTCAGATGAGTTTGATGGATAGATTACTTACGCGAGCGTTTGTCCGTTCAACCGATGCACAAGCCTATATTTCAAATGGCGCGCTCGACTCGACGTTAGAATTAGGTTGGGCTGACCCGCGCAGATCATTTGTTGTCTACAATAGTATTGATTGCGAAAAGTTTAGTGGAGTAGCTGATAAAGTCGCGGCTCGCGCGCATCTCGGCTTGCCTGAGAACGCCTTGCTTCTAGGTATGGTTTGTCGTCTTGTTTGGGAAAAGGGGTGTGTTGATTTACTGTCAATCATTGAGCGGTTGCCCGACAAGTGGCATGGGGTTTTTTGTGGAGATGGCCCACAACGCGCTGAGCTTGAGCAACAATGTAAAGAGCGCAACCTTCTACATCGCATACATTTTTTAGGTGTGAAGCCGGACGTAGTAGGTGTTTACGCGGCTCTGGATGCCTATGCTTTCCTGAGCCGCTATGAGTCGTTTGGTTTAGTTATCGCTGAAGCCATGGCGTGTGGTGTGCCGGTATTTGGTCTGGGCGGACATGGTGAGTACCGAGAACCCGAGTTCCCGCTCATTACGAAACAAAACTCCATCTTTGTCGAGCGAGTCAGGGCGCACAACTATTGTAGCCCTGAAGACCCCCAAGTTCTTAATGAGTTAGCGGCAAAAATCGCCGATTACGGTGAGCACCCAGAGCAGTATCAAGAACAGATTAAGTACGCACGCACTTGGGTACAAACGCGATTCGATGCACGGATTCAAGCTGAAGCGACTATGCAAGTCTATAAGCATGTCTGTTCTTCCAGTGAATCCAATGGGCTATCAAACTTAGGCCCCTACGAAATAAAACCAACGTCCATATCCTTCTAGTCTCAAGTTGCAACCCTACGCCATCGAAAATCTCGGAGTAATGATATCCAACTACCAAGAAACGCTTGATCCATGGCTCGCAGCAAATCTCGTCTGTCCAGTTGATTGTTTGTCTCTTTGCTTTGACGGTACACATCTATTCTGTAATGCGAATCATAGATACCGTGTGTTACAAGGTATTCCAATCATGCTCGTTGAGGGCCTTGAACCCACGCATCAGGTTTTCAACGAGAGTATAGCTTTATCCAGAGCTACGGATGATGAACTCGAACAACTGCTGCCTTCTCTACCCGCCGTAAATGGAATAGACGAATATGTTCAGGGGATGATCGGCGCAACCAATGGAACGCTCTACAACCACCTGCGCTATAAATTGCAGCGTTACCCGATTCCGGAGCTAAGACTTCCTGCGGGCCAGGGAAAAGTATTCTTAGAGCTGGGATGCAATTGGGGAAGGTGGTGTCTGAGCGCCAGCCGGAAGGAATATTTCGCCGTAGGCATCGACCCCAGCTTCAAAGGAGTATTAGCAGCCAAAAGGGTAGCGAAAGCGCTAAACGTCCCGTCCCTTTACGTCGTCGCGGATGCGAGACATTTACCTTTCTCGGCAAATTCTGTTGATATTGTCTTTTCCTATAGCGTGCTCCAGCACTTCGGGAAAAATGAGGTCTTTAAGAGTCTCGCAGAAATGTCCCGCGTAATGAAGGAGGAGGGGCAATGTCTAATCCAATTGCCGAATAAGTATGGCTTGGTCAACTTTATCCGGCAGACGCAAAGAGGATATAGGAAGGTTAAAGAGTTCGAGGTCAGGTATTGGTCTCCAAGGGAAATGCTTGAAGCATTTTCCATGTATGTGGGCTCGACCGAGTTGAGCGTTGACGGATTTTTCTCACTCAATGCCCAAACGTCTGATCGTGATCTTTTGAAACCCGGTGGCCGAATGGTCGTGTCCGTCTCGGACGCCTTGCGAAAACTGGGAAGTCATCTTCCCGCGCTCAGGTATCTTGCCGACAGTCTATATGTGAAGGCGGTCAAGTAAGGACTATGATGAGAAGCGAAGCGCCCCGCGTGAACATCGGCCTTCAGTCACATGAAGGCTACGCTTATTCGACTAGCATCTCTAGATGGTTGGGAGGTGGAGGATGATAGCGCTCGATGACAGTGACATGAAAATCCCCTCCATCCCGAATCTCGTCGCACTGGTTTTCGGGGGTATCATCATTTACGGCGTAATCCGTGCCGTTTTTGTGACCAGTGACTTGCCTTTCCTGATGCCCCTTATGGTCGCAGTTCTATCTATCGTTGCTCTTAGCATGTGCAGCACGCGACGTTATCCGATGCTGGGGTTGGCGCGGGTTGGTTTTCACATCGGGCTATTCGCTTACTTCGTTTCATTTCCTATCCTGTCGCCTGAGAGTGTTGACCCAAGTATTCCAGACGACGTTCATCAAACTATCGGCTTAATGTTACTGCTTACAGTGGTGGGTTTTGAGGCGGGATATTACTTGAAGAAGGGGAGGCCGCGCATTGCGAGGGACACTGATGAGCCTTTTACGATAGAGCTGAGACAGCAGAAGTGGCTCTGGCTATGTGTCTTTCTTGGAATGGTCGCATGGACGAGTACCTGGCTGGATTCCGCTTACGCGGCGGGGGTTTCGCCTCTTAGCGTTCTGTTGACCATGCGGGGGGTCGTTGAAGGCGCGCAGGAGGATGCAACACCTCTCTTAGGTCGCTTATCCTACATCTTTAGCAGCGGCCTTTTTCTGGCTGCCGCTTCGGCGGCCTTGCTTTTAACGTCTGTCAAACGTGTCTCAAAGCTTAGCGCTACCGTCTGCTGGCTGGCCCTTCTGACCTGCGCCCTGCTCGGCTTCCTGGCCGGTACACGCGCTGTCTTTCTCTACTCGTTCAGCCCGCTCGTGTTGACCTTATGGCTTCGGCTATCTCGCCTGAAAAGTGGACGCATGCTGCGGTGGGTGCTCATCGGTCTGGCTGGTATAGTGCTTGCGGTGACGTGGGGAGCGATGAGCGCGATGCGCGGCTCGGATATACGGAATTATCAGGGCGGGTTGGAGGCGATGAACCCTGTGAAGCACATGCAGGGCGCTTTTGATATTTATTCGCAAACGGCGATGATTGTGGAAACATTCCCCGATAAGATCGAGTACGAGTATGGGAAATCTCTTATCCCGCTTGTGCTCGGGTGGGTTCCGCGCTCGCTCTGGCCTGATAAGCCTTACCCTTTCAGCATCTTCGCAAACATCATTAGGGGCGAGACGTTGGAGGACAGATCGGCGAGCATCGCCGTCGGGTTGCCGGGTGAGGGCTACGGGAACTTTGGATTGTTTGGGGTGTTGTTGTGGAGTCTGCTAATGGGGCTGGCTTGCCGGGCGGGAGACGATTACGTCGGGCGGCTTCATCCGTCCAATCCGCTGCGTCTATTGCTGGCGGCGACTATATCTATCTGGGCCGCGATGATCGTGCGCGGCGGCGTGCCTGAAATGTTTTATATGGGATTGAGCGTCAATATGTTTCCACTGGCGCTGTCGTGGTATCTGTCGCGGAAAAGACGCCCGCTGTATCGCAATGCTCTCTCGGCTAGAGCGGATGGCGTGCTGCCGACGGAGCAATTGAGCCGTTAAGTATCGTCGAGCTTTCGGGCACGTTGTTAGTTGCGGGCCGCGAGAGCCTTCTAACCGGACGACCTCACAGATCATCAGAGCGGATTCAATGAACGCCGTGATCTTTTACTCTAAGCTGGCCCCATTCCACTTTGACCGGCTGGAAGTTGCCGGGAGATTCTGGGCCGAACGCGGCGCGAGCCTGACCTGCATCGAGATAGCCAGAGAGCAGTCCGATTATCAGTGGAGCAGAAGCCAGTATGTTCCCAGCACCTTCGAGTATCGTACTTTGTACGACGGCGAATACTATGGACTCAAGTACACGGAGCTGAGGCGTGCAATCGTCCGCGCGCTCGATGAGATTAGACCTGACGTGGCGGTCATCAACGGTTGGGGGCAGAAAGAGTCGCTGGCCGCGCTGGGCTGGTGCTGCCGCCACGATGTCCCGCGCGTCTTGATTTCCGATAGCCAGTCGATTGACAGGCCCAGAAGCTACTGGAAAGAGATGCTGAAGAAATCCTTGGTCACACGTTTTCAAGCCGGTTTCGCAGGCGGCACGCCGCACATAAACTATCTGGCGGCGCTCGGCCTGCCCCCGGAGTTTGCGGTCGTCGGATGCGATGTCGTCAATAATGACCTGTTCGCTTCCCCGGTCAAAAACGAAGGGCGTAACGGCGACGCGGGCGACCAGCGCCCTTTAGAGATTTTGAGCTGCCTGCGCTTTCTAAGCATAAAGAACATCCCGACCGTTCTGAGAGCCATGGCGCGATTGCGCGTGCCCTGCCGCTGGACACTGGCGGGCGACGGGCCTGAGCGCGAAAACATCCTGCGACTCATCGCGGAGCTTGATTTGCAGGACCGCGTCAGGCTGCCCGGCTTCGTCGCTTACGAAGCGCTGCCCTCGCTTTTTAAGTCGGCGGATGTTTATCTTCAGCCCAGCCTCTCAGAGCCGTGGGGGCTGGCCGTGAACGAGGCGCTAGCTTCCGGCGTGCCCGCCATCGTCTCGCGCCAGTGCGGATGCCGTGAGGATTTGATACGCGAGGGCATCAACGGCTTTACGTTCGACGCGGAATCACCGGACGAGCTGGCCGCCGTACTGGTGAAGATGTGGGAGCGGCGCGCGGACTGGACTGAGATGGGGAAAGCCTCTATGGAGATTATCAGGCCGTGGTCGCTCGACCTGTTCGCGCGCAATCTGTGGCGGTCGTGTGAGCTGGCACGCGAGCGCGGGCACACGCCCGGCATCGGCGGCCCGGTCGTGACGCGCCTCTACACTTTGCTTTGAGCATCAGCGGTCGGCTTGTTGTCGCATGAGAATATTGCACGTCATACCAGACCTTAAGCCTGAAAGGGGTGGGCCAAGCCGCGCTATACCAGACCTCTGCCTTGCGCTTGCGGAGACCGGGACGGAGGTGACGCTCTACAGCACATATGAGCCGGGAGAGCCTTTGACGATTGACCTGGAGCGCGTGCCTTACGAAGTCTCTCTATTCAACTCGAAGACGGGGCTGATCGTAGCTGCCTGGAATCTATCTGCACAGATCGCGTCCAATTCCGGGCAATTCGACCTCGTTCATATTCACAGCTTATGGAATCCTGTGGCGACTCTGGCGGCGTTGGGCGCACGGCGCGCGCGCCTTCCTTACGTCTTAGCGCCGAGGGGGATGCTGGATGACACTTGCCTCGGTCGGCGGCACAATCTCAAACGCCTGTATGCCGCGCTCTTTGAAAGGCGGACGGTGGAGGGCGCGTCGCTCCTGCACTTTCTAAGCGAATCGGAGGCGGAAAGCACGCGCATTAAATGGTTCCGTTTTCCCAGACACTTCGTCGCCCCGAACGGTATTCACCTGACACGCTCAGCAATCGAGCGCGGCTCGTTTAGCCGCAGCTTTCCGAAGCTGAAAGACCGGCAGTTGATGCTCTACCTGGGCAGGCTGCATCCCATCAAAGGACTCGATTTGCAGTTGAAGGCTTTGAGCAAACTGGTCAGGAGCAATCCGCGGATAATGTGGGTGCTGATTGGGCCGGACGATGGTGAGTGGCCGCGTCTACAGAGGGCGATTCGTGAGATGGGCCTCGAAGAGAACGCGCTCTGGGTTGGGCCAATGATGGGGCAGGAGCGGCTGGCAGCGCTGGCGGAAGCGGACGTGGTCGTGCAAACCTCATTTTATGAATGCTTTTCAATGACCGTTAGCGAGGCGCTGGCGGTCGGCGCGCCGCTCGTGATCACAGACACGGTGCATCGCCCGGAGGTAGAGCGCGAAGGCGCTGGGCGGGTCGTCAGTCGCGATGCAGATGAGTTAGCCAGCGCCGTCGAGGAGATATTGCGCTCGCCTGAGAGGGCCGAGTCAATGCGCGCCGCTGGCCGAAGCTTCGCTGCCCGGAGCATGACGTGGGAGCGGGTCGCCCTTAATCTGAATGCTGTTTATAAAGAGTTGCTCGACGGCGCTGCGATGCCGAATGAATTGCGTGATGCCTGTAATGCGTAAAGTGTGCGGCGGGGTGTGAACGAATTGACGAGCGATAACGGAGACGGGGTCTTGGAGCGCGGGCTCGCTGAGCGCTTGAGGCGTGTGACCCCTCTGATTCTCACCTACAATGAGTCTCCGAACATCGCCCGGACTCTCGAATCGTTGCGCTGGGCCGAGCGCGTCGTGATCGTTGACTCCGGTTCGACGGATGATACCGAACAGCTCGCCAAAAGCTATCCGAATGTCTGCTGGCATGTGCGTCCCTTCGATTGCTATCGAGAACAATGGCAATACGGGATAAGCAATACGGAGATCGGGACTGATTATGTTCTGGCGCTGGACGCCGACATGGTTATGCCGGAGATATTCGTCAGGGAGCTGGGCGATAAATTCCTGAGTCACGATTTCAAGGGAGGCATAGTGCCCTTCAAGTATCTGATAATGGGCCGTGCATTGTCCGGCTCAGTCCTCACGCCGCAGTTGCGTCTATTCAATCGCAGGGAGGTCGAAGTCGGGCAGGATGGGCATAAGCATCAGTTTCGGGTCGGGAATAATGTCTACAGATTCAAAGCCCCGCTGCTGCATGATGACCGTAAGCCTCTCGAACGCTGGATAAGTTCCCAGCTCTCATATTCACGGCTCGAAGCCGAAAAGCTGCGCTCCGGTACTCCGACACGCTGGCGAGATCAGGTGCGCTCCTTCGGGTTGATGCCGCCGATAGCCGCCGCTCTGGCCTACATACGTGCGGGCGGCCCATTCCGTGGAAAGGCGGCGGCGCGTTATGCCTATGAGCGCGCAACATACGAGTGTTTGCTCGCGATTAGATTACAGTCGGATTCAAACAGGGATGGACAGGATGAAGAAAAGAGATGAGGCACAGGCTAGTGCGGCCCGCTTAAGCCGGGCGGGTTTGCTCACGTGTAGCCGCCCGCGACCTTTGGCTGTACTGACCTCTCTTATCCTGTCCATCCCTGTTAATTCTTTTCCTGCTTGTCGTAGAGATCGCTGAGACCGGGAGAACTGAAGAGTGCTTGTTCTGGGGATCAATGCCTATCATGGTGATGCTGCCGCCGCGATTGTCCGTGACGGTCAATTGATCGCGGCTGTTGAGGAGGAGCGCTTTAATCGCTGCAAGCACTGCGCCGGATTTCCGTCGGAGTCAATCAGGTATTGCCTGCGCGCGGCGGGCACAGCAATCGAAGAGGTGGAACATATAGGCATCTCGCGCGACCCGTCGGCCCACCTGCACAAGAAGATTCTGTTCGCCGCTACGAGAGCCGCCAAAAGCGTCGGCGGGTTTGAGCGCTCGCGCAACCAGGCGGGCGGGCGCGGGATTCTGGGGGCTGTGACGGAGCGGCTGGCGAATACGGCGAAGGTGCGAAGCCTGAAAGATGAGCTGGCGAAGACCCTGTGCGTGTCGAAGGGCGATCTTCAAGCGCAGTTTCATAACATAGAGCATCACAGGGCACACCTCGCCAGCTCATTCTTCGTCTCGCCCTTTGAGCGCGCGGCGCTTCTCTCCATCGACGGCTTCGGCGACTTCATCTCAACGATGTGGGCCGCAGGAGAGGGGAACAGTATCGAGGTGCTGGGGCAGGTCGAGTATCCGCACTCGACGGGGATTGTTTACACGGCGACGACGCAGTTCCTTGGCTTCCCGCATTATGGCGACGAGGGGAAGGTGATGGGGCTCGCGCCTTACGGCGTGCCGCGCTATATAGAAGAGTTCCGCGACATCATACGCACGGACGAGGGCGGGCGTTTTCGCGTGAGCCTCGAATACTTCCGCCATCATACGGAGGGCGTCGAGATGAGCTGGGACGGAGGCTCGCCCGCTATCGGTCGTATCTTCTCCGACGAGTACGCCGAACGATTTGGCCCGCCGCGCGAGAATGGAGCGCCGCTCACTAATCGCGAATGTGACATCGCGGCGAGCCTGCAAAAGCGGCTCGAAGAGGTCGCCTTTCATATTCTGAATCACCTGCACGAGCTGACTGGTCTGACCGATCTGGGTCTCTCCGGCGGCGTCGCTTACAACTCCGTGATGAATGGTAAGATACTGCTCAACACGCCGTTTCGCCGCATCTTCGTCCAGCCAGCCGCCGGCGACAGCGGAACAGCCGTCGGCGTCTGCTATCAAATCTACAACGGCCTTCTTGACCGCGAGCGCTCTTTCGTGATGGAGGGCGCTGACACAGGGCCGGAGTTCTCGGATGCGGAGCTGCGCGCCGCGCTCGAACGAAGCGGGCTCTGCTACGAAACCTATGCTGAGAGGGAAACGACGCGCCGCGCTGCTCTGGACATAGCGGGCGGTGCGGTCGTCGGCTGGTTTCAGGGGCGCATGGAGTTTGGCCCCCGCGCTCTGGGGAATCGCTCGATCATAGTTGACCCGCGCCGCGCCGATATGAAGCAGCTACTCAACGAGCGTATCAAGAAGCGCGAGCCGTTTCGTCCCTTCGCCCCGTCAATCCTAGAGGAGCGGGTCGGCGACTACTTCGAACAGACGCACCCCGCTCCGACAATGCTCATGGTCTACCAGATCAGACCGGAGAAGCGCGCTTTGATTCCGGCGGTCACACACGTCGACGGCTCCGGTCGGCTACAGACCGTCTCGGCGAAAGTCAATCCGCGCTATCACCGGCTCATCTCGGATTTCGGCGCTCTGTCCGGCGTGCCCATCGTGCTCAATACGTCCTTTAACGAAAACGAGCCCATCGTCTGCACGCCGCGCGATGCCATAGATTGCTTTATGAAAACGCGTATGGATGTGCTCTATCTGGGCAATCATGCTGTCAGGCGGTAATTTATAATCTCCGCTTTAAGAGTTGATGCGTCTTATTATTCTTAACCAGTTTTTCTATCCAGACCATTCGGCGACGAGCCAGTTGATGACTGAGCTGGCGGAGAGTCTGGCGGAGCGCGGCGTGGGGGTCACGGCGCTTGCCGGTCGTGGTCGCTACAATGGAGGGGAGCGACTGTCTCCGTATGAAGACTATAAAGGGGTGCGCGTTGAGCGCGCACGGGCCACGAGTTATGGGAAGGGTAATGTCTTAGGCAGGCTATCCGATTACCTGTCCTTTTACGTGGGGGCTACGTGGAAGCTTTCGCGCATGCCGCATCATGACATAGTGATGGCGCTCACGACGCCGCCGCTGATCGGTCTCGTCGCTCTCGTCATCGGGCACATGAGGGGCATGCGTGTGGTGGCCCTGGTTCAGGATGTGTATCCGGATATCGCCGTGGCTCTGGGCACACTCGGCAAGCGTAGCCCTGCGACACTGTTTTTAGATTACCTGAGTCGCCTGATACTACAGAGGGCGGACAGAATCATAGTGCTCGGCGAGTGTATGAGGGAGCGTGTGGCGGCCAAGGTCTCGGGCGATGCGTTGGAAAATATAGATGTCATTCACAACTGGGCGGATGGAGCAGCGATTAAGCCTCTGGGGACGGAGGCCAACCCTTTTATCGCAGAGCACGACCTGCAGGGACGCTTTGTCGTGCTCTTTTCCGGAAACCTCGGACGCGTTAACGAGTTCGAGACTACTCTCGGCGCGGCCCGGAGCCTGCGCGATCGTGGCGATATAATTTTTCTCTTCATAGGCGACGGCACGAAGGCCGTCGAGATAGAGCGCTACGCGCGCGCAAACGCTCTGGACAATATTCGCATGTTGCCGTACCAGTCGCGCGGCATGCTTCCGTTTAGTCTCGGCGCGGGCCACGCATCGCTCGTCACGCTGGCTGACGGCTTGGCCGGCCTGAGCGTGCCCAGTAAAACATACGCCATCCTCGCAGCCGGTCGGCCAGTGCTTTTCGTCGGAGATCGCCGCAGCGATGTGGCCCGCATGGTGAGAGAGAACGGATGCGGTGAGGTGGTCGCGGCGGGCGATTGCGAGAGATTGGCGTTCGTCATCGAAGACTGGTCGGCAGACCGGGAAAAGGTCGAAGCGATGGGCCGACGCGCCCGCGCTCTCTTTGAAGCGAGCTTTGATCGTCCTCGCGCCGTGAATGCTTATCTGGAAGCGTTCGCCAAATGTCTGAGCGATAGTCCGCAGCATGCCGAAGAACCGCCCCGAGTCGGCTTGCCCTTAGGCGAAAGGACAAAGCCATGAATACCTACCTGACGCTCTTTATGCTGGCGCTCACGCTGTCGCTGGTCGTCACGCCCGTGCTGCGACGCGTGTGCGAGCGCTACGGCTGGGTCGACCAGCCGCACGAGCACCGCAGAATTCATAGCCGCGCCATACCACGCCTCGGCGGAGTGTCGATCTATCTCGCCACCGTCATCACGTTATCGACGCTCACGCTCTTCGATAATCTGGTCACACAAACGCTGCGCGCCCAGAGTGGAAGGCTGCTCGTTGTGCTGTTTCCGGCAACGCTGCTGCTGCTGTTCGGGATTTACGATGACCTGCGAAACACCAGCCCGAAGTTAAAGCTGTTGGCCCAGACCTTGGCCGCCATTCTGTTTTATGAGCTGGGCGGACGCATCGAAGGGCTCTCCGTGCCTTTCGTCGGCTCCGTGGAGCTGCCTCATGTGGTGGGGCTGGCTCTGACCATCGTTTGGATAGTGGGCATCAGCAACGCATTTAATCTGATCGACGGGATGGACGGGCTGGCGGCGGGCGCGGCCCTGTTCGCTTCGCTCGTGATGCTGGTGATCGCCTTCATCATGGGTAACTCGCTCGTCATCGTCTTCACGCTCGTGCTTTCGGGCACGCTCATAGGCTTTCTGCGCTACAACTTCAACCCGGCCTCTATCTTTCTGGGAGACTCCGGCTCGCTGTTCGTCGGGTTTATGCTGGCCGCCCTGGCCGTGCAGGGGATGCAGAAAGCCTCCACGGCCATCGCGGTCGCCATCCCTTTAATGGCCTTCGCCCTGCCCGTCATCGATACGGGATTTACGGTCGTGCGCCGCCTCCTGAGCGGGCGGCCAGTGTTTCAAGGCGACAGGGAGCATATTCATCACATGCTGTTAGCACGCGGCTGGTCGCAGCGCCGCGTGGCCTTTGCGCTTTATGGCGTCTGTGCGCTCTTTGGTTTAATGGCCCTGCTTTTCACCAGCGATACGGGAGCACGCGCGACGGGGCTGCTGCTTGTGGTCACAGGGGCCGCGGTGGTGCTGGCGCTCGGTCGCCTTCGTTATCACGAAGTTGACGAGATCAGGGCGAGCCTCAAGCGTAATTTCGCCCTGACCAGCCGGCGGCAGCGCGCCATACATAACCTGCAAATCCGTCGCTCGTGTCGCGCGCTCGGTAAGGCTTCCAACCTCGCGGAGCTTTTCGATGCCGTCGCGGAGATGCTCGAATGCGGCGAGTTTGTTTGCGCCGTCGCCGGGATCGGCGTGGCCGCGGATGATTCCGGGAATCAGCAGATGCTGGCGCGGGAGCAGGCGCTGCGTCCTCTCAGGAATGTGGAGATGCGCGCCGGCCTGATTCACTGGTCCTGGACGCGCGAGCCTGCCGCGCCGAAAATCGTTTTGGAACGAAATCATCTCTGGTCTCTGCGTCTGCCGCTCGTCACGGACGGGGGCGATTGGGGCTACCTCAACCTTTATCGCGAGCTGGATAAGGGCGCTCCTCTTCTTGATATCAGCTATCTCTGCACGCTGTTCCAGATGCAGTTGGCGAAGGCCACCGAGAGAGTGTTCATCGCCAGGGACAGGGAAGAGCCAGACGCCCGGTTTGAAGTGATGACGACATCCTTCGGAGACTGAAATTCCAATGGCGACGAAGAAGGTTGATGGGCAGAAGTCCTAGCAACACCGCCACGATTCGTCACGAGCAGGGGGGATTTCCGGCGAGCGCTTCCGGCATCGCGCCCCTTCTGGGTCGTGTGATCTTTACAGCGCTGCTCTCGATCATCGTGCTGACGGCCATTCCCTACGGGACGGTCGAACGCTGGTGGGTCGCTCTCTTTGAGTGCGCTGTTTTAGCGCTCACAATCCTGTGGCTCATAGAAGGCGCGCTCGGCGGCGGCTGGCTGGTGCGCTCACACATCCTTCTCCTGCCGCTCCTCATTCTCATTTTCTTCTGTTCGGCGCAGACCATACCGTCGGCTACGAGCGACGTGGCCGGGCTTCGCGTGTCGCAAACGATAAGCGCCGATCCCTATCAGACGAGGCTGGTCGCGCTTGAGCTTCTGGCCCTCACGCTCGCCGCCGCCATGCTCTTACGCTACACCTCGAGCCCGCGTAGAATGCGCGCGCTCGTCTATACGATCATCGGCGTCGGCCTAATAAGCGCGCTCTTTGGGCTCGTCAGGCAGACGACGCAACAAGACACGCCGGATTTCATTCTGCCATATCTCAGGCGTGAGCTGGGCTACGGGCAGTTTATCAATAAGAACCATTTCGCTTTCCTGATGGAGATGACTCTGGGGCTCTCGATTGGCATAGCTGTCGGAGGCATCGAGCGTAGCCAGATACTCATCTATCTGGCTCTGGCCCTGCCCGTCTGGACTGCGCTCGTGCTGGCGAATTCACGCGGCGGTCTCTTCAGTATGCTCGCGCAGGTTCTCTTCCTGGGGTTTCTTTTCGTCTCGTTGCGACCGGCGCGCGACCGCTCTGTGCGAGGCGAGACTCATGGCGCAAGATTGATGCGCGGCTTACGTCACTCGATTCTTTTCAAGACCGCGCTCTTAATCGCGCTGACGGTCATTGTACTCGTCGGCGCGATATGGATGGGCGGCGAGCCGCTCGTCAATCGGCTTGAGACCGTGAGCAACGAAGTCGGGAGCGCCAACGTTAAGGATGGAGAAGGCGCGAGCCGCATAGCCATCTGGCGGGCGACGTGGCGAATGTTTAAGGCTCATCCCATAGCCGGTGTCGGCTTCGGGGGGTATCGCACGGCCATTCCTCAATATCACAACGCTTCCGGCCAAATAACGCCGCGAGAGGCACACAACGACTATCTTGAGCTGTTGGCGAGCGGAGGAATCATAGGCGCTGGGCTTCTGATTTTGTTCCTCGCTGTTTTTATCATGAGAGTGCGCGAGCGCCTGCGCCGTGCGAGCGGGTTCAGCCGTGCCGCGATCATAGGCGCTCTCGCCGGTCTGTTCGGCGTCGCGGTTCATAGCTTCGTGGACTTCGGCCTGCACATCACGATCAATGCTCTGGTCTTTATGGCTTTGCTGGTCGTAGCCTGCGGCACGCCGCCAGACGAGGGCACGCACACGGAGGCGGCCCTGAATGCGCGCTACTGACGATTGCACATACGCAAAAATGGCGAGCATCAGGCGTTCTAAGGTATAGTTATGATGCCCCGTAGGTGTTCTGGCAGGATTCAATGGTCTGACCCCGCTCGCAAGTTCATATATGGCTCATTATTGTCGCGGAGCAAAATTAAATGATTAACAGGAATCTCTCGGCCCGTGTGCTGGGTATCTCGCTGGCTCTCGTCCTCGTCTGCGATCTCTTGATCATACGCGGCGCACAGGATTTGAGAGGCAGCGGCGGCGGAGACCTGCGGGGCGGGGCCTCTGCTTTTGCATCTCAGGACATCGTCGGCGGCGCGGCGGTGGTCTTCAAAGGTCTCAAGCAGATACGCGACCTGACGGGCGGCGTCGGGCGCACGTCGAGTTGGAATAGATCGAGGACGCTGGCGCGGCGCTCAAGCGTCTCAATCGGCGTGCAGGTCGCCTCGAATAGAGACAGAGGCCCGCGACCCTCAAGGAGCGGCGCAAACGGCACGGGCACTAATGCCAGCCATACTCCGACCACCGAATCCGCCGAAGCCCTCCTGTCGAAGGCCGATACGGCCTACGACGGCGGGAAGTATGCCGAAGCCGTCGAGGGTTATAAAAAAGCTCTGAGCCTCAGGACGAATGACGCGCTGATCTATAACAATCTGGGCGCGGCTTATTTCAATGCCGGTAAGTTCGACGAGGCGATTGGGGCTTTCAGGCAGGCCATCAGCCTGAGCCCGGATGAAGAGGCATACTTTAATCTCGGCAATGCCTACACCAGCACGACGCGCGACAGGGAGGCGGCGGAGGCTTTCGCTCAGGCCCTGAAACTTAAACCGGGCTGGGCCGAAGCGCAGCATAATCTGGCAGAGTCTTATCTGAAGCAGGGACGCGACGCCGACGCCATTGAAGCCTATCAGGCATTGTCGCGCCTCAAGCCCGATCAGGCTGAGACTTTTAGTATTCTGGCTTACCTCTATGACAGGCAGGATAAGCACCGCGAAGCCGTCGAGGCCCTCAAGCAGGCTGTCCGCCTCAAACAGGATGACCCGAATATCTACAACAACCTCGGCGCGGCTTATTACAAGATGGCCGACTACGCGCAGGCGGTCGAGGCTTTCAAAAAAGCCGTCGCGCTCAAGGCCGACGATGCCGAGATACAGGACAACCTCGGCTCGGCCCTGTACAGCGCAGGCCAATACAAGGAAGCCTTAGATGTCTTCAGGAAGGCTGCCGCGCTTGACGCTAAAGCCTCGGACGTACGCTATAACATGGGGAATGCTTACTACATGTCGGGGCAGTATCAGGAGGCCGCGGACGCCTACGCAGAAGCCATACGGCTCAAGCCCGACTACGCCGACGCTTACGTCAATCTGGGGAGCGTCTACAATAATCTGGGCCAATATGAGAAGGCCGTCGCGGCCCTTCAGCAGGCTAATAAATTGAAGCCCGGAAACGCCATCGCCTACAACAATCTGGGTTATGCTTACGACGCCTCGGGCAAGGGCACGGAAGCCGTCGCGGCTTACCGCGAGGCCGTCCGGCTCAAATCCGATTACGCGAAAGCCCTCAACAATCTGGGAAATGTTTACAACAAGCTGACACGCTATACGGAAGCTGTTGACGCCCTGAAACAGGCCATCCGCTTTAAGCCGGATTACGTGGTCGCCCATTACAATCTCGGGCTGGCCTATTACGGGCTCAGCCAGTACGCGGAAGCGACGGGCGAATTCAGGCAGGCCATTCAGCTCAAGCCTGATTTCGCACAGGCGCTCGTCAACCTCGGTGCTGTCTACTACAAGACCGCACAGTACAGGGAAGCGGTCGAGGCTTTCAAACAGGCAGCGAGCCTTGCCCCGAGCGATGCCGGAGTCCATCACAATCTGGGCAATGCCTATTACAAGGCGTCGCAGTTCAGGGAGGCGATTGAATCCTTCAAACAGGCCATCAGCCTCAAACCGAATTTCCCAGAGGCCAGAGCCAGCCTCGCCGTAGCCTATATTACTGTGGGCAACAAAGAGGGTGCGATGGAGCAATACAACGTGCTGAAGAGTACGAACCCGGAACTGGCCGCGCAGATACTCGCCCTCATTAATAAGCCGAAGCGTTAAGGGGGAAGCGGCAGAGCAGGGCTTTAAAAATAGTCCGCCCGCGAAGGAAAATCCTTGACCCGGTTGATATGCGTTGTTAGACTTCGCACCGGTAATTCCCCTCGCCATTCGCGCCGGATCAAGGATGCCGCGACAACAGGGCCGCTATATGCTGGGAAAAGCTATGATAAGCACAAGACATCGAAATGCCATCAACGCGCTGGCGTTGTTTCTCATCTTCACACTGGCGCAGGTTTA
Source organism: Pyrinomonadaceae bacterium (assembly GCA_036389675.1). Taxonomy (GTDB): domain Bacteria; phylum Acidobacteriota; class Blastocatellia; order Pyrinomonadales; family Pyrinomonadaceae; genus DASQYE01. Next base: position 154,849 of record DASVWI010000030.1, read on the forward strand.
TGTTCAGGTGAACTTCGCCGGGCCAAACGCTGAGGCAAAGGATGCGGCTGCATTCCCGGCGCAGGGCGGCCAGCTTACCGGTAAGCTGACGACCACGGGCGGGCAGCCCATCGTCGTTAACGGGACAAGCCTCGCCTCAGGCGGGACTCTCCTTTCCGGCGCGACCATAGAAGTCCCGGACGGCGTCGGCGCAACCATAGATTTAGGCCCGCTGGGCCAACTCGACCTCGCGCCTAACACAACCGTGATGCTCGAATTTCAGGACGGTCAGGTCAAGGTCAAGGTCGTCCGTGGTTGTGCCATCCTGCGAACCAAGAAGGGAACAGATGGCGAGGTCAGCACGGAGCAGGGGGTGGCCGCCACCAACGATAAGAAAAAAGATAATGTAGCCGACGTTTGCTTTCCGCCGGGAGCACCCGGGCCGATAGTTAATCAGGGCGCGGCGGCGGGTGCGGGCGCTGGCGCTGGCGGCGCTGGCGGCGGCGGAATCGGCGCGGGCACTGTCGGGTTGATTCTTGGCGGAGTCGGCGGCGGAACTGCCCTCGCTCTGGTTCTCAGCGATGGTGATAACCCGAGCCCCAGCACGCCCTAGCACACGCTTATATTACAGAGCGCTTTCGACAGTGACATGCCCTCCGGCAATCTGGAGGGCATGTTTTATTTGAGAGTAATTTGACCGCGCTTCACAGCTTGCAGAGCTTCGTGATCTCTTGTCGGCTATGCGAAAAAATGTTCTGATACGTATGATCGTGGCCGGTCCGGGGATTATTCTCTGCGTTTGGGGAATTTGGGGAGCGTATGCTTCCGGCCTCTCGCGGCTCAATGCAAAATATGCTTTGGTCAGCAGGGGAGTCGAGCCGGCGGACAGGGCCGTGCGTCTGACTGATTCCGACGCTGAAGCACATTCTTCCCGCGCTCTGGTCTTGCGTAATCAACGTGATTGGGAAGGGGCGGTCAGGGAGTTTGAGCGGGCGGCGACCCTGCGCCCGCGCGACTATGTTTTATGGTATGAGCTGGCGCTGGCGAGGGACAACGCAGATGATGCTGTTGGAGCTATCAGTGCCTGTGAGCAGGCTGTGAGACTGGCCCCGACTTACGCCAGACCACACTGGCTGCTCGGAAACCTGCTCTTCAGGGCGGGCCGGCGTGATGAGGCGTTCACGGAGCTACAGCGTGCTGCAAACGGCAACGCGGAGTTCCTGCCTAACCTGATAGACCTCGCATGGGGAGCTTACGGCGGCGATGCACAGGCCGTCCAGTCTCTCGTCCGGCCACAGACCAATGCGAGCCGTATAGCGCTGGCACAGTATTTCGCCGGGAAGGGAAAGTTCGATGAAGCTATCGCCCTGTTTCGTGCGGCGGGCGGATTGTCAGCCGATGAGCGCAGGAAACTTCTGAGGGTGCTGCTCGCGGCTCGTCGGTTCAAAGAGGCGTATGAGGTCTGGTCTCTCGGTCAGCCGCCGGGAGACGTTCAATCCCCTACAGGTATGAATGCCATAACGAACCCCAGCTTCGAGGGCACGATCAAACTAAGCGAGCTTGGCTTCGGATGGCAGCAACCGGGCAGCCTTGAGAATATCTCCATATCGCTTGACGCAGGTAATCCTCGCAACGGCAATCGTAGTCTTCGTATAGAATTCAACGGCAATTCCAACCCTGCGAGTGCGGTCGTCTCTCAGACAGTTCTGGTCGAGCCCGGTACGAATTACGAGCTAAAGTTTGCGGCACGAACGGAGCAGCTGATCACGGGCGGGCTGCCTCAAATCACCGTGTCGGAAGCAACCGCCGCGGGGGAAGCTAAGCCCGTCGCTTCTCTGACTCTGCCGGCAGAGGCGGGCTCGTGGCGCGATTATTCTCTGTCATTCAGGACGGGAGAAACGCAGGCCGTCGTTATCAACCTCAACCGGCAATACTGTAGCAGCAGCCCCTGCCCGGCGTTCGGGCGGGTCTGGCTGGATGATTTCTCACTCGACAAGCGAGGCCGGCAATAAATTAAATGCCGTTGCTCTTAATCACGAATAATCTAAGGTATACTGAAAATCCGTTGGTCTCCCATCATCAGGTTTCGCTGGCACGTTAGGGCCGAGAGTGTTTGAAACGCGCGATGGAATCAAAATCGAAAAACAGCATTTCGGATTTAATGATGGCCGCATCCAGAGGCGAGATCGCACGAGTCCGATCTGCTTTGGATGCCGGAGCCGGGATTGATGCTCAGGACATCTTTGGCAATACCGCTCTGATGTACGCGGCGGCGGCGGGGCACGAGGATATAGTCGAGCTGCTTTTGAGACATAATGCGTCTACGGACTTGAAAAACCAGATCGGCCTGACAGCTTCGATGCGCGCCGCGGCGAACGGCTTCCCGCAGGTGGTCGAATTGCTTGACAGGAAGCAGCGCCTTACTGCTCAAACCGGCGCACGCCCTCTCGCACTGGATGATCCGAATAGAGATAAGCTGCTCTACGCTGTGCGGCAGGGTGATGTGCAGATGGTCGCTGGTCTGCTCGCCGAGGGGGCAGATGTAGAGGCGACGACGAGGGACGGACAAACGCCCCTGCTGATTGCGACGGCCAAGGGTGACCTGAGAATCATGCACGTGCTTCTGAAGCACGGCGCGCAGGTAGATACCAAAAGCACTAACGGCAGGACTGCGCTCTGGGTCGCCATCACTCTGGGAGATTGCGGCGCGATGGAAATACTGATAGACGCCGGCTCCGACGTGGATGCAAAAGATGACTTCGGGTGGACTCCGCTGATGCAAACGGTCGAGGAAAGCAGCTTTGAATGTTTGAAGCTCTTGCTCGACAGGGGAGCCAATCCGATGGCAAGGAATCTTTCGGGAGAAACCTCGCTGGACATCGCCTTACGCAAAGGCAATCGAGAGATCATTGGCCTGCTTGAGCAGTATTTGCAGGATCGACCCGTACACGAAAGCTCCGATAGAAAAGAGCTCGAATCCCTATCGAACTAAAGATCAGCATGAGTGGCAAAGCCGAAACAACAAGCGCCGCGACCGCAGCCATCCCGCTTCTGGATTTGAAGGAGCAGCACCGTCACATCAACGAGGAGATAAGGTCGGCCATCGACCGCGTCATAGAGTCGCAGCACTTCATCCTGGGGCCGGAGGTTGAGGCGCTGGAGCTAGAGGTGGCAGCCTACTCCGGGTGCGAGTTTGGCATAGGCGTCTCGTCAGGCACGGACGCGCTGCTGGTCTCCCTGATGGCGCTGGACATTAAGCCCGGCGACGAGGTCATCACAACGCCCTACAGCTTTTTCGCTACGGCGGGCTCAATCGCAAGGCTCGGCGCAACGCCTGTCTTCGTTGATATCGATCCGGACACCTTCAACCTCGCGCCGGAGTTGATCGAGGCACGTATAACCAATCGGACGCGTGCGATCATGCCCGTCCATATCTTCGGCCAGATGGCCGAGATGGACGCGATTATGGAGATCGCGCGCCGCCACCAGCTCCATGTGATAGAGGATGCGGCGCAGGCCATCGGTGCTGAATACAAGGGGCGGCGCGCGGGCTCAATCGGCGATCTTGGGTGTTTCAGTTTCTATCCGACGAAAAATCTGGGCGGGTTCGGCGACGGCGGGATGGTGACGACAAATGATGCAGGGCTGGCGGAGCGCGTCAGGCGTCTACGCAATCACGGCTATGCCGCCCGGTATTACAATAAAGAGGTGGGCGGGAACTTCCGTCTCGATGCGATTCAGGCCGCCGTCCTGCGCGTCAAGCTGAGATACCTTGACGACTGGACAAGTGCGCGCCAGCGTAATGCCGCACGCTATCACACTCTCTTCGCCGAAGCCCAGCTTACGAGTATGGACGCCGAGCGCCGTGCGGGCTCATTCGAGCCCGGCGTGGTGAGGCTTCCGTTTGAAGCCCCGGAGAGACGGCATATCTATAACCAGTTCGTCATCCGCAGCGCAGCCCGCGACCGTTTGCAGGCGTTTCTGACGGAGCAACGCATAGGCACTGAAATCTACTATCCCGTTCCGCTGCACTTGCAGGAATGTTTTACTGGATTGAGCTACAGGGAAGGCGATTTGCCCGTAAGCGAGCTTGCGACCGAGCAGACTCTGGCCCTGCCCATTTACCCGGAGCTGACCGCGCAGCAGCAAACGACGGTTGTGCAGGCGATAAAGGAATTCGTCGCCGCCGCTCTGGTTTAGCTTCCATTTCAAAATCCGTCAAAGTCTTCACAACCTTGGCCCGAGCGTGTGTTTCTTTATCAACCTGATGGGTCGCCACAGGTAATAAAGAAACGATAGAGCATTGGGCAGACTGACGGCGGCGAGGTCGGCGGGGGTTGGTGGAATCTGCGAGTAGTAGCAGCAGCGCACACCGTCCAGAATTCTCTCACGCGCTTTGACCTGAAACCGCATGGCTTCAAGTGGAGCATACGGGCGATGTGTAGGCTCAAAGGCTCGTCGTCGCACTTCATTCGCAAGCGATTGCACGGAGGGCTCGGCCCGTGCCCCGTCGAGTATCGCCACCGGCAGAGGTGTCCCCAGCAGATCATTTGCGAGATAGAGCCCAAGGTAAAGCATGCGCCTCGTTTTGGTTCTCTGACTCTCTTCGATCAGTTGTTCCCACCGAACAGACGCCGCCTTACTAATCGTTTCGTTCAAATCACAGACCCATGCGAGGCGCTCCCACTGGTGTTTGCCGGCATGTACCGAGAGCGTCAGTAACAAATCCTCAATCGAGAGGGCAAGCGCCGGCCTGCCTTCGATTGTTATCTTATCGGCGCGACCCCAGAAAACCTCCGCGTCAAGATACGAGGACATATACTTTGGGGCGATAGCCCAGTGAATCTCCACGTAGACCCCGCCGCCCTCGCGGACGAATCCCTGCTCGCACAGCAGCTGAACGTAGTTCGCGAGCGCTTTCCTGTTCGTCTGATAATGGCTTCGATAACCGATTGAGAGCAGCGTTTGAGCCGCCCTGTCAGCGTCCCGCTCGTGTACCAGCAAGTCAAGATCGCTGAACTGGCGCAGCGCCGCGTCGCCATAAAACTGTATAGCCAGCGCCGGCCCTTTATAAGGGATGACGGGGATGCCCCGTTCTTCGCACACCTCCAAAATCCTGCCAAGCTCTCGTGTCAGTAGCATGTTTCTGACAGCGTTCGCCGCGAACTCATCTTGCAGGCGGGCCATCGTCGGCTCTGGAACTGACTTTGAGCCAGCGCGCTTGAGCTGGCGATAGAGCAGCGGGACGAGAGCGTGGCGAAATGCCATGTCGAGCAGGTATTCCCAATTGATCGGCTGTTTAAGCAGAGCGTCGATGCGCGCCGTCAGCTCCACGCCCGCCTCTGTCCGCGCGCAACACAGCAGCAACTCGACTTCGGGAGGCGCAAGAGAAACAGATTTATTACCGTTATCCATTAAAAAAAACTACGCCCCTTCTCATGCCCGCCCCGCCACGAATCGGCCTCTGAAAGCATCAGCATGGGGACGCCCGATTTTATTGACGCGACCCCTGCCCTGTGTTAGTTTACAGCCCATACGAGAGTTTTTTCGGAATATGTTAGGCCGCCCCCGCGTACGTCAACAAGACTCTATCAGAGCTATATATCACAACTTGATAATCCCGGAGGAGGACTACTAATGCCATCCGTCAACTCATCCCGTGTGAGACCCAATCGCGCGTCGAAGCATGGACGAAATCCGAAGAGCCCGCTGCGCCTGCCCGCACAAGGACGCACGCGCCTGAGAATTCTCATTATACAACTCTGTCTCCTCTCAACCGCCGCCCTCTACTGGCTCGCGCAACCTCCCCAACCCGTTCAGGCTTTCTCCAACACCATCGTCATCAGCCAAGTCTACGGTGGCGGCGGGAATGCTGGGCCTCCTTCAGCCTTATATAAGAACGATTTTATTGAGCTTTACAACCGTGGCACTACAACTGTTAGTTTAACGGGATGGTCTGTTCAGTATGCTGCTGCTGGCGGCAGTTCTTGGACTAAGACTGATCTCTCCGGTTCAATTGCTCCCGGAAAATATTATTTAATACAGGAGGATGCAGGAAGCTGCACCACTGGGCTTTGCGCCACTCCTTTACCCTCACCCGACATCACAACTGGTACTCTTGTTATGGCGACTGGCGCAGGTAAGGTGGCACTTGTCAATAATACAACTCTTTTATCTGGTGCTTGTCCTTCGAGCGCAACTATCGTTGACTTTGTTGGTTACGGTAGTGCTGCTACGTGTGCGGAACCAATTGCGACACCATCCCCAACGGGAACTCTCGCCAATGATAAGGCCGCGATTAGAAAAGGACACAGCGGAAACGCTTATCAGGAGACGGATAACAATAGTAGTGATTTTGTCGTTGCAACCCCGATGCCACGTAACAACGCTTCTACCGGGACGAACCCCGGCTCTGTGTTGATCAGCGAGGTTCGCTTGCGTGGGCCAAACGGCCAAAACGATGAATTCATCGAACTGTACAATAATACTGATAGCCCTATAACCATCAGCGATAGCAGCCCTACCTGTGCCGCACAGATTCTTACGAATCCTCTCGACCCTAATCCCACGGCTGTCTGCGGGTGGGCTATCGTTGATCTTCAGGGTGGAACGGCAGGGCCTTTCCCGAGAGTCGTGATACCGTCCACCCCGCCAACGACAATTCCAGCGCGTGGTCATTATCTGGTAGCTAATAATTCCAGCCCTGGCTATAGCCTCGGCACTTACGCGACACCTGACTTGACCTATACGACTCCCGGTTATAGCGCCAGCAACGCCGACTACACCGGCCTTGCCCTGTTCAGTACAGCAGATCGTGCCCAATTCAATACAACAAACCGCCTCGACGCCGTTGGGTTCTACGGAGTGAACTCGCTGTATAGAGAGGGCAACGGCTTATCTTCATTGACTGGCACAACGGTGGACGGCGAGTACAGCTTTGTGAGGAAGGTGGATATTTCGACAGCCCAGCCGCAGGACACGGGCGATAATGCGGCGGATTTCGTCTTCGTTGCCACAACCGGCGCAACCTTCAACGCCACAACATTACCTTTGCAGGGATTGCTCGGCGCACCGGGGCCGGAGAATTTGAACAGTCCCATTAAGCGAAACATAACAGCCAGTGGCGTGGGCTTCGCGCCCGGCCTTGTTGATCCAAACTGCGGAAGCACCGTAGCACCCAATCAAACGAAGGCCACTACAAGCTTCGGCGACACACTCAAGATTCGACGCAAGTACACCAACAACACGGGCGGCACGGTCAATCGTCTGCGCTTCCGCGTCGTTGATATCACCACGCTTAACAGTCCCAACCTCTATAGCGGCGCGGCGCAGGCGGACGTGCGTGCCGTGACTTCGACCTTGGAGACTGTGACGCTGGTTTGTTCCGGCAACGGCACGCAGGATGTGCAGGGGCTGACGCTGGAGTATGCGGATGGAACGAATAAGCCGGATCAGTCCGTCAATTTTGGAGGGCACAACTCAAGCGTGGCGGCGGGCAGTTTGTCAGGAGGCGTCATTACTCTGACCACGCCGCTGGCGAACGGGGATTCCATCTACGTGAACTTCTGGATAAAGATCGTGTCGGGAGGGAAGTTCAGGTTCGCGTGGATACTGGAAGCCAACTGATAAACTCACAGCCACAGGCTGTGAGTCTGGAACTCTTTCGGAATAAAACAGGGAATGGCTCGGGGAAACTATCGTTGGTTGCGCGTCTTGGGTTTTATTGCCGTTGCGTTGAGCGCCGTGACCATTTACGGGGGCGCTCAACAGCAGGGCGGCACGGCGACGCGAAAGCCTCAGCAGGCGCGTTCCGCTTTGCGTGTGCGCGTCACTTCACAGTTGCCCGTCATTCTATCCCTGCGCGCGGTTGATGCCCCGATGACGGAAATCGCCGCCGAGCTTGGACGCCAGCTTAATGTTCCGGTGGCTCTCAGCCCTTTGATGCAGAAGCAGCGCGTCACTCTTGAATTCAACCGATACCCGCTCGAAGCGGCGCTCAATATGCTTGCACCGCAAGCCTATGTTGATTACGTAGTGGGAGGGCAGCATCAGTCCCCACCCAAATGTACCGGCATACACATGCTGGCATATAATGAAGCGCCGCCCCCTTTACATGCGGGAGGCAAGGGAAGCTCCGTCGCCCTCATCGTCGCGGGCGATACGGACGAGATAGCAGACGAAAGCGAGGCCAAAGCTCAAAAGGGAGAGCCCCCGCTTGTCGTCACTTACGAAAAAAAGCAGTTGACGGTACGGGCACAGAAGCAACCGCTGCTCGTCGTCCTCTACGAGATTGCGATCAGGGTTGGAGTGCCGTTAGTGGTAGAGGATTATTCACGCGAGGTGGTCGATACTAGTTTCTATAACTATCCCCTCGATCAAGCGATACGGAGTTTGTCGCCCGCCGCCAGACTCTATTTTCGCACCGACTCGCAAACGCTGGAAATGACGCCGCTGCGCATCGTATTAGCCGCCCCGGACAAGAACTAACGAATCGAGGCGCTATCTTTAAGGAGTAACATTCTTTGAGCATCCAAGACGAACTACACATACCCGAACAAAATGAGCGCGACGAAGAACAGCCGCAAGCACAGAGCTTGGAGAAGAAGAAGCCGTTCGTTGAGCCTGAAATATCCGCTGCCATTAATGTCTTCGATGCCACAACCTTCTTCCTTCAAGGCTCTCAGGTGGGTGAGGATGCGTAGTCATGCGCCTCACGCTACATTGCTGATTCACCTGCTTGGGGAAGTTATTCGGCCTGCCGGACGGCCTCTATCTTAGATTGTGCTGACGAAATGTTATACCCTCGCGGAGCGCCTACTGTGTTTCCAGCTTCAGGATGATAAGGCTGTTCCAACAGTTCTCAGCTTTATCGACTACTTTTATTTCACTCCGACCTCACAGGCTCTCGCCGAACAAGCCGATTACACGTTAAGAATAAGAAGCAGGGCGGCGATGCCTCCTATCCCGGCAGGCTTGCCTCAATACGCGGTGACACGCGGGCATTGCAGCATGGATGGTGAAGATTGTTATTTGGAGATTGATGATTCCAGCATACACCTCGGCCCGGCTGCGTCCCGCCTCGTTGATGTAGGGTTGGGCCAGACCAGACTGGCGCGGCATCCCATCGCCATCAACAATGTCATGTCTTACGCCGTACAGGGCATGCTGCGTAGGTGCAACCTGTTTACAGTTCATGCCGCCGCCGCTGTCGAGCCGGAGACGGGCACAGGCGCTTTGATTATCGGAGATTCCAATAGCGGTAAGTCAACTTTGACCGTCCGCCTGGCCGCCAGCGGCTGGCGTTACCTGACCGATGATACGCTCCTTCTTTATGAGACCTCAACGGGCATAGAGGCTTCGGGTTATCGTCGCTTCTTCGCCATCTCGGAGACCACTTTGCGCCACCTGCCGGAGTTGGCGGTGGGGAAAGGGCCACCGGTCATGAACGACCCGCAAAAGCGATATCTGGAACACAGCCTCGTATTCCCGAAAGGGTTTGTGCAGAACTGTCTGCCGCGCGCCATCTTCTTTGCCTCCATCGTTGACGAAGAACGGAGTCGGGTTCGCGAAGTCTCGCAGGGCGATGCCATGATGCGTCTGATCAGTATGAGTCCTTGGGCCAGCCTTGACACGGCTGTCGCACGCACTTACCTGCGCGTGCTGGGACGATTGGTCAGACAGAGCAGGAGCTATGATCTGTTGGGCGGACGCGATATACTGCACGAGCCTGAGCGAGCGCACACGCTGCTGGCGCAGTGCATGAAGGCATAGAGCTGATGATTATTCCGCGTCCCGTTTATCTGAAGGAGAACGACCCGCCGCACATCGTCCTTGAGTTGACCAATACCTGCAACCTTCATTGCAGCTACTGCTCACGCGACGACGATGCGCTCCACCATGCGCCCGCACACTTCTTTCCGTTAGACCTACTGCGCCGCGTTATACGCGACGCCCGCGCGACCTTCGGCATCGAATCGGTCTCCTTCACGGGCGGCGAAGTCACAATTCACCCGCAGTTTGACGAGATCATAGCGGCGGTCGCGGCTGAGGGCTTGAAAGTCGGTTTCGTCACCAACGGCTGGCATTTTGATCGAGTGTGCGGGGCGCTCGTCAAGCATCTGGATGCAGTAAGACTCGTCGCTTTCAGCCTCGACGGCGCGACACGCGAAGCGCATGACCGCTGGCGCGGCGAGGGCTCGTTCGTAAGGCTGATGCGCGCCGTCACGCGCTCCTATGTTCAAGGCATTCCTTTCGGCATCAAGGTCGGCATACGCCGCGATACAATCGGACAGTTTGAACAGATAGCATTGCTGGCCGCGCGCCTCGGCGCACAGAGCCTGCATTTCTGGCATCTTATGCCGACTTCCTCCGAGTCTGAGAGCCAGTCCGCTTTGACTACGGACGAGCGCGCGATGGCCGAAATGGAGATAGGATTGCTCGCGCGTATCTTCAGGATGGAGATAGGCATCTCCGTCGGCTATCACAACACAGATGCCGCTCCACCGTGTTCGCCTCTGCGTGGCACAAGCTGCAATGTCGATTATCTCGGGCACATGACGCTGTGCTGTAACCTTTCAGGATTCAGAGGCTCTGCGGGGACAGAGGATGTGGTCGCTGACCTGACGCGAGAGGATTTTCAGACAGCTTACGCGCGGCTTCGTCGCGTGGCCGAGGCGCAGGTTGAGCGACGCAGGGTTGCACTTTCTGCCTTCGCCGCAAAGGGCCAAGAGCCAGACCTCAACACAGGCTCACCCTGCCTCTTCTGCCTGCATAGCTTTAAGAAGATTCCATGGCAAATGAATGAAGGCGCACCCGCCTCGCGAGCCTTGCGCGTCCTGTCCTAGAGCGCGGGCGGTGGCGAGCTTGTATGATGTGCGCTGAAAATGGTTGAGCTAATGAATGAGACTTTACCCGCTCCGCACGAACACGTCGTCGCCACTGAATTTGAAGGGGGCGAGGGCGTGCTCGTCGACCTCAACACGAAGCGCTACTACAAGCTTAACGAGACGGCGATGCTCGTCTGGCGCGGGCTGGAAAAGGGAGACTCTTTTGAGCGGATGCTGGATGAGATGACCTGTATCTACGATGTCAGCAGAGAGCACGCGGCGAGGAGTATTGAGAAAATCCTGCTCGAGCTGGAAACCAGCCAACTTGTCCGCCGGGGCTGAGCTGCAACCCTCAGGCTTCAACAAATCAGGCTCGATCAGGAAAAGCATAGGTGATCGTATAGCCAGGGGGCTCAGTCTCAAGTAGCGGCTGATTCCCAACCTCAAGCCAAGCGTGTCCCGCCAGCAGCTGCTCGTCCGTGCGCTTTACGCCGAAGACTATGCGCGTCCGAATCCCACGTAGAGCCAGAAAGCGTTGAAGCACGATAGCGCGCTTCCAGCAGACGGGCTTGAAGACGAACAGGTTGACGGCGAGCAGGGAATCAATCGAGCGAGCCAATGCGGCTTCCGATTCTTCAAGACCGAGAGAAGGCTCACGGCGCAGGCGTGGTGATGTGAGCTTGAGCAGATGCGGAAGCGTCAGGGTTCTTGCCCCGAAGGAAACCAACACTACCCACACGCCCATACGCGCCAGCATGATCGCCTCCGACGGGTTGCGAAGCATCAGACGGCCAGCACGCAGCACGACCTGCGAGAGGCGAACCGAAATCTGTCTGGCCCTATCCAACATAAAACGTCATACACGCTTATCTGCCCGTGCCCTTGAGAGGCGCTTATCTTACATCATCAGGATGATAACAGGGCTGGCGTCCGATAACGCCCGTGAAGCGTTCGGGCGAGCAGCAATCGGAAGTTGATTCAGAATCCTCAAAGGTCGCTGGTAAGTTCCGCCAGCGTTTCCACCCTTCGATGATGTCTCAACCGAAAAATACTTCGGCGACGCGATAGATCTCTTCGTCCAGCCTTTTGATGTCGCGGACTGCTTCGGAGAGAGGAACGGCTATGATCTTGTTGGCGTGTAGTGCGGTCATATGTCCCCACTGGCGGGCCTGAACCAGCTCGTAAGCCTTGACCCCGAAGCGCGTGGCAAGGACTCGATCAAAGGGTGAGGGCGAGCCACCGCGCTGTATGTAGCCGAGCTTGGTGACGCGTGTTTCGATGCCCGTACACCTCTCTATCTCGTGCGCGAGGATAGTCCCTATGCCGCCCAGCCGGTCGTGACGGTAAATCTGCTGACTCGTTTCGGTGTTCAGAAAATCCTCGTCCCTGTGCGGGTGAGCGTCTTCGGCGACGACGACGATGGAGAAGGCACGGCCCTGATTGCGCCTGTGCTGTAGCCGGTCGCAGACGAGCGAAAGCCTGAAAGGTTGTTCGGGGACGAGCACCACGTCTGCGCCCCCTGCGATTCCACCGTAGGCCGCGATCCAGCCCGTGTGCCGACCCATCACTTCGACGACCATCACACGATGGTGTGATTCGGCGGTCGAGTGCAGCCGGTCGACGGCATCAGTCACCACGCCGACCGCCGTGTCGAACCCGAAAGTAAAATCCGTGCCGAGAATATCGTTGTCAATGGTTTTGGGAATGCCGACGACCGGATAGCTGTGCTCGCGATAGAGGTCGAGCGCGGCGGAGAGAGTCCCTTCGCCGCCGACGACGATCAGCGCGGTCAATCCGTACTTGTGCGAGTTATGCAGAATCTGGCCGAAGGTATCCTGATCCTTTAGTGGATTGAAGCGAGATGTGCCGAGGATAGTCCCGCCGCGTGGAAGTATGCCGGTCACAGAGTCGCGCGTCAGCGGCTCGACATCGGCCTCGACCAGTCCGCGCCAGCCATTCTTGATGCCCAGAACTTCCACCCCGTCTGCCGTCGCACGCCGCACCACGGCGCGAATCACAGCGTTCAGACCCGGGCAATCCCCGCCCGCCGTTAATATCCCTATGCGCTCGCTCATACTGACAGTAGTAAACCTCTGACCGCCTGAAAAATGAAAAGGCCCGGAGGATACAACGCCCCAGGGGAATTGTCCTTCCCGGCCCTTGGAAATTTAGCCCTGCGAAGAAACCGGCTGATTGCGTTTGCTTGAATGCACATCCTATAATCGCGCGGCCAGCGGCGGCCTGTCAAATGAGATGGCAAAAGCGGCGCGGACGCAAAGGTAGCGTGCGCGTCGCTACGAAACTTTGTGCGGACAAGCGACGAAACACTTATTCTGAGTTTGGAAACGACGAACCGTGCGGGCAGCCTCGCTCTGATGCGTGGCGCGGTCGCCCTCTCTGCGCGCGCTGGGGACGCGCAGGTCTCTCACTCCACGGACTTACTGGAAAATATCAGGGCTCTTTTAAGTGAAGCGGGCCATCGTCTGGATGATGTAGACCTCTTCGCCGTCGCCAACGGGCCGGGCAGCTTTACAGGATTGCGCATAGGGGTGGCGACCATAAAATCTTTCGCCGCGACGCTCTCGCGTCCTGCGGTCGGCGTGCCCACGCTTTACGCCGTGGCGCTCGCTGCCGGCCCGTCCGCCTGCACGCTGGCGTTGATCCCAGCCGGGCGCGGGGAAGTTTTCGGGCAACTGCTGGCCGTCGATGCGGGCGGCGTACCCAGACCCTTAGACAATCCTGTGCACCTGCCGCCACAGAAACTTCTGGCCGGTTTAAGCGAAAGACGAGAGCTGAAACTGGCCGGCGAAGCCGTAGCGCTGTACGCTGACGAGATTAACGCCTATGCTCGTCAACAGGGCATCTCTCTCATCAGTGAAGAGAATGGCATCGACGACTCTGCGGCTGTCCATGGGCGGAACATCTGGACGCTCGCTTCCCCGGTTGAAAACCTTGCCTTCACGGTCGCCGCCGAGGCCCTGCGTCTTTACCAAAACGGCGAGACGGGAGACCCCGAAGAGCTGCGAGCCATTTATGTAAGGCCATCGGACGCGGAATTAAATCAACAATGTCGAGAACAGAATCAACAAGCCGGGTGATTGCACAGGACTTTGACATCACACTCATGACGGAGCACGATCTGCTGGCGGTGGTCGAAATCGAGGAGACGTGCGGCCTGAGTCGATGGGGCTGGGATGCATACTATAACGAGATCAAGGAGGGGCGCGGCGCTCTGATGCTGGTGGCGCGCCCGGCCCACCCGACGGATGAAGAGCGCGCTCAAGGGGTTCTCGGATTCATCGCGGCCCGTTCCACCGCCGACGAAGTGCACATCAATAACGTGGCGGTGCGAGAGAATTTTCGCAGGCGCGGCGTGGGTGGGGCGCTCCTCGGAAGGGTACTGAAAGAGGGCGCGCAGAGGGGCGCTCGCAAGGCCATACTGGAGGTTCGCGCGGGCAACGAAGCGGCGCAGGCGCTTTATGGGCGCTACGGCTTTCGCACCGTCGGCCTGAGGCGCAACTACTACACGGAGCCGAGCGAGGATGCGCTGGTGATGAGCGCCTCGATCTGACCCCTTGCCTTGATCTGACCCTATACTTTGCGCTAACATTTTCCCATCGCCGAAGCTAAAGCGATGATGATCGCATCGCATTGAAGAATTTCTACAGACAGAGCATCTGAAAGGAGCTTCCCTGAAATGGAAATAACCAACACGGACGGCTTGAAGGAACAACTAATGACGACCGACCCTGAATTTCGTGAGCTGGCGCGCGAACACGGTCGTTACGAAGCGCGCCTCAGTGAGTTGTCCGCTCTGAGCTATCCGAGCGATGAAGAGCAGTTGGAGGAGATTACCCTCAAGAAAAAGAAACTTGCCATCAAAGATCAGATGCATTCGATTATGCTTCAATACCAGCGGAACAGCAGCGGGGCCGCACACTGACAGGGCCGGGCTCGCACCCCCATATTGTGCCGCCTATTCCGCAGAAATAGAAACGATTTTGAGAGGGGCGCCGAAGGTCACTGCGTGCGCCCCTGTTTTCATTAAGCAGCAGGCGCGCGCTTGTCGTCTGGCCCGAAGCCAGTTCCCTTCATTGAGTTAATCTTAGACTGAGAAGAGAAGAGATTGATCTTGGCGAGAGAAGGATTTCCATACGTAATTATTCCGCTTTTGCTGGCGCTCGTCCCGGCCTACTTCGGATACTGGCCCATAGCCCTGCTGCTCCTTGCGCTGGCAGCCTTCATGGCCTTCTTCTTTCGCGACCCTCAGCGCAACGTCCCACAGGACGACGACATCATCGTCTCGCCCGCCGATGGCCGCGTGACGCGCATCGAAACTCTGGAGCCCGGCAATCCCTCTTCACCCACTGTCGTCAGCATCTTCCTTTCACCGCTGGACGTACACATCAACCGCGCGCCCCTCGCCGGCAAAATCCTTAACGTGACCTACACGAAGGGGAAATTCATGATGGCTACGAAGGAACAGGCCAGCCTCCTGAACGAGCAGAATGCGCTGACGATTCGCGGCGAAAAAGTGACCGTGGTGTGTAAACAGATAGCCGGGGTGCTGGCCCGTCGTATCATCTGCTGGAAACGCGCGGGCGATGAATTAACGCTTGGCGAGCGCTTCGGTCTGATAAAGTTCAGCTCGCGGACAGACCTCATCTTACCGCCGCAGGTAGAAGTGTTGGTTAGTAAGGGGATGCGCGTGCGCGGCGGAGCGACAATTATCGGGAGGGTGCTTTAAAAATGGCTAGCGCGCCGCCGATCAGAGTGGATGACGGGACGGCCTCTCCGCCTCGGCGCGGTTTTAAGAAGGGGCTCTATCTGATCCCTTCCTTGTTCACCGCCGCCAACATAGGCATGGGCTTTTTCTCGCTGATGGCAACGCTGCGGGGCTTTCAGTTGCTGAGCGATAAAGGGGGGAGGGACATAGCCGGGGCCGCCGCCTATTTCGACGCCGCGGCCATGGCTATCGGCTGGGCCTTTCTCTTCGACTCTCTTGACGGACGCATCGCGCGCATGACGAAGACCGCCACAGAGATAGGCGTGCAGTTCGACTCGATTGCCGATGTCGTCACGTTCGGCATAGCCCCGGCTGTACTGGCCTACGCGTGGGGATACGGCTCGGCTCTACAGGAGGGCAGCGATGCACACAAGCTCGCATGGTTTCTCTCCTTCATGTACCTGATGTGCGGTGCGTTTCGCCTGGCACGCTTCAACGTGCAGGCGGCGCGTCCGCGTGTGCTCGCCGAAGGCGCAGTCAAAGTGGACAAAAAGAGCTTCGTCGGTCTGCCCATCCCGGCGGCGGCGGCGCTCATCGCGGCGATAGTGCATTTCGCACCCAGACCACTAGTCGCCTACAACCCGCGTTTCGCAGAGCTTTACAGCGGCCTGATGATGGCGCTGGTCGGATTCCTGGGGGCGCTGATGGTCAGTACGCTGCGCTATACGAGTTTTAAATCTGTGGGGACGCGCCGTCGCAGCGCTCGCGTCATTATTTTACTGGTCGCCCTGGGCGCGCTCGTGTGGCTCTTTTCCAGACACGTTCTGCTGGCGATTACTATCCTGTATATCCTGCAAGGTCTGCTCTTCCGCCTCGGTGCAATCTTTCGCAGGCATCCCGATAAGACTGATGCCTGACGCCTCGCGCTAAAAAGGATTTTGGTGGCGGATTCCGTTGATGCTCAACAGGGCACTGTCCCTTCACCCGTTTCCTCCCGACTCTGTCTATCCCTCTTTTTAAGGACGCGAGAAGGCCAGTAGGCCCTGACGTGTGGTGACGAAGAGCACGTCGTTAACGGCTATCGGAGAGGCAGCCGTATTATTGTCTTCGCCTGTCTGGATAGTATTGAGTTGTTTCCCGTCGCGCAAATCGAGGATGACACCCGCATTGCCTGATAGAGGAGTGAAGAGCGCACCGTCGGCTGCCGCTAAGGGTTGCGCCGCAATTCTTCCGGCAAGCTGTCGCTTCCAGAGACGGTCGCCCTTGGCGAGCGACAGGAAGTAAACGAAATTATCAAGGGAGGCGACCAGTAAGCCGCCGTCTGTGCCCGTCACCGCCTGTACCCCCGCCCCCGTGCGCGTGCGCCAGCGAAATCGACCGCTCGTCTCGTCGACCGCGTAGACGTATCCGTCAGCAGAACCGAAATAGACGACCCCCTGGTGAACGGAGGGACGCCCGCGCACTGCCCCGCGCGTCCGATAACGCCAGAGCTGCTCGCCCGTCTTCTGATCCAGGCAGATCAGAGTGCCGTCGTCACTTCCCAGAAGCAGATGCTGGCCCGAAACAGTGGGAATAGACAAGAAGGGCGCGGAGAACTGTTTCATCCAGGCGACCTCGCCGCTCTTCTTGCTGACAGCATAGACCCTGCCATCGCTTGCGCCGCCAAAAAGGGTCTGCTCGTTCATAGCCAGCGCACCGCGCAGAGGGAAGGGGAGCGTATGCATCCATAGCGTGACACCGCTTTCACGCCCGAGGGCACGGAGTGCGCCAGCCGCGCGCGGCGCTGCTCCCTGAACCATCCCCGTTTCCGATGCGATATAGACGCCCAACTCATCCGCGACAGGGGAGGCAGAGAGTTCACCCCCGACTTCAGCCCGCCAGAACATCTGGCCGTCCACGGCGCGCAGGGAAACGAGTGTCCCTGCGGCAAGCGGCAAATAGATACGCGCGCCGTCGGTTGCCGGGGTCAGATTAACCGTCAAGTCTGTAGTATATTGCCACCGAAGCGTGAGCGGCTGGGAGAGTGCTACCTGACCATTTGCCTTTGAATCAGTAGCCGGGGGCAAAGCGTAACCCGCCCGGCCCGGGATAGAGAACAACAGTATAACTGTTAATAAAAATCCCGGATGAAGCCATTTCAGCGGCCCCTCTAAATTTTTCCGTCTCTTCAGCATGCTTAATCTTAGATCTGACACGGGTTTTCTATATAAAAAGTCTCGACAGACGCCTTTGTGCCTTTACAGTCGCCCGCGTATAATCCGGCGTTGCCGCGAAATTCGTCAACATCAGACGCGCAAACCCCACTTGGAGGTTTACTTTTTTGAATCAAATTCCGAAACATGAGACGGTTATCATACTTGACTTCGGCTCGCAATACACACAGCTAATCGCCAGGCGTGTGCGCGAAGCCGGTGTATACAGCGAAATACTGCCATTTAATGCTTCCGTGGAGGAGATTCTGGCTCGCCAGCCCAAGGGGCTGATTCTCTCCGGCAGCCCTTCATCCGTCTACGACGAAGGCGCGCCGCGCCCGGCCAAGGGGCTTTTGCAAAACATCGACGCCCCTGTGCTGGGCATTTGCTACGGTTTACAGGTGCTGGCAGCAGACCTTGGGGGAGAGGTTAAGCCATCTGAGAGCAGGGAATACGGCTATGCCAGACTGAGGGTGCTCGAAGAGGAGAGCCCGCTGTTCACAGGTCTGCCCAGGGAGATGGATGTCTGGATGAGCCACGGGGATCATATGACCACCCCGCCGCCCGGGTTTCGTGTGACGGCACGGACGGATGCTGCGCTTAACGCTTTAGAGGATTTAAGCAAGCGCATATACGGGGTGCAGTTTCACCCTGAGGTGGCGCATACGCCGCTCGGTGTTCTGATCTTGCAGAATTTCCTGCTGCGGGTTTGCGGTTGTCGGGCAGATTGGTCGCCGCGGGCGGTGATTGAGGAACAGGTCTCTAAGATACGCCATCAGCTGGGGGATAAAGGGCGAGTGGTTTGTGGGCTCTCCGGAGGGGTGGACTCGACCGTGGCGGCAGCACTGGTACATCAGGCTATAGGTGAGCGACAGGTCTGTATCTTCGTCAATAACGGTCTCTTAAGAGAAGGGGAGTTTGAGGCAACGCTGGGCTTGTTCGAGCATAATATGAGCCTCAATGTGCGCGGGGTGCGGGCCGAAAATCTTTTTCTGGAGTCGCTGCGAGGCGTCATAGACCCTGAAGCCAAACGCAAGCAGATCGGGCATGCCTTTATAGAAGTCTTTGAGGAAGAGGCCAGGCGTCTGGGTGAGGTTGAGTATCTGGTTCAGGGGACCCTATACCCGGATGTCATAGAGTCTGTCTCAGTGCGCGGGCCATCCGCCGTGATCAAGAGCCATCACAACGTCGGCGGGCTTCCAGAAAAGATGAATTTGAAGCTGATAGAGCCTTTGCGAGAGTTGTTTAAGGACGAGGTTCGCTTGATAGGGCGTGAGCTTGGCGTGCCGGAGCAGATTCTGAAGCGCCACCCTTTTCCGGGACCTGGCCTGGCCGTGCGTATTTTAGGCGAGGTGACGCAGGAGCGCCTCTCCCTCTTGCAGGCTGCCGACAGAATTCTAGACGAAGAGTTGCGGCTCGCTGAGCTGTATGACGCAGTCTGGCAGGCTTTCCCTGTGCTGCTGCCAATCTCCACTGTGGGCGTGATGGGAGACGAACGCACCTATGAGCGCGTAATAGCCATACGCGCCGTAACGAGCATTGACGGTATGACGGCGGACTGGGCTCGCCTGCCACATGACGCGCTGGCTCGTATCTCGACAAGGCTGGTCTCGGAAGTGCGCGGCATCAATCGCGTCGTCTACGATATCAGCTCCAAACCGCCCAGCACCATAGAGTGGGAGTAGTCCCTCTGCCCGCCCGTCTCTCGATTCTGTTTCACATGAAAGCATTCAAGTATTTTCTGACGACAGTTTCAGGAAAGCCACGTTATCAATCAGCTTACCAACAGAGCAGCCCGATTCAAGCAATATATTGTTGCTTCTACACGAATAGACACGTGATATAGTGTCCCGCACCTTAAAGGGCCAAGTCCCTCTGCCGAGGCAAGTCGTCGTGTAGGCAGCCCTGGACCTTGGAATTTATTCAACACATATTTTATGCACGATAAGGGATTCGTTCATCTACACCTGCACACGGATTTTAGCCTGCTCGATGGCGCTATCCAGATCAAACCCCTTGCGCGTAGAACCGCTGAGCTGGGCATGGAGGCTTGCGCCATGACAGACCACGGCAATATGTTCGGCGCAATCTCCTTCTACAACCAGATGAAGGCGCAAGGCGTCAAGCCCATCATAGGGTGCGAGACGTATATCACGCGCGGCAACCGCAAAGACCGCGCAGGGGCGGCTGCGCCGGGCGAAAAAGCCAACTTTCACCTGATCCTGCTCGCAAAAAATCTGGCTGGCTATCAGAATCTGGTGAGACTTACGTCCAAGGCTTATACGGAGGGCTTTTACTATAAGCCGCGCATCGACAGGGAGCTGCTGGCAGAACACAGCGAGGGCCTGATAGGGCTCTCCGCCTGCATGTCCGGCATGCCTTCTGCGATGCTGGCGCGCGACTGTTTTGACGAGGCGGCGGCGGCGGCCATAGAGTTCGAGGAGATTCTGGGCAAGGGCAACTATTTCCTTGAGATTCAGGAGCACGGACTGGACGCGCAAAAGCGAATCAGGAAGCCTCTGGTGGAACTTTCCAGGCGAACGGGCGTGCCGCTGGTGGCGACAAATGACGCGCATTACCTTATGCCCGAGGATGCGCGCGCGCATGACGTGCTGCTGTGTATAGGCTCAGGCAAAACCGTGCAAGACCCCAATCGGCTACGCTACGGGTCGCCAAATTTTTATGTGCGCTCGCCCGAAGAGATGTGGGAGATTTTTGGGGAGATACCGGAAGTGCTGACGCGCACTGTGGAGATAGCGGAAAGATGCGACCTGAAGCTTCCGACAGGTATCAATCACCTTCCCATGTATCCCATCCCGGACTCGGACGCGGGGCTCTCCATTGATGAATATTTCGAGAAAGTGGTGCGGGAAGGGTATGAAAAGCGCCGGCAGCAGGTGTGGGAGCGTCAGGCAGCGCGAGGAGATCTGCGCCACAGCATGTCTGATTATCAGGAGCGCATCTCAAAAGAGATAGCCATGATCAAGCGTATGGGTTTTCCAGGCTATTTCCTGATCGTCTGGGATTTTATACGCTATGCCAAAGAGCATGCCATCCCTGTAGGTCCCGGGCGCGGCTCGGCGGCGGGCTCTCTGGTCGCCTATTGTCTTGATATCACCGACGTTGATCCGCTTCAGTACGACCTGCTCTTCGAGAGATTTCTCAACCCCGAAAGGGTTTCGATGCCCGATATTGATATAGATTTCTGCGTGCGCGGGCGGGCAGAGGTGATCAATCACGTGGCAAACCTGTATGGCAGAGACTCCGTCTGCCAGATCATCACCTTCGGCACAATGGCCTCTAAGGCTGCGATCAAGGATGTGGGCAGGGCGCTGGATTTGCCCTATGCGGAGGTGGATCGCATAGCCAAGCTCATTCCGCCCCCTGTTCGCGGGCGCAACGTCAGTATCGCAAACGCCCTGGAACAGGTGCCGGAACTCCGGGCGGCCATGGAAGCCAACGCGCAAGTGAAGGAATTAATTGACTTAGCGCAGCGCCTGGAAGGATGCGCGAGGCACGCTTCGGTTCACGCGGCTGGCGTGGTGATCTCACCTGCTCCCCTCCAGGAACTGGTTCCCATCGCCGTCTCAGCCAAAGAAGAGCTGACGACGCAGTATGCCATGTCCGATCTTGAGAAAACGGGCATGCTCAAGATGGATTTCCTGGCGCTTACCGCTTTAACTGTTATAAGCGATTGCTTAAAAACCATTAAGCAATCGCTTGGCACGGAAATCGAGTGGGCAGACCTTCCGCTGGACGACCAGAAAACGATGCAGTTGTTCGCAGAGGGGCGAACGGAAGCGGTTTTCCAGTTCGAGTCCTCCGGCATGCAGGAAATATGTCGAAAGCTGAAGCCGAAGGGTTTGGAAGACCTGGCCGCCCTCAACGCGCTCTACAGACCCGGCCCCTTGGATGGCGGGATGGTGGACGATTTCATTAACAGACACCACGGGCAGAAGAGGGTACGTTACCTTGTGCCGGAGATGAAGGAGATTCTCAATAATACATACGGGATCATTGTTTACCAGGAGCAGATCATGCAACTGGCGCAGAAACTGGGTGGCTACAGTTTAGGTGAGGCAGACCTGATGCGCCGCGCGATGGGTAAGAAGAATAGGGAAGAGATGGCCCGCCACGAGCAAAAATTCATTGAGGGGGCGGTGGCGCGCAATATCAAAAGGGAGAAAGCGCAGCAGGTATTCTCTTTAATGGCACAGTTTGCGGACTATGGCTTCAACCGAAGTCATAGCGTAGCGTATGCATATTTAGCATTCCAGACGGCTTACCTGAAAGCTCACTATCCTGAACACTTCTACGCCGCGGTCCTCTCCAACGAAATTCAAGATACTGCGAAGGTCTTTAAATATTCTACGGAATTGCGCAATCAGGGCATAAAGCTCTTGCCGCCCGACGTTAACGAGAGCGGTTCGGGCTTTACGCCTTTACCGGGCGCGATACGATACGGCCTGGCGGCCATCAAGGGGGTGGGTAACGCCAGCGTACAGGCCATTATAGAGGCGCGTACGAACGGTTTTTTCAAGTCTTTCTACGACTTCACAGAGCGTGTCGGGCAGGGCGCGTGCAATAAACGCGTGCTCGAGAGTCTGGTATGCGCAGGGGCCTTCGATTCTCTGAACACTGATCAGCAATCGATACTGAAATGGCGCGCGTGCTTAAATGCAGCTGTCGATATGGCACTGGCGCGCAGCAGTCGGGCACAACGTCACAAAGCACGCGGCCAGGACAATCTTTTCGGAGGGGAAGAGAGCTCTCAAAATCAGGCAGAGTTGCTGCCTGATACCCCTGCATGGAAGCACGCTGCGCTACTTGCGGCTGAAAAAAGCGCCATCGGTTTTTACATCACAGGACATCCTTTAGAAAACTATGCCGAGACCCTTCGTGAGTTAAATGCGACGGATATTCACAGTCTTTCCTCTCTGCCGGGCGCGTCGAGGGTGAGCGTTGGAGGGGTCGTGACCGATCTGCAAATACGTACGACCAAGAAGGGTAGCCGCTTTGCTCTGCTTCGGCTTGAAGATCAGGCGGGCGGGGTAAAATGTTTACTTTGGCCGGAGATTTTCAGTAGATATGAGGCCCACCTGATCAATGATGCGGCCATAGTGGTCACGGGCAAACTGGAGGTTACGGATGACGGGCATACCTCGATCATCGCCGACGAACTGGCGCTGCTCGACGATGTGCTGCAACGAAAGGCGCGTGGCCTGATCGTTCGCATACCCGTTTGCGCCGAGCCCAAGCCTGTGATGGCAGATCTGTTCGGTCTGCTGGACAGGCATAGGGGAGACTGCGAGGTTTTTGTTGAGATGCCTATAGAAGGCGGCGTCATGGTTCGCGTGCGACCGCACGGGGCTCTGCGCGTCAGAGGAAGCCGCGAGCTGGAAGCCGCTCTACGCGAGCATGGTTGTCATGTGGAGTGGTTGAATGTTACGTTAGGTTAAGCTAGCAGAGGCCAGTGGCCTGTCACGCTCGACCCTGAATTTTCGATCTCTGCCGGGAGATGCCAGATGCCAGACAAACCCGTCGGCAAGACAGATACATCCGAACCGCCTGGCGAAACCCTTGATCGCCTGACCGCATTTCAGAGGGTGCAGTTGGCGCGTCACAATGATCGCCCGTATACGCTGGATTTCGTTGAAAGATTGTTCGAGGACTTCGTTGAGCTGCACGGTGATCGAAGGTATGCAGACGATGCCGCGGTCGTTTGCGGGCTGGCAAGTTTTCATGGTCTGCCCGTGGTAGTAGTAGGTCATCAGAAGGGGCGTGATATGAAGCAACGCCGCTACAGAAACTTCGGCATGCCCAAGCCTGAAGGCTACCGTAAAGCTTTAAGGGCGATGAAACTGGCCGAAAAATTTGGCCGGCCCGTCATCTGTTTTATTGATACGCCCGGAGCCTATCCTGGGATTGACGCTGAAGAGCGCGGTCAGGCCGAAGCCATCGCTTACAATTTGCGTGAGGCTGCAAAGCTGCGTATTCCAGTCATCATCGCAGTGATAGGGGAGGGGGGTTCAGGTGGAGCCTTAGCCATAGGCGTGGGCGATCAGGTCTTGATGTTGGAGAACGCCATCTATTCAGTCATTACGCCGGAAGGGTGCGCTGCCATCCTTTGGAAGGATGCCGGGCAGGCGGAGCGCGCGGCTGAAGGGCTAAAGCTTACGGCGGAAGAGCTTTACAGGCAGGGAATCGTTGATCGTGTGGTTCCCGAGCCGGCGGCTGGGGCACATACGGATTACGACGAGGCGGCGAGGCTGCTGGATGTCTCGCTCAGCGAGGCCCTGGCACTAACCGTCAGTCAGAATGTTCGCCACAGGCTATCCAGTAGGTACGATAAGTTGCGTGAATTCGGGAAGTGGGGAGTGGTTTCGCCTGCGAAATCCTACCCGGCTCATTAAAGGGACTTTAGCTGGCATGTCGGCGCGCCGACATGCCAGCTAAACCTATATCTTAAAAAGGGATATCGTCATCCGACAGATCAGGCTCGGGCGGCTGGCGGTCGCCGCTCGAAGAGGGTCTCCCAGTGGAGCCCTGTGCGGGGCCGGTGCCGGCGGGGGCTTCATCACCTCTGCCTCCGCCGATAAACTGCATGTCGGTGGCGTGGACTTCGAGCGTGTAGCGTTGTTTTCCGTCCTTATCCGTCCATTCTTCGAGCCGTAGCCTTCCCTCAACATAGATGGGGCGTCCCTTGGTCAGATACTGCGAGGCCGTTTCGGCCTGGCGTCCCCAGAGCGTGACGCGGAACCATGTGGTAAAGTCCTGCATCTCTCCTGCACGATCTTTACGTTTCTCATTGGTGGCAACGGAGAAACTACAGACGGGCGTGCCCTGAGGCGTATAGCGCAATTCGGGGTCGCGCCCAAGATTGCCGACAAGGATGATTTTATTGAAAGACATAGGTGGAGACCTTTCTGCGGTCGTTTAGCTGGTATCTGAGCGGCAATACTACCCGTCACAGGCAAGAGCGGTCAAGGATTTAATTGTTGCACGGGGCAAACCGTTAAAGTTAATCTATTACATTTAAAGTAAAGCCTCAGTTGGGAAAGCCCTTTATGTTGAAGTCCCTTAACATCTCTGATTTCGCAGTTATTCGTCGTCTCAAAATAGATTTCGGTCAGGGGCTGAACCTGCTGACGGGCGAAACGGGTTCCGGCAAAAGCATTATAGTGGATGCCCTGGGGCTGCTCCTTGGCAACCGCGCCTCCGCAGAGCAGATACGCACGGGGGAAGAGGTCGCCTTGGTGGAGGCCGTTTTTGAGTTGCCGGAGGAGCAGGAGAGGGGTGTAAGAGAGATTCTGGCTGGGGTCGGCGTCCACTTCGAGGACGAGGCTCTGCTGATCCGCAGGGAGATCAACCTGCGCGGGAGGAGTCGAATCTTCGTCAATGACCAGCATGTGACGGCGGCTATACTGCGGCAGCTTCAGCCCTTTCTGGTAGAGATTCACGGGCAGGGAGAGCAGCGCTCTCTGCTCTCGCAGCAGTCTCATATGGAATTGCTGGACGGCTTCGCCGATTGCTCAGACCTTGTGCGCCGCGTGGCCGAAGCCTTCTCGGAGTGGCAGACAGCCCTAAAAGCTTTGCGGCTTCTTCAACAGGAGATGATCAATCGTGAGAGGGATACCGAATTGCTTCAGTTCCAGCTGACGGAGATAGAGTCTGTCGGGCCGCGCGCCGGCGAGGACGAGGAGCTGCAGAGGGAGAGGAAGCTGCTCGCGCATGCGGAGAGGGTGCAGCAGTTGGGGGCCGGAGCCTACGCGGAATTATATGAGAATGACGAGAGCGTGATCGCACGCCTGGGACATATAGGCAGGCAGTTGGAGGAATTAAGCGAGATAGATGCGCGTGCCGTCAATGCTCTGGAGCTTTTCCGTAGCGGCGTAGTCTCTCTGACAGAGGTGGCGGAGGCTTTGCGACGCTACGAGGACGGGTTGGAGGTGAGTCCCGGCAGGCTCGCCGAAGTGGAGCATAGACTGGCCGCACTGGAAAGACTTAAGTATAAATACAAGACAGATTTGCATGGAGTAATCGAGATTCAGGCTGAACTGTCGGAGCGTCTGTCCGGCCTCACCAACCTCGGCGAGCGGGAGAGAGCTCTGCTTGAATCCCTTAAAAGGGCCGAGGCTCAATACAGGAGTGCGGCGAATCTTTTGACGGTGAGGCGCAGGGAGGCCGCCCCGCGTCTTGAGCGCAGCGTCATGGCGGACTTGAGGCATGTGGCTATGGAGCAGACACGCTTCGTCGTAGAGATAGAGACGGCCTCAACGGATGCGGAAAATGAGGCGTCCAGAGCGGGCGCGGCAGGCTCGGTCTCTGTTGAGCCAGCCGTCTCTGCCTACTTTACGCCGCACGGCGCAGATAGGGTGGAGTTTCTGCTCTCGGCCAATCCCGGCGAAACCCCTCGTTCGCTCTCTCGCATAGCTTCTGGTGGAGAGCTTTCAAGGCTCATGTTAACGCTACGCACCGTGGGGCAGGGTCAGGACTCTTCAGCGCAAACCAGTGGGACGGTGGTTTTTGACGAGATAGATGTGGGAATTGGCGGGAGGGTGGCGGAGGCTGTCGGGCGACGTTTGAAGACCTTAGCGAAGACAAGACAGGTCTTGTGCGTGACGCATCAGGCGCAGATAGCCCGTTTCGCGGATCATCATTTCGTGGTGGAAAAGGCAGTACAGGGCGGGCGAACCATTACCACTGCGAAAGAGCTTCAGGCGGACGAGCGCGTGGGCGAACTGGCGCGCATGATTGGGGGCACGGAGACGGTCGCGACCACACGCGAGGCCGCCCGCTGGCTCCTGGACAACGCCGCGGATGATGCTGTAAAGCCTTTGCGAAAGCGTGGAGGCACGAAATCCTGAGCCGCTTGGCCGAGGCGTTGTGAAGAACTATCGCACTGCCCAGCCTTTTTCTGCTACACTCCACAGGCGCAACCACTCTTGGCAAAGAATTAGAGGAAGATGAAAGCGAGCGTTTACATAGAGACATTCGGCTGCCAGATGAACGTCGCCGACACGGAAAGAGCTGCGACGCGGCTCACAGAGGCGGGCTACAGCTTGACAGATTCATCCGCGGATGCAGACGTTGTCCTCTTCAACACCTGTTCGGTGAGGGCCAAAGCGGCGCATAAAGTCTTTACGCGTATGGATAATGTGCGGCGCGAGCGAAGATTTGGCCGTCGGCCCCTGATGGGTCTGATGGGATGCGTGGCGCAGTTGGAAGGGGCAGCCCTGTTTGATCAAGCGCCTATGCTCGGGCTGGTCGCAGGGACTCGGGCCACAGACCGCCTGCCGTCTCTGATAGAGAGGGCGCTCGGAGGGGAAGAGCGTACGCTCGACCTTGGAGAGCGCGGTGAAGGGGATGCTTGGAACGTCTCCCCTGTTGAGCGCCACTCGCCTTATGTCGCTTTCGTCCCCATCATTGAAGGCTGTAATAAGTTCTGCTCCTACTGCATAGTCCCTTTCTCACGCGGTCGCGAGCGCAGCCGCCCTGCATCTGAGATCTTGGCGGAGGTTAGCAGGCTGCGTGCAGAGGGTTTCAGAGAAGTCCAGCTGATCGGTCAGAACGTCAACAGCTATCGACCTAAGGTGTCGGACGGGCTGGAAGGTTTCGGCGGGGCCACACCCTTTTCGAGGCTTCTGCGCGCAACGGCGGCGACAGGTATCGAGCGCGTCAAATTTACCACCTCTTTCCCCAGAGACTTTCATGCCGATATAGTCGCCGCCATTGATGAGCACGAGAATTTATGCGACTGGATACATTTGCCTGTGCAGTCCGGCAATGATCGTGTGTTGCGCGCCATGCGCAGGGGCTATAAGGTGTCGGACTACTTGCGGCGCGTGGACGCCATCAGGTCAGCGCGCCGCAGGCTTGCGCTCACAAGCGATGTCATCGTGGGCTTTCCCGGTGAGACAGCCGAAGAGTTCGAGGACACAATGCGTTTAGTTGAGACGTGTCCGTATGATGGGCTCTATATCTTCAAGTATTCTGAGAGGAAGGGGACGCCCGCCGCTACTCTTGCGGACGATGTCTGCGAGGAAGAAAAGACCGCGCGTTTTCTTGCGCTTGAGCGTCTGCAGAGAGAGAAGCAGAAGAGGATTTACCGGGACTATGTCGGGCGGGAAGTTCAGGTGTTGGTTGAAGGTTCGAGCGCTAAATCCCAGCAGGATATGACAGGTCACTCGACCTGCCAGAAGGTCGTAAATTTTCCCGGCAGCGAGGCCCTGAAGGGGCAGGTGGTGCGCGTGATCATTAAAGAGGCCAAGACCAATAGTCTCTATGGCGAGATGGCTGAGGCTCGTCTCCCATGTCTTGAAGTATCAGGTGAGGTATGAGCATGGAAATAGAGGTTAAGATTAGAGCTTTGATGATGGACCCTAATAGCGGGACGCCGATCATCATCCTCAAGGATGTCAATGGCGAGACCATGCTTCCGATCTGGGTTGGCGCTTACGAGGCCAACGCCATAGCCCTTGAGATAGAGAAGATCGCGCCGCAGCGTCCTATGACTCACGATCTTTTGCGCAACTTGATCGTCGAGATGGGGGCACGCGTGGAGCGTGTGGTGGTGACGGAGCTGCGGGATAACACCTTTTTCGCCGTCATAGAGATGCGCGGCAGCGACGGGACGGCCCTGATGCTGGATTCAAGGCCGTCGGACGCCATAGCCCTGGCGTTGCGCGCGGATTGCCCTATCTTTGTGGATATGGAGGTGATTCGCGCCTCGCGTAATACCGTAACGAGCGGGGAGGATGAATCTGCCTCCGAGGTGACGGATGAAGATGAGGAGTGGCCGGACGTAATAGGGGAAGCAGGCGACCTGCCCATGTGAGCCTTTTTTTACGGTTCGCGACGCAAGATGGACGAAAGAACTCAAAGAAGCGCGCTTTGATGGTGATCGCTATCGCAAATCAGAAGGGCGGGGTGGGCAAGACCACCACGGCCATTAACCTGGCGGCGGCCTTTGCCAGACGCGGCCAGAAGGTCTTATTGCTGGACTTGGACCCGCAGGCCAATAGCTCCATCTCCTTCTTAGACCTCCTGGAAGTAGACCTCTCCGCTTATGACCTTTTGATGGACGGGCAGGGAAGCGTCGATCCTTTGATCTACGGCACGACCGTAGAGGGGATGGACATCATTCCTGCGCGCATCAATCTGGCAAAGCTGGAATCCAAGCTGGTCGGCGATTTTGACGCCCCTTTCCGCCTCAAAGATCGCCTTGAGCCCCTGCGTACTCGTTACGACGTGATCATCATAGATACCCCGCCGACGCTTGGTCTGATCACTGTCAACGCCCTTGTGGCGGCGACCCACGTGCTGATTCCCATTCAATCCTCCTATTTCGCGCTTGAGGGGACGGATGATCTGCTTGAGACTATAGAGAAGGTCAAGGGTAGACCGAACCCAAACCTTGAGGTTCTGGGGGTGCTGGTCACGCTGCACGACAAGAGGACGACCCTGGCCCGAGAGGTTTACGAGCAGATAAGGCGTGTTTTCGGCCCGAAATTGTTTGAAACGGTCATCACGAAGAGCGTCAGGCTGGAGGAGTCGCCGGCCTACAAGGAGTCGATCTTTACTTTCGCCCCGCATTCCTCAGGCGCTAATGAGTATGCCAAATTGTGTGAAGAGGTGATCAGCCGTGTCTAAGAGAGGGTTGCCGTCAGGCCTGCGTATGCGCCATGATGCTCATTACGTGGAGGAATTGGCGCAGCATCGTCCGACCCCCGTCGGGCGTCTGATCGCGCTCGATAAGCTGGACCCCAACCCAGAGCAACCGCGTGTGGAGATAGGCGATTTGACTGAGTTGACCTCCTCCATAAAGGAGAAAGGGGTGCTGGAGCCACTGCTTGTCAAACCCTCCAGATTGAGTGGGCGTTGGATGATCATAGCGGGCGAGCGACGTTGGCGAGCGGCGCGCGAGGCCGGGTTGCGCGAGGTGCCCTGCATAGAGATGGATGTAGACGACAGGGCGGTGGCCGAGATAGCCCTGATAGAGAATCTACAGCGTAAAGATTTGACCGCCTGGGAAGAGGCTGACGGGCTGCGTGCGCTCTGCGAGCGGTTCGGTTATACGCACGAGCAGGTGGCGCATAAGGTGGGGAAGAGCCGTTCGAGTGTGACCGAGGCGCTCTCTGTGGCAGCCCTGCCTGAAGCGATCAGGGAGAGATGTCGGCGCGCCGACATCAGCACCAAATCCTTGTTACTACAGATCGTTCGCCAGCCGGATGAGGATGCCATGTTGCATATGGCCGAAGAGATTGCGTCGCGCGGCATGACGCGCGATGACGCCCGCCAGGCCAGGCGCGCGCGTATCACCGGAAGCCGAAAGGCTCAGGCTTCGGCCTCCCCTTATACCTATCGATATGTCTCGCCAGCGAAGGATTTCAGGTTGGAGTTGCGTTTCCGGCGCTCAAAGGTCGAGTCTAAAGAAGTCGCCGAAGCCTTGAGGGCCGTGGCGGAGAATCTGGAAAGAGAATGATACTGCCGCGCGTCTGATAACGAAAGGGTTACTCAATCCTGATAATTTTATAGAAACAAAGGGATTGAAGGTGATCAGGTTGAAGAAGCTAGGAGCGTGCGGTCTGGTTTCTCTTCTTTTCGGCGGCGGCACGTTTCTGTAAGGCCTTTCCCCAGCGTTCTAACGTTGGCTGTAGGGGTTTGAAGAGTTTTGCGCGGAAAGAGTGCTGCTGTTCCTGCCAGCGGCGCAACTGCTTCTCCGTGTAGGTTCGCACGGCTGTTTCCAACTGCCCCTTCTTGATGGAATGGCGTAAGGTCAGGTAGTAGTGCTGGCCTATGAGCGAGAAGATCACTGCGGCCAGATTACCTTTGAAGGAGAGGCGTGGCATCAGACGCTTCAGCAGAGGTTTGGAGCGGGGCAGCAGGGCCTCTACGGCCACCTCAAGCCAGGCCGGCTGCTTACCCTGGCGCGGGTGATATAAGCCCGGCAGTTCGTTACCATTCTTGACGGTGTTTCTCAGACGCGGGTCCGTGATCCTATCCACCAGGCGCAATCTCTCTAACCCACGCAGGTGTTCGCGCGGAATACTATCCAGTATGGCTTCAATGTTCGATTGGGTCTGGCGTGGAAGCTTCCCACTGGTCTGAACTTCTATTTTAACTGGCATCGCCGTATATAGCCGATTCTGTACAATATTTAAGGCTCTTCGAGCACTTTAGGCTATGGAATGATCTGAGTCAAGCCTGCTTCCTACTCAATGGGGGAGAGGCATACAGAGGTATAACCCTGAATAATTCTGTACTGGATTATTATAAAGACCCGCTCGCCTTGCGTCCGATAATATATATTATGTGCCGTCCATCCGCTCTTGAATTCCTTCTCACCTTGACACTCACATACGCGGCTGCTACATTACGCGGTCTTTTGCCCAAATGCTTGGGCCAAACACCATAGCAACAAAGGAGCGCGCTTTTGAGCACAGAAGGCAGTTACCTCTTTACCTCCGAATCAGTCACGGAGGGCCACCCGGATAAGATAGCGGATCAGATCTCCGACGCAGTGCTGGACGCTGTGCTGGCACAGGATGCGACGGGACGCGTCGCCTGCGAGACGCTGGTCACGACCGGATTGGTCGTCATAGCGGGCGAGATCACCACGACGGCGCGCGTGGATTTCGCCAAAGTGGCACGTGAAACGATTCGAGAGATTGGTTATACAAGGGCCAAATACGGCTTTGATTGCGATACCTGCAGCGTCCTCTCGGCAGTCGGCACGCAGTCGCCCGACATAGCCATGGGAGTGGACACGGGCGGGGCCGGCGATCAGGGCCTGATGTTCGGATTCGCCTGTAATGAGACGCCTGAGCTGATGCCGCTGCCCATACAGCTGGCTCACAGGCTCTCGCGCAGTCTCACGGAGGCCCGCAAGTCCGGCGACCTGCCCTACCTGCGCCCGGACGGGAAATCACAGGTCAGCGTGGAATATCGCGATGGCCGCCCCTTCAGGGTGGACGCCGTAGTGATATCCTCTCAGCACGACCCCTCCGTCTCCAACGAGCAACTACGCGCAGAGATACGTGAGCG
The DNA here is from genome assembly GCA_036389675.1 of Pyrinomonadaceae bacterium. Taxonomy (GTDB): domain Bacteria; phylum Acidobacteriota; class Blastocatellia; order Pyrinomonadales; family Pyrinomonadaceae; genus DASQYE01. The sequence goes on from DASVWI010000030.1 coordinate 186,618, forward strand.
CGTGATAGACCGCACGATCTCAGCCGAGCTGCTCGACCAGGATACGAAATATCATATTAATCCGACGGGGCGCTTCGTCACGGGTGGGCCACAGGGGGACGCAGGGCTGACCGGACGCAAGATCATAGTGGATACGTACGGGGGCTACGCGCCACACGGTGGAGGCGCGTTTTCCGGCAAAGACCCGACAAAGGTCGACCGCTCGGCGGCCTACATGGCGCGTTATGCTGCCAAAAACATCGTCGCGGCGGGCCTCGCGGACAAATGCCTTGTACAACTGGCCTACGCCATAGGGGTTTCCGACCCGGTCTCCGTGCTGGTTGACACGAGCGGGACGGGGCGCATCAGCGAAGGCGCGCTGGCGACGCTCATACGCGAGCACTTCAGGCTCACGCCGCGAGGCATCATAGAAGACCTGCAGCTTCGCCGCCCCGTTTATAAGGAGACCGCTGCCTACGGCCATTTCGGACGCGACGAAGAGGGTTTTACGTGGGAATTAACGGATAAGGCCGAGGCGCTGCGTGCGGCTGCCGGAGTCTAAGCCACGCCCTTACAGGATTTTCTAAACTACAACCTAAACTATTACATTAAAGAAGGAACCTTAATATGAGTGCGACACGTTCGGTTGAGTGTGACGTCAAAGACCTCTCCCTGGCAGGCGACGGTAAGCGCCGCATAGAGTGGGCTGAACGAGAGATGCCGGTTTTAAGGCTGATACGCGAGCGTTTCGCCAGCGAGCAGCCCCTGCGCGGAGTAAAACTGGTGGCGTGCGCGCACGTCACAACGGAGACGGCCAACCTCGTGCGTGCCCTGCAGGCCGGTGGCGCGGACTCCGTCCTGATAGCCTCCAATCCGCTCTCCACACAGGACGATGTGGCCGCGTCGCTGGTCACGGACTGGGGAGTGCCCGTTTACGCTATCAAGGGCGAGACGACGGAGACCTATAACAGGCACGTCCGCACGGCCCTGGACTTTCAGCCCGAGATTATTATAGATGACGGCTCGGACGTGGTCGCCACACTGATCAAGGAACGCGCCGAGCAGATGCGCCAGATTATAGGGACGACGGAAGAGACCACGACGGGCATTGTGCGCCTGCGCGCGATGGAGGCGGCAGGGGTTCTGACCTTCCCTTCCATAGCGGTCAACAACGCTCAGACCAAGCACTTCTTCGATAACCGTTATGGGACGGGACAATCCACCCTGGACGGTATCATACGCGCCACAAATATCCTGCTGGCCGGGCGTACGATGGTCGTTCTGGGCTACGGCTGGTGCGGCAAGGGCGTGGCCCTCAGGGCACGCGGCATGGGAGCCAACGTCGTCGTCACGGAGATCGATCCGATCAAGGCTGTCGAGGCAGTGATGGACGGCTTCCGCGTCATGCCCATCGCAGAGGCAGCCTCCATAGGCGATATCTTCGTCACGGTCACGGGCAACCGCCACGTGATAGACGGGCAACATTTCGCCAGTATGAAGGACGGGGCAATAGTGTGTAACAGCGGCCACTTCGATCTGGAATTAAATCTGGTGGCGCTGCGCGAGATGTCCGCCCCACCCGTTCACCTGCGCCCCTTCGTGGAGGAGTACAAGGTCGGTTCGAGCGGGCATCGTATTATCGTTCTGGGCGAGGGACGCCTGATCAATCTGGCCGCGGCGGAGGGTCATCCGGCCAGCGTCATGGATATGAGCTTTGCCAATCAGGCTCTCTCCGTGGAGTATCTTGTGAAGAAGAAGGGTGAGCTTAAGCCCGGCGTACACGTTCTGCCTCAGGAAGTGGATACGGAGATCGCCAGTCTGAAACTGCGTGCCCTGGGCATGTCCATAGACACCTTAACGTCCGAACAGTCAGAGTATCTCTCCAGCTGGGAGATGGGAACCTAAAGACCCCCTGCCACTTCAAAGTCTGGAAGCGACTGACGAAGAGGGTGCCGGGCGGTGCGATAATGTGTAAATTCGCCGCCCAGCACCCTCTCTCTTTTTGCTTTCAGGTTCTCGCGCGGAAAAGCAAATAGATACCGGCTGAGGCGAAGATGACAGGGGGAGCCCAGGCGGCGACGGTTGCCGGCAGTAATCCATAGACGGCCAGTTGCGTGAAGCCGCCCGTGGTCGCGCGAAAACCCAGCCCGATCCCGAGCGCCGAGACCAGCGCTACAATGGCGCTGCGTCTGCCGAAAGCCAGCGCCAGCGGGATGCCCATCAGGGCCATCACCAGAGCGCCGAGCGGCTCAGTGTATTTGCGCTGCAGCGCCACGGCCAGCGAGGCGACGGCACCGCCCCTCTGCTTAACGGTTCTTATGTAAGCGCTTAATTGCTTTGTGTTTAAGTAAGCAGGCTTATCCGTCCCCGGACGAAACACCTCCTCCGGCTCCACCCCGCCGATAGACAAACGCGCACTTTTGCTGTGCTGCGTCCCAGGCCCACTAAACAGAATCGATTCGGCGTCGCGCAGCTCCATCTGCCCCCCCGGAGTCCAGACGCCTTCCCGCGCCTGTATGGTCCGCCGCAGGTGCACCCCCTCGTCGTCGAAATCATAGATCGCAGGGTCTTTGAGCGCCGCAGCCTCGTCCGAATACTCGTAAGCATAAAGACGACCGTTGCCCCCGGACGCCAGCCATTGCCTGCCGACGGGGGTCGTGGTACGCGAGACCCCTCCCCTGATCTGTGCCCTCAGGGCATCCTGCCTGAGGTTAGCCTGGGGCATCAAACGCTCCTGTATCAACCATGTGCCGGCCCCCACGGCGCAGGCGAACAGCAATCCTGGGAGAACGAGCCTGTAAACGCTCTGCCCGCAAGCCCACCAGGCGACGGCCTCGCTACGGCGCGCCATCAGAGCATAAGTTACAAGCATCGACAGCAGCACGCTCGCAGGGAGAAGCTCTACGCTGAGCAGGGGCAGCAGGAAGAGTATATACCTTGCGACCAGACGCGCCCCTGCGCCCGTGGCGGCGATAAAACGCCACAGCTCGAAGAGCGTGAAGATCAGGAAAATCGCCACCAGCGTGACGTAAGAGTAAAGGAAACTGAGCGAGAGCATGCGCAGCACGCTCATATCCAGTAGGCTCGGGAAGCCCAGCAGGCGCGTCTGCCCTTCCCTCTCGCCCCTCCTCCTGGCAGCGGGTTTTGTCCCGATAGAAACTTCAGAGGCATCTGTCCTGCGCCTGAAAACGGGCCGGGCGTGGAAACTCCTCCCCCTGATCAGGAGCAAAATCAGAGCGCAAGCGACCGTTATGACCGTCGCCAGCCAGGCCCCTGGAACTACCGGGACAGTGCCGGCGCGCGCCAACTGCTCCCCCAGTATGGAGAGTAGATAGTAGGCGATCAGGGCCAGCAGTGAGAGCAGCACACCCATGCCGCGCCCGCCTTTCCTCACGCGCAGGCCCAGCGCCGCCCCCAGCAGCGCGAAGACCAGCGGAGCAGCCGACATGGTCAGCCTTTTTTGTAATAGTGTGGCGGCATCGCGCCCCTCCGTGCCCGTGTGGCTCCGAGCGTAATCGCTCAATTCTCGCCAGCCCAGCTCATCCGGCTCAGCCTCATCGCTGCGCAACCTGTCCAGCAATGATTTGCGCCCTGTATTGAAGACTATGCGTAATTGTGCCAGCCGCTCTGTGACGTACTCGCGCTCCCCCTGTGCCCCCGCAGCCGGCAGCCTGGTCGCGACCGCATCGCTTAAAACCAGCTCTGACTGTTCCGCCGCGGAATCTATGCGTCCCGACCGTGCCGTTATCAGATGCGTCGCGCCGTCCTGCTCGCGCGAGTAGATGAAAACCCTTCCCCAGCGCCCGCGTGTCTTATCCCCATCCCTCACGTAGACGACGTATCCGGGTATGTCCGCGTTGAAAGAGCGCGGCTCTATGGGCGAATCCAGCCTGTAGAGGGCTGCCCGCAAACCTGCGCGCCGCAGCGTGACGGCGGCTCTGGGCGTCAACTCGAAATTGATAAAGAGCGTGGCCGCCGACAGCAACAATCCAAGCAGGAGCACGGGCCAGAGCAGCCTGACCGTGCCTATGCCAGCCGCACGCATAGCCACAAGCTCGCTGTCGCTGCCCATACGGCTGAATCCGATCATGGTTCCGGCCAGCATTGCCATAGGCAGCGTGAAGGAGAGCACATTAGGGAAAAGCGCTGAAGTAATCTCCCAGAGCAGGGGCAGCGGCACGCCGCTCCCCATCAACAGCTCCGCGAAACGGCCAGCCTGCTGCCCCATCAGAGTCGCCGTCAGCAGAAGCAGCGCGAGCAGCAGATAGGGGAGCATCGCTCCCAGGACGTATCTCTCTATCAACCTATGGCTTAAAGGCATATACGGGTAAGCTTTCGACAGCTGGGGGAAGGCGCGCCGTCAGTGCTCTGTGCGCAGTTCTCGCTCCAAAATGCGCTCGATCAGTCGCCTCATGAGCTGCTCCACTTCCGCCTGCGAAGCTTCGGATTTCGCAGCCCTTATGGACTGTGCGAAATCGTAAGGCGAGAGGCGCTGCGTGGCCTCCACCTGCGCGTGCGCCTCCTCAGACAGAGGAGTTCCCTGCCCGTTACTGCAAGCGCGGCAACGCGCACGGCTGTCCACATTCAGATAGACCACCTTTTCACCCTCCAGCCGCTTGCCGCAGTCTGCGCAACTCCTTATATTCGGAAGAAATCCAGCCAGCTTGAGCAGCCACACTTCGAAATAGCGCGTGATCGCGGCTATATCCGCAGGGGAACGGGCCAGTGCCTCCAGGCAGGCGTTGACCATTCTGAAAAGTTTTTCGTTGGGCTCATGGGGCGGCGCAAACTCAAGCACCAGCTCTCCCATGTAGGCCAGGGCCTTCATCGTCTCGGCACTCCTGGAGAGGTGGAAATAGGAGCGCAATATCTCCGCATCGCGCACGGAATGTAGTTCCCTGCCCTCTTTTTCGTAAAAGCTCAGGGCCAGCAGCGTGTACGGCTCTAACCCCGCCCCGAACCTGCTCTTCAGTCTTCTGGCCCCGCGCGCCACTGCACGCACCACACCCGCACTCCGGGTCAGGCAGACGACTATCTTATCGGCCTCCGCCAGATTATACGTGCGTAGTACTATCGCTTCGCTTTCGACTATACCCAATTTTCTCCGATCATTCCGTCCGCTGACGCTGAGCCTTATGATGACTGACCGGCTGACTTATTATGAATTTAGTGCCGTGTTCAGGGAGGAGGCGTTATCGGACGCGGGGCGGGTGCGGCCTCATCGCGGCAGGAAGTATAGCAGCCAGGCCAGGGCCAGCCCTATGCCGACGAATTCCGCGAAAATCTTCAGACCGTATAGGCCGCGTTCCCTGCCGGAATCGCGTCCCACAATGCCAAATACAACAGCGACGAGCGCCGCGAATGAGATCATCACCAGAAAATGTGTCAAGATTTCCTCCCCGCCGCGATGTCAAAGGCATCCAGCATAGCAAGGTAGTTGAGCAGCCCTGCGACCAGCAGGAAGGTATTGCCATACTCGAAGGTCGCACGCGCGGCCTGCTCCGCCCCCTCTGCAAAACCGGTCTCCGTCGCCCAGCAGTAGAGGTACAGAATGCCCGAGCCCAGGTTGGCTACCATAGGCGGCAGGCGCAGCAAAGCGTTAGTGCCTTCTTCCTGCCCGCCCGGACTAAATAGATGCCCGCCCAGCAATATCCCCGCGATAAACATCACCCAGACGGCCCCACCCAGCAGTAATGCCCGCCCCCATCTCCCCTGCCAAAGGTGGCCCGCTCCCGGCACTGCCCAAGCCAGCACGCCTATCAGCCAGGCGACCGCCGGAGTCTCCTCCGAGGGCTTTGCGCCGTCCATCCCTCTCTCTTTGATCGTCAAAGAATTCCCTCGCTTTCCTATTTCGGAACCGCGTACCCCGGTCTGGTCGTCACTTCATAGCCGCCCGGCGCGACCAGCACGCGTATATTCCTCCAAGTCCCGGCCAGGGCTTTCGGCTGCGGCTGATACGTGATGATGTATTGCGTGCGCAACTCTTCGGCGATAGCGGCGTAGGCAGGCGTCAGCTCCTCCTCTTTGACAGGAAGAAAAATGCGTCCGCCCGTCTGCTCCGCCAGCCCTGCCAAAAGCCTCTCCGCCGCATCTATTTGAGAATTGTAGCGCGCGACCTGGCGCGGGTCGTAGCCGCCCGCCAGTATGCGCCCCTTTTTACTGCCCGTCTGAGCACGCAGGAGTGCGCGCAGAGAGGCCGTCAGACTCACCACGTAAACGGTCGCATCCTGCCTGCGCACTGCGTCCAGGGCATTGGCATAGGTGGCGTGCCTGCGCCGGCCAGTATCCATGCCGTCCGTCAAGAGTATGATCAGCCTTCGCCCCTGCACCTTGCCCAACTGCTCCTGTGCGGCAAGGTATAGACCGTCGTAGAAGGCTGTGCTCTCGCCCGGGTGATAGCGCCAATCCAGCGATTTTAAGAGCGGCTTAACATCGGATGCATCCGTCCAGTCCTGCAGCAGCTCAACCTTGTCCGCAAACTGCATCACCGAGACGCGATCCCCCTTTTCCAGCCCCCTGATAAATTGTTTGGCGGCCTCGCGTATAATACGCATCTGTCGAAAAACGCTGCCCGAAGCATCCAGCAACAATACTATGTTGGCGGGAATGCGCTCTCGATTGAAACTGTGTATGTCCTGCCGCACCCCATTATCATAGACGAAAAAGCTCTCCAGACCGAGCCCGCCCACGGGTGTGCCCGCCTGGTCGCGCACGGAGACTGGCAACAGCACCTCCTGCGTCCCTACACTGAGCACCTCTTCCCCGTCGGCTTCCGCGCCGGCTTTCTGCGTAGACTGTGTCTCCGGCTCGAGCCTTCGCCCGCTCTGACCAGACGCCTCCCGCACACACGTCAGGGCCATCAGACAGAAGGCCCACGCCAGACAGACTGACCAAAAACTCCCACGGCGGAAATCCGCTTGTACTCCACACCTGCCTGCCATTCCCTGATAATTGTTGGCTCTTATTTTAATCCGACCTCAAACCGGCGTTATCGGACGCGCGGGGCGATATTCTCCGCCATGCTTACACGATATCTGTTTAGTTGCCTTACCCTTCCATCTACGTTGGCCGCATGAAACCTGCCTCTACGGGCACATAAGGAGAATCATCCCGGTTTCGTGAGCCTCAACGGTGTCCTCAATCCTAGACCAACTCGTAATAGCCGCCAGTGGCACATGGGCGGCAGAGAGTCTCGCCGCCGCTCCCCTTCACTTCGCGCCCGTCGTTGATTCCCTCCAAACACTTCGCGCAGTGGACGCGAGAGCGCGGGCGTCCGGGCACATCCATCTCCCCATAAGCTACCTTCACTCTCTCTACCTTGAATAGCTCTGCATCCGTCGCCTCCCTGTAGGCGCGTAGCTGTCGCTCCCCTTTGCTCTCTATCTGGGGATAGCGTTCGTCGGCCAGTGCGCGCGACTCTTCAAGGGCCACGACGCGCACCGCCTGGCCTTTCTCCGTGTTGAGGAAAGTAGCCGCCACCTTGCCGTAATCCAGATATTTCAGACTGCGCTTTCCCAGACGCACCCCCGTCACGGCCCCCACGGCATCCGCCATGCACCTGTCTATCTCTACCCAGACGATCAGCTTTTTTCTATCTGCCCCGCGCGGGTCACTGATGCCTATCAACTGACAGCCGAGCAGGGCCATGCGCACGCCCAGCAATTGTCCGGCACACAGGTGTCCGTGCAAGCGCCGGCATTCCTCCAGCAGAGCATCTATCTCGTACCCTGCGAAATCCTTCGCTTCCTCAGGTGATGCCTTAACAGTCGGCGCGGCGACATGCTTCATGTGGGGTCTCTGGTCGGAAGACATATCTGCACCTAGTAAAGAAGATAGCTTGAGCGCGTGCGCATGAAATCTTCCACGCCGCTCGTCAAGGTTTCCCTGATGGCCTCCAGGGGCTCGTGTCCTTCTATCTGTGCGCGAAGCCGGCTCGTTCCGGCAATCACGTCGAAGGGGTTTTTGTCGTAGACGTACTCGTAGGGGGGCTCTTTCCAGCGAAAATGCTCAGTGTAAAGATCGTAGGCGATTTTGATGATCGCCAGACCGACGATCACGGGCTCGAAGGATTCTCGATCCGTGACGTGTATCTGCACTCCGCCGCAGGTCTGCCCGGCGTGCTTCTGAAAGGTGGGCTGAAAACCGCAGGCGCGGAAATGCGTTCCCGGAAACCCTATCGAAGTCAGTTGTCTGGCATACTCCTCCGGCTCTATGTAGGGCGCACCGACAAGCTCAAAAGGCAGCGTGGTCCCGCGTCCCTCTGAGAGCTGCGTGCCCTCTACGTGGACCGTGCCCGGAAAGACCGTCGCCGTCTGTGGCATGGGCATATTCGGGGAAGGTATCACCCAGGGCGCGTCCGTCTCGTCCATCCACTGCTCGCGACTCCACCCGTCCATCGTTACCACTTCAAGCTCGCAGCCGATCTGGAAATGCTCGTTGAACATGCGCGCCAGTTCCGCGACCGTCATGCCGTGGCGGGTCGGAATCGGGAACTGCCCGACGAAGGAGGCGTATTCCGGCTCAAGGACATTGCCGGCGACGAACTTGCCCGTGATCGGGTTCGGGCGGTCACAGACCACCACACGCTTACCAAACCTTCTGGCAGCCCTCATACAGTTAGCCAGCGTGTATATGAAGGTGTATATGCGACACCCTACGTCCTGCATGTCGAAGACCAGTGTGTCCACGTTCTCCAACATCTGTTCGGTGGGCTCTCTGGTCTCGCTGTAGAGCGAGTAGATGGGTTTGCCCGTCGCCTTGTCCAGCATGTGGTCTGTCTCGACCATGTTGTCCTGCACGTCGCCGCGTATGCCGTGCTGCGGCCCGAAGAGCGTCGTCAACTGGAACTCGCCCCGCTCCCCAAGGATGTCTGCGGCATGACGCAGAGAGTGATCCACGGAGGCCTGGTTGCAGATGAGGCCCACGCGAGCGCCGCGCAAAAGCTCCATCCTCTCCTCAAGCAGTTTCTCAAGTCCAAGGGTCGTGCGCCGTCCCCTCTTACCCTGCATGCGGCCTCCTTTTTGCTCCTGCAAAGCGCTAACAAGCTCTTCAGTCGCCTTCAGATTATCTTCCGTGCCCGAAGGCTCCGGGTATATTCCATTAAAACGGCTCAACCGATTCGCAAGCGAGACCAGACTATTGCCGTGCGCGCGTATCTCCGCTATCCATGAGGGTGGCACAGGCTCCGTCTCCTGTTCCGAGCTTGCCTGTCCGGCGATCTGGTCGCGCACGGCGTTGAGCCTCAGCCCGCGCTCGTAGAGAATCTCAGCCGCCATCGAACGGTCTTCTCTCAAGAGCCCGAGCAGCAGATGCTCTGTCCCGATGTGCCTGTGCTGCAAGCGGTCGCTCTCCTCATGCGCGTAGGCCAGCACACGCTTGGTCTCTTGCGCCAGCGGCAATTCCGCGCTCGTCGAAATCTTCTCGCCTTGGAACGTGCGGCCTTCTATCTCTTTGCGAATGGCCTCGACAGAAGCCTGCGATCTTGAGAGAAACCGACACATCAGGGTCTTATCCTCGCGCATGAGCCCGAGCAGCAGATGCTCTGGCTCGATGGCCGGTGCGCCGAACTGGCTGGCTTCGTAGCGCGCAAAGAAGATCACCCTGCGCGCTTTCTCCGTATAACGCTCGAACATCTGTAAAACCTCCCCTTACGCCTCCCACAACTGCCCCAATGCCTCGCAGTAGAAGCTACCCATTCCATGCGCTCTAATCAAAAGCCACCGATAAGCCTGAACAAGACAGCTTATTATATTTGGAGAGACCGTCGCACAGGCTTTATCGGACGCGCGGCAGCATGCCGCTCTCCTGCTCCACCCTCAGGCCAAGGCCCTCTGCTGCGGCAAAGTCACGCGCGGCCCCTATGAAGCGCCCGAATATTTTTTGCGAAAATCCGTCTCCACGCCAGCCCATCTCGGGGTGCCATTGCACGGCCAGTGTGAAGCGCTCAGGGCGCTCATCCTCAAGCGCCTCGATCAGGCCGTCAGCCGTCCAGGCCGTCGCCAGCAATTCGTGACCCACGGTCTCAATGGCCTGGTGATGGTGGCTGTTGACGAGGGCCTCCCCCTCTCCCGCCAAACTCTCCAGAAGGCTTCCACCCTGTAGCCTGACCCTGTGCGAGCGTCTGTCGCGCGGCGCTCCCTGCTCGTGCTTGATGGCCTCAGGCATCTGGGACTGTATGTCCTGTATCAGTGTGCCGCCACGCGAGACATTCAGGATTTGCATGCCGAAGCAGATCGCCAAAAGCGGCATTCCGCGTCGCTCTATCTCTTCCAGAACCAGGGCGTCCGTCTCATCCTTGATGGGCTGGACTGTGCCCAGATGCGGATGCGGCTCTCTCCCATAGCGCGTCGGGTCCACGTCCGAATCGCTGCCGGGCAGGAGTATCCCGTCAAGGCCGTCCAGCGCCGCCGCTATATAATCCGCATTCGGGATAAGGCTCAAATGCAGGGGCACGCCCCCCGCAGCCTCCAGGGCCTCGCTATAATCCCTCCCAAGGTAAAAGCGATCCCGCTCCATCTCCACGCGCATCGTGAGTCCTATGCGCGGTCTCTCCCTTTGCATTCCGTCTTAACCTCTCACTTTCGCATTCGTCAGAGCGCTGGCCCTTCGGTCGCCCATCATATAGCAAAAAGCCTTCGCCCGCTTAATCCCCTGACGGGCCTGTTCGCTAGACCCTTCTGACGGCCCATTTCGAGAGCGGGCTTTAGGGCAGCGCCGCCTTGACTTCTCTTTGCGCTAATTCCTATAGTGCTTCCTTCAGAATTATGAGCGAACAATCCAGCAAAGTACGCAGCACCACCGTGCTGTTGGTGCGCCGGGGCGATCACGTCGCGCTGGCCGGCGACGGTCAGGTGACGCTCGGCGAGACCGTCATGAAGACGGGCGCGCGCAAAGTCCGTCGCCTCTACAATGATCGCATCCTGGCAGGCTTTGCCGGGGCCACCGGCGACGCCTTCTCACTGCTGACGCGCTTCGAGGGCAAGCTCGAACAGTATCACGGCAATCTGGAGCGCGCCGCCATCGAGCTTAGCAAAGAGTGGCGCACGGACAAAATCCTGCGCCACCTTGAAGCCCTGCTCGTCGTCGCCGATGAGAAGAACTCTTTTCTACTCTCAGGCAACGGCGATGTCATAGCCCCGGACGATGGCCTGCTCGCCATTGGCTCCGGCGGCTCCTATGCCCTGGCCGCCGCCCGCGCCCTGGTACTACACACGGACTTGCCCGCGCGCGCCATAGCGGAGGCCGCCATGCGCATCGCCGGAGAGATATGCATCTATACCAACACGAGCATCATTGTGGAGGAGCTTTGAAAAGCCGTGGGGTCAGAGGTCGTGGTTCAGGGGTCAGTCAAGTATAGACCCCTAACTCAAAGGCTCCTGACTCCCTGCCCTTAATGAAATGGTTATCTATCTAAACGGTGAAGTGGACGAGACTCTGGGCTTGGACGAGATGACGCCGCGTCAGATCGTCGCGGAGCTCGATAAGCATGTCGTCGGGCAGATGGCCGCCAAGCGCGCCGTCGCCATAGCCTTGCGTAATCGGGTGCGCCGTCAAAAGCTCGCGCCCGAAATGGCCGCCGACGTGATGCCCAAAAATATCATCATGATCGGCTCCACGGGCGTCGGCAAGACGGAGATCGCGCGCCGCCTGGCGCGCATGTCCAGTTCCCCCTTCTTTAAGGTCGAAGCCTCCAAGTTTACAGAGGTCGGTTACGTGGGCCGTGATGTCGAGAGCATGATACGCGACCTGACGGAGATCGCCGTCGAGATGACGCGCGAAGAGAAGATAGAGGAGATCAGCGATCAGGCCGAGCTTAATGTCGAAGAGCGAATCCTGGACCTGCTGCTCCCCCCGCCCAAATCATCTTTCTCTGGCGGCTACTTTGATTTTGACGAGTCCGAAAGCACAGATACCGGCACGGCTTCATCTTCCGAAGCCGCCTCCACTTCCGCCCGCGATGATAATTTTCAGAGGACGCGCGAGAAGCTGCGCGAGCGGCTGCGCGCAGGCAAGCTGGAGAATCGCCTTGTCGAGATAGAGGTGCGCGAAAAGAGTTTTCCGACCATAGAGCTGGCCGGGCCGCAGGGCGTCGAAGAGATGGGCATCAACATGAAAGACATGCTCGGCAATCTCTTTCAGGGACGCACCAAGCGTCGCAAGATGCGTATTGACGAGGCCATGGAATACCTCATGCAGGAAGAGGAGGAGCGCCTCATTGACATGGACACGGTCGCGCGCTCAGCCCTCGAACGCGTCGAATCCTCCGGCATCATCTTCCTCGACGAGCTGGACAAGATCGCCGGGCGTGAGTCAGGCACAGGCCCTGATGTCTCGCGCGAGGGCGTGCAGCGCGACATCCTGCCCATCGTCGAGGGCACGACCGTCAACACTCGCTACGGCATGGTGCGCACAGACCACATACTTTTCATCGCCGCAGGGGCCTTTCACGTCTCTAAACCCTCCGACCTGATACCTGAATTGCAGGGACGATTCCCCATCCGCGTGGAGCTTGAGTCTCTCACCGTGGATGATCTGAAGCGCATCCTGACGGAGCCCAAGAGCGCGCTCATCAAACAGTACTGCGCGCTGATGGAGACCGAAGGCGTCGCGCTGGATTTCACCGCCGACGCCATTGACGCCGTCGCCAACTTCGCCGCTCAGGTCAACCAGCAGACCGAAAACATCGGCGCGCGCCGTCTTCACACGATCATGGAAAAGCTCCTCGACGAGATCAGTTTCGAAGGCCCGGATCTTGAGCCCAAGCAGCAGCGCATAGATGCCGTTTACGTCAACCGCATGCTCGCCGACACGGTCAAGGATCAGGACCTGAGCCGATACATCTTATGAAGGAAAAAGGAAAAAAGGGGAAAGGGGAAATCAAAAGGTTCACACTTTTTTTTGCCTTTTGCCTTTTCACTTTTTCCTTCACCTGCGGCTGCGGCAAGCGACGGCCTCCGCAGCCCCCCGTCGAGCGCATCCCGCAGCGCACCGAACTGCTCTCGGGCGTACAGCGTGGCAATCAGGTCATCCTCGACTGGCCCGCGCCGCAGCGCAACGCCCCCTCCGGCAGCGTCCAGTCCATTCGCCGCATAGACATCTACCGTCTGGCCGAAAGGCCGGACGCCCCGCTGCCTCTGACCGAAGAGGAGTTCGCGGCCCGCTCGACCCTCATCGGCTCCGTCACTTTCGAGACCCTGCAGAACAATCAGGGGACGCTCTCCTACACCGATACGCTGGAACTGGCCGGGCAGCCGACGCGCCTGCGCTACGCCCTGCGCTACGTCAACGCCTCTGGTCAGCGCGCCGCCTTCTCGAATTTTCTTCTTATCGAGCCGGCTGCGCGCATCAGTGAGCCGCCAAAGGTCATCGCCCCCGCAGAGGAGACCGAAACAGCCATTACCGTCAGGTGGCAGCCGCCCGTCGCCAACATCGACGGCTCTACGCCCGTCAATCTACTCGGCTACAACGTCTATCGCGTCGCCCAGTCGCAGAACGAGATCGGCCAGACGCCCCTTAACTCCGCGCTCATCAATACTACAGAGTACGTGGATAAGAACTTTCAATTCGGCGAGCAGTATAACTACATCGTGCGCTCCGTCTCTCTGGGCACGGGCGGCGCTCAGGTCGAGAGCTTAAACTCCAATGTCGTCGCCGTCGCGCCGAGGGATGTCTACCCGCCTTCCGCGCCGCAGCTTCCGCCCCCTGCCCCCGGCCCGGGCCGCATCTCCATCTTCTTCCCGGCAAACCCCGAGCGCGATGTCGCAGGCTACAACATTTACCGCTCGACGGATCCCGACCTGCCCAAAGAGCAATGGACGAAGCTCAACGATGCGCTGCTGACGCGCACGACTTTTCAGGATGATAATGTCGAGAGCGGGAAAAAGTACTATTATTACCTGACGGCTGTGGACACCGCCGGCAACCGGAGCGCCCCCTCCGAGGTCGCATCCGAAACCGTCCCGTAAACGATTATGAAACTCTGTCGCTTCACGCACCCGGATTTCTTCGCCCCGCACTACGGCATCATGGAGGGCGATTACGTGAGGGCTCTGATTGACGCCGATGCCTTCGGGAGTCGTACGCGCGCACGCGCCGACAAGATTCCTCTCTCGGAGGTGCGTATCGTCGCGCCCGTCGCGCCCTCCAAGATCGTCTGCGTCGGTCGCAACTATCTGGAACACGCGCGCGAGCTAGGCAACGCTCTGCCCACAGAGCCGCTGCTCTTTCTCAAAGCGCCCTCTTCGATCATCGCCAGCGGCGAGACTATTCAACTGCCGCCGGAATCCTCTCAGGTCGAGCACGAGGGCGAGCTCGGCGTAGTCATCGGACGCACAGCCTGTCGTATCCCGGAAACTGATGACCCTCTGACCTACGTGCTCGGCTACACCTGCGTCAACGATGTCACGGCGCGCGATCTCCAACGCAAAGACGTGCAGTTCACGCGCGCCAAATCCTTCGACACCTTCTGCCCCGTCGGCCCGATCATCTCGACAGACCTCAACCCCCTTGACGCCCTGGTCACGACCCGCCTCAACGGCGAGGTCAAACAGCAGGCCAGCACAAGCTCCATGGCCTTCCCCGTCTCTATGCTCCTGCGCTATATCTCGCACGCGATGACTTTACTGCCCGGCGATCTGATCGCCACGGGAACGCCCGCCGGAGTTTCGGCAATGAAGTCGGGCGACACGGTCGAAGTGTCGATCGAAGGCATAGGCGTGCTCAGCAACTCTGTCGGCGAACAGCTTTGCGCGAGCGATGACGCACCCGTTTAAGTGCGACGCGACTGCGCGCTCGCTTAAAAAAACATTTTCCGCCGCGCGACGCTTTTTTGCTCAAACGTGAAGGAGAGATTCGTATGAAGTTTTTTCTGGACACGGCCAATCTGGACGAGATACGCGAGGGCAGTGCCCTCGGGTTGATTGACGGCGTCACGACCAATCCCTCGCTCGTCGCCCGTGAAGGCAACGTCGATTTCAAGCAGCACATCGCCGCCATCTGCGAGCTGGTCGAGGGCGATGTCTCCGCGGAAGTGACCGCGCTTGACCTCGAAGGCATGCTCCGCGAGGGACGCGAGTACGCGCGCATCGCGCCCAACGTCGTCGTCAAGTGCCCGCTGACGCGCGACGGCCTGAAGGCCACGCGCCGCCTCACGGACGAAGGCACGAAGGTCAACGTCACCCTCTGCTTCTCAGCCGCGCAGGCCATTCTAGCCGCCAAGGCAGGGGCCGCCTACATCAGCCCCTTTCTCGGACGCCTCGACGATGTCGGCCAGAACGGCCTGCAACTTCTCTCCGAGATAGTGGAAATCTACGACAACTATGATTGGGAGACGGAAGTGCTGGCCGCCAGCCTTCGCCATCCCATGCACGTCATAGAGGCCGCGCGCATTGGCTCCGATGTCGCCACCATGCCCTTCAAAGTCATAGAGCAGTTGATGAAGCATCCGCTCACGGATAAGGGGCTCGATCAATTCCTGTCCGACTGGCGCAAGAGCGGGCGGGCCTGACGTGTGCGTTTGCCGATTGGCGATTTTTTTTCGGGTAGGAAATATTTGAGCGACGCATCGCAAATCCCTGATCGCCAATCACACACCGCCGAAGAGGCCGTCAGCGCGCACGCTCTGACCAAGCTCTACGGCAGCGCGCGCGCCGTTGATCGGATAGACCTCAGCGTCCGGCGCGGCGAGACCTTCGGGCTGCTCGGCCCGAACGGCGCCGGCAAGTCAACGACCATGCGCATGATCGCCTGTCGCACCCCTCCCACTTCCGGCAAGCTCTTCGTCTGGGGGATAGATGTCAGCGTCGCCCCGCGCCGCGTGCGCTCGCTCATAGGGGTCGTCCCACAGGAGAACAACCTCGACCCGGATCTCAACGTCCGCCAGAATCTTCTGGTCTATGCCCGTTACTACCGCCTGCCCCGCGAGCTTGCTCAAAAGAGATGCGACGAGCTGTTGAGCCTCTCGGGCTTGAGTGCGCGCGCGCACTCTCGCATAGACCAGCTTTCGGGCGGCATGAAGCGCCGTCTGATGATCGCCCGCGCGCTCATACACGAGCCGCAACTGCTGGTTCTGGACGAGCCGACCACTGGGCTCGACCCGCAGGTCAGACAGGAGATCTGGCAGCGACTCGAAGAGCTGCGACGCCTGAGCGGCGTGACCATTCTTCTTTCCACACACTACATGGACGAGGCTGAGAAACTGTGCGGGCGATTAATGGTCATTGACCGGGGGCACATTCTCGCCGCGGGCTCTCCGCCGGAGCTGATTCACGCGCGCGTCTCGCGCTACGCTCTGGAAGTCCGCGACGTTGAATCTCTGCCCCTCATTGAATCGACGGCGCAGGTCAGCGCGGTCTTGCGCGGCGGCGCGCACTTCTACTTCGCCCCGACCCCGGAGCTTTTAACCCCTATCATGAAACGCTACGAGGGACGGCGCGCGCTGCTCCGCCCCTCCAATCTGGAAGATGTCTTTCTGCAACTGGTCGGCGACGGCGGCGATGACGACGACCTGAGCGATGGAGCAACCCTTCGATGATGCCTTCCGCCGATAGTGCGACGGGTCAGGCCATAATCGTCCGCGCCTGTAAATACGACGGCATGGAGCACAGGCGCTGGGGCGCACGCGTCCTCAGCCGGGATGCCTCGCTGCTCACCCTGGACGCGCGCTTCGAAGAGGAGATACGACACGCCCTGCTCGGCACGGTGGCGCGCGGAACTCTGAGCGTCGAATACTACTGGCTCGACCGCTGGTACAATGTCTTTCGTTTTCACGAGCCGACGGGCGAGCTGCGTAACTACTACTGCAATATCAACGTGCCGCCCACCTTTGACGGGCGCGTCCTGAGCTACGTCGATCTGGACATAGACATACTGGTCGCGCCCGATCTCTCTTACCGCATCGTGGACGAAGACGAGTTTGAGACGAACGCCGCGCGCTATCATTATCCTGCGGACGTGAGAGAGAACGCGCACGCTGCGCTCTCGGAGCTGGTGTCTATGATCGAGTCGCGCCGGTTCCCTTTCGACTATCAAGCCTGAGCCACAAAAGGAATGAGCCTCGCCAACACAGTAGAGCCGCAGCAACCGCAGCGGAGCATCCTGCGCCCCGAGAGCCTTGCGCTCGCGCGCATCAATGGCCGCGATGCCTTCAGCGTCTGGCAGCGGAATCTTGAGGTTTACCTACGGCTCTGGAAGATGCTGCTGATCCCGCCCCTGTTTGAGCCCATCTTCTCCATCTTCGCCTTCGGCTGGGGCGTCGGCTCTCTGATCGCGTCGCGCGTCGAGGGTATCCCTTACCTCTCTTTCGTCGGAGCAGGACTACTGGCCTTCACAGTCATCATGCGCGCGCTCTTTGAGACGACCTACGGCTCCTATTTCCGCATGGTCTACCAGTCGACCTACGACTCCATCCTCGCCACCCCCGTCGAGGTCGAATCCCTCGCGTGGGCCGAGATCGCCTGGGCCGTCAGCAAGGCTTCCTTCGACTCCGTCATCATCCTCGTCATCCTTGTCCTCTTCGGCGCGGCCACTTCGCCTTTCGCCGTGCTCGTCCCTCTGCCCCTGCTTTTGGGCTCACTCTTTATCGCCGCCCTCTCGCTGGGGATCACCGCGCGCGTCCACGACATAGATTCTTTCAATCTTTACATGGCAGCCTTCTTCTCCTCCATCTTTCTCTGCGGAGCATGGTTTCCGCTCGAAGTCCTGCCGACCCCACTGCGCTGGCTCGCCTGGGCCATTCCTCTGACCAGCGCCGTTGATCTGACGCGCGCTTTTCTGATCGGGCGTTTCCTCTCCCGTCACCTGCTCGAAGCCCTCTATCTGCTCGCGGCTGCCCTCATTTGTTGCGAATGGGCGCTGAGGAGCTTGCGTCGCCGCATGGTCGCGTGATGCAATAGGGCACGCACGACATCTTTTTGATTGAGCGAAAGCCGTTTGCATTTATCTCTACTGGAAAACCTTTATGACATCACAAAAGCAACAGAAGGCCCACGCCTCCAAGCTGGAGATTCTCAAAGAGCGCAGCCGCGAGGCGGAAGCCGGCGGCGGCCCGGCACGCGTCCAGAAACAGCACGCCGCCGGAAAGATGACCGCGCGCGAGCGCATAGAGTTCTTTCTGGACGAAGGGACTTTCGAGGAATTCGACAAGCTGGTCGTTCATCGCTCGCGCGACTTCGGGCTGGACTCTCAGCTCATCCCCGGCGACGGCGTCGTCACGGGCCACGGCCTCCTGGACGGACGCCGCGTCTTTATCTTCGCGCAGGATTTCACGGTCTTCGGCGGCTCGCTCTCGGAAACGCATGCCGCGAAGATTTGTAAGCTGATGGATTTGGCGATGAAGGTCGGCGCGCCCCTCATCGGCCTCAACGATTCCGGCGGGGCGCGCATACAGGAAGGCGTCGTCAGCCTCGGTGGCTACGCCGACATCTTCCTGCGTAACACGCTCGCCAGCGGCGTCATCCCGCAGATCAGCTGCATCATGGGGCCATGCGCCGGAGGGGCCGTCTACAGCCCCGCCATTACGGACTTCAACGTCATGGTCAAAGACACCTCTTATATGTTCATCACAGGCCCGGACGTGATCAAGACCGTGACGCACGCCGATGTCACGAAGGAGGAGCTGGGCGGCGCGACCACACACAACGCGCGCTCCGGCGTCGCACACTTCGCTGCCGACTCCGACGAGCATGCCCTGCAAACCGTGCGCGAATTGCTCTCCTTCATCCCATCAAACAATATGGATGATCCGCCCTTTGTTCCCACCGCCGACCCCTCTGACCGCACCGAAGCCGCTCTCAACGAGATAGTGCCGGAAGCCTCCAATCAGCCCTACGACATACGCGATTGCATTCACCAGATCGTCGACGAGCGCTACTTCTTCGAGGTTCACCAGCTTTTCGCCCCGAACATAGTCGTCGGTTTTGCCCGTCTGGGCGGGCGTTCCGTCGGCATCGTCGCCAATCAACCGGCTTATCTGGCGGGCGTCCTTGATATAGACGCTTCCGTCAAGGCCGCGCGCTTCGTGCGCTTCTGCGACTGCTTCAATATCCCGCTCATCACCTTTGAAGATGTGCCCGGCTTTCTGCCCGGCGTCGCGCAGGAACACGGCGGCATTATCAGACACGGCGCGAAACTGCTCTACGCCTACGCCGAGGCGACCGTGCCCAAAGTGACAGTCATAACGCGCAAGGCCTACGGCGGCGCTTACTGCGTGATGGCTTCCAAACACATACGCACGGACATCAACTTCGCATGGCCCACAGCCGAGATCGCCGTCATGGGCGCAGAGGGGGCCGTCGGCGTCCTTTACCGCCGCGAGATAAATGAGGCGGAGGATCAGGAGGCGGCGCGCCGCTCGCGCGTCGAGGAGTTTGAAGAGAAGTTCGCCAACCCCTACATCGCGGCCCGGCGCGGCTTCATCGACGAAGTGATCGAGCCAGCCCTGACCCGACCGAAACTGATTCGCGCGCTCTCGCTCCTTGAGAATAAGCGCGATTCCAACCCGCCGAAGAAACACGGCAACATTCCGCTCTGATTGAGGAGCGGCCAAGGGGCTGCTGAGCGACTCGCCCTCGACCGTAAACTCACGCGGGCAAGCGGCTCGTCCTCCCTGAAACAAAATTTGCAGTTGGCCCGTAGTTCAGTTTTGAATTTGACATCCGCGCAGAATACGTATATTGTGTCGCCGCTTTTGTGGGAGACACTACAAGATTTTGTCGATTTTGTTTTCGTTCCACGGCCTGAAAATCTTCAAGGGTATTTCGGGAATTCAAAAGCAAACTAACATTTAGTCAATCTAATTGAGCTTATCTTCCGCTTGCGATGACGAAATCTGTCTGACCGGGGTCGCGTTCTCTTCGACCTTCAAGCTGCTAAGCTCAGATTAGGCTAGGTATCTGCGACCCGACGCGTCAGATTCTTTGTCCTATGGCCTTAGACTTATGCCAGGCCTGTGTTTTCGCTCCAACCTTTAATCTGATCTGACACTTCGTCGTCGCCACTCTTAAACTTTACCAGCTGGCCCGCACCGGTTTCTATTCCCGCCTGCGCCGCTCTCTGGTAATTCACAGTCACATTAAGTCGGCTGGTGTTGATGCCTTTGCACGTCATCAACCTCGGTCTCTGTCTGTCGCTGAAACTCCCCGCGTTGTAGCTCCATCACAGCGCTCACTCTAAACCAAAGCTAAGGAGCATTATAGATGAAGAACTTTCCTCGACACCTGTACATGGCCCTCTTAATTTTCGCGCTCGCAATCACGGCGCTTCCCCTTGCCAACTTCAACGGCACGCACACATCGGCACAAGGCACTACGAAGCGCTACGTGATCGTGTACCACCAGCAAAGCTCTATCCCGAAAACGGCGGACGATAGAGTCGCGCGCATGGGCGGGCAGATCGTCACCCGCATGAGCGAAATCGGCGCAGTCGTTGCCACGTCCAGCAACCCCAACTTCGCAGCCGAGCTGGCGCAGTCAGACTCCTCCGTCTCCGACATCTCGGAAGACGTTGAAGTCAAGATGATCCCCAACCCGGATGAAATGAGACTCACCGCGATGGGCGACGGCCCCGTAGAGCCTCCCGGCAGCGATACCCAGACAGGGCCTGAGCCTTTCTACCCTTTCCAGTGGGACAAGAAGCGCATGCGCGCCTCCAATCAGGGCTCATATCCCATACAGCAGGGCCGTCCGGATGTGGTCGTCGCCGTGCTCGATACCGGCGCTGACATCCTGCCCGTCCCGCACCAGGACATCGCTCCGAACCTTGATTTCGCCCGCAGCCGTTCCTTCATCGGCGCAGTTCCTCCGGGCGGAGACCCGAACCCGGCGGCGTGGGACGATAAGAACGGACACGGCTCCTGGTGTCTGAGCGCGGTCGGTGCGCCGATCAACGCCAGAGGCATCTCCGGCGTCGCGCCCAGAGTGCGGCTCGTCGCCTTGAAGGTCCTGGGCGATAACGGCAGCGGCACATACCCCGCCATCGCTCAGGCATTGATCTACGCGGGCCTGAACAAGTTCGACGTGGCTTCGATGAGCATAGGCGGTTATCTTCGCAGAGCCGATCAGGGCCAGCACGCTCTGATCAAGCTGGTTCAGCGCGCAGTCAATTTCGCACGCGAAAACGGCGTCACCCCGATTGCCGCTCTCGGCAACGAGAGCGTCAACGTCAGCGACGGCAGCTTCATGGGCGACTTCATCGAAATGCCCGCCGAGCTGGACGGCGTCATCGGCGTCTCGGCCACAGGCTATTTCAACCTCAAAGCCTCTTACAGCAACTACGGCATGGGCAAGACGGACATCAGCGCCCCGGGCGGCGACTTCGCCGTTCAGGCCACGTCACAAACCAACCCGCTCGGCGGCGGAAGCGTCCTCGGCGCGTGGGCGCAGGAAGTCTTCGGGCCGAACGCTTATGCTTTCGCCAGCGGCACTTCGATGGCTTGTCCTAATGCTGCCGGCGTCTGTGCTCTGATCGTCTCGACGTTTGGTGATTTCACCGTCGACAACAGCAGAAAATCACACATGTCCCCGCAGAGAGTCGAGGCTTACTTGCAGCAGACGGCCAACAATCAGCCGTGCCCCGACCCCGACGTGGTCAACTTCGTGACGGTCTTCCCTGTCGGCACTCTTCCCGCAGGTTCACCCGTCGGTGCGCCCAACCAGAGATGTCAGGGCGAAGCCGGTTACAATAACTTCTACGGCAAGGGAATCGTCGATGCCTTGAAGGCTGTCACGGAAGCCCCCGGCCAGTAAAGTTAATGAAGGTTAAGCTATTGATCTTAGAATTCAGCAATAGCTTGACGCTCTAAGAATGAAGCCGGGTCGAGATGAAAGTCTCGACCCGGCTTCATTGCTCTCCTCAGTTTCATTTGACGCGCGCGCCCCTGTAGTTTACACTGCGCTCACTTCTTGGGGTTTGTCTTTGACCCTGTTCCCGATTTAGACGTGCGGGTCTCGAATTAAAAATCGGTGAAAGTTTAAATAGCAGTCTTGCCCGACAGAGGGTTTACTGTGCCGTCATACGGTCAGTGAAACGAACGGAAGTACCTGTACTACCCTTGCACTGTTTTAAGCTTTTCGCCTGTGCCTGCCTTTTTGGACCCAGTCGTAAAGTACGTCCCTTTATAAAGTAACAATCCAATAAGGGGTTTTCGCCACGCAAGATCAGGCTTGCCGTCCTGTGCATGAGTATCCGGACCGTGGCGCTCTCATACTTTCTGGAGTCGATGCACCTGCAATCATTGGTTCCCAACCTATGAATCTTTCTATGAGAAAAGTATTGCCGACGATCTTCATAACCGTTCAGGTCATACGCTCTCAATCAAGTTTTTCCACCCCCATGGGCTCATTCCGGATCTCTGCTCCGATGGACTGACATCTCTTGGGCCTTTCGCACACAGCAACACTCTCTCTAGTAGTAGCAACTTTTGAAGGAGATAGAAAATGAAAAAAGACCCCCGAAACGGTCAATCGTCTCAAGCCAAGCAAACGAAAAAACGTTCGTCGCGTCTGGCTCGCGTCGGCATCCTTTTGATCGCCCTCGTCGCAGCCGTCGGTTTGGGAACGGTTGTCTTCTCGCAATCCGCCAAACAGGGCCGCAACAAGTCCCCCAAAACTGCGCCCGCGGCACAGGCCAACAAAAAGTATGTGGCGACACAGGAAATCACTGTCGACCAACAGAGCGGCCAGATCAGGAAGCCGAACGCCAGCGAACTCAAAGAGCTTGTTGATTACCTGAGGACTGCGACCAACCCCTCGACCGCGGACATTCCTGTCGTCACGCGCGCCGACGGCTCTCGCCAGATGACTTTGGAAGGACGCCTCGGCCCGATAGCGATTGCCCGGCCCAGGGCCGACGGCACGATGGAAGTCAGATGCGTGACCACTATGGAAGAGGCCACGGCGTTCCTCGGACTTGAAGAATCAACCTCTGAAGAGGCTCAGTAAGGAGACCAACTAATGCGAAAAAAGATGATATTGACAAAACTCTCAGTCGCCCTGTTCGCTTTGGTCATGGTTCTCTTTGCCAGCGCGAATAATACTTTTGCTTCCGCCACCGTCGTCGTCATCAATAACGATGGGCCTGGCGAAGGCTTTAATGATCCGACGCCAGCCGCACCTGTTGGCGGAAATCCCGGCACAACCAAGGGCGCGCAGAGGCTCTACGCCTTCCAATATGCCGCCGACATCTGGGGCGCGACCCTCGATAGCAGTGAAACGATCTATGTCGTGGCCGCCTTCAATCCGCTGGCCCCGAACGTGCTCGGCAGCGCGGGCGCGTGGGATGTCTTCTCGGACTTCCCCGGCGTCGGTAATTATCCGGGAGCGCAGTTTCCGAATACATGGTACGGCTCGGCCCTGGCCGATAAGCTGGCGGGCGTCGATCAGGACTCGACAGCGCCGGACATCAACGCACAGTTCAGCTCCAACTTCAATTTCTATCTCGGAGTCGATAACAACCACGGCGCGCAGAATGATCTCGTCGCCGTACTGCTGCACGAGTTGGCCCACGGTCTGGGCTTCCAGAATTTCGTCAACGAAGCGAACGGCTCTAACCTCGGCAACTTCACAGACGGAACTCGCTTCTATCCCCTGCAGACGGACGTTTTCTCGCACTACACGCTCGACACCAACACCGGTCTGCACTGGAGCGACATGAACGATGCTCAGCGTCAGGCCGCCGCGGTGCGTTGGGGACGAGAGGTCTGGGATGGCACAAACGTGACGGCGGCTTTGCCGAGCGTTCTTTCTTTCGGCAGCACCGAAGTCAGAGCCCTCACGCCTGCTTCCATCGCCGGTGTCTACCAGTTCGGCGTAGCGGTTGGCTGGGGCACGCCGATCAACGCCACCGGAGTGACAGGGCCGGTCGTAGCAGCCGTAGATGCGGCGGACGCAGCAGGCCCTTCCACGACTGACGCCTGTTCAGCCTTGACCAACGCCGCAGCCGTCGCAGGCAAGATCGCGCTCGTCGAGCGTGGAACCTGCGGCTTTACACAAAAAGCCAAGATGGTACAGAACGCCGGAGCAATCGCGATTATCATCTACAACAACGCGGCTAACGCGGGCGCTGCGCCTTCGAACATGTCTAACGATCCGGTCTTTGGCCCAACCGTCACCATCACGGCTGTCAGCATCAATCGCATGGACGGCCTCGCCATTGTGAACCAGCTTGCCAATGGCGTCACGGCATCGATCCGGATCAATCCGGGTGTCCGCTCGGGCGCTGACGATATCGGCAGGGCACGCCTGTTCATGCCGTTCCCTGTTCAGGGCGGCTCATCCGGCTCGCACTTCGATTCCAATGCTTTCCGCAATCTACTGATGGAACCCGCCATCAACCCGGACCTGACGCACAACGTCAAAGCCCCTGAGGATTTGACGCTTGAGCTTCTCAGAGACGTAGGCTGGTTCGCGGATGCTGACCTTGACGGCTTGTCAGACTCCGCCGACCCGGATGACGACAATGACGGGCAGTCGGACGCAGACGAAATCGAATGCGGCTCCAACCCGCTCAACGCCACCAGCAAGTCACCGGACAACGACGGCGACAACAGGCCGGATTGCGTCGATACGGATGACGATAATGACGGCGTTCTGGATGGCGTGGACAATTGCCCGAAGATCGCTAATCCCTTGCAGGAAGACTTCGATCAGGACGGCATCGGCGACACCTGCGACCCGCGCACAGGCCCGCCCGTGAACAAGAACCAGTGCAAGGAAGGAAGCTGGCAGCGGTTCGACGATCCGCGCACGTTCAAGAATCAGGGCGACTGTATCCAGTTCTTTAACACCGGCAAGTGATTCAAGACGCGCATCTCGTCTACCCTGTGAGGTGGTCGCGTTGACCAATCATTACCGGCCAGCAGTAACAGCTACAGGCAACACGATCATCCTAATGAGTGTGCCTGAAGGCAAGTACAGGTGGGGGCTGGCGTTTAATGCGCCAGCCCCTATTTGCTTGAGCCAGCAGGAATGAGTTCTCTCTACTCAAAGCAGTTTGTCTGAAAGCATTTGGCCGTGGCTCTGCTTGACTTACAGTGGCCCGACGCCGTATGTTGCTTGCGCTCAAGATTTCAGAGGGCATGACGGTTGCTGCCCGCGTCTGTCTCGCAGTAATCAAGTCAAGACTCTCAGATAACCTCTCGCGTGCTGTTTCTACAGCGCGTTTCCAAAAAAAGCCCGATTAGACGTTTATTCTCGATTAGACAACCGTGAGAACTGTTCTCGCCTACCTGATACTCCAAAGGAGAGATTTATGAAGTTTACGTTTTCCCGTCCGACTATTCTCGGCGCAATGCTGGCCCTTGCGCTCGCCTTTTCCCTCTTCCCTGCGAAAGCCCTGGCGGCAGCCAGATCTCAAAACGGCGCGATCGGCATCAATGTGCTGTTGAAAACCGCAATTACAGAGGCCATTCTCACAGACCTCGGCAAACATGGGAATGTGCGCGACGTGATCTACGAGCTCAAGGTAGTTACCCTGCAAGCTCCCAGCAGCGAATTGAATACCATTCGCCAGCTCCCCTATGTCGCGGCGGCGAACCCTGATGCGGAACGCAAAGGCGCACCCACGGACTCCGTCGCCGTCACAGATTTCCTCAACGGCATAAGTACCTGGGACATGGATGCCGTTAACATCACCAATCCCGGAGCAAATAACCGGCAGGTGAGCTACGACGGAACGGGCGTCTATGTCGCCGTGCTGGATACGGGCCTGCTCGATTCCTGGCGACAGTATTTCCCGCAGGAGCGCATAGCCGTCGAGTTTGCGAAATCCTTCAGCGGCGGCGGCGGGGCGGGCACTGTTTCCGACACGACCAACCAGTGGGAGCATGACCAGAACTCGCACGGCACGCACGTCGCCAGCACTGTTCTCGGTTATAACTTTTTCGGCACGCCCGTCAATGGAGTCGCGCCGAAGGCGACGGTGATTCCCGTCAAGGTTCTGAACCAGTCAGGCTTCGGGTGGTCATCTGTGATCGCTCACGGCATCGTCTACATAGCCAATCTGAAGGCGGGTCAGCTTGCCAATTACCCTGTCGTCATCAATATGAGTCTGGGCGGCTCTACGCTCGACGCTGTGGAGAAGGCGGCCATTGATTATGCCGTAAGCCGTGGCGTCATTATCGTCGCCGCTGCCGGCAACGAGGGTACTGCGGGCATGGGTTATCCGGGCGCATACCAGCCCGTCATCTCGGTCGCCGCATCCGGTTGGACTGGAGAATGGCTTGCCGGTTCTGACGGGGTTGTCGGCAACTGGTGGTGGAAGGATGATGTCGCCGACCCGACCAACACGGCGCAGTTTTACATCGCGGACTTTTCCAGTCGCCAGAAGAGCGGCCAGGACCTTGATGTCGCTGCTCCGGGGTCATGGACGGTTGGGCCATATCAGGTCAACAGCGGACAGCTCAGCTACTATTTCCTCGGTGGGACATCCATGGCGAGCCCACACGTTGCGGGCATCGTCGCCCTCATGGCACAGAAGAATCACAGCCTCAATGCCGCTCAGGCCGAGAGCATTCTGACGAAATCTGCCATTCCTCTGGCCCCCGGCTGCCGCAACGTCACAGACATAGACGGTAGCCCTAAACAGTACTGCTGGGGCGCTGACGCCATGGGTTCCGGACTGGCAACCGCCGATAAAGCTTTGAAGGCGACTCCCTAAGAGTTCAACGCCAGACCACAACTCACCGGCTCAATGATGGAGCAGCCTTAAAGAGAAAGCCGGGCCGAAGAGAATCTCTTCGGCCCGGCTTTCTCTGATCACCAGATTTGAATGCTACGCGGCAGCGCGTGGCGAAGTTGCAGGCTTGTCGCGCAGCAGCTCAAGGGCTTTCTTTAACTGAATGTCCTCCGGCTGCGGCTTTGGCGCAGTAGTGGTCTCCGGCGCGGTCTCACGCCTTTCGTTCTGCTGGTTGGGACGGTTAACAGCATCATCGTCGTTGCCAGTCAGATCGTCCGGGTCAATGGCATCGAGTTGTTCCGGCCTCTTCACTTCAACGGTCGGGACAATGCCTGAGCTTGAGCGGTCTGCTCCGAGGAAAGGCTTGCCGCTGGCCGAAGCCCATTTTGTTGTCGTCAGCAGCAGCCCGTCGCCGTCGCGCAAAGTGAAGAGCTGTTGCTCAGCGCCCGCGCCGAAACTCTTTTCGCCGACGACCTCGCCGCGCTTGCGCTCGATCAGAGCGGAGGCGATGACTTCGGCAGCGCCCGCCGTGCCCGTATCAATCAAAGCGACGACCGGCCCGTTGAAGATGGTTTCTCTGGAATCCGCCGTAAAAGTCTTCAGCACTTTATTCTCGCGCCCGATGGTCTCGGCCATCGTTCCCTCTTTGATGAAAAAGTTGGCGACGCTCACGGCCTCAGCCAGCGAGCCGCCCGCCACGCCTCTTATATCAAGCACGATCTTCTGCGCGCCCTGCTTCTGCAACTCCTTGAGACGCGCCTTGACATCTGCGGCCTCGCCTTCGGCCAGACTGTTGATGCGAAGGATGCCGACCTTGCCCGCTTCGATACGGCCTTCGGCGGCGGGCGCTTTGAACGCTCCGCGCTTGACCGCGAGCGTCAGAGGACGCGCGTTGGCGCGCAGGATTCTGAGCTTGACTTCGGAGCCCGCAGCGCCGTTCAGCAGTTGCTTGGCGTCGTAGAGAGAGATGTCGCGCGTCGCCTTGTTATCGATGTATTCGATGATGTCGCCGGCTCGAACTCCGGCCTGATCTGCCGGTGAGCCCTTCACGGGCGCGATCACGTACAGATAGGAAGAGAGTTGAGAAAGCTCTGCGCCGATGCCGACTTGGCTGTCGTTATTGGCGGCGCGGTAATCCCGCACCTGATCAGGCGTCAGGTAGGTCGAGTACGGGTCCAGCCCATAAGCCAGCCCGCGCAGCGCGCCCGCGCGCACCTTCTCCATATTCGGCTCGTCCACATAATCATTCTGTATGTGTTGAAGCACGCTCTCGAAGATGCGTAGCTGCACGCCCGGGTCGTTCGAGGGCTGCTGCGCGCGTGTGGAAATCCAGCCGCCGACGACAGAGTACAGGGCAAGGCTGGCGGATAAAACGACTAGTGCGAATTTGCTGCGAAATGACATCGAATAACCTCAAAGTTTCTGAGTCGTCGTCCGGGTGATACTGAAAGTGTGCGTGCGCCGACGACCAAGCCTTTCACGCTCGCTCTCATCATACATGCCGCTCAGCGGGGCACGCAAGCAATAAGGGGGCCGATGCGCTTGACACGATTTCGCCTCGGTTCCTATACTCCGCCCACACCTAAAACATTTTGACGGAAAACATTAATCAGGAGCAGAGCCCGAGAGTTGGCGAGCCGGACGTGCCCGCCGGGCGCTTGATGGCGCTCGATCTGGGACAAAAACGCGTCGGGGTGGCCGTCTCCGATGAGTTGCAAATAACCGTCCGGCCTCTCGCCCCCCTGCGCCGTACAAACTGGAAGCAACTGCTCAGGAGCGTGGCCGACTCGCTCGCGAGCTTTGACGCGCGAGCACTGGTCATAGGTTTGCCGCTACGTCTGGACGGCTCTGCGGGAGACGCGGCTGAAGATGCCCGGCGCATCGCGCGTAACTTCCGGCTCTCTCTGGGCATCCCCGTTTTTCTACAGGATGAAAAGCTGACGAGCGTCGAGGCGCTCTCAAGCTTGCGCGCCGCCGGTTACGACTCATCCGAGAGCCTTCCGTTTGTGGACAGCGAATCGGCGGCCATCATTCTCAGGGACTTTATCGCCGGGCGCGTACCGATCAAGCCCTTCCCTGATACAGCCGGGGAGGGTTAAGACGGCCCTTAAATCCTGACCATCCACTATCTCAAATGAAACTCGGACGCATTATTATCTTACTCTTCGTGCTGCTTGTGCTCGGCCTCGGCGGCCTGGCCTTCTGGACGTACAGGGAGCTTCACACACCCGTCACACATAACAAAAGCTCCGAGTATATAGAGGTGGCGCGCGGCCTGTCGCCGCCGCAAATCGTCAGCAAGCTTCACTCTGAGGGCATTATCGGACGCGAATGGCCGCTGCTCATCTATCTCAAGCTGACAGGCAAGGGCGCGCGTCTCAAAGCGGGTGAGTACCGTTTCCCTTCACCGATCTCGCCGCTCGGCGCGCTCTCAAGGCTGGAAGACGGCGGGCAGCGCCTGAGCCGTTTCACAGTCATAGAAGGATGGACGCGCTGGGACATTGCCAACGCCATGCTGCGTCTTCCGGAATTGAAGCTTCAGAGCGCGGACGAGGCTTTGGCCCTGATGAATGATACGAGCGCCATACGCGACATCGATTCACAGGCGAGCAATCTGGAGGGCTATCTTTACCCTGACACCTACAGCTTTCCGCCCGACACGACGCCCGCGCAGATGATCTCCATCATGGTCAAGCGTTTTCGACAGGAATGGAAACCCGATTGGGCAGACCGCGCGCGCTCGCTCAACCTCACGCCGCGTCAGATAGTCACCGTCGCCTCGCTCATAGAGACCGAGGCCAAGCTCAGGGAAGAGCGCCCCGTCGTAGCTTCCGTCATCTACAACCGCTTACAGAAAAACATAGCGCTCGGCATAGACTCCTCCATCATCTACGCCTCCAAGCTCGCGGGCAAATGGAAGAATGACGGTAAGGTTTACAAGAGCGATATAGAGCGGCGCTCGCCCTACAACACGCGCCTGCAACCGGGTCTCCCGCCCGGCCCCATCGCCTCGCCCAGCGCCAGCTCGCTCGAAGCGGCGCTTTATCCGGCGACCACCGATTACCTCTATTACGTGCGCGAGCCCTCACGCAACGACGGCGCGCACAACTTCTATAATAACGAGGCCGATTTCACGCGCGGCGTGCAGGCGCTTCGCAACTGGGAGGCGCAGCGCAACGCCAACGCCGCATCGAACCGCAGCGCTAACGGCAACAACTCGAACGGCCTTTAAAGAGAGCTTGCCGCCGCTCACTCACGTGCGCGCGAGAGCTTTAAACGCTCTCGCGCGCACGTGATTACTTTTCTTATACCTTGAAATTACCCTGCCGTTGCTTTATGCTCCGAAGCGTTCCCCAATTTCGAGCCGGTGGCTTTTTCACTTGAAGGAATAAAGGGCAAGAGCTGTGAAGAAATTAATCTGGGTCATCGTTGTTCTGGCTATCTCAGCCGCGAGCCTGTGCGCGCAGGAGAAGGGTGTCGACACTCAGAACGGCAGCATACGCGACGCTGGTAATAATCGAGCGCCCGGCAGTAACGGAACCAAGCAGGACACGGGCGTCGGGCGCGGCATAGCTTTCGGTCGCGGGCGGACGGTCACGCCTCCACCTATCCCCAATCCGTATAAGTTCACAACGCGCCGCGACGCGTTGATGAAGGCCGTGATGGAGCTGATGCGCGACCGCAAGCTGATTCTTGACGAGTCCGCATCCAAGCCCGATGAGGGCATACTCATCAGCCAGCCCTACACCTTTATCAAGGGCGCGGTCGTCACAGAATCCGAGCTGGTTCAGTACGCTGATGTCCCGCAGGCCAGCTCGCGCGGCTGGACGCGTGGCCGCTACACCATGATCGTTGAGATTCAGCCCGTTGACGGGCAGAGCACAAACGTCTCCGTCAGCGCCAAAGTCGAGGGAAGAACCGACGGCGCTTCCGGCGCTGAGTGGGTCACGCTGCGCAGTCTGGGCATGGCGGAGCAGGAGTTTCTGGGCGCTCTGATCGAAAACGTGACCGGCGGGCCTCCACCGGGCCGTTAAAAAGTCCGGGCCTGAAAAACCCGCACGCCTCATGGCAGTAAAACCGGTGGCGGGCTGCGGCCCTCCCACCAGCAGCCCGCGTTATATCAACAACTTAACCCTGTTCAGTTAAAGCTCTCGATCAGGCTTATTCTTCTGCGCGGCAGCAGCTTTTTTTGATTTTCAGCCGACGGATTCATGGACTCGATTCACCTGGAGACGGAAGCAAAGCGTTCGCCCCTGACTCTGATCGCCGCCGTCATCTGCGCGCTGGCTATCACGGGTGGGCTGTTTGCCGGCTACCTGTACCTGCGCCGCCGTCATGCCGCAAACGAGCTTGCCCGCCAACAGGCGCAGACGCCGCCCGCCTCCAGGCCTGCCGGGCCGCCCATGCTTCAGGTCTATGAAGATGATGCGCTGATCAAAGGCTCGCAGGCAATGATCGGCGGAACTGTGGTTAACATCTCGCCTGAGAACCTGACAGACCTCACGGTCGAGCTTGAGCTGCACCAGCGCAAGGGCGGCAATAAGGAGACTCGTTCTCTGACCGTCACGCCCAAAGACCTGACGCCGCAGCAGCAGGGCCGCTACACTCTGACCGTGCCGTCACGCGATTACAGCTATGCGCGTCTCGTACGCATCAAGAGCAGCGCACGCCCCGCGACGGACGTAGTCTTTAAGTCTGCACAGGGCGCGCAACGTCCGCCAGAGCCCCCGCCTCAGAGCAAGACCGTCATCCTTCCGAGGCCGACGCCGCGCAAGGGCGAAGAGGAATTCATCAATACGCCGGATAAACCGGCCAGAGTCCCTTGAGACGCGTGGCCGAATGCCTGCGTACGCGAGACCGTCTTTTTCGTCCATGAGCGTCTAGAAGATATGTTGGCCCACGAACTCCTAATGTGATACTTCAGAGGTCGGCACGACGACAGTGTTAAGGCTTTGTCTCCGCTTATGGCTCTTATCTGCTGAAATGTTTTGTCTTGACGATTGTGCCCGGCTCACCCGAAGTGGTTATCAACTTATGTCCGGGCCGGCGGACAACCCTTTACTGTCTCTCGCTCGTCACATGATGTACTGCTGAGCTTGCGCGCAATCCTTGATATGCGATAGGCATAAGGGCTAATATTCGGCGCGTGGAAAACGAGCCCAGACGTTTGTGACATTGAAATTTTCTGACCGGGTGGACATATGCTCAATCGCACACTGATCTTCTTATTTGCTTTCGTCACGCTCGTGGCTTTCGCCGGGGCCGCGCAGGCTCAGGCGACACGCAGTTCTGCGGCTGCCGAGGCGGAATCCGAGTACGACTCGATGCTCGGCTCGCCGGCGCGAGAGATGCGTGCGCGCCTTGAGATCGAGCGCTCCGAAAAACTGCGTCGCGAGAATCTTGAGCGCGCGCGTGAGGTCGCACAGTTGGGCACGGAGTTGCGCGACGCCTTCACCAGCCATCGGGCGCTTGACCGCGCGGAGGTGAAGAAGCTTGAGCGTTTGGAGAAGCTCACGCGGCGTATCAGGAGCGAGGCCGGGGGAAGCGACGATGAAGAGCCCTTGGAGGATGCGCCGACAGGGTTGGAGGTCGCCATGACGCGCATCGCGGAGCTTTCCGTCGAGCTGCGTAAGGGTGTGGAGAAAACCCCGCGACTGGTCGTGTCCGCATCCGTCATCGAGCAGGCCAACCAGCTTTTGGAGCTGATCAGCTTCGTACGCACCCAAAATCGCTAACAGCATAAAAGCGCATGACCAGCTTTCGCCTCCCGCATAACACTTTCCACAGACTCTTTCTGACCCTTCTCATTCTGCTCGTCATCATCATCCCGGCCCGACCGGCGCGCGCTCAGCAGCCGGAGCGGGACGAAGAAGACGACGGCGAGGTCGTGCGCGTCAATACGGAGCTTGTGATCCTGAACGTCACGGTTGTTGACGGCGCTGGAAAATACGTGCACGGGCTGCGCGACACCGACTTCAAGATCTTCGAGGACGGACAGGAGCAGCGCATCTCTTCCTTCAGCAGCGAAGAGACTCCCTTTGCCGCAGCCATACTGCTCGACACCTCTGCCAGTATGGAGCGCCGCGTCACCCTGGCACGCTCGGCGGCGATACGCTTTCTTGACGGATTACGCGCCGATGATGTCGCCGCCGTCTACCACTTCAACACAAAGATAGAGCAGGTGCAGGAGTTCTCCTTCAGCCGCGACCTTGCCGACATGGCCTTCGGGCTCAAGGCCAAAGGTCTGACCGTGCTCAATGATGCCGTCCTGCGCGCCTCTGAGGACATCTCGCGTCGCACTGAAAAGCGACGCGCCATAGTCGTCCTCTCCGACGGTGGTGACACTCGCAGCCGCGCTTCGATGGACAAGGCGCTGGCGAGCGCACTTGCGGCCAACGCGACCATCTTTAGCGTCGATATGTCTTCGCGCGAGTCGACACCGGCGGAGAGATTGCAGGGAGCGGCAGCCCTGCGCGCTATGGCGCTCAAAACCGGTGGCCGCTACATAGAGTCGCCCGGAGGTCAGGCCCTGCGCGAGGCTTTCGCCGGCGTGGTTGAAGAACTCGGCAACCAGTACACGATCACCTACAAACCATCCAACAAAGCTCGCGACGGTCGCTGGCGCGCCATCGAGCTCAAACTCTCACGCCCCGACATCATCGCCCGCACACGAAAAGGCTACAGGGCTCCTAAAGACAGTGACAAGTGACTAGTGGCAAGTGACGAGCAGAACCGAGAACAGCGGTAAGTGACGAGAGCTGAGCTGTCTTTAGCTTATCACTTATCACTCGTCGCTGCTTTCATATGCTGGTTTCGTTGCGTGATTTTTCGGTGTGGCGTTCGAGGGCGAGCGCGATCAGGCGGTCTATCACCTGCGGGAATGGGAGGCCTGTGGCGGCCCACATTTTCGGGTAGCCGGAGACATCCGTGAGACCGGGTATGGTGTTCAGCTCGTTGATGAGTATGTCGCCCGTATCGCGGCGCAGAAAGAAATCTACGCGCGCAAAGCCCGCGCCGTCCACGGCTTTGAAGGCGCGCACAGCCATGCGGCGGATGCTGTTTGTGAGCGATTTCGAGAGGTCAGCCGGAACGACAAAATCGACGTGCCCGGTGCTGGAATATTTTTCTGTGTAATCCAGAAACTGCGCGGCCTTGTCATGGACGACATACTCGCCCGGCAGGCTCGCCTCCGGCTCGTCGTTGCCGATGACGGCGCACTCTATCTCCCGCGCATCTATAAATTCTTCGACGATGATCTTTCGATCATAACGGGCCGCAAGCTTGATCGCCTCGTCAAGCGTCGCTTTGTCCGTGGCCTTTGAGATGCCGACGCTTGAGCCCAGATTGGCTGGTTTGACGAAGCAGGGAAAGCCCAGTCGGCGCGCGACGCGATTGATGACCCGCCGCGGCTCGCGCTCGAACTCCGAGCGCACGAACCAGGTGTAATCGCATTGCGGCAGGCCCGCGTCGCGAAAGAGCGCTTTCATCATCACCTTGTCCATCCCGCAGGATGAAGCCAGCACGCCGCAGCCCACGTAAGCCACGCCAGCCATCTCAAGCAAACCCTGAATGGTTCCGTCTTCCCCGTATGTTCCGTGCAGGACGGGAAAGACAACGTCCAGGGGTTGAGGCGTGGAAGCATCGGCGTCGAGTGTGACGAGGCCGCGGCGCGTCGGGTCGCCGATGATGGCTACGCCCTCGCTCGTTCCATCCTTGATGCTTGAGTGGACTCGGCGCACGGTCTCCGCCGGCAGCAGGCGCGTCGCGTCGGCTGGCGAGAGCCACTTCCCTTCTTTGTCAATCGCTATCGGCACGACGAGGTATTTATCGCTGTCCATCGCTTCGATGACGGAACGCGCAGACCTCAAAGAGACCTCGTGCTCGCCCGAACGCCCGCCAAAGATCACACCCACACGCAGCTTCTTCGCCATAAATTTTTGAACAGTCTACAGTCCGGTTCTTAAAGAATAGTTTTACCGAGGGCCGACAGGATCAATTCTACGCCCAGCTCAGCCGTGCGATTATTGCTGTCGAGCGCCGTGTTGATCTCAACCACTTCCAGAGAACGCATCCCGCCCGCTTCGGCTATCTTCTCCATCGCCAGATGCGACTCGCGGTAAGAGAGCCCGCCGCGCACGACCGTGCCAGAGCCCGGAGCATCGCCGGGATCGAGCGCGTCGACATCGAGCGTGACGCTGAACCCTGCGGGCGCGCGCGACGCGATGGCAATGGCATCATCCACGCAAGCGCTCATGCCGCGCTCGTCTATCTCGCGCATGGTGAAAAAGCGCATCCCGAGCCGGCGAATCAACTCTCGCTCGCCCTGATCAACGTCGCGGGCTCCTATGTGCGCGCAATAACGCGGGTCGAGCTTTGGCGAGAAGCCCTCTATATTCGTCAGCTCGGGCGCTCCGTAGCCGAGCAGCACAGCCAGAGGCATGCCGTGTATATTGCCCGAAGGCGAAGTCTCGGGCGTGTTCATGTCTGCGTGCGCGTCGAACCAGATAAGGCCGACCGCTTCATTTCGTTCCCTGTAATATGAGGTCACGCCGGAGATCGAGCCAATCGCGATGGAATGATCGCCGCCGAGCACGACCGGCAGCTCTCCCGCGCTCAGTATATTGTGAACTTCCGTCGCCAGCTCCTCGCAGGCAAGGCTGATCTCGGGCAGGTATTTCAGCTTGTCGCCGGACTCAGCGACGGTCTTGGGGCGGGCGATACGCATGTCGCCCAGATCACGCACGTCATAGCCGAGCTGCGCTATACGCTGGTTGAGACGCGCGACGCGCATTGCCGCCGGGCCGATGTCGACGCCCGCCGTGCTCGCGCCGAAGCCGAGCGGCACGCCGAGGATACTGACCCTGCGCCCTTTGCCGGGACGGTTCGGGAGCGGAGTCGGAGCCTGTTGCTCGACTAAAGCCTCGTTCATATAAATCTCTCTTGCCTGACCGCGCCCGCCCTAGCTCCCAAGGTTGATGTTAAAGCCCGAGCCTCCGCCCGATTGTGTGGGGAAGAAGGGTTTCAGGAGCGAAGCGAAAGCCTGTAGATTGCGTGTCTGAATCAGAATCTCGCCCGGCCCCATAAACTCCGCGACGATGCCTTCGCCGCTCATCATGCTGCGGAAGAAGCCTGCGGCGGCCTTACGCAGAGTATATTGAGTCGAGCCCTCCCATGCGACCAGATGGCCCGTGTCAACCACATAGCGCTCGCCCGGTTGAAGACGCTTGCGATGTATCGCGCCGAAGGAGGAGACGAGCAGCAGCCCTGTCCCCGTCACTTGCAGCACGAAAAGGCCCTCGCCGCTGAAGAAGGTTTTAGCGCCGCCCCACTTCGTATCGACGTTCAAGCTTGCGTCGCCCGCCAGATAGGAGCTCGACTGGACGAAGAACATTTGATTGTTCATCTCAAGGGCGGCGATGTCGCCCGGTGCGCCCGGCGCGAAGGTCACTTCGCCGGGGCCGCCGCGCGCCGTAAAAGTCGAGACGAACGCAGACTCTCCGCCCGCCGCACGCTTGATCGCGCCGAAGAGCCCGCCCTTCATCTGTGATTGCAGCTCGACGTTGGCCGACATGGAGACCATCGCCCCCGCTTCGGCGAGGATCGATTGCTCCGGTTGCAGACGAACAATCGCCAGCGAGAACGCCGGCTGGTGCAACACTTCGTAGCTGTAGCCGCGTCCCTGCCCGCGCGCATCCTCGTCTATGTGTATGCCGCCGGGTGCGCCGCCCCCTGCGGCAGCGTAAGCAGGCGGTGGTGGTGGTGGCGGCGCTGTGCCCTGAGCGCCAGCCGTCAGGCGATAGCCGCACGCGCCGCAAAATTGAGCGTTCGGCAGCAGCGAAGCATTGCATTGAGGACAATTCATATTGAAACTCCCCTGGCCTTTTCGGCGATAATGCCCACGGCCTGTTCCGGCGTCCCTGCGAAATCCAGATAGCTTACGTCCCTGTCGCTGACGACTAGGTACTTTCGCCATGCCTCGACCAGCGGCGGCCAGCAATCGCCGAGCAAGACGAGAGGTCGCGGCTCAATCACGCGCGTCTGAATCTTGTTCCAGACGAGCGACACCTCAGTCACCGTGCCCATCCCGCCGCGCAGTGCTATGAAGCCCACGGAGCGCGTGATGAGGCGTTGCAGGCGTTCGTAAAAGTGAGGCGTCGCCACCTTATCTGTCAGGTAGCGGTTGGGCTCGGCCTGAAACTGGTTCATCACAATGCCCAGCACGCGGCCTCCCTTTTCGCGTGCCCCGCGACTGGCCGCCTCCATCACGCCCAGATAACCGCCCGTGCAGATAGTGTAGCCGGCCTCGGCCAGCAACTCTCCGACACGATGCGCCTGCTCGTATTCTTCGCAGCTCTGGTCGCATTTCGAGCCTCCGAAGATCGTCACAATTCTTTCCTGCGTCTCGCTCATGTTGTCACCCGGATGCGATCAATTCTTTCAAGCGTAATTTAAGGTTGGAGCCGGTAAAGCATGCGAGGAAACGGTATCGTTTCGCGGACGTGCTCGATGCCGCACATCCATGCCGTGCAGCGTTCGATGCCCATGCCGAAGCCCGCGTGCGGCACGCTGCCGTAGCGCCGGAGATCAAGATACCAGTTGAAAGCCTCTTCGGGCAGGTCGTGCAAAGCGATCTGCTCGCGCAGGAATTCCAGCGAGGTCGCGCGCTCGCCCCCGCCTATCACCTCGCCGTAGCCTTCGGGCGCAAGCACGTCGACGCCCAGCGCAAGCTCCGCCCGCTCGGGGTCGCGCGCCATGTAGAAGGCTTTGACCGCCGCCGGATAATGATGAATCATCAGGGGCTTGTCGTACCGCGCCGAAAGGAATGTCTCGTCGGGCGCGCCGAAATCGCCGCCCCACTCAAAGCGCGTCTCCATCTCGCCGCGCTCGTGCCCCTCTTGTAGTAGACGGACGGCCTCATCGTAATGCAGGCGCGGGAAGGGCGGGATGATCGCTTCCAGTTTCGCCGTGTCGCGCTCCAGAACTTTGAGCTCCTCTTTGCGCTCGTCCAGAACGCGGGCGGCGATTGACGAGAGGAAACGCTCTGCCAGACCCATCACGTCGTCCAGCGTGGCGTAGGCCATCTCGGGCTCGACCATCCAGAACTCCGTCAGGTGTCGGCGCGTCTTAGATTTTTCGGCGCGGAAGGTCGGGCCGAAACAGTAAACACGACCAAAGGCGGCGGCGGTCGCTTCGTTATAGAGTTGGCCCGACTGCGTCAGGTATGCTTTCGCGTCCTCGAAGTAGTCGACCTCGAAAAGCGTCGTCGTTCCCTCGCAGGCGGCGGGCGTAAAGATCGGCGCATCGCAGAGCGTGAAGTTATCGTTATCCAGAAAATCCCGCACCGCCTTGACCACAGTATGCCGCACCTTAAGAATCGCGTGCTGGCGGCGCGAACGCAGCCACAGGTGGCGATGATCCATCAAAAATTCCGTGCCGTGCTCTTTGAGCGTGATCGGGTAATCGTGCGCCTCCTGCACGACCTCCGCAGCCGTCACGTCTATTTCATAACCGCCCGGCGCGCGCTCGTCTGCGCGCACAGTGCCGCGCACGACCAGCGCCGATTCCTGCCCCAGAGACTTGAGCTGCTCCCAGACTTCGGGCTGAAGCGTCTTTTTGAGGACGACGCACTGCACTATCCCCGTCCCGTCTCTGAGCTGTGGAAAGAGGATTTTACCGCTTGAGCGTAGATTGTAGAGCCAGCCCCTGAGCGTGACTTCTTCGCCGACGTGGCGAGATAACTGGTTGATGTAAATATGATGCATAGAATTTTCGGATGACGTTTGCGCTTCCCTTAATGTGCAAATTTTATCTCATCGTCGAGCCGCGCGGCTATTTCGCGGCGCAGGGCCGGGAAACGCCCCAGCCATTCAGCCGCCTGCTGAACGATCAGAAAAGTGGGGCGGATGAATTGAGCATAGGTCGCCCCGCGCCCGCAGACAGCCGTTTGGTACGAGAATGTCCCGATGGCTTTGAGGCCGCGCTGGACTGTCATCAATCGAAACTCGCGGGCGAACTCGTCCGGGTCGAGCGGGTCTAGGCCGCGCTCGCGTCGCTCGTCCAGAAAAAAGAGGCGGTGCGCGCGCACTTCGGAGAGCGACGGCGGCTCGGGCTGCCTGTCCATCAGGAGCGAGACCAGATCGTAGCTCGCCGGCCCCATACGCGCGTCCTGATGATCTACTATACGCAGGCGGTCGCGGCTGTCCACGATCAGATTTGACGCGTGGTAATCGCGATGACAGAGATAGCGCGGGCGGGCGGAAAGCTCCGCCGCGATGTCGTTGAGCTCGGTCTTTAACTCGGCGGCTGTGCCGTGAGAGAGATTCTCCTTACGCAGGCTGCCGAAGAAGTGTTCGAGAAAGAAGCCAAGCTCCCACGCCAGCTTCGCCTCATCGAAGGCCAGACGGCTCGCGATTGAATTGACCTCATAGGCGACGGGCGTGGCTGCCTGAATCTGCGCGATCAGGCTGATGGCGCGTTCCTTATACGCATCGGCGTCCTCTTCCGAGGCGGACTCGTAGATGAGTCGCAACTGTCGGTCACCCAAATCTTCCTGCACGATGATTCCGCTCGGGGCATCGACATCCAGAATTTCCGGCACGGGCAGGCTCGCTGTCGTGAACAGACGTGTGACATCGAGGAAAGGGTGAAACTCAGGGTCGAAGGGCTCAGGGTAGACGGCGGCGATGGCCGTCGCCCGCTTCCATGGGATGCGAAAATACTCGCGCGTGGAAGCATCCGGCGTTAAGGCATGTACGTCCTCTTCCCTGACCAGATCAACGCTGCGCGCAAGATAAGCGACGATTCGCTCGCGGGCAGACGAATCGAACGCGTTGGAGGTGATCTGGGAAGCTAGACTCATGCGATCTGGCGCAGTCTTAGACAAACCGTTTCTAAAATGCGGCTGGACTTCAGTCTCATCCGAGCCGTCCCGCCGTATCTCTTGTTCCTTAGAGTTTAAGGATTGTATCACTGCCGCAAAGGCACGACAAAGTTATCTCCCCGAAATTCGCCGCGGAGCGCTTTCGGAGGCGGCTCTTTGCCGCGCACAAGGTCTGCGCGCACCACGGCGGACTCCTCTATCACTTCCCCCTGTCGGATACGCACGCCGTCTCCGAGAATCGCGCGGCGGACGCTCGCGCCCGCCTCGACCGTGACCTCGTTCCAGAGTAGAGACTCGCGGACATTCGCCGCGTCGGAAATCCGAGCGCCCGGCCCGGCGTCCACATCAACACCCTTTTCGGCCAGCATCGCCAGAGTGATCTCAAGATAACGCGGTATAGTTGAAAGCTCGTACCACTTCCCTTCGGCTATATGCGCGACGACGCGCTCGCCCCTGGCAATGGCCTGCGGATACACGTCGGTCGTCGAATGAGAGAAGACGCCGCGCGGAATGTAAGAGAAGATACGCGGCTCAAGGATTTGAATGCCCGTGAACATGAGCGGCGCATCCCCTGCGCCGGGGACGTTATCGGACGCCTCTGGCGTTGGCATTCCTCCGAAGCCTTTGATTAATCCGTCGCTTGTCTCGACAATGCTGAAACGCTCGCGCTTCGGGTTGGGAAGCAGCACCAGCGTCGCCAGAGCACGCTCGCGCCTGTGCGTCTCCAAAGCCTCGGCGAGGTTGATGTCAGTGATGATCTTGCCGTTGATGACGACGAAGGTTTCGCCTTCGAGCAGGTGGCGTGCGTTATCGAGCGCCCCGCTCGTGCCCAAGATAACGGGCTCTTCGATGTATTGCAGGCGCACGCCGAAGCGGCTGCCGTCGCCCAGAGACTCGCGAACAGATTCGGGCCGGTGGTGCAGATTCACCACCACGTCCGTGCAACCGTATCGGCCCAGATACTCCGCGACATACCCAACCAGAGGCCTGCCCAGAAAAGGGATCGCCGGTTTCGTGCGGTCTTCGGTCAAAGGCCAGAGCCGCGTTCCGTAACCGGCGGCCAGAATCATCGCGCGCATGTCGTTGCCCTCTTAATCGTGGCTCACAAAGCTATTTTATTGATCATACTACAAATGAGCCTGATATCCGGGAACCGTGCCCTTAATGAGCATTTACACAGGTCGGATGGCTGAGGGTCACTATACAGGTTATTGACTTCGCTCTGACTTTAGCTTACTTTTGCTGTAAGGACCTGCGCCTATCTGTGCAGCCTTTGAAAGCCGTCCTTTCCACTACACGCCGTGCGACACGCCCAGGTGTGGCACTCATCAATACCATAAGTCCTGATACCCATAGAGGGAAGATGAAATTTTCCACAAGAGCGCTTACGGCATTACTGTTCTTCATCTGTCTACTGTTCGCACAGGACGCTCAGGCCGACCCTATCACGATCATCGGCGGCTCGGCTTCGGTGGATTCGGTCGCGGGCGGCCCCTTTACCCTCATCGGCAACGGTATTGTCTTACGTGGCGGCACGACTCAGGGAACAGGTTCCTGCGGCGTCTGCCGGGCCGGTGAGACCGTCAGCATCGGAAGCTTCAACGCCGGGGTCTTCGGCATAGCCGGCGGCCCGGCAATCATCAACGGCGTGTCCTACGATAGACTCTTCTATACAGGGTCTCTGAGCTATGAGGGCAGCATCGTCATTCCCAACGATACGTCCAGACTCATCAGCATGACGGCCCCATTCACCTTTAACGGCAGGCTCATCGGTTGTACCTCCACACAGATCAGCGGCTGCCCCGACGGACAAGTGGTTTTCGATTCCTTCCTGATCGGGCACGGCATCGCGAACGTGACGATACTGAGTGCTGACGGTGGTTCTCTGGGTCAACTCTACTCAGTAACTAACGTCACATACAACTTCGCGCCGACCCCTACGCCTGAACCGGCGACGATGTTTCTGCTGGGCACTGGACTGGCGGGGATTGGTGCTGCCGTTCGCCGGAAACGTAAAGCAGGCAGGGACAAGGCCTCTTAGCTCCACACGACGGGTCTACTAAACACAACGAAAAATTCAAGAGGCTTGCGAGGCATCTCGCATGACGAGATCGAACGTGCCGGGAGCTACCTTTCGGAAACGCCCGTTGCGATTGAGCGAGACGGCGATGCTGATGGTCGGATTGTGCCCCGTGAAGTTGAACCCGCCTTCGAGCAGGCGGTTGTAGATTTCGTTGACGTGCAGCGGCTCGCTCGCTTCCCTCAGCAGCATGGTGGTCGCCTGCGGGATGGTGCGATCCATGAACCTGTTGCTCTTGATTTCGATGTCCGAGCGCACGGTGGGGATATGATGGCGTGGCGCGCTCGCTCTCGGCGCGTAAGCGTTCTTCGCCAGGTCTTGTCGCATGGCCGCTTCGATCTGAGCATCGGAAGGAGACTGTGCGGGAGGCGCTGTGTTGGCGCTCAGGACGTTTGAGAGCAGGCGGAAGATGGCCGCCTCCGTCTGGCTGGCGAGCGTGTCCATCTCGGCCAGCTCGGCGCGCACCGTCTCAGCCTCCGACTCCAACTCTGCGAGCCGCGCGGCAAGGCGCGTCCGCGCTCCGCGTGCCTGCCTTAAGCTCTGCTCAAGCGTCGAGATCAGATTTTCGTTCGCCATAGACTTTTCCTAATGGTCTCACCTGTCCCGCTCGATGATATACGTGGGGATAGAGTAGAGCGCATCGCTGTATTTCGAATTGGGCAAGGCTTCAAGCGAGGCGCGCGCCGCCTCGGCATACTCGTAGGCACGCTCCCTCGTTCTTTCAAGCGCGCCGCTTCTCTCCACGGCGGCCAGCAACGTCTCCCGCTCGACCTTCTCGTAGCCGCCGTCATGCATGATCGTTTGCAGGGAAGCTCGCCATGAGGCGTTGCTTTCCAGCAGATAGATCAGCGGCAGGGTCAGCTTGCCTTCGAGCAGGTCGACGCCGGCTGGTTTGCCCAGCGTCTCGCCCGTCGCTGTGAAATCCAGCAGGTCGTCCACGACCTGAAAAGCCGTCCCTAGGCTCATCCCGTACTCCCGGAGCGCGTTGCGCTGTCGGTCATCTGCCCCGCCGAGTATCGCACCGATTTCGCAACAGGCGCTGAACAGGTAGGCGGTCTTTCGCTGTAGGATATCAAGGTATTGTTCTTCGGAAACGTCCGTGCGGCCCAGCAGCGTGAGCTGGAGCAGCTCGCCCTCCGTCATCTTGCGCGTCACATTGGTCAGAATATCCAGTATCGGCAAGGAACGCTCTTGCAGGCTCGTTTCAAACGCGGACATGTAGAGCCAGTCGCCCATCAGCACGGCGGTCTGGTTTCCGAACCGAGAATTGATTGACGGGCGATTGCGGCGCGTCTCGGCGTTGTCGATGATGTCGTCGTGAACGAGCGTGGCCGTGTGCAGAAACTCCATGACGGCTGCCATCCGAACCGAGTTGAATTGAGAAGCGTCGCCGCCCACAGCGTAGTTAGAGAGAATCGTCAGCGCCGGACGCACGCGCTTTCCGCCCGAAGCGCGCAGGTAATTGCCGAGGTACGCGATCACCTGAATGTTCGAGCGGGCCTGCCGCTCAAACTCCGCCTCGACCAGGGAAAGCTCGTGTGCGATGAGATTGAAGATTCGCCGCGCAGAGATTTGCGGGTCTTCGACGGCGGCTGTGTTACCCGAACTAAACATAAGTTTCAGATGTCGGATGCCGGATGTCAGTGCCGACGCCGGGCGTCCGGCATCTGACATCTGCTTTTTCAGTTTGAGCGATAATTGGTGAACTGCATGTCTATGCCGAAATCACGACTCTTGAGTTTGGCGATCACGTCCTGCAAAGTATCGCGGTCACGCCCCGTTATTCTCACCACGTCGCCTTGAATCGCGCTCTGCACTTTCGCCTTCGAGTCCTTGATAAACTTGACTATCTCTTTGGCCTTCTCCTGCGGAATGCCCTGTTGAATCTCCACGTGCTGGCGCACTGTGCCGCCAGCCGCCGGCTCAACCTTACCGTAGCTGAGCGCCTTGAGGGGCACGCCGCGCCGCACGAGCTTCTGTTGCAGGATGTCGTTCATGTTGCGCAGCCGCGTCTCGTCTTCCGCCGTCAGCACAAGCTCCTTCTCTTCGAGCGCGACCGAAGCGGCGCTGCCCTTGAAATCGAAACGCTGTTTGACTTCCTTCAGGGTTTGATTGATGGCGTTGGTGATCTCGGCGCGATCTACCTGTGAAACAATATCGAATGAGTTCTGCTGAGCCATAAGGTGTTAAGGAATTCGTCTCTCCCTTGCCTGCGACTACTCTTTCCAGCGCGCGAGCATAACATCAAATACGCCGGTGATGAAAGTTTAATGTGGGCCTGCGAGTGCCTTACGCCCTTCAGGCGGAAGTCCCGGCGTTGGCGTCGCGCGTCAGGTCGAGATTGAAAAAGCGCGAAAAGTTCTCGCTCGTCCGGCGTCCCATCTCAAGCGTCTCGACATGGTGAAGCTCGGCCAGGCAGCGCGCAACCTCCACGACGCGCTCCGGCTCATTGCGTCGCCCGCGAAAAGGAACAGGCGTCAGGTATGGGCAATCGGTCTCGATAAAGAGCCTGTCGGCGGGCACGAGGCGTGCGACCTCGCGCAGGCTCTCGGCCTTCTTGAAGGTGACATTGCCGGCGAACGAGATCATAAAGCCAAGCTCAAGCACGCTCTCTGCCATCTCCTTCGAGCCGCCGAAGCAATGCATCACGCCGCCCCGCGAAGATTCGGCGCACTCTTCGCGCAGGATGCTCACCGTATCATCGTCGGCTTCGCGCGAGTGGATAATGACGGGCAGGCGCAGCTCTCGCGCCAGACGCAGCTGCTCTCGAAAGACTTTGCGCTGAATGTCGCGCGGCGAATGATCGTAGTGATAATCGAGCCCAATCTCGCCCCACGCGATGATGCGCGGGCTTTTCCTGACAAGCTCAAGCAGGCGCTCGCGCGCCGCCGCGTCAAACAGCTTGGCGTCGTGCGGATGGACGCCGACCGCCGCGTAAACATGCTCGAACTCGTCGGCCACCGCAACTGCGCGCTCCATAGAGCCGCTGTGCGGGTCGCCCGTCCCCACATTCAGGATAGCGCG
Organism: Pyrinomonadaceae bacterium; assembly: GCA_036389675.1. GTDB lineage: Bacteria > Acidobacteriota > Blastocatellia > Pyrinomonadales > Pyrinomonadaceae > DASQYE01. The sequence continues at coordinate 231,248 of DASVWI010000030.1, forward strand.
CACCCCGGCCATGCGCGCACGCTCGACCACTTCGGCGCGGTCGGCGTCATAATCTTCGCCGTCAATGTGCGCGTGCGAATCTACGAACATAAGCAAGCTGGCGGCTACTTCAGACGCGCTCCGTTCGGCACGTCTTCCGTGAAGGTGGCGATGACGGGCCGGCCCTCTTCGCCGATGGAGGCCGCCAGAATCATGCCCTGCGATTCGTAGCCGCGCAGCTTGCGCGGTTTGAGATTGGCAACGACGACCACCTTTCGCCCGATCATCTTTTCCGGCTCGTAATACTCGGCGATGCCGGCCAGCACCTGTCGCGACTCGGGCTCGCCGAGGTCAATCGTAAAGCGTAAGAGCTTGTCGGATTTGGGCACGCGCTCGGCGATCAGGATTTCGCCGACGCGAAGCTCGATCTTGGCGAAGTCGCCTATCTCTATAAAAGTGGCGACGCCTGCGGCCTGTTCGGTTGGTGTGTCAGCCGCGCCCGTGACGGCTTCGGTCGCGCCACGCATGGGCGGCTCGGGTCTGGTCTGCTCGCGGCCCGGTGATTCTGCGACCGCGTCGGCCTCTGTCGCGTGTGTGCCGGTGTGTTCGCTTCCCTTCTCTATCTCTGCCATGATTTTCGCCTTGTCTATACGCGGGAAGAGAGGTTTGACTTCTCCGATTTTCGTTCCCGCCTGTAATGTTCCCCATTCCAGTTGTGCCGGATCAGCCTGCTCGACCGCTTCGGTCAATCCAAGCTGAGCGTGAATTTTCAGCGTCGTCTCAGGCATGACCGGATGCAGCATGACCGAGAGCCAGCGAAGGGCTTCGGCGGCGCGGTACAGGACGGCACTGAGCGTCTCTCTTTGTCCCTCGTCCCTGGCAAGCTCCCATGGCTTGGCGTCCGAGATCATTTTGTCAACGCGCTCGATGATGGCCCACGCGGATTCAAGCGCGCGACTGAAAGCGTACTCGTCGAAACTCTTGACGAACTGATCGCGTGCACGCTCAAGGACGGAGGCCAAGGCCATAGGGTCAGGGTCAATCCCGGCCCGCTTCGCCGCCAGATATTTATCCTCGGCGATGACGGGCGAAGGAATATTCCCGTTGCAGTAGCGCCCGATCATCGTCAGGGTGCGTGCGACCAGATTGCCGAGCCCGTTCGCCAGATCGCTGTTGACGCGCTCGATGAGCGTCTCGTAGCCGAACTTGCCGTCCTGCCCGAAGTTCATCTCGCGCAGGCAGTGATAGCGCACCATGTCGTTGGAGAAGTGACGGTGCAGCACATCCAGATCAATCGTGTTGCCCATGGTCTTGGACATCTTCCGCCCGTTCTGGTCGAGCCACATGCCGTGCGCGAAGACCATGCGCGGAAGCTCAAGCCCCGCGGTCAAGAGAAAGGCGGGCCAGTAGATGGCGTGCTGTCGCACGATGTCCTTGCCGACCAGATGCGCCCCGGGCCAGAATTTGTCGAAGCCCATGCGGCCCTCACGCTCCGCGTCTCCGAACCCGAGGGCAGTGATGTAATTGGGCAGGGCGTCAAACCAGACCCAGATGGTATGCTCCGGGTCATCCGGCACGGGGATGGCCCAACTGACGGATGAGCGCACGCGGCTGACGGCGAGGTCTTGCAGGCCGCCGCGAACAAAGCTCACGACCTCGTTGCGGCGCGTCTCTGGGCGAACGAAATCCGGGTGCGACTCGTAGAACTCAAGCAGGCTCTCGGCATAATCCGAGAGGCGAAAGAAGTAGCTCTCCTCCGACACGCGATCAAGCGGGATAAGGTGTTCATGACATCGCGGCGGGTCGCCCTCGCGCTCAGGCTTGACGTATTCGTCCTCTGTCTTGAAGGTCGCGCACGAAGCGCAGAACCACCCCTCGTAGTGCCCCTTGTAGATGGGCTCGCGCCCTTTCGGCGTGCGCCCTCGCGCGACCCTGCGCCACAGCTCGCTTACGCCCTCGTAATGAAACGGCTCGGTCGTTCGCATGAAGATGTCATAGCCGCCGTGCTCCGTGTCGAGGCCGAACATGCCGAATATCTTTTTGTACTCACGGACAATCTCATCCGTATGCTCTTTGGGCGTGAGGCCGCGACGCTCGGCAACGCGCTGGATATTGATGCCGTGCTCGTCCGTGCCCGTCAGGAAAAAGGTCTCGAAGCCGCGTTGACGCTTGTAGCGCGTCATGCTGTCGGCAACCAGCGTCGTGTACAGGCTGCCCAGATGCGGCAGGCTGTTGGCGTAATAGATCGGCGTGGTGACGTAGAAACTCTTCATTAGTTATCAATAGTAACGGGAAATGAATGGACACGGATGGATAGGAGAGCAAGGATGAAGGATGAAGGATGAAAAGAATGCCGTTCGTTCTTCAATGCTTTTACTTCATCCTTCCGCCTTCATCCTTCATCCTTCCTTTTATCCTGTCCGTCCCTGCTATTTACCCCTGTTGGGCTGAGCCCTTGCGAATTCATCGTTGGCGTTGAAGCGTGGCAGTTCCGCTTGGTCGGCCACGCGGCGTGCTATGTCGAGCGCGATCTCGGCTTCCTGAACCATTCCGCGAAAATCCCACGAATCGCTGTACTCATCGGATGGTTGATGATAGTTCGCCGTGTTGTAGGCTTTGAACCTCTCTTCGCCCCAGCCCTTCGGACGACCGATGAAGTCCTGCCCCTCCTTCAAGCTGATCGAAGGCACGCCCACCTTGGCAAACGGGAAATGGTCGGAGCGGTAAAATGAGCCCTGCTCCGGGCGCGGATCGGGCGCGACGCGCATCGCGCGCTCACGGGCAACCGCCTGCACAACCGCTTCGAGCGATGAGCGGTCTGCGCCGAGCGGTGAGAAATCGTGTGTGGGGCCAAGGACATTCAGCGAATCGAGATTGACGTTGGCCGCCGTTTTGGCGTGTGGCACGAGCGGGTGCGCCGCGTACCACTCCGAGCCGAGCAACCCCTGCTCCTCAGCCGTCGTGAAAAGAAACATCATCGAGCGGCGCGGCCTCTGCTCGGCGGGCCATTTCATGATCGCTTCCGCGATGGCGATCAGGGCGGCCACGCCCGTTGCATTATCCTGCGCGCCGTTGTAGATGGTATCGCCGTTCTTATTCGGCGCGCCGATGCCCAGATGATCCCAGTGTGCGGAGAAGATCACATACTCGTCGCGCAAACGTGGGTCGCTGCCCTCGATGACCGCCGCGACGTTGGGCGCTTCGACGCGCCTGACCTCGCTCTTGATGTCGATGGAGGCTTTGAGGTTGAGCTTGACGGGTTGAAACTCGCGCGTCGCGGCCTGACGCCTGAGCGCGCTCAAGTCCTGCCCGGCCATACGCATCATGCGCTCGGCGGCATCATTTGTCATCCACGAGCGCAGCTTCAGAAACGGCGTCCGGTCATTCGCCCCGCGCGCGATGTCGTAGCGCCATGTGCCGTTCGAGGTACGAACCACGCTCCACGGATAGCCAGCCGACTCATCCGTGTGCAGAAGGATTGCGCCAAGAGCGCCACGCCGCGCGGCCTCCTCAAACTTGTACGTCCAGCGCCCCGTGTAGGTCAGCGCGCGTCCGCCGAAGAGGTCCGGCTCGCTTGCGGTCGCGGGCGGGTCGTTGACGAGCATGACCAGAATCTTGTTGCGATAGTCTTCAGCGTCGCCCTTGTAATCGTTCCAGCGCTGCCCCGGCGATTCAATCCCGTAGCCGACGAAAACCAGCTCGGCGTCCACCGAAACATTCTCGGTCTGCGCGCCCGTAAAGGAGACGAACTCGTCCGCGAACTTGAAAGTCTCTTTCTTGCCATTGCCGCTGATTTCAAGCGTCGGCTTCGGGTTGGCGTTGACGCCTACAAGCGAGACCGGTTGATAGAAACTGCCACCCGGCCCGGCCCCGCGAACGCCCATCGCCTCAAACTGCGCGGCGATATATTTGGCCGCCAGTTCGCCGCCGCGTGTGCCCGGCCCACGCCCCTCCAGAAGGTCATCCGAGAGATACTTGATATGAGCGCGCAGGGTATTCTCATTTATTTGGCCGGCGGTCGCCCGGTTGCTCGTCCCCTGAGCGCCGCGCGCCGCCGGACGGCGCGGACGCTGCGGCATGACGCTCACGTTTAAGCTGGCGATGAGCAGCGCGGCGATGACGAAGTTTGTTGCGGCCATCATCCTTTTCGCGTCACAGCGAATCAATAAGCGTGTTTTATTCATGGCTATCAAGGATTCCCCCCTTCAGATGTTTCCCTTTATCAGCGCCATCGCTTCGGCGCGCGTTCGTTGATCTTTGCGAAAGCCGCCGAGGACGGCTGAGGTGACCGTGATCGCGCCGGGCTTCTTCACTCCTCTGAGCGTCATGCAGGTATGCTCCGCCTCGATGACGACCATCACGCCCAGAGGCTTCAGGCCCTGATAAAGCGTGTCGGCGATCTGTTGCGTCAAACGCTCCTGAACCTGCAGGCGGCGCGCGAAGGTTTCGGCCAGCCGCGCGAGCTTGGAGAGGCCAAGGATGCGCCCGTTCTTAGGGATGTAGGCGATGTGGCACTTGCCTACGAAAGGCGCAAGGTGATGCTCGCAGATGGAAGCGATGCTGATGTCCTTGAGGATCACCATCTCTTCGTGCGTGTCGCCGGGCAGCGGCAAGACGTGCTCCTGCGGGTCTTCACGCATGCCCGCCGTCAGCTCCGCATACATGTCTGCGACGCGCTCGGGCGTGCGTTGCAGGCCGGGACGCTGTGGGTCTTCGCCGATGCCTTCAAGAATCAGCCGAACCCCCTCGGCAATCTTCTCAAGATCGACAGCCGCGCGGTTAGAGGCTGCACTCTGTTCGTCGCTCCCGTTCGTCTTCGATGACGAAGAATTCCTACTCATGTTTTGAGCCCTCTTGATAAGCGCGGAGCGCAGCCGCTTCTACAAGGCGCAGCGCAGCGCCCGTCGAGAGCGCCGCCGCACGGCACTGTTCATACTCCGGCATCTCTTTGACGACGCGCCCGTCGATGCGTGCCACTTTAACATCAATCGGCCCGTAGAGCGTTTCGACGCGCACGGTCTCACGCTCAAGCGCGCGCCGCTCAACCTCGTAGCTACGCACGCCGAGTGTGGTCGTTTCAGTAAACAGCAGCTCGCACATGGCCTCGCGCATCGAAGGCTGACACAGAATCTGTATCAGCACGCCCGGGCGATTCTTCTTCATCTGCACAGGCGTGAGAGAGCAATCGAGCGCACCCATGGCGAGCGCCTTTTCCATGACGTAGCCGAAAAGCTGCGGCGACATATCATCAATATTGGATTCGATCATGAGCAGGCGCTCATCCGTGTGAGCGGCGCTCCCGGCATCGTCGCCCAGCATCAGGCGAAGCACGTTCGGAAAGTTCTCATATTCGCGCGTGCCTGCGCCGTAGCCCGTGGCCTCCATCTTCATCTTCGGCAGCGGGCCGTAGTTGCCTGCGACCACGGTACTGATGATGGCCGCGCCCGTCGGCGTCAATAGCTCGCCCTTGATCTCCGTCGCATAGACGGGCGCATCCTTTAAAAGCTCTGCGACCGCGGGCGGCGGCACGGGAAAGCGTCCGTGGGCCATCTCGACCATCCCGCTGCCGACGTGAAGCGGCGAAGAGACGAAACGCTCCACGCCCAGCAGCTCGAAACCTATACAAGCGCCGACCACGTCCACGATGGCATCGAGCGCGCCGACTTCATGAAAGTGTATGCGCTCGACCGGCAGGTTGTGAACGCGCGCCTCGGCCTCGGCCAGCCTTTTGAAGATATGAGTCGCACGCCCTTTGACGCTTTCGTCCAGACGCGACTCGTGGATGATTTTCAGTATGTCGCCCAGATGGCGATGCGCGTGCTCGTGGGCTGTGCGGACGTGCGCGCGCGTCGCGCTGATGCCCGAGCGATCAGCCGTATCGAATTCCACTTCGTAACCGTCGATGTCCAGCAGCGCCAGTTGTTCGATAAGGCGTCGAGCATCGACGCCGACGCCGACCAGAGCGCCGAGAATCATGTCTCCGCTCGCCCCCGCGAAACAGTCGAAGTAGAGAGTTTTCATAGCGTCTCGTCGAACAGCGGCAGAATCTCACCGGCCCGTCCCTGTAGAAGCTCGTCGCAAAGGTCTGAGAGGGGCGTCCGCTCCGGGTTGATCTCAACCGTGTACGCCCCGGCAGCACGCGCCAGCTCAGGCAAAGCCGCCGCCGGATAGACTACAGCCGAAGTGCCGACCACGAAACAGAGCTCGCACTCTCTGGCTTTGACGACGGCGCGCTCGAACGTGCCCGGCGGAAGCATCTCGCCGAACAGCACGACATCTGGCCGCAGATCATCGCCGCACGACGAGCAGGCGCGTGTTCTCCGCTGCGTTTCAGCATGATCGTCATCCTGCAAGGCTTCGCGTGCGCCGCATGTCAGGCAACGCGCTCGCCGTATACTGCCGTGAAGCTCTATGACATCTCCTGAGCCTGCGAGTTGGTGCAGGCCGTCTATGTTCTGTGTGACGAGCGTAAAGTCCGCGAACCTCTCCTGCCAGCGCGCAAGCGCGTAGTGCGCCGGATTCGGGCTCAGACTTTTCAGCAGGCCGCGCCTGTAGTCGAACCATTCCCAGACCGCCGGCAGATCGCGCGCGAGCATGCCCGCCGAAGAGATAACGTCGAAGGGCATCCCCTTCCAGACGGCAGCGCCCCCGCCGCCGCGAAACGTCGGCACGCCCGACTCAGCCGAGACGCCCGCTCCCGTCAGCACAAGCACCGATTGCGCCTCCGCAAATCTTCGTCGCAGATCGGCAGAAATTGAGGTCGCTGTCTTTGCTGGCATGTATGGGGTTGATGGTAACAGAGCGCACCAGAACGGTGTCAAGCAAGCGGGATTCGCGGCGGGAGATTCCGTAGCCAACAAAAATTTGAGGGTGATGCCCCGTCAACGAGGCATCACCCTGTCGGGGGGAAGAACAGCCGGGCCGTTTAGCTGCAACCGGACAAACATCCCTGATAAGCCTTGCTGCACTGGTTAATGCCGCCCGGATTGTTCGTCTGTTTGACGCATTTGTCATACGCCACGCGGCACTGTGTCCGGCAGCTATCAACTCTCGCGCCTGCATTGATCGCCGTCGATGAGAAAGCGAACATCGCTGCCATCGCTAAAATCACCGCCGCGAAGAAGTAACTGAGCTGTCTTTTCATCTTTCCACTCTCCTTTATATGAATCAAAGCGCCGGAATTGCCGCGACTCAAGCCGTCGCAGTTATGGCTATCCTCAGGGAGGATTTCGGCGCGGGGACAAGTTGCCAATCGTGTGAGCCGACCACCCGAAGCCACCGCACGTCGCTCACAGGTCAATGCTGGCGCTTGCCAGCGCGGGCGATAAACACAATCTGGTAAAGTGGGAAAACTTCTAAAACCGGTCATTATCCAAAACTCCGGCGGCAAGTCAACCCTTTGGGCAATTAGCATCACGCTCAACGGCTGGGCTATACTGCCTGCTTTGCCATCTTCGGCTGGCCTACATGAGCGAAGCGACAGAGGAAAAGATTGAGCCTACTTAAACTACAAGAGACATTGAGGGAGCGCGTGCGGGCTCTGGCCTCGGAGTTGTTCGGCGTCACGCTCGAACAACTAAGCGCCGAAGTGCCGCCGCGCACAGAGCTTGGAGACCTGGCCTTCCCCGTCGCCTTCGAGCTTGCCAAGCGTATCAAGCAGTTGACGGGTGAAAAACGCGCGCCGCGCGCCATCGCCGAAGAGCTTAAGGGGGCGCTTGAGACGACGCCCGGCATAGCCCGCGCAGAGGTCGCCGGCGCGGGCTATCTCAATGTTTTTTTTGATCGCGTCGCTATCCTCTCGGATTTTTCCGTGGCTCGCGTTGAAGCTGTAGACGCCAAGGCCATCTCGGACTCTCGACCGAAGCGTATGGTCGAGCACACGAGCATCAATCCGAACAAGGCCGCGCACATAGGCCACGTTCGCAACGCCGTGCTGGGTGATACCTTCGTGCGTATTCTGCAAGCGGCGGGCGAGCGCGTCGAAGTGCAGAACTACATTGACAACACGGGGGTGCAGGTCGCAGACGTGGTCGTCGGCTTCCTGCACCTCGAACGCATGACGCTCGAAGACATCAGGCGGCTGGACAAGGGGCTTCCGCCCGAGCGCCCCTTCGACTATTACTGCTGGGATCTTTATACGCGCGTCGGCCTGTTCTATCGCAACGACGACGCTCAGGGCGAGATGAACGCGGAGCGACTGAAGCTTCGCGCCGAAACGCTGCACGCCATAGAGGAAGGCGACAACCCGGTAGCGGAGCTGGCGGATTACGTCGCGACGCGCAACGTCGAATGTATTCTGGATACGATGGAGCGTCTTGGGATTCGCTACGACGTGCTGCCGCGCGAGTCCGAGATTCTGCACCTGCACTTCTGGGATCGCGCCTTCGAGCGTATGAAAGAGCGCGGCACGATTCGCCTCGAGACCGAAGGACGCAATCGCGGCTGCTGGGTCATGCCCTTTGAATCGCACACGGGCACGGACGAGCACGAGGCGGATAAGATCATCGTGCGCTCGAACGGAACAGTCACCTACACGGGCAAGGACATCGCCTATCAACTCTGGAAGCTGGGCCAACTCGGCTTAGACTTCTTCTACAGGCCGTTCCGCACCTACGACGAAGACGGGCACACGACATGGATAACGACGACGGAGTCGCGCGTTGACTCTTCCATCACTCGCGAGATGCTGGGCATTGACGCGCGCCCGCACTTCGGCGGCGGCGCGACCGTCTATAACGTGATTGATTCGAGGCAATCATATCCGCAGGAGGTCGTCAGGCGTGGCGTCGCCGCCATCGTCCCGGAAATCGGCGAGGAAGCCAGCGTGCATCTTGCCTACGAGATGGTCGCGCTCTCGCCCGCAGCCTGCGAAGAGCTGGGGATAGCCCTCAGCGAGGAAGACCGCGCGCGCCCTTATATAGAGATGAGCGGGCGCAAGGGGCTCGGCGTCAAGGCGGACGATCTGATCAGCCGCCTTGAAGAGAGCGCGCTGCGCGAGGTGGCGACTCGCCATCCCGATCTCTCCGACGAGGAGAAGCGCGACACGGCGCACACGATAGCGGTTGGCGCGCTGCGCTACTTTCTCCTGAAATGGACGCGCAACTCCGTCATCGCCTTCGATTTTAAAGAAGCCCTCTCGTTTGAAGGCGAGACCGGGCCTTATTGCCAGTATTCAGCCGTGCGCGCCAATTCCATCTTTCGCAAACTGGACGAGGACGCGCTGCGCTCTGCCGGAGAGCTTCTCGTCGAGGCGGCGCGAAGCGACGGGGCGGGCAGGCAGGAGGTGGCGCGAATCTTTGAGGGCGAAGGCGAAGAGATATGGTCGCTCGTCACGCTCGCGGCCCGTCTGGAAGAGACCATCGCGGGCTCAGCCGCGCAGGCCGAGCCCGCCTACCTTGCGAAATATACTTTCAACCTGGCGCGCGCCTTCAATCTTTTCTATCATCGTCATCGTATTATTGGTGAGGAAGATGCGACCCGCCGCGCCGTGCTCATACAGGTGGCGGACATCGCGCGAAGGCAGTTGACATCGGCGCTCGCCACGCTCGGCATCGCCGTGCCGGAGCGAATGTAAGCGCTCGGCGGCGGCCCTTAGCCGAACAGATGCTTTCGCTATGCTTTTTTGCCGGAATGAAGATCGAGTTGAGGACTATATGCTAATAGTAATGAAGACAGACGCCACCGAGCTTGATATTGAAGGGGTCGTGCGCGTTGTTACAGAGATGGGCTTTCGCGCTCATCCTATGCCGGGGGCGACTCGCACGGCCATCGGCATCACTGGCAATCAGGGAGCGGTTGACCCGTCGCGTTTTGAGAATCTGCCCGGCGTCGCCGAAGCCATACGCGTCAGCAAGCCCTATAAGCTGATCTCGCTTGACCTGCGCCCGGAGAAGACGGTCGTGCGCGTCGGCGATGCGAGTATCGGCGGTGAGGAGTTGGCCCTGATCGCCGGGCCGTGCGCCATCGAAAGCCGCGCGCAAGCCTTCAGTATCGCCGAAGCCGTGCGCCGCAGCGGCGCGCGTTTCTTTCGCGGCGGCGCGTTCAAGCCGCGCACCTCTCCTTACGCTTTTCAGGGACTCGGCGAGGAGGGCCTGAAGATGCTGGCCGAGGTGCGAGATGTCTACGGGCTGAAGATCGTCACGGAAGCCATGGACGAAGCGGGCCTGGATATGGTCGAGCGCTACGGCGATATGATTCAGATCGGCGCGCGTAATATGCAGAACTTCTCGCTCCTGCGCCGCGCCGGTCGCTCGAAGCTGCCCATCCTGCTCAAGCGCGGGCTCGCCGCGACGCTCGACGAATGGCTGCTCGCGGCTGAGTACATCATGGCCGAGGGCAATTACAACATAGTCCTCTGCGAGCGCGGCATACGCACCTTCGCCCAGCACACGCGCAACACACTCGATCTGGCGGCCATCCCGGCGGTCAGGCGACTCTCGCACCTTCCCGTCATCGTTGACCCCTCGCACGGCACGGGTAAGAACTATATGGTCATCCCTCTGGCGCGCGCGGGTGTGGCCGTCGGGGCGGACGGGCTCATCATCGAAGTACACGACCAGCCCGAGCGTGCCCTCTCGGACGGAGCGCAGGCGCTGACCCTTGATCAGTACCAACAACTCGTTGACGAAGTGCGGGCCATTCACGAAGTAATCTCGCCCGCGCCCGTCGGTTAAGACCAGAGACGCGTCTGGCCGCACGCGCCTGTTGTCTCAGGCACACTAGCTTCCGATCAATTACAGGGAAGGACATCATCGCCCGATGTCCTTCCCTTTTTTGCCGGGCCGACCGGTTTTTTCCGCGTCGTAAAATTTCGCTTGACTCTGTAGTCGCCTACAGGGTTTATGATATGAATCAGTTTCAGGGGAGGTCGTCAGGTGAGCTTATGAAGTTTACGAATAAAGCCACGGGGCGCGATAAGGACGAGCGCGCAGGCCTGTTGAAGATAGGCGAGGTCTCAAGCCTGAGCGGGATAGGCATAGAGGCGCTGCGCTTTTATGAGAAGAGCGGGCTGATTGATCGCCCCACTCGAACCTTCAGCGGTTATCGGATGTACGACCGCGAGGTGCTGGATCGCCTCGCCTTCATCAAGCGGGCACAGGTGCTGGGGTTCTCGCTCGAAGAGATTAAAGGCATCATCCGCGAGCGGCGCGCTGGGCAGAGCCCTTGTGCGGAAGTGCGCGAGATCGTTCGGCATCGGCTGGCGGAGTTGGATGAGCGTATGGCGCAGATGCGCCGTTATCGTAAAGAGCTTGCGGAGGCCCTTGCGGAATGGGACGAGGCCGGCGATACCAAGGGCCACATCTGCGGGCTGATCGAAGGGACAAGCATTGAGCATCCGATGACGGCTGCGCGCGGGGTCAAACGCAAAGCAGCCGGGAAAAGGAATTGAGCAGATGGTAACGGAAACCAAAGTCGTTGATGAGGTCTGCGAGCGGGTTGACCTGCCCATCACGGGCATGACCTGCGCCGCCTGCGCTCATCGCATCGAGCGCAAGCTCAGGAAAGCTCCCGGCGTGAGAAGCGCTGGCGTGAATTTTGCCACTGCCCGCGCCACCGTCGAGTACGACCCGCAGGCGACCGGCGTTCAGCAGTTGATGGACACCGTTAAGGATATAGGGTACGGGACGGCTGGCACGGAGCGCGCGGAGTTCATCGTCGACGATTCGGCGAGGCCAGCCGGGTTTAGTCAACAGCTAGAGAAACACCTGCGGGGTGTCCCCGGCGTTCTCAGCGCGTCATTCAATCTCGCGACGATGGAGGTGCGGGTCGAGTATCTTCCGGGGGCAACCGATGCGGGGACGATTCGCGCGGCGATCAGGGAGTTTGGCTACCATGTCAGGGAGTTGCGCGGCGGCGGCGGCGACGATGCTTCGGCGGCAGACGCCGAGCAGGCAGCGCGTGAGGAAGAGTTCAATGACATACGGCGCAAGTTTTGGGTCGCCGCCGTGCTTTCCCTGCCCGTGCTGTTAATCGCCATGTCGCACGGGCGCTTGCCCGCGCTGGATTTTCCCGGCGTCAACTGGCTTCAGCTAGCCCTGACCACGCCCGTCGTCTTCTATTCCGGCTTACAGTTTTATCGCGGCGCATGGGCAGCCTTTCGCCATCGCGCCGCGGACATGAACACGCTGATCGCCACCGGCACAGGCGCGGCCTATCTGTATTCCGTGGCGGCGACCATCGCGCCCGAATTTTTTGCGAGAACCGTCACGGACTCAATGGGCGGTATGGAGTCGATGGCGGGTGGAAGCACGGCCCCGCCCGTCTATTTCGAGGCGGCGGGCGTGATCATAGCGCTCATACTGCTGGGCCGCCTGCTTGAGTCGCGCGCAAAGGGGCGGACGAGCGATGCCATTCGCCGTCTCGCCGGTCTTCAACCGAGGACGGCGCGCGTCCTTAAGGGTGAGCGGGAGATTGAGGTTGCGGTCGAAGAAGTTGTGCCGGGCGACATCATAGTGGTTCGTCCCGGCGAGAAGATTGCGGTCGACGGTCTGGTTTTGGACGGAGCGTCTGCCGTTGACGAATCCATGTTGACGGGCGAAAGCATGCCTGTGGAAAAGCAGCAGGGCGATGAGGTGTTCGGCGCGACGATCAACAAGACCGGCTCGTTCAGATTCAAGGCGACGAAGGTGGGAAAGGATACGGCTCTACAGCAGATCGTCAAGATGGTGCAGGACGCGCAGGGCTCCAAGGCTCCCATCGCGCGGCTCGCGGATGTCGTCAGCGGCATCTTCACGCCCGTCGTCATCTGTATCGCCATCGCGGCCTTCGTCGTCTGGTTCGTCGTCGCGCCGGCGGACGTGCGCTTCAGCATGGCGCTGGTCAATTTCGTCTCCGTCTTGATCATCGCCTGCCCCTGCGCGCTGGGGCTCGCCACGCCGACAGCCATCATGGTCGGGACGGGCAAGGGCGCGGAGAGCGGCGTCCTCATCAAGGGCGGCGAATCGCTTGAGATGGCCCACAAGTTGAACGTCATCGTGCTGGACAAGACGGGAACTATCACACGCGGCGCGCCGGAGTTGACCGATATTCTTAAGGTCGATGAGGACGATGCTATTTCCGAGACGGAGTTGCTGCGCCTCGCGGCTTCGGCTGAGCGCGGCAGCGAGCATCCGCTCGGCGAGGCCATCGTCCGCGAAGCACTGGCGCGCGGGCTCAATTTGGCCGAGGCGTCGGGCTTCAACGCCGTCGCCGGTCATGGCATAGAGGCGACGGTTGAGGGCCATCGCATGCTGCTCGGCAACGCGAAGCTGATGAAGGAACGCGGCATACCCTTAGACGATTATGCTGGGCGCGCATCGTCGCTCGCGGCTGAGGGGAAGACTCCCATGTACGCGGCTGTGGACGGGAGGTTTGCGGGAGTGCTGGCGGTCGCCGATCAGGTCAAGCCCGAATCGAAAGAGGCCGTCGAGGCGATGCTGCGATTGGGGCTCGAAGTTGTGATGATCACGGGCGATAACCGCCAGACGGCGGAAGCCGTCGCGCGACAGGTCGGTATCACGCGCGTGCTTTCCGAAGTCTTGCCGGAAGGAAAGGCTTCGGAGATCAAGCGTCTTCAGCAGGAAAAGAGGTTTGTCGGCATGGTCGGCGACGGCATCAACGACGCGCCGGCGCTGGCGCAGGCCGATGTGGGGATAGCGATTGGCACGGGCACTGACGTAGCGATCGAAGCTTCCGACATTACCCTGATCAAGGGCGACCTGCGCGGCGTCGTCAATGCCATCGCGCTCTCGCGCGCGACGATTCGCACGATCAGGCAGAACCTGTTCTGGGCCTTCATCTATAACGTCGTCGGCATTCCGGTTGCGGCTGGGCTGCTCTATCCCTTCACGGGCTGGCTGCTCTCGCCTGTGATTGCCAGCGCGGCGATGTCGCTCTCAAGCGTCTCGGTCGTCACCAACAGTTTGCGGCTGCGGCGCTTTCGCTCAACTCTCTGAAAGGAGATCAAAGAGATGGATACGACCGAGATCATAGTCGTCGCGGGTGGGATGATGAGTATTGCCATGGTGCTCTGGTATTTCTTCGGCGAGCGGGAAGGCGTGGCGGCAGCGACGAACGACAGCGGGGTGCAGGAGATAAAGGTTACGGTCAAGGGCGGATACTCGCCCGACCGCATAGTGGTGCGCGAAGGCAGGCCCGTGCGTCTGAATTTTTACAGGGACGAGACGGCCTCTTGCAGCGAGCAGGTGGTCTTTGGCGATTTCGGCATCGCGCGCAACCTGCCGCCCTTTCAGAACACCCCGATTGAGTTCACGCCCGATAAGGCGGGAGAGTTTACCTTCACCTGCGGCATGAATATGCTGCGCGGCAAACTGGTCGTTGAAAAGCAAGGATGAAGGATGAAGGATGAAAGAAATGCTTGAATGGCTTGAATGCTTTTACTTCATCCTTCATCCTTCTGCCTTCATCCTTGCTTATTGAATACGACCGCCGCCGCCGCGGCTCAGAATCCACGGGCCGTTATAGACGACCGAGGAGACAGTGCCGTCGAGCCTGCCGTCGGGCGTGAGCGTGAGCGTCACATTCCCGGTGGTGGTGGACATTCCCTGTCCTATGGAGACCGTGCCTCGGAAAGTTCTCCCTTCCAGTATGCCTGCGATAGTGCCTCTGCCGAGGATGCCGCTATATGTGCCTGTGACGCGGTTTCCGTCCTGCGTCAGCTGTATGGTGTCGCCCGTGGAGGTGAGCCAGATGCCGGTCAGCGTCGGCACGTCAACGACGACGGCGACGCCGTGCGTCATCACAGGACTGATGTAGCTGTTTGAGACGCGCGCCTCCTGACCGCTACGCAGCGTGACGGATTGCAGCGAAGGACTTGCAGGCGTGACAAGCACCGTCCCTTCCTCTACCCAGACGGTGGAGGACTGAGGCTGCTCTTCGTGTATGACGGTGAAGATCGTCCCACGGACATTGACCGTGCAGGCTGCGGTCGTCACCTCAAAGTCGGAAGGCCCTGACCCCGGCGGGCCGATGGAGACTCTCATCTCTCCCCAGTTGAGCGCGCCGCCCATCGGACGCATGGTCAACTGGCTGCGCTGCCTCAGTTGTCCCTGATGCCCGTCCCAGAATCTCAACGAGACTGAGCTTGAATAACCCGTGCGGACTCTGTCGCCGGGGCCTAACTCCAATCCCTCGTAGGCTCTCACCCAGCCGCCGTTTGCGATTTGAGCTTCGACGTTATTGTTGATCGCCGTCAGGCGCGCTCGTTTGACCGGCCCGACCGCGATGGCTACGCCGCCAGCGCCGACGGAGATGCCGCCTGCGCCCGGGGCGACGACAATCGTGCCCGGCCCAACCGCCGCACCGCCGACGGAGACGGAAGCGCCGGCCACTCCGCAGGAGAGCATGCGAACTTCCAGCGTCTCGTCCGTGTTACTTAAGGGGATGTTAGCTATGCCTCGCGCGTCCGGGCGAAACCTGACGCCGTCGCCCCTGCGGTCGGCAAAGGCGAAGGTAGTTCCCGGCTGGGACGCGCTCACTTCGTAGATGCCGGGGCGGATATACATCACGGCGTAGCCCGTAGCATCGGTGACGATGCTGGCCGAGTTGAAGCGCACCGTGACGTTAGAGGCCGTAGAGACTCTGCTGTCTCCCTCGGCGCAGGAGGTCATGGTCAGGATTTTGATTCTGATCGAATCCGCCTGTGCGAAAGCATTGCCGGCGGTCGAAGCAAGAAGAATCAAGAGGCCGATGAGAAGAAGGGGCGCTCCCGGTCGAAGCGAATATCTTTTTTCACTTTGAGTGGCTTGGGTCTGCATGCTGTTCCTCCATTCGGATACGGGGCGAGAAAGATTCGCCGCAAGACGCGCGGGCGGAGATGGACGGGCGGGCAGCCGCGCGCGGGCAGCGGGTGAGATTCAGGGCGGACAGACGTTGACCGGTGCTTTATCCTCCGAGCCTGTAAGCGTTGCGACGCTCCCTCGGCCACCGGCCTCTTTTTTTCACCTGCCCGAGAGGTTCAAAAATCAAGAGGACATTCGACAGTAGTTCCGCTACGGCGCGCCATTTTAATTGAGGTGCGCCGCCCTGTAAATGTTTTTATGGACGATTGGGGCACGAACCGAAAGCCTCAGGATGAGGCTGTTTTCGTTTGCTGTAGGATGTCTGAAAGGTGTCTGGTAAAAGCCGAGCGGGGCATCACTCGGTCAAAGCCCGACGCTCTGGCCCTGCGCTCAAGGGCCGTCTGGACGTGAGAGAAAAACCCCAGAAGCTGTACCGCGCGCGTAACCTCGTCGGCCTTTAACCTCTCCGCCAGCGAGAAGGGCTCGCACCTCTGCGAATGCAGGTCGACGATGACGAGCGCGGGCGGGTCTTCACGCACAGCCGCAACGAGAGCATCCGCGTTGCGCGGAAAACGAATCTCCACCGCGTGATGCTCGGCTGCCGCTTTGATCTTGCTCGCGAAAAACATGTCGTCCACGGCGGCTATGACGTATTGGCTCATCCTTGATGTATTGTAGCATTGAAGATAAGCAGAGACGGGATAAAGACGCGCGGCGCGGTTGGCCCATGCCTATGGAGATCAAACTTATGACGACGCCGGAAAGTAAGAGAGCATGAATGAGACGGTCATCAGGAGCAGGGATAATGCACTGGCGAAGCGCGCGCGGGCCTTGCGCGACCGCAAGCTTGAGGGGCTGATCTTTATTGAAGGCGTGCGCCTGTGCGAAGAGGCCCTCGACGCTTCGCTCCTCATCGAAGACGTGCTCTGCACAGAGCGGATGGCTTCGGACGAGCGCGGCGCTCTCCTTCTGGGCGCGCTTAGACCTGTCTGCGAGCGCATAGCCTTTCTCAGTGAGCAGGTCTTCGCCTCCGTCTCCGACACTAAGACGCCGCAGGGCATCATCTGCATAGCCCGGAGGCCGCGGACGGGGGCAGAGCTTTTAGTCGCACGCGACGGGCGCGTCCCCCTGATCGTCGTCATGCATCATGTCAACAACCCGGCAAATGCCGGTGCTATCCTGCGCGCGGCTGAGGCGGCGGGCGCGACCGCCGCGATGACCACCGAGGGCTCGACCGATCTCTTTTCACCGAAGGCGCTGCGCGGTGCGATGGGCTCAAGCTTTCGTCTGCCGCTGTGGACGGGCGCGGAGTTTTGGGAAATTATCGAGTGGTGCGCTCTGCATGGGATACGCACGGTCTGCGCCGACGTGCACTCTGAGCGCGCGCATACGGAGATCGACTGGACTGTGCCGCGC
This sequence comes from Pyrinomonadaceae bacterium, assembly GCA_036389675.1. Lineage (GTDB taxonomy): Bacteria > Acidobacteriota > Blastocatellia > Pyrinomonadales > Pyrinomonadaceae > DASQYE01. The sequence goes on from DASVWI010000030.1 coordinate 248,422, forward strand.
GCTTTGATCGTCGGCGCGGAGGCCGCCGGACTTAAGCAGAATGAGGTCGAGGCGGCGGATGAAGCTTTGAGAATACCGATGCGCGCTCCCGTTGACAGCCTCAACGTGGCGGTCGCCAGCGCGGTCATCCTCTACGAAGCCGCGCGCCAAAGGTCTGAGAGCGCGAAGAAGGCTGTGCCCGATTAGGGCAGCGTGACGCTCACGGTTTTAACTATCGAGGCCGTCCGCCTCTTCTCACTGGCGGCTGGTTTCGGCTAGAATGACGGAGCGCTGATAGAGAATTTCAGAATACTCCCCGAAGACGTTCAAGTGGTCGAGGGCGTCGCTCTATTCAGACGCATAAGATTTTCTATGTACACGACGGGCAAACTGTCTCGGACTGTGATTTGCCGAAGCACCGAACATCTCTCAGTCGGGTAGATAAGGTTTTGGTAAGGGGACGCGTGGGCGACTAATCCTGTGTCAACGACCGAACGCGCCGGAAGTCCCATTCATCCGCCTCTCGAACGTACGGCGGCCATGATGTAGTAAAGGTAGAGAATCCTATGCTCGCACCAGACGCCCTTTCGCAAAATCGCTATCTCATCCTAAGCCCGGCAGGTCAGGGAGGCATGGGCGCTGTCTACGAGGCGCGCGACCAGCGGCTGGGCGATCAAATCGCGCTCAAGGAGACCTTTTTCGAGGACGAGCAGCTTCGTAAAGCCTTCGAGCGAGAGGCGAGATTGCTGGCCGGTCTTCGTCATCCGGCGCTACCACGTGTGATTGACCACTTCACGGAAGAGGCCGCGCAGTTTCTCGTCACGGAGTTTATTCCGGGCCGTGATCTGGAAGCGATGTTAGAGGAGCAGAAGCCCGTCCGTGAAGAGACGCCAGTGCCCGCAATCGCGTCGCCCACACCAGCCATTGAGAAGCCAGTAATCGAAAAGCCCGCGTCACAGTCTAATGACGCCAGCTGATTTATCGGTCATACTGTTATGAAAAAAGAGCCGGAGAAGAAAGAACAGAAGAAGAGAGAGGAAGCGCTGCCGGAGCGCCTCTTCCGCCGCGTCCTCGAAGGCATGGGCGAGGCCGTCGATCGCAGCCTGGGCCGCAAGCCCGGCAAGAGCGGCTTGACGACGACGCAGTTGATCGAGCGCATGAAGCGTTTGATCGACGAGAGAGTGCGCGACGAGGGGCGCAAGGGGCGTATCGCGCCGCACCTCTTAAAGCTCAAGGTGGAATGGGGCACGCATTCGGAAGCTCCGCCCGAAATCATACAGGAGCTTGAGCATGAAGTGATGGCGGCGGCCATAGACCACATCAACGATCATCGCTATCGCACGCTCGCGCCGCTCAAGATTGAGACGGAGGTCGATATTTTCACGACCGGCATCTCGGTTGACCCGACCTTCGGCGAGTTCGAGGAAGAGTTAAAGCAGCAGGACGAAGAGAAACGACGCGCCGCCGAGATCGGCTCGCCGCAGATTCCTCATGGCCTGCACAAAGGGCCGGCGACCGTCAACGTCACGGCGCGCGTCACCCTTCCGCAGGGGACGCGCGAGAAGGGGCTCACTTTCACACCGGGAGGCAGGCGCTTGAACGTCGGGCGCGGCTCCGACAATGATCTGGTGATAGATCACGGCAGCGTCTCGAAGATTCACGCCACGCTGGTCATGAACCGCGAAGGCACGCTGCTGGTGGCCGACACGGGCTCGACCAACGGCACATATATCAATGGGCGACGGCTCGCTTATGGCGAGGCGCGACAGATCGAAGAGGGAGATGTCGTCGGGTTCGGCGATATCGAGGTACGTTTTCCGAAAAGATAATTCACACGCATGTCATACTCATTACTGTTTCTACAGAACGCAACCACCACGACGACCGCTGCCGCCAATGCGGTTCCGCTCGAAAAACAACCGGCCATGCTCTCGCTGATCTACATGGTCGGCCTCGGCCTGATGATTCTGCTGCTGCTGCTCTCGCTGCTGCGAAATCGCCGCACGCGCTCCGCTCTTGCCGCCGTCGCGCCCGCCGACCTGCCGGACGAGGTCAAGCAGCGGCTGGGCTCGACGACGACCAATCGCGGCCTGCGTGCCCTGCGCTGGCTCTACGTGCTGCTCGCGCTGGCGGTCTTTAGCGCGCACATCTACTGGGCTCGCTATGCGTCGGAGCAGAACGACAGATTTCAAGAGTTAAGCTATAAGGACTTGCGTAATCGTCGCCTTTCGGAGTCGACGCTGCGCGGGTGGATTCTTGATCGCTCCGGCTCACTGGACAGGGCGCTGGCGCTCTACCAGCGTCAGGGCAACGGCGAGATTACGCGCTTTTACCCGCTCGATAAGGAGATGGCCCACCTCTTCGGCTCTGATCGCGGCGACCCCGGCCTTGAGCGCTCGCTTTTCGGCGTGCAGAGCGGAGACGTGCCGGAAGCCATGCAGGTCATCGCGGGCGAGAATACGCGGCAGAAGGCCAATCAGGATGTCCGCATCACGATTGATCGCGACCTGCAAAAGGCCGTCGTCGAAGAACTCAAGGGCAAGCACGGCGCGGTCGTCATCCTCAACCCGCAGACGGGCGAAGTCCTGGCGCTCTACAGCGAGCCCTCTTACAGTCTCAAAGAGGTGCAGGATAATGCCGATGCCTGGACTCGCATGGAGGCCAACAAGCGCGACAGCCCTCTTGTGAGCCGCGCTCTCGGCGCATACTACATCCCCGGCTCTACCTTCAAGACGATGATGATGATCGCCGCGCACCGCTTCGGGGTGCAGGATTCCAAGTTCACCTGTTCGGGCGGCGGCTTCTACGCCATGCCCGGAGCCAAGCCGATCTTTGATGACGGCGGCCCCGGCGAGGTTCACGGCAACATTGGAATCGACGTAGCCTACGAGGTTTCGTGCAACCAGTATTTCGCGCAGATGGCGCTCAAGCTCGGGCCTGAGAAGATCAAGGAGGCGGCAAAGCTGGTCGGCATAGGCGCATACGATACGCCAGCCGAAACCCTGCGCGGACGCCGTGAGCCGGAGATTTGGAACGCCAGCACGGATGCCATCAAGCGCGCGCTCGCGCCGCGCGAGGCGACCATGGTGGCCGGGCCTCTCGGCAACAAGTTCAATAAGTTCGACCTGGCGCTCGAAGGCTACGGACAGGGCTACGCGGGGCAGATGACGCCTTTCCAGATGGCGCTGCTGGCCGCGACCATAGGCAATCTCAAGGGCCAGTTGATGAAGCCCAAGATGGAGATGGATCGCCCGCCGGAAGTCTTCAATCAGGTCGTGACGCCGCAGCTTGCCCAGCAGATGCGCGACATCATGTCGCTCGTCACGCAGGGCTCTCGCGGCACGGCGCGCGGCGTGTTCGGGCCTGTCAAGGCCGCCGGAATCACCAGCGGCGGCAAGACCGGCACGGCCCAGAAGGTGATGCCGGTTTACGACCCCAGAACGGGCGAGATCAAGACCAGACACAAGATCGAGAAAGATCCCAAGGGGAATATCATACGCGAGTATGACGTGATCCTGACCGACGACGAGCACCCGCGCATAGACGGCTGGTTTCTCTGTATCGCGCCGCTTGAGAATCCGCAGATCGCCATGGCCGTCATCGTCGAGGGGGGCGGCTACGGCTCAAGGTCTGCCGCCCCAATCGCGGCCCATCTGGTGATGAAGGCCAAGGAGCTTGGGCTGCTCGGAGGCCCGCGCACGGCCCCCGGCGAACAGAGCGGCAATAACGACAGGAATCGTCAGGACAACACGTCCAATAGTAATCAGTCGCGCCGTCGTCGCTGACACCTAGTGGTCAGAAAACCGTCAGCTTGTTGTTGATCGAACAATCAATCAGGGCATCATGAAGAATCGCGCATCATCACATCTCATCGCACTGTTTCTCATTATCGGCTTCGAGGTCGTCGGCTACTACGCCATCTTTCGCTCGGGCCTGATTCGCGGCTACGAGACTTCCTGGGTCGGCGGCATCCGCGACCTTCTGTTGTACGTGCCGATCATCATCCTCGTCTTCTGGCTCACGCGCGCGATGAGATTCGCGGGCAACTGGACTCTCTTCACGACGGCCATACTGCTTTTCTCCATCGGCATGCTCGTTCAGTACAGGCTCTACAGCGACCCGGAATATAACGCGCGCAATAAGGCTGAGGCCCGCGCCCAGAAGACCGCGACGCTGAGGACGCGCTACATCAACGAGTTTTATGATGCGGATAAGAAACAACGCCTCGGCCTGCCCCCGACGCCCCCGCAGCCAGCCGATCTGGATAAGGAACAGCATCGGGCCTCCAACTACAGCGTGAGCGATGCGCTCACGTCCAGCTATACGTGGATTCCCATCGTCAGCTTCCTGACGTTTGCCCTCGCCTACTGGTTCTGCGTGCGCGACGGTTTTCTGCTCTGGCTACAGCGCCACAGCTTCATCATCGTGGCGCTCACTTTGATTCCGCTCTCGGCGGCTGTCGTCACATCGAGCGCCGGTAAGGCCGCGGGCAACATGACGCCATGGGAGCCGTCGAAGATCCCCTTTCTTCTGGGCTTCGCGGGTATTCTGACGGCGCGTTACAAAGATTTGGCGCGTACCTACTGGGGGCTGCCGCGCGCGCGCGATGTCGTGCCGCTTATAGCCATGGCGGTGATGCCTTTCATCCCCTTCTTCGCGCTCAAGGACTTCGGACAGATGCTCGTCTTTAGCGGCGCATACGCGACGCTCTATCTGGTGGCCGTGCGCCGCTGGCCGCAGCTACTGCTCTTCGTCGGGTCTGTCGCGCTCGTCGCCAGTATTCTCGTCGTCGGCGCTTTGCCGCGCGACGTGCAGGAGAATGTCCCTTATCTGCCGACCATCGCGCGCCCGGTCGTCGCCATCCTCCCTGATCGTATTCAGCAGCGCTTTCATCTCTGGCTCGACGGGTTTAATCCTCCCTCGCCGGAAGTGTCCTGGTGGAAAAAGGATTATGAAGACGCGCTCAATAAAGATCAGAAGATGAAAGCGCTGGCGGCTGAAAGCCCTGCCATGCAGAAGACTGTCAACGTGGATGTGTGGTTTGACCGCGCGGCCTTTCAACCGGCACAGGCCGTCTTCGGCATCGCTTCGGGCGGAGACACGGGGCGGGGCTTGGGCCTGGGCTTTGCGGAAGTGATACCGGTCGCCGACTCCGACTATATCTACGCGGCCATCGGCGAAGAATTGGGGCTCGCGGGCGGCGCGATTGTGATTCTCGCGCTGATCATTTTCGTCTCGGCGGGCGTTCGCACTTCGATTGATGCGCGTGATATGTTTACCAAGCTGTGCTCCGCCGGTCTGACGGCCTTTATCGGTTTTCAGGCTCTGGTCAACATCGGCGGTGTGACGCGCGCGCTGCCGATGACGGGCATCACGCTGCCTTTCGTCAGCCATGGTGGTTTCAGTTTGATTACAAGTTTCGCTATGCTCGGAATGCTGATGGCCTTCTCTCACCGCAACGCGCGCGACGCCGCTATAACGGCGCGCACGGTGAGAACGACCGCCGCCAGCGACCCCTCAATTCCGGAGGCAGTTCAATGAAAGAGCCATCGCAGAAAGAGCCATCGCAGGAAGTCAAAGTCGAGGCGGCGGTCGTCACTGATCGCGGCCTGAGCGAGAAACGCCCGCTCAATGAAGACTCTTTTCTCGCAGACGAAGAGCGTCGTATCTTCGCCGTCGCCGACGGTGTCGGCGGAGCGCAGGCGGGCGAAGTCGCCTCGAAGACGGCGATGGAAGTGTTGGACGAAGCGTTCCGTCATCAGGTCGAAGGCTCTGACATAGAAGACCTGATGGAGATCGCCATCCAGCGCGCCAACGCTTCGATTCATCGCATGGCGCAGGAGCACCCGAAGCTCTCCATGATGGCTACGACCGTCGTCGTCCTGCACATCGACGGGCACACGGCGACCATCGGCCACGTCGGAGACTCGCGCCTCTATCGGCTCACGCCGGACGGGCTGCTCCATCGCGAAACCCGCGACCACTCGGTCGTCGAAGAAGAGGTTCGGGCCGGTCGGATGACGCAGGAGCAGGCGGCACACCACCCGAGCCGCAACGTCATCAGCCGCGCGCTCGGGGCTGAAGACGGCGTCGAAGTGGACATGAACACGATAGAGATAGAGGACGGCACGGCTTTCCTTCTCTGCTCCGACGGCATCACACGCCACATCCCTGACGACGAGCTGCGAGAGCTTCTATCCAGCTCCAGAATGTCGCTCGACGAAGTCTGCAACGAGATGAAGCGGCGCTGCTATGAGCGCGGCGCGGAAGACAATCTCACCGCCGTTATCGTTCGCGTCGGCGGAAATCAGGCGGTGGCGGCGGCCAGCGATAACGAGGACTTTGATCGCACGATTGACCCGCTGGCGACCCCCGCGCTGGCCCGAACCCTGCCGGGTAACGCCGGCGCGTCCTCCACGGAGGCGACCGTCGAGACAGCGCCCGTCAAGACCTCTTTTCAACCCGCCTCGCGCATAGCCTTTCCCGCTCCCGAAGCCGAAGGCGATGTCATAGCTCACGCCAGCAGCAATAGCAGCAGCGACAACGCATCAGACGTAGCGACTAAAGTGAACCCGATGATCGTCAAGACGGGGCCGAGCACAGGCGGCAGGTTCGCGCGTGCGCTGTTGCTACTGCTTCTCGGAGTTGTGGCCGGAGCAGCCGCCGCTTATTACGGAAAATCCTTCTACGAGAAAAGGCTGGGCAATCTGAGCCAGCCCGAAGCCGCCGCCTCGCCCACGCCCGCGGCGGTCGTCGTGGAAGACCCTGCCGTCATCGCCGAAAGAAGACGGCGCGAAGTTGATAGCGCTCCCTCGGCATGGCTCGCCAGCGGCATGCAGGCCGAGATGGCGAAACAGAACATACAGAAGCCACTGGATTCCACAGACCCTGAGTTCCTTTACCTCTACGGGCGCGCGCTGCTCCTGACGGGTGACATCGACGGAGCGCTCGGCGCGTTCGAGCAGGCGATAGCGAAGCTTGAGGCGCGCACGCCCGGCGAGCGTACCCCGCAGAAAGTGGATGCCAGACTGGCACGCGCGGCGGCAGCGCTCAGGTCTGGAAGATACCCGGTGATGCAGCCCGCGATCAATTCCCTCAACGAAATGATAGAGAAGAAGGAAGGCGCGACCGCGACGACGGGGCCGCAATAACGCTCGCCGCGCGAATACTTTATGCCTTGCGAAAGGAATTTTGAAGGCATCTCAGGGGCGCGCCGGAGGCTCTAAATGGAAGCGTAAGCGGATGAGGGATGAGCGAACTCAAACTACAGCAATGCAGGCTCGATGGTCGGTACGACATACTGGAATGCCTTGGGCGCGGCAGCTACGCGGAGATTTACGTCGCGCGTGATATCGCCGCCGCCGACGGCGAGCCGCAGATGGTCGTCATCAAGGCGCTGAACGTGCTCTTGCAGGGCGTGCTCGACGCCGAGCTGGAGCAGACGCTCATTGAGAATTTCCAGAACGAAGCGATTGCGCTTGACCGCGTCCGCCACGCCAACATCATCAACCGCCTCGGCCACGGCACGGCCATCGATCTGGCAGGCACAACCTTTCACTACCTAGTGCTCGAATATCTTTCGGGCGGCGACATGGCGGCGCGTTATCGCCAGCAGCCCTACACCCTTGAGCGCGCGCTCTTTTACCTCGAACAGGTCTGCGCCGGTCTGGCCCACGCACACGATTGCGGCGTCATTCATCGCGACATCAAGCCGCAGAACCTGCTCCTGACGGCTGACCAGAAGATAGTCAAAATCGCCGACTTCGGCGTCGCCAAGATAGAGGCGAGCGAGGGCGCGATCACGCGCGTCGGCACAAACGTCTACGCCGCGCCCGAACACAATCCGCTGGTGCAGACCGGGCCGCTCGACCCCGCGCTCCTTAACGCGCCGCGCGAGCATCTGCTGCCCGCCGCCGACATCTACTCGCTCGGCAAGACCACCTACGCGCTCCTGACTGGAGATTCGCCGCGCCGCTTCTCTCATCACCCTATCACGGAGTTTCCAGAGTCAATCGCTGATAAGCCCTGGGCAAAGGCAGTGCTGCGCGTGCTTGAGCGTGCGACGCAGACGCGTCCTCGTGATCGTTACCAGACTGTGCAGGAATTCTGGGACGATCTGGCTGACGCTTCCCTACCTCCGACCGAGCCCCTTCATCCTCAATCGGGCGGCGAAGGTGTTCGACCGCGCGCGACCGGCAAGCTCAACGTCACACGCGAGCTTCCGTCGAAAGCTCCCCCGCGCCCGCGCTTTAACGTGACGCACGTCATCGAGCAGTTCGAGAGGCGCAGCAACGGGCATCCTCGTCCAAGAATCGTCGTCCCCGTTGCTGGCCCGCTCACGACGGCGCAGGTTGACCCGCAAAGAACCAACCAGCAAGCGCGCGAGATTATCGCCGGGATGGCGGATGTGCGTCGCACGGGCGACCTCAAGGCCGCCGGCAGAAGGGCTCCTTCGGGCTCCGCCACGCGGGGTCTGCGTGCGCTCGTGGCCTTTATGCTGATCGTCGCCTTTGCCGGGATGCTGCTTGCGACGCACCATTACTTTCGCTCTCGGTGGGGCTCGGCGGCCTCTTCCAGACCTGCGGCTTCGAGCCCGGCGCTGGTCGGGCGTCAGGGCACTATCGTGAATTACGATGTATACTTGCGTTCCGGGCCGAACCGTAATAATCCGTCCGTGGGTATTGCCGAAAAGGGCTCAGTTGTGCAAGTCTTAAGCGTCAACGACACGAACAACTGGTACGAAGTGCAGATTCTAAAGCATGGGCGTGATAAGGATGACCCGAACTCGGCTGACCGGGGGTGGATCACCAAAAAGTATGTCGAGCTTAACGATTGATCGCTTTTGACCGAGAGGAGAACCAGCCAAAGTGGGTTTAATTGAATCCATTCGACGATGGATTGATGGCGAGGGCGCTGACGACCCTTTATCTGTGGCCGACGAGCAGGCACGCCCACGCCGCGTGTGGGAGGAGTTTCTCGTCAAGGTCGCACGCGAGGTTGAAGCCGTGATGCAGCGTGAGATGTTTACGCCGCCCGGCGGCCCGACCTATATTCCGCGCGAGTACATCGTTTATCTCAGCAATGACGACGATAAGGAGTGGCAGGGCGATAAGCGGCGCGGGCTTGAGCAGGGGCTCTTTCACGTCCTTTCGGAGCGGGCGCGCGAGCTGGCCGGGCAAACACAGCTCGCCACTAAATCCTTCGCCGTCGAGCTGCGCGTTGACGGCACTTTGAACAAGGGCGAGTTTCGCGTGCAGCCCGTCTGGGACGAGACCGAGGCGGGCCATACGATGGTCACGGCGCGTCCCAGCATCGGCGAGAACCAGATGATGAAGACCTCGCTGCCGGGCATGACGCCGGACGATATCACCGCCGCCCTGCAATCTTCGGAGCCAGCCGAGGGCGAGCAGACCATCGTTCGGCCAAGGATTGAAGAGCTCTACTCGGTTGAAATCTGGCGCGGCGGGACGCGCGAGGCCGTAGTTCCCGTCACCAAGCCGGAGATTACCATCGGGCGCGGCTCCAGGTCGGTCAGCGTAGACCTTCCGCTCAAAGGCGACCCCGAAATCAGCCGCGTTCACGCCACACTCTCGCGCGACGAACAGGGCCAGTACTGGCTTACGCCCAAAGGCCGAAACCCGACCATCATTTCCGGGCGCGAAGCGACACGCGAAGAGCCCTCGCCCGTCACGCCCGACGAGAAGATAGAGATTTGCAGCTACAGCCTACGCATCCAGCCCAAGTGAACGGGGGCTGCAGGCTTGAGCACCTGCCTCACATATGTAAAGGGGTGTCGCGCGCGAGAGAGATTAAGATTCGGAACTGACCGCACTGGCGACCTGCTGCTGCTGCGGGCTGTCTCCTGCTTCGAGCTCGACGATCAAGCTTTCGATCAGAGGGATGATCCGCTCGGGCTCGATGTAATCCTTACCAAGCAACTTTGTCATAAGCCGGTTTTTCGTTTCGCCTTTGATCTCGCGCAGGAGCGCGCGACAGAAGGCTACGACGACCTGCGCGTCAAACTGCTTGCCCGTGTTGCGGCGGAAATCTTCGACGACCTCTTCGAGCGAGCGACGAGTCTTGTACGGGCGATTGGTCGTCATCGCGTCGAAGGAATCTGCGAGCGTAATGATCTTAGTCCCAATTGAAATCTGATCGCCGGTCAACCCGTCCGGGTATCCGCGCCCGTCTATGCGCTCATGATGATGCTTAGCCATCAGCGGGATGTCGGCGTAAGGGTGACGGATGGGCGCGAGGATTTCATAACCGGCAGCCGGGTGGCGATTAAGCTCGCTCGATTTCTTAGCGTCAATCTTGTAGGGCGCGTTGATGATGTCGCGCTCGACGATGAGCTTGCCGATGTCATGCAGGTAGCCCGCGATGGCTATGCCCTCGACCTCGTCATCGCTCCAACCCATTTCGCGCGCGATGATCTCGCTGTATTTCCCGACCCGCTCGGAATGGCCCTGCGTGTACTTGTCCTTGATGTCAATGGCGGCGGCGAAAGCGCGCACTGTGTCGCGGTAAATCCCGCGCAAGCCGTCGTAGAGCTGGCGATTCTCTTCGGCCCTGCGCTCCAGTTCTTCGAGCAGGCGGTGCGTGTGTATGCCGACGCCGATGTGCCTCGCCATGGAGCAGACCACCTCATGATCGTCCTTCGTGAAGGGCTCGCCGCTCGCTTTACCTCCGAGCAGGACGATGCCGGTCAGGTCGTTGCGGACGACCAGCGGCACGACCAGCTCAAAACGTGCCCCCTTAAAGAAGTCCTGATGACGCGCGGCGAAGTGTGCGAAGGCGGGAGTCTCGTCATCCATCGCCAGCCCGCACAGGCCGAGGCTCAGGAGTCCGACTACGTCCTCTTCGTCGAGAGTCATGTCGGGCGGCGACGACTCCTGCCCGAGGCCGCGCGCGGCGACGAATCTCAAGACCTGATCTGCTTTATCGAATTCGGCGACCGCGCCGCGCCGGATGGCGAGCGTGCCGAGGAGAAGGTGCAGAGAGGTGCGAACCATCTCCTGAAAATCATGCGGGTCGGCGATCTCCTGTCCTAAATCAGCGAGCGCGGCGAAAGTATGAATGAGGCGTTGGACTTTCTCTTGCATACTTCTCCGAACCCTTTAGTGACCGACGACCGCGCTCTGTGGGGTGGTGAATTCCGTCAGCGTCGACAGCGCTTCCTGCTCGTCCTGAGCGAGGGCGACGTGTCTGGTCAGTCCGAGCATCTCGAACAAGGCAATGGTCTGGCGATTAACGTCCGAGAAAACAAGCTGCGCGCCGACGGTTTCGGCGGCATCAATGACGCCCAAAAGAATAGAGACGCCGATGCTGTTGACCAGCTCGGTGTCTCTGAAATTGATGACCAGTGCGCGACAGCCCTGTTCGAGTTGCTTGCGGCACTCGCGCTCGATGCGCTCGCCGCTCAGCTTGTTCAGATAGTCCGTAGCATAGATGACCGCCATCTCCCCGATGCAGCGTGAGCGCACCGGAGCGCCGTTTAAAGATTCCGCCATTACAGTAAGCTCCCCTCTTACTTAATAGACAGTACCAATTAGATATTAAATCCCGGACGCCCGTGGGTTGAAATGGTTGCAATTCGGTTGCAATCCGGCTATGTTCGGCGCAAATACTTAATCATGCGAAGGCGCGTCCCGTCGTCTACGCGCTCGAATTCCACCTCATCCATCAGGCTTTTTATCAACGTCAGTCCCCAGCCACGTCGCTCGCTGCTACCGTTGGTGCGCGTCGCCTGCACCTCGTGACCGTTACTTTGCGCGCGCGTCCTTCCGCCGTTCTGTTCGCTAAAATTAGGCGGCAAGACCCCGCGACTTGAGACCGTGACTACTAATTTATCACTTTCCAGCCGAAATCGTTGATATATTTTTCGGTCGGGGCTCAAACTATGCTCGGAGGCGTTGATGCAGGCTTCGACCAGAGCCGTCTTAATCTGGTTGATCGCTTCCGGCTGAAAGTTGAGACGGCGTGCGATCTGGTCTACGGTGGTGGCCGCGATCAGCTCCGTATCCTCGCCCATCGGTATCACCAGCTCGAACTCGTCAGTTCCCTCTTCCTCGCTGGCCGTAGCCGCCAGATCAGCGCTCAGGCGCGCCGTCAGAAGCTCAAGCTGATGGCGACTTGAGCCGTAAGCGTCGCGTTCGGCTAAAAGCTCAGAAGCCTCTGCCGAAAAGCCTTCGGGCGCGACCAGCCACAAACGCACGCGGCTAAAGCCACAAGCGCGCGCAACGTTCATCAGTCGGTCGCACCAGACTTCTGTCATGCCCCGTCCGGCCTCAAGCTTGGACTCTATCTCGGCGGCTATCCAGACGACCTCGTTGGCGTCCGTGTAAGTGCCGGCATCGAAACCGGGCGCGACCGCGCAGCGTTCTTCGTCGCAGAAAGCCTGTATGGGCGGGTAAAAGGCCGCGCAGCTTGCCGCGTGAACGACCTGCGGAAGGCGCACGAGATCCGTCTCGGCATCCAGGCCGACCGCCAGGCTTTCGGCGTCGAGCCCCTTGTAGGCGCGACTGAAGCGGTCATAGTGCAGGAGGCTCGCGGGCACACGCTGGCCGTTGAAGTACACGAGCAGCTCGCGCAGGCCCAGAGCGGCGGCGCGACGGTAATGACGCGCCATCGTGTGCGGCGCGCGCTTTAAAGTTTCGAGCAGAGTTTCGGCGACGACCAGCGCGCGCGGCTCGGCGGCGACCTCCATGCGATAGCGCGTCGCTAAGTAATCGCTCCAGGCGTGAGAGCCGTTTCCGACCTCTATGAAGTTGGCGTTGAGGCTCGCCAGCTCGTTGATATGCAGCTCCCTGATGATCTGTTGCAATTGATCGGGCTCGACGTTCAGGCGCTTGCGCCATGTCTCGACCTGCGCGCGGCTGCCGTCGCTCGTCTTCGATTCATAGAGCACGCGAATCAAAGCGCGGCGCTGGGCGGAGGCCGTGGTGATGCTCTCCATCATGGAATCGAAATGACGAAAGAGACGCCCGCCCATCAGCTCGTCAACGTAGAGTTGCTGGCAGTTGAGAAAGGTCGTGAGCGCCACCTCTTTTTCGCGCGCCGATTGGAGCAGGGATGTCATGTAGAAGGGCTTGCCGCCCAACTGCTGCACGATCAGGTCGCGCGTCTCGTCGTGCAGAACGAGACCGGCTTGCTTCGCCAGACGCTCGACCAGTGTTCGCGCATCCCTGTCGGGCAATCTTTCAAGACGAAGCGATTGGACGCGCGACAGGTCATCGCCCTCGAAGCGCACTATGTCGAGCAGGCGACGACGAAGGCCGGCCAGCACGAACGGAAGATCGGAGCGCATCAAGGCTTGCGCGAATTCCGCGCCGAGCGACGCCTCGCCCTTCAGGCGCTCGGTCAGATGCAGGCCGTCCAGCATGACCAGCACGCGCGTGCCTCTGGCGCTGACTTTCTGCGGAGCGCTCAGGCAGAGACGCAGCAGAGCCCGCTCATCATCGCGCGCGCGCTCGACGGCCTCTATCAACTGCTCGACCCACTCGTGATCGGCGGGCGCGACCGCGTCGGCCAAATCCGCCATCGGCAGTACGGTTTCGAGTTGCGAAGGGTCGTTATGATGCCACGCGGCCAGTTGTTGCAGGAAGGTATGGAAGAAGCGGCGCGCTGTCGCGAGTGTCGTTTTGTCGTCTGTCGAGAAAGCGAAATAGACCGGGACGACGCCCTCATGCCGCCTGAAGATTTCGTCGTAGGACTGGCGCAGGAGTTCCGAGACGCCCGCGGCGGGAGGCGTCAGGACGAGCAGACCGCGAGCCTTTGCGCCGGGCGAAAGGAGCGAGTCTATGCGTTCAAGCTCCTCCGCGCGACCAATAAAATCTTCCGGCTCGACGCGACCCAGTATGCGTCGCTCTCCCCTGTTTTTAAGTATCCTTCTTGGCATCGCTTCTGGCCGTCTCAGGCACGCTGTCCTGATGAGCGAATACTTGATTCTTACCCAGGCTCTTGGCGCTGTAAAGCGCGCGATCAGCCGCGCCGATAATGGCGGCGGGCGTGTCCAGTGTGGGAGTAAAGGTTGAGACCCCTATGCTGATGGTGACAGCGCCGAGCGGCTGCGTCTTGCCGTGCGGAAAGCGGGTGCGCTGGACTCTGCGACGGATACGGTCGGCAATCGCTGTGGCTTCGTCGAGCGTCGTCTGCGGGAGCAGGATGGAGAATTCTTCGCCGCCGTAGCGCGAGGCGACATCCGCCGAGCGCAGCGCACTCTTCAGGCATTGCGAGGTCATCTCAAGCGCGAGGTCGCCGGCTTGATGACCGTTGCGGTCGTTATAGAGCTTGAAGTCGTCGATGTCGATCATCATAAAGCTCATCGCGTAGCCCTGACGCAGTGATCGCTTCAGCTCTTCCGTCAAACGCTCTTCCAGATAACGACGGTTGAGCAATCCGGTCAAAGGGTCTGTGATGGACATCAACTGAAACTGCTCGGCCTTGCCGTGCCATCCGGCGCGGTCTAGAGCGAGCGCCATCTGCGGCGCAAAGGTTTCCAGAATGCTCAGATCAATCTCATCATAGTGGCCGCCGCCCGCCTTGTCCGTCACGTTGAGGACGCCGACCTTGCGGCCCGCGACCATGATCGGGTAGCTGATAAAGGATTTCGTTTTGTAGTGGCGCTCGGCTGGGGCAGGCGTGTGGCCGGATTGTTCCAGATCGCTGACCACCAGCGGCTTGCCCTTTTCCAACACAGCGCCGGAGATGCCGTCGCCCAGACGAAGGCGCAGGTCTTCGGGAATCACGCCGGCGGCGAACCCCATCGCCGCCTTCATCGCCAGCTCGTTTGACTCCTCATCGAAGAGCAGCAGAGAGCCGCGCTCGGCATGCAGCAGCTCAGCCGAGTGGCGCAGGATGGAAAGATAGGTCTCCGACGGGTTGGCCGCATTGATAAGCTCCGTGAAGCGAAGCAATTGATCGGCAAAGCGTGCGCGCTGCTCAAGCTCGCTTCTGAGGTGCAGGACTTCGAGAGGCAGGGCGAGGTCTCGGCAAAACTCCGAGATCGCCTGACGCTTCGCTTCATCGAGCGATGCTCCGCGCACGAGCAGCGCCCCTTTGACTTCCTCGTCGACGACGAGCGGAAAAAGCTCCACAGTCTTTTTCGGGTCGAGCCTCTCGGCAGAAGCGGCGCTTCTGACGGGCTTGAATCCGTTGGCTGTCTCCGCCAGCACGATGGAAGAAGCGGCCCTGCCCTTGAGCGCCGCACGCGCATCCTTTGACCCGAGCTCTAGGCGAATCTCCTCGCCGCTAAAGAGCCCCGTCGCGTAGGCGGAAACCAGTGAGCGCTCGTCGCGCACTAGAAGCGCGACCGAAGTAAGGCCGTGACGTTCCGACAATGCTCTGAGCGCGCCGGCGCACGCTTTCTCGAATGCGTCGTCGGTGGAGACAGCGGCGCGTTCGACCGAAGCGTTCAATGATGCGTCCGGCGTTTCTTTGACGACGGGTGCGGCCACGCTCGGAGTGTCAGGCGCGGGCGTATCCGGCGCGGCGTGGGGGCGCGTGTCGCGCGCCTCATTCCGATAATCTCCGGCAACATTTGAGATGCGCTTCGCCAGATCATCCAAATCTTGACGGGCAGCGAAAATGACGTTCTTGAACAGGTCGCTTGAGAGCATGTCCTGCAGGTCGCCCGTTCGCAGCCGTTCGGCCAGCACGCGATAATCTGCGGTCGTGAGAAAAGCCCGCCCGCCGATGACGGCCAGCCTGTGCCCTTCTGTGCCCACCTCGACCGGCATAGTGAAACAATGCAGCCCGGCGTGGCAGCGATAGTGCGTGGCCTGGCCTGCGCTCATCGCGCGCTCGTAGGCCACACCGCAGAAGGGGTCGCACAGACGCCTGCGCGTGGCCGAAGACTGGAAGGAGCGGCAGATCGAATTGTTGTTGGAGACGTGTATGGAGGGAGGCTGGTGGCCTTCGACGAGCAGGATGGATAGCCCAGCCGAAGCGGCGAGCATATCCTGCGTCTCCGCCCATCCCGGCGGGCAGTGCTCCTCGCGCGGCTGCGATCCTGAAGGTTCGCGCTCTGACACTGATGATTTATCCAGCATCTGTTGGGCCACTATGGTGGTTGCGCTCGAAATTAACGGTTGGAAGGCGGAACAGGCAAAGAAGTAAGGGCCGACAGCGTCCGCACGCCAGCCTTCGCATAGCGTGATGGGAGTGGACTTTAGGGCAGCACCAAACCCTCTATGCAGTATAAGTGTCGGCGATGAAACAAACAAGTGTTTTCTACTGAAAACACAGCCCGTTAGCGGCCACAGCCGGGGATCGCCAGAACCTTCTCAACTCTAATGTAAATGCTTAATAGCCGGGTGGTTTCAAGTTGCGATCACGCGCTGTGCGTCGCGCAGGCCCGGCGCATCGCCCGGCGCGACCCTTTCGATGTCCGGCTGTTCGGGACTGATACGGATACAGGCCGCAAAATGGTTGGGCTTGATCTCGGCGAGCGGGGGGACGACCTCTTTGCAGGCCTGAATCGCGTAGGGGCAGCGCGTGTGGAAACGACACCCCTGCGGGGGATTGATCGGCGAGGGTACGTCGCCTTCGAGCACTATGCGCTGGCGCGTCGCCTCAACCGTGGGGTCTGGGACGGGGACGGCGGAGATCAATGCCTTCGTGTAAGGCATCAGGGGGTCGTCATAGATGATCTTGGCGTCGGCGATCTCCACCAGCTTGCCCAGATACATCACGGCGACGCGGTCTGAGACGTGGCGAATCGCCCGCAAGTCATGCGAGATGAAGAGATAGGTCAGGTGCTTGCTGCGTTGCAGGCGCTCCATCAGGTTCATGATCTGCGCCTGTATGGAGACATCGAGCGCCGAGATGGGCTCGTCCGCGACGATGAAATCAGGGTTCACGGCCAGAGCGCGGGCGATGCCTATGCGCTGGCGCTGCCCGCCCGAAAACTCATGCGGGAAGCGTTTGATAAAACGCTTGTTAAGACCGACCGTCTCCATCAATTCCTGCACGAGGCGGTCTTTGGCTTCCCCGCGCGCCAGCCTGAAAGTCTCAATCGGCTCGCCGATGATCTGCCCGACCGTCATACGCGGGTTCAGAGAGGCATATGGGTCTTGAAAGATCATTTGCAGATGACGCCGCTGCTCGCGCATCTCTCGCTGGGAGAGATGGGCCAGATCGTGCCCGCGAAATAGCACCTGCCCGCTCGTCGGCTCAGTCAGGCGCAGGAGCGCGCGGCCCAGGGTTGACTTGCCGCAGCCGGATTCGCCGACGAGCCCTAAGGTCTCGCCCGGATAGATGTCTATGGTCACGCCGTCAACGGCCTTGACGACGCGCTTGACGGGGCTGCCGCCGGCCATCTTGTCCCAGATGGTTCCGCCGCCCAGATTGAAATGAACCTTCAGATCGCGTATGGCGATCAGTGGGCCGGCGTCGTGGCCGCGCTCAATCGCGGGCGGCATCTCTACATTAGTACTGCTTGCGGGTTGTGTGCTCATCAGGCGTTACCGTCTTGCTCATTGTCCGTGTCGGCGCGAGGCGTGTTTCGCCCCGCGCGCTGGTCGCGCTCCTTGCAGGAAGCGCTGTAGACCTCTTCTGCGAAATGGCAGAGCGAGTGGTGATCGGGGGTGAGCGCGACGAAGGGCGGAAATTCCTTGTGGCAAATCTCCTCCGCCCGCTCGCAGCGTGGGGCGAAGGGACAACCCGGCGGCAGGTGCGCCACATCGGGCGGGAGTCCCGGAATCTGGTACAGAGCCCCCTGCTCCGATGTCGGGTCGGGCACTGAGCGCAGCAGCCCCTTCGTATAAGGATTGCCGGGGCAACTGAAAAGCTCCGAGGTGCGCGCCTGCTCGAAGACCTTTCCGGCGTACATGACGATGATGTGATCGGTCATGCCCGCCACCACGCCCAGATCGTGCGTGATGAGAATGACGCTGGTTCCCGTCTCCTGTTTCAGTTTCTTGATCAGCTCAAGAATCTGCGCCTGTATGGTTACGTCGAGCGCCGTCGTCGGCTCGTCCGCGATCAATAGCTCGGGCTCGCACGAGAGGGCCATGGCGATCATCACACGCTGGCGCATTCCGCCGGAAAACTCGTGCGGGTAACTGTCAACGCGAGAGCGTGCGTCCGGGATACCGACCATGTCCAGCATTTTGATGGCGTGCTCGTAAGCCTGCTCTTTCGTGTAGCCGAGATGAAGACGGGTCAGCTCCATCAACTGCTTGGAGATGCGCATGAAGGGGTTGAGCGAGGTCATGGGGTCTTGAAAGATCATCGCGATTCGCTTGCCGCGAATGCGCCGCACTTCCTCCTGCGGCAGGGCCAGAATATCCTCGCCGTCGAAGATGACTTCGCCCGAGACGATCTTTCCCGGCGGGTCTGGAATCAATCGAATGATCGAAAGATTGGTCACGGACTTGCCCGAGCCGGACTCGCCCACAATCCCCAGAGTCTCGCCGCGCTTCAACTCGAATCCGATCCCGTCGACGGCCTTCACAAGGCCGTCTTCCGTGCCGAAATAGGTTCGCAGGTCTCTGACCTCTAAAATGTTTCCGTTTCTACTCATCAAACTTTTCTCATCTGCGGGTCGAGGGCGTCGCGCAGACCGTCACCGACGAAGTTGAGACTAAAGAGCGTGAGGGCCATCGTCACGCCGGGGAAGATAATCATCCAGGGAAAGATAGCCATGTTCTGTGCGCCTTCGGCGGCGAGCGTGCCCCAGGACGAAAGCGGGGCTTGCACGCCCAGACCCAGATAGCTCAGGAAAGCTTCCTGCAACATGACCGAAGGAATCGTCAACGTCGCGTAGACGATCACAGGCCCGAGCGTGTTCGGGACGAGATGCCGAAAAATAATCTTCCACGTCGGCACGCCAATGGAGCGTGCGGCTTCGACGAACTCCTGATTCTTGAGCGAGAGGACTTGCCCGCGCACGATGCGGGCCATCGTCAGCCAGGAGACAGCGCCAAGGGCCGCGAAGAGCAGAAACAGGCTCTTCTCAAACAGCGCCAGCAACACTATGACGAGCATCATGTAGGGAATGGCAAAGAGCACGTCCACGACGCGCATCATCAGGTTATCGATCTTGCCGCCCATGTATCCCGCGAAAGCTCCGTAGGTGACGCCGATGATGAGCGACACAGCCGTCGAGACGATGCCGACCATCAGCGAGATGCGCCCGCCGATCAGGACGCGCGCGAGAATGTCGCGTCCCTGCGGGTCTGTGCCCATCGGATGCTTCCAGCTGGGAGGCATGGCCTTGACGAGCGCGCGGTCACCGGGAATCAGGTCGTAGCTATAGCCCGTCGCTGCTTTGAGAATGGCCGGCCCGATGAGCGTGGCGAGAAGTATGAACAGGACTATGACGATGCCCATCACGGCCAGCTTGTTTTTACGCAGGCGCTTCCATGCATCCTTCCAGAGGCTCGTGCCCTTGACGATGCCGCCGCCCGTCTCCTGCCAGGTATCGCCGTCGGGCGGCGCGCTGCCGTAGAGCTGGTCGGCGGCCATCGCTTCCGGCGTATTGATCTTTTGCTGCACGGCTGCGACGCCGGGCGGCGCGAGCGGGCTGGCCTTCACAATCGGCTCGTTCGGATCGTCCGTCGGTATGCGTTCAACTTCCGGTATTCTCGACATGACTTGGCGCTCTCCTCCGAGCTAATACCTGATACGTGGATCAATGTAGGCGTAGGCGATGTCAACCAGCAGATTGAATAAGAGAATCAGTATGGCGACGAAGGCGGTGATTCCCAGAAGAAGCGGCTCGTCGCGATTCAGGGCGGCGTTGATGAAATAGTTGCCGAGGCCCGGAATGGCATAGACGCGCTCGACGACGACCGTACCGGCGACGAGAAAGGCCAGGGCCGGCCCTGTGAAACTA
The DNA here is from genome assembly GCA_036389675.1 of Pyrinomonadaceae bacterium. GTDB lineage: Bacteria > Acidobacteriota > Blastocatellia > Pyrinomonadales > Pyrinomonadaceae > DASQYE01. The sequence goes on from DASVWI010000030.1 coordinate 268,238, forward strand.
ACGACGGGCAGCATGCCGCCGCGCAGGGCGTGACGAAGCACGACAGTCGTCTCGCTCAAGCCCTTGGCCCGCGCCGTCCGTATGTAATCGCGCCGCAGAACTTCCAGCATGCCGGAGCGTGTGAGCCGCGCGATGTAGGCCATGTAGAGGGCCGAGAGCGTGATGGCCGGCAGCAGCAGGTAACGCAGGGAAGGTATGCCGCCCGTCCCGATCTTGTAGGCCCACTCCCAGCGCGCCGGCGGAAGCCAGTAGAGCGTCAGCGAAAAGACGAGTATCAGCAGCGGCCCGAGGACGAAGTTGGGCAGACTGATGCCGAGCATCGCCGCCGCCATCGTCGAATAATCGAGAGCGGAGTTCTGTTTGAGCGCGGCCAGCGTGCCTAAGACTGCTCCCAGAATGAGCCCGATCAGGTAGGCGGTGATGCCGAGCGTGGCCGAGACCGGGATGGAGCGCCAGAGTATCTCGTTAACGGTCTGCTCCTGATACTTGCGCGAGAAACCGAAATCGCCGTGGCGGAAGATTTGCCACATCGTCTTGCCATACTGCACGTACCACGGGCGGTCGAGCCCGTACTTGGCGCGTATGTTCTTTTCAACCGCCGGCGGCAAACCCTTCTGCGTCTGGTAGAAATTGCCGGGAGCGAGGCGTATCAGCACCCACGCGATGGTGATGACGAGCACCACCATCGGGATGATGACGAGCAGGCGACGAATAATGAAGCTCAGCATTTGTCAGTTCCTCGCATTCTTCTAAGAGATGCCGAGATGAAAGAGCCGCGCGATGGCCGGGAACTCTCGCCCGTCCAAAATGGGCGCAAGCGCCGTCGGCGCGGCAGGCGTCTCATTGCGCCAGTTCTGCTCTATCCACACACCGCGCCAGTCGTGCTGATCGAGCAGATTCGCTTCCAGATTCCTCACGTAAGGCTTTCTCATAAACGAGCTCGGGCCGACGTAGAGCGGAATCATCGGCTGCTGGCTGAGCATGTAGGCCTCGCACTCCTGCAACATCTTCATACGCTTGGCCGGGTCTGTTTCGGCGTTGGCGGCCAAGAGCATCGCGTCGTACTTCTTGTCTTTCCAGTCCGTGCCGTTGTTGGTCGAGGCCGAGGTCATCAGGTCGAGGAACGTGTTCGGGTCGACGTAGTCGCCTATCCAGCCGCGACGCGCCATCCCTTTAAAGCCCATCTTGTCCGAGCGCGTGTTGTCCAGATAGACGCGCCATTCCTGATTCGTCAATTCAACCTTGATATTAAGCTCGCGTTTGAGCATCGACTGGACGAACTCGACCGTCTGCTTGGTTGACTCCGAAGTGTTGTAGACGATCTCCAGCTCAGGGAATCCTTTGCCGCCGGGGAAACCGGCTTCGGCCAGAAGCCGTCGCGCTTCGTCAGGATTGTAGCCAGCGCCTTCGCCGTTCGTGTAGCCGTCCATCTGCGGCGTGAATGCCGTCAGGGGCTGACGGCCCGGCGCTTGATCGGCGATAATCTGGCGATTGATCGCCATGCTCAGAGCCTTACGCACTCTCACGTCGTCCAGGGGCTTCATGGAGGTCTTCAGGGCGACGTACTCGATTTGCAGGTACGGGCCGTAGACGTAGTCCTTATTGTTTTCCTTGATCTGGTTGCGCCACGGCGGCGGGACTTCGTTGGACTGTGTGGCGTCCACCTCGCCGGCCTTGTACATGTTCATGGCCGTCGTCAATTCTTCGATGGACGGGAAGATGATTCTGTCCAGCTTGGTGTTGGCGTTGTCCCAGAAGAGAGGGTTTCTCTCGACGACGATCTTCTCGTAGGGCGTCCACTCGGCGAGCTTGAACGCGCCGGAGGTGACGATGTTCCCCGGCTTGACCCACAGCGCGTCGCCGTACTTCTCTATGGCCTGACGCGGAACGGGACGGAAGAATTGATGAAGAATAATCTTGTGGAAGAAGGCCGTGGGCGCTTCCAGCGTGACCTCGAACGTGTAGTCGTCCAGCGCGCGCACGCCCATATTCTCCTTCTTCGCGGCGACGAACTCTTTGCCCTCCATATAGTGCGCCAGCTTATGATTGGGCTCTGTCTTCTTCGCCGGGTCGCCGTTCAGGATTTTGTTGCGCGCCTCGACATCTGCGGGCAGAAGGAAGTAAGGGTCTTTCAGAGCTATCTTCGGAACATCCGTGCTCTCGCTTACCGTGGTCGTGGCTTGAGCGGTCGGCGCAGACGTGGTCGTGGGCGGCAGGTCATAGTTGACGGGCTCTGGGCCTGTGAAAACGAGCGGCCCATGTTCCCCGGCGCGCTCAAGGTCGCCTTCGGTCAGAAAGCGCCCCGTCGCCGGGTCGCGCACAAAAGCCATCTGCTCGTTGTAAGCCTTGGCGTTATCAATCTTGATCGATTCGTACATCATGCTGGCGTAGGGAGCGGCCAGCTCAGGCGAGACCGCGCGCCGCCATGAATAAACGAAGTCGTGCGCGGTGAGCGGCGTCCCGTCCGTCCACTTCGCGTTATTACGCAGGTGAAACGTCCAGACCTTACCGTTGTCCCTGATATCCCAGCTGGTCGCGAGCGAGGGCCTTGGCGTCACCGTCTTCTCATCATATTCGACGAGGCCGTCGAAGAGCGCGCCGGCGATGCGCGACTCCGGCTGTCCGGTCATCGGCTGCGGGTCGAGCGTCTCGGGCTCAGCGCCTGTCACGTACCGAAGCGTCTGTCCCTGCGCCGGGGCGACTTTGCCGAAGTACTCTTTGTCCTGTGTTGAGCGGCTGCAGGAGGCTGTGGCTGCGACGAGCGCCAGCGCGATCGAGAGAGAGAGGCTGAGCGAGAAGCGGCTGAAGCGATAGTTCATCATAGTAGATACTCCTCTTAACGGCTGACGCTTTGCGAATGGGCTGGCGGCTCAAAAGCCACGGGCGGGCCGCGGCGCGAATAGTCGCGCGACGCACGGCCTACACGTCATCTGCGCCGGGGGAATGGCCCACTCTGCTTCAAGTACCAAGACAAAACGAGGGGAGAACTGTTACTGGATGCTTTAGATGTCCGTGAACTTATCACGCGGGTGGTGTCAATTTCAAGCTGTATCCCGTTGCAAGTATGGACAATCAAACCGATGCCGAAAACAGTCCGCAGAGTTGCTTACGGATTTCCGCACGAAGATACGAGCTTTCGGATGTTCATTTAGTCCACGTGACGGTCGTGGGCTTCGGGGGCTGCCAGGAGGTATCGATACGCACGTGTTTGAGGGAAGGAGCATCGAGCAGGTTCGCATCGAAGCCGACGACGTAAGGCTTGACGAGCGAATATGACGAGGCGAAGTAGATGGGTATGGCCGGCAACTCCCTGAGCGCCTGCTCTTCCGACACGATTCGCTGCGGGGTCGGCACGCGCTCCTCCAATGCCGGCCTCGACTCGTCATTGGATTTTGCGCCGCCGGCCCTTTCGGCTTCGCCGCCGGATTCCGTCGCCTCACCTGTGTTTCCCGTCTCGGAGGTGTCCGGGGCAGCATCCTGCTCGAAGATCAGGCGCATGTTGGTGGCCTCATCCATCGTCTGCATAACGATGCCGCGTCGCATGACATCGTAATCGCCCGCGCGCACAGCCGCTTCGTATTCATCCCAGCTCTTCATGATCACGTCCGTCTCGACGTTCAGCGCATTCTTCCACATCGCGGCGACCGACTGCGCCACTGTGCGCTGCTGCTCGTTGCGATTGATCAGCAGACGTATGCGCGGGAAATTTGCGCCGCCCGGAAAACCCGCCTCGGCGAGCAGCCGCCTGGCCCGCGCCGCGTCGTGCTCAAGAGACGCTAACTCTTCATTGCCGCCGCTGTGCGCCTTCTCGGCTGGCATTTGCACCGGGAGAAACTTCTTCGCCGGTTCGGTCGCGCCCTCCATCTTATCCTCGCTGATGCGGTCGCGATCAATGCTGATAGCCAGAGCCTCGCGCACTCTCACGTCGTTGAAGGGAGCGCGCTCGATGTTGAAGCTGTAATAGGTCAGCGCGCCGAAGGTGGCACGCCGAAAATCCTTATAGGGCGCGAGCAGCTTCAGGGCCAGCGGCTCGAATCCGGCGTTGGTCACGGCGTCAACCTCGCCAGCGTGATATGCCGCCAGCGCCGACTCCGTATCGCGCGATTCGACAAATTGCACTCTCTGTAGATTGACCGTCTGCGCGTCCCAGTAGTTTTTCGCGCGCTCAAGCACCACCCCGCTGCGATCAGCCTTGACGATCTGAAATGCGCCGTTTGAAACCAGCGCCGCATCAGGCTCGGGCGCAGTATTCAAGCTATGTACGGGTCGAAAGACCGGATGAGCGACGAGCGACGGGAAATTCTCATCGGGCTGCTGCAAGCGCACGCGCAGGACGTAATCGCTCAGGACTTCCGCACCGAAGGGCACAACTGTCTCTGCCGGCTTCTCTTCTTTTTTCGCGCCGCGCTTCGCGCCGTTCGTCTCCGGCGTGCGCCGCGCGGCTTGCGCCGGAGTCTCCGGTGGCAGCGGCTGCGCGCTCGCTGTCGCATTGACAGAGACGGGCTTTGCTCCCGAAATATTTTCCAGCAGCCGGGCGTGCGGCGCTCGCTCGCCGAGCTGTAGAGTGCGCTGCCACGAATTGACGAAATCGCGCGCCGTCACAGGCGCGCCGTTAGACCAGCGCGCATCCTGCCGAAGATAGAACGTCCATTCACGATTGTCAGACGAAGATTCCCAGCGCGTCGCCACGCCCGGCACGGGAGCCAGCGTGCGCGGGTCGTAATCCGTAAGCCCCTCGAAGATCGCGCGCACGGCGTCCGTATCAGGCGGGGCGGCGGCCAGCGCCGGGTCGAAAGTCTGCGGCAACCCGCCATCGCTCCAACGAAACTCCTGCGCGCGCGGGACGGCAACCTTTCCGTAGTAAGGCTCGACCTCCTGATCCAGAAAGCAGCCTCCGCCCGTGACAGACAAAACGATCAGCATCGACACGGCCAGACCCGTGCGCCAACGCTCAATGGTTCTCCTCAGCCTCTTTCTTTTCCTGTTAACCATCTGCACAATCGCCTGTCATTGAACATCCAGCGTGGCGCGGCCCGCTAAGCTTCGGCCAGCGCTCGCAAAGCCTCGTAGACCTTTATGGCCTGCTGCCGGGTCGGCTCGAAGCCTTCCGAGGTATCGATCAGGAAATCGGCGTAGCGCATCTTCTCTTCCTGCGGCATCTGCGCGGCTATACGACGCGACGCCTCTTCCAAAGAGAGGTTATTGCGCGCCATCAATCGCGCGGCCTGAATCTCAGGCCGACAATGTACCACGATTAGCTTGTCAAAACGGCGATAACCGCCCGATTCGATCATCAGCGCCGCATCCACGACCGCGATTCCTGTCGGGTCTTCCCCCTCCCACCGCCGCAACTGCTCGTCCTGCGCGGCGATTATATACGGATGAAGCAGCGAATTTAAGAGCGTCCGCTTGCTTTCGTCAGCGAAGATAATCGCGCCCAGACCAGCACGGTCAAGCGACCCGTCCGCCAGCAAGACCTCTTCGCCGAAACTCTCAACGAGCGCCCGCAACCCCGGCGTGCCGCTCGCCACTACCTCGCGCGCAGTCTTGTCGGCATCCAGCACATGACAACCCAACTCCGCCAGCACCGCGGAGACGAAAGACTTACCCACGGCTATCGAGCCGGTCAACCCAACACGCAACATTATTACATTTTAGATTTTGGATTAACGCTTCTGCAATCTTGAATTTTGGACGCGAGCCTTCAATCACAGCAGGCTCGCCAATCTAAAATCCAAAATGGATTTGCGCTCTCACAAACCGCGCCTGCGTCGCGCCGCCGTCAACGTATTCTGCATGAGCATGGCGACGGTCAGGAGGCCCACGCCTCCCGGCACGGGGCTCAGATGACCCGCTACTCGACGCGCCTCAACAGGATGTACATCGCCGACAATCGTATAGCCGCGCTTACCTATAACGCCGAGGCGCTTGTCGGCTTCCGCACCGAACCACTCACGCACCTGTGCCTCGTCGCTCACCTGATTGATACCGACATCGATCACGGTCGCGCCGGGTTTGATATGCTCGGCCCGTATGAAGGCGGGACGACCGAGGGCCGCGACCAGTATGTCCGCGCGGCGCGTGACCGAGGCGAGGTCTTCTGTGCGCGAATGACAGATCGTCACGGTCGCGTCTCGCTGCAAGAGCAGTTGAGCGGCGGGACGACCGACGATGTGGCTGCGACCGACCACGCACGCGTTAGCTCCGCTGATCCTGATAGCGTTGCGTTCCAGCAGCTCTATGATACCGGCGGGCGTACACGGGGCGATCACCGGTTGGCCCATCGCCAACCGTCCGACATTGACCGGGTGAAACCCGTCAACGTCCTTCATGGGATCAATGGCCTCGATGACGCGAGTTTCGTCGACCCCGCGCGGCAGCGGCAACTGCACCAGAATCCCGTCAACATCCTCGCGCTCGTTCAAGCTCGCGACCAGCTCAAGCAACTCTTCTGTCGTCGTCTCGGCAGAAAGCGCGTGATGCTCCGACCGCAGGCCAAGCTCAAGGGATGTCTGTACCTTGTTGCGCACGTAAATGGCCGAGGCCGGGTCTTCCCCCACACGAACGACCGCAAGGCACGGGCGCGCGCCGTGCTCCCCGGCGAGGCGCTCTATCATAACGGCGACATCGCGCTTGATCTCTTCGGCAATGCGCGCGCCGTCCAAAACCTGCGCCGTCCGCTCGCCCTCTTTTGATTGTTGACTGCTTTCTGGCATCATATCTGTTGCTTACTTGAATTCAAACAGGACTTGACCTCTTTCATAGTTTTATAATGGCGCTCTAAGATTAGCGCACCCATACATATCATGTCATCAACCAATACAAAAAAGACCCGCACCTTTTTGATTATCACGCTGGCCTTTCTCTTCAGTTGGCCCACGCAGGCGCAGACGCCCGGCGAGCGCCACGAGAGGATTCGCGCGAGCGTCGAAGGCGGCAACTACGATTCGGCCATCAACGAGCTGAGATCATTGATGAGCGCCGACCCGTCTCTCTTTACGCTCAATAACTATGACTACCTGCTGGCGCGTCTTTCGGAGCGGCGCGGCGACACGGCCACCGCTGCCAGCGCCTATCAGGCTGTGCTCGCTCGCAAATCCCAACTCTCTCAATACGCGCTCTGGCACTTAGCCCAGTTTGCGCGCTCGACCGGAAACCTCCTGCTTGAGCGCGAACAACTGCGCCAGCTCATCGCCACGACGCCCGCGAGCCTTCTGCGCGAGGCCGCGCTGGCGCGACTCGGCGAAAGCTTTCTGGAAAGCGGCGACTATCCGTCGGCCATCGCGACCTTGAGCCCGCGCGCCGCCGCCAAAGGCCCGGCCACCGCCCGCGAAGCCCTTACGCTCGTCGGGCAGGCCAAGCTCCGCAGCGGTCAAACGCAATCTGCGCGCGAGACGTTCAATAGCCTCATCACACAATTGCCAGACCCCGCGCGCCCTGATGATTTCGCGCTCGCCGCCGTCCGTGGGCTGGACGAGCTCGATAGCGGAAGCCCCGAGGCCGCCGAGAAACAGGCCCCGCAGCTTGCTGAAGGCGAACACCTGCGACGCGCGGGCATTTACAACTTCAACCGCGATTTCAGTGGAGCGCGCCGTCACTACCTGGCGCTGGTTGAGCGTTACCCGCAGAGCGCAAGCGTCGCAGACGCGCTCTATCAGATCGCGCGCGGCTTCTATCAGGAACGCAAATTCGACGAGGCCGTCACCTATTACCAGCGCGTCGTCAACGAGTTTCCGCAAACGGGAAGCGCACGCGATGCGCTGAGCTTTATCGCCTCATCCTACGTCCGCACGAAACGCACGGACGAGGCCGTCGCGGCCTATCGCCGCTATATCGAAAAATACCCGGACGCGCCCAACCCCGAGCGCTCCTATCTCAACATTATCGATGCGCTGCGCGAAGCCGGGCGCGACAAAGAGGCGGAGGACTGGATAGGGCAGACTCGCGCTCGCTTTAAGAATCAGGTCGGCGGCGCGCTCGCCCTCTTCTCGCAGGCCAAGATTCATCTGGCCCGGAAAGCATGGGCCGAGGCGCTTGCGGATTTCGACGCCCTGCGAACGGAAACAGACCTCGGAGGCATGCAGGTTCCCGGCGGGACTAATCCGACGGAGATCGCCTTCATGCGCGCCTACACGCTTGAACAATTGGGCCGCACGGATGAAGCGATCAGCGCTTACCTTGAGATGCCTCTGGCGCGCAATGACTATTACGGCTGGCGCGCGACGCTTAGACTGCGCGCGCTCGCCAGGGACGCTCGCACGCAGGGCTTCGTGGATTCACGTTTGAAGGCTCTGCGCGCAGACGCTCAGCAGGCTCTTTCCGGCGGGCAGGCCGAGCGCGCACGCGTCAGCGCTCAGCGCGCGCTGCGCCTGACCGAAGATGCTGCGACGCGAAATGAGCTGCTTGAGCTGGCCCGGCGAGCCTACGCGTCGCTTCCCTCCTACAACAATTTCCCAGCGCCGCGCTTACTCTCCGCCGGGCGTAAGACCGTTATCACGAGCGCGCCGCAGGAAACGACAGCCGCGCCCTCTCATCAAGCGCTGGCCGACGAGCTTCTCTTCCTTGGGCTCTACGACGAGGGCGCGCCGGAGTTAGCCGTCGCGGAGAATGCTTTCGATACCGCAAGCGTCGTTAAGCAGGATGACGCGACAGAGAAAACAGCCGACGCAGAGAAGACGCAAACGGCTCAGCCATCCAGCAGTAATAGCACAGGCGCGCAAGGTCGCGCAGCCCCCTCGCGTGATGCGGCCTACACTCTGGCCGTTTACTACAGGCGCGGCGACAAGGCCAATCACGCCGTCGCATTCGCTGAACCCTTATGGAAGCAGTTGCCGTCGGATTACCTGATCGAGCTTGCGCCGCGCGAAATGGTCGAGCTTCTTTACCCGACGCCATATCGCGCTGCCCTGCTCGAATCAGCGCCCCCGCGTGGTGTCGACCCGCGCTTCGTCCTCGCCATCATGCGACAGGAATCGCGCTTTCGTCCCGAAACCAAGTCGGTCTCGGCGGCTCGCGGACTGATGCAATTCATTCCTTCGACGGCTGACGAAATCGCGACGCAGCTGCGCCGCCGCGATTTCTCACAGGACGATCTGTACAACCCGCCAATCGCGATTCTCTTCGGCTCGCAGTACATGGGAAATCTTTTCAAGCTCTTTCCGGATCAACCGCAGGCCGTCGCGGCTTCCTATAACGGGGGCGAAGACAACGTCGAGCGCTGGCTCGCGCGCGCCCGCTCTAACGACCCGGACATTTACGTTTTAGAGATAGGATTTACACAGGCGAAGGATTACGTCTACAAGGTCACGTCCAACTTCTGGGTCTACCAGTCGCTCTATAACGAAAAGCTGGAACGTAGATGAGCCTTGCCCGGCACGACCCGCAGGCAATCGATGAGAAAGAGCATCCATGAATCCTGATCTGAGGCTTCCGATGAGACTGACGAGCTATCTACTGTTGGGCCTTGTCTGCCTGCTCGCGGCCATGTCGTCGCTCGCGTGCAGGCAGACGCAGAAAGCCGCCTCGGGCCGTCGCTATGAATTGAACGGCAAGGTCGTCTCGGTTGACAGGGCGAAGCATCGCGTCACGCTCGACCATGAGGAAATCCCCGGCTATATGGAAGCGATGATCATGCCCTACACGCTCAGGGACGAGCAGATACTCGCGGAGCTTGTGCCCGGCGACCAACTACGCGCGACGCTCGTGGTCGACGGCAACACCACATCGCTCGAAAACATCATGTTCACGCGCTCCACCCCGGAATCTTCGGGCGCTAACGCACCCGTAGCGCGAGCAGGGCCAAAACCCGGCGACGCTCTGCCTGATTTCAAGCTCGTCAATCAGGACGCCAAAGCTATTGCTCTTAGCCAGTATCGCGGCAAGGCGCTCGTGCTGACGTTCATCTACACGCGCTGCCCGCTGCCGGAATACTGCACGCTGATGAGCACCAACTTCGCCGCCGTAGATAGAGAGCTTCAGAAGAACCCGGAGCTTTACGCTCGAACACACCTGCTCAGCGTAAGCTTTGACCCGGGCTACGACACGCCGAAAGTGCTACGCAGCTACGGCGCGGCCCACACCGGAAACTTCACCAACGAAACCTTCAAGCACTGGGAATTCGCCACCGGCAAGCCCGAGGAGATCAAGGAGATGGCGCAGTTTTTCGGCCTCACCTATTATCAGGAAACCGATCAGATCATCCACGGACTACGCACGGCCATCATCACGCCCGACGGCCACATCCATAAAATCTACGAAGGCAACGAGTGGAAACCCGAAGAGCTTCTGCGCGAGCTGCAAACCTTATTCAATAAGGGCTAGCATCAAGAGATGAAAGAAAGCAGCTCAAGGCCCGAGCCTTGAGCTGCTTTCTTTCATCTCTTGACGGGCCGGCGGAACTAGCCTTTCAGCTTCCTCACTTCTTCGGTCAGCACGGGCAGGACTTCAAAGAGGTCGCCGACGATGCCATAATCGGCGATGTCGAATATGGGCGCTTCCGGGTCTTTGTTGACGGCGACGATAGTGCCAGCGTTCTTCATGCCGACCAAGTGTTGAATCGCGCCGGAGATGCCCAGTGCTATGTAGAGCTTGGGCGCAACGGTCTGTCCTGACGAGCCTATCTGGCGATCAATCGGCAGCCACTCGGCGTCGCAGATCGGTCGCGATGCGGCGATGTCGCCTCCCAGAACCTCGGCCAGCTTTTCGGCGAGCGCGATATTCTCCTTGCTCTTGATGCCGCGCCCGACGGCGACGATGACATCCGCCTTTGTCAGATCAACCGCCTGCTTCACCTCCTGAAAGGACGGTTCCGGCTTCATGCGAACTTCGCCGACCTCGACCTGCATGGTTTCCACGGGCGCGCTGCCGCCGCTGCCCCGCGTCGCCTGATCGGCGCGGTACGCGCCCGACTGGAAGGTCGCGAACACAGGGGCTTCGCCGTCCGAGACTATGTCAGCGTCGATCTTGCCCAGAAAGATGCGGCGCGAGAACGTGACCGCACCATCGGAAACCTGCGCGCGGATGCAATCGCTGATTAACCCTTTGCCGAAACGCGCGGCGAGCTTCGGAGCGTAATCGCGCACCAGATAGGTATGCGGCATGACAACGTACTGCGGATCAATCGAGCGTATGACACGCTCCATCGCGTCCGTATAGCCGTCCGGCGTGTACTCCGCGAGCTTCTCATTATCCGCATACACGACTTTGCTCACATCGTAGCCCGCAATCTCTTCGGCCAAACCGCTCACGCCTGAGCCCAGCAGCACCGCCGTCACACTTTGGCCCAACGCGCCGCCCAGACTCTGCGCCGCCGCGATTGCCTCAAAAGAGGTCTTATTAAAAACGCCTGCACGATGCTCGGCGAATACCAGAATACCGTTACTCATTTTAACCCCTTAACCGCAGTGGCATGTGACGAGTGAGTGATGAGGTAAAGACAGTTAACAGCGTCTCTCTGATCACTCATCACTGTTTTTCTTCCTGCTTGTCGCTCGTCACTGCCTTTAAATGACCCTTGCTTCCGTATGAAGCTTTTCGGCGAGAGCGACCGCACCGGCTTTAGCGTCGCCGTCGCCGAGAAACTGCGTCTGTTTTGTTTTCTGTGGGAAATAGATTTTTTCGATGCGTTGATGCGAGGGGCGTGCCGCCGCATCACCTGCCGGAGTGACTTCCCTGATCTCTTTCTTCTTGGCGGCCATGATGCCTTTCAGGGTCGCGTAGCGAATCTGGCTGATGCCGGACTGGATAGTGAGCAGCGCCGGGCGCGACATCGAATACCACTGATACCAGCCGCTTTCCAGCTCGCGCTTGACTCTCAACTGCTCGCCCGAGGCATCCACCTCGATGACAATCGTCGCGTGCGGGACATTCAGCAACTCCGCCATGATCACACCCGTCTGCGCGTAGCCGTAGTCGTCCGACTGTAATCCTGTCAGCACCAGATCGGCCTGCTCTTCCCTGATGGCGTCGGCGAGTATGCTGGCCGCGGCAAACGGCGAGAGATTGGTGACGGTGTCCAGAAGGACGTGAATGGCACGATCAGCGCCGCGCGCCAGCCCGTCCTTAATCACGCTCTTGACGCGCTGCGGCCCCATGGAGCAGATGACGACCTCGCCGCCGTGCTTCTCCTTCAGGCGCAGCGCCTCTTCGAGCGCGTAACCGTCCGACTCGTTGACCTCGTAAGAGAGGTCGCCCTCCTCAATCCAACTGGCATCCTTGTTAATACGCAAGATCGCATCCTTGTTCGCGACCTGTTTCATTAAAACAATGGTTTTCATAGACTTTCTTCTTTGGAGATCAGAAGTCAGGACTCAGGGATCAGAATAAGAAGAAAGCGCCTGCTTTTATTCTGAATCCTGAGTCCTGACTTTCCGAGTCCTGAGTTCCTACCTATTCCTCGTATCTCTTGAAGAGCAGCGCGGCGTTTGTGCCGCCGAAGCCGAAGCTGTTGGAGAGCGCATACTCTACGTTCGCCGGTCGCGGCTCGTTGGGCACATAGTCCAGATCGCACTCCGGGTCGGCGTTGACGTAGTTGATGGTGGGCGGCAGTATGCCGCGGTTGATAGCCAGCACGGAGAAGACGCCCTCTATGCCGCCCGCCGCGCCAAGCAGGTGGCCCGTCATGGACTTGGTCGAGCTGACCGCCAGCCTCAAGGCGTGCTCGCCGAACGTCTTTTTGATCGCCATCGTCTCGAACTTGTCATTGTAAGGCGTGGAAGTGCCGTGCGCGTTGATGTAGCCGACCGACTGTGGCTCAACGCCCGCGTCCTTCATGGCCTTCTGCATGACACGGATTGCGCCCGACCCCGTTTCGTCCGGCATGGTGATGTGGAAAGCATCTGCCGTCATGCCGTAGCCGACCAGCTCGGCGTAGATTCGAGCGCCGCGCCGCCGCGCCGTTTCCAGTTCTTCCAGTATCATCAGGCCAGCGCCTTCGCCTATGACGAAGCCGTCGCGGTCGCGCTCGAAGGGACGTGACGCGTGCAGCGGGTCGTCGTTGCGCGTCGAGAGCGCGCGCATGGCGGCGAATCCGGCCACGGACATTGGCGTGATGGCCGATTCCGCCCCGCCGCAGATCATCACATCCGCGTCGCCGCGCTGAATGATCTTGAAGCTGTCGCCGATGGCGTGCGCGCCCGCCGAGCAGGCTGTGGCCGTCGCCGAGTTCGGCCCTTTCGCGCCGTGGCGAATAGAGACCTGCCCGGCGGCCAGATTAACGATCGCCGACGGAATGAAGAAGGGCGAGACGCGGCCAGGCCCGCCGTCCAGAAGCTTCGAGTGTTCGCGCTCGATGGCCCAGAAATCGCCTATGCCGCTGCTGATGTAAGTGCCGACCTGCTCCGCGTTTTCTTCCGTGACCTTCAACCCGCTGTCTTTGATCGCCTCGTCGGCGGCGGCAATAGCATAGTGAATGAAAGCCCCCATCTTGCGCGCTTCCTTCTTCTCTATGAAATTGAGCGGGTCGAAATTCTTGATCTCGGCGGCGAAGCGCACGGTGAACTTCTCCGTGTCGAACTTCTTTATGAAATCCACGCCGCTGCGCCCAGCCATCAACGCAGACCAGGTGTCCTCGACGGAATTTCCGACAGGGGTAACAAGGCCGAGGCCCGTAACCACGACGCGACGATTCAAAACAACACTCCTTTCAAAAACAGTGGCGAGTGACGAGCGGCAAGCGACAAGTTAAATGGTTGTCTTCCTGCTCGTCACTCGCCACTTATCACTGTTTTTTGTGCTGGTCGATGTAGGTGTAGGCGTCGCGCACGCTCTGGATTTTTTCGGCATCCTCATCCGGTATTTCAATGCCGAACTCCTCCTCGAAACGCATCACCAGCTCGACCGTGTCAAGCGAGTCCGCACCAAGGTCATCAATGAAGCGTGCGTTAGGCGTGACCTCGTTCTCGTCCACACCCAGTTCGTCCACGATGATCTGCTTCACCTTATTCTCGATCTCTTGATCGGGCATCTTTTTTGCTCCTCTGTGAATAATAAAAAGCTCTGAGAAAATTTTTAAGCGGCAGTCAGCGCTGCGCGCGTCGTATTTAAGCTCGCTGTGTCCTCGACATTCAAACTGCGCGCGTCGCGTTTGATCTGCCTGAGGAGTCCTGAAAGAACGCGACCCGGGCCGACTTCGATGAAAGTCTCTACGCCCTCACTCAACAACAACTCCATAGATTCCAGCCAGCGCACGGGCGACGAGACCTGCCGCACCAGCGCGTCACGCGCCTCCTTGCCCGTCCCCTCGCCCGGCCCAACTACGGAGGCGTCCACATTCGTCACCAGCGGCAACGATAAATCTTTAAAACTCACGTCCTCTAAATCCGCCGCTAATCTTTCCTGCGCAGGCATCATCAGAGCGCAGTGAAAGGGCGCGCTGACCTTGAGCTTGATCGCCCGCTTTGCGCCACGCTCTTTGAGTAGCTCGATGGCCCTGTCCACAGCCGCCGTGTTGCCGGCGATGACTATCTGGCCCGGCGCGTTGATATTGGCGGGCATGCAGACATCATTCTGCTGCGCCTCGCCACAGGCCCCCATCACTGTTTCCAAATCCGCGCCCATGATCGCAGCCATCGCGCCTGAGCCGACGGGCGCGGCCTCCTGCATGTAGCGCCCGCGCGCGCGCACTATACGCACGGCATCTCCGAGCGACAAAGCCCCTGCGGCGACGAGCGCCGAATACTCGCCCAGACTATGGCCCGCCACGAAGTCTGGCGCAGGTGAGCCTTCCGAGCCGAGAGCGCGCAGCGCCGCGACCGAGACGGTGAGAATCGCCGGCTGCGTATTCTCCGTCAACTGCAACTCTTCGGCAGTGCCCTCAAAGCAGATGGACGAGATGGAGAACCCGAGCGCTTCGTCGGCTTCTTCAAAGACCTCGCGCGCCGCCGGGAAATTCTCTGCCAGATCGCGCCCCATGCCCGCATACTGCGAAGCCTGACCGGGGAAGATGTATGCCAGCTTGTTGCTCATCACTGATCGCGCGGCTGTAAAGAGAAAGAGACCGTTTCGCCCTGCTCGCCCATTTCAAACTCTTTCTTCTGCGCCGTGTATCCGTCAACCTTGGCCGTCACGCGATAGTGCCCCCGCGCCAGCCGCTTGATGCGAACCCTGCCCTTGCCGTCAGCCTTGCGAAAAAGGATGTCGCCCTCACGCGGCACGAGCGTGACGCAGGCGTCCTTCAGGGGTATCCCGCGCTCGTCCCTGATCTCTATCCAGAGAGAAGGGTCGCTGCTGCTGCTGCCCTGCTGCGACTGCGGCTGGGCCAAAGCGACAACGCTGCCGCCGCCACCGTAGAGCAGTAGCAATGAAAGGATGAGCGTGATGGAAACGTGGGTGCGCATACCTTACCAACGAATCAGGACTCCGCCCCATGTGACGCCGCCGCCGAACGAGGCCATCAGGATGAGGTCGCCCTCCTTCACCTTGCCCGATTCGACGCACTCGTCGAGAGCAATCGGTATAGAGGCCGAAGACGTGTTGCCGTGCATGGAGATGTTTGAATAGATGCGCGACTCCTCAACTTCGAGCTTGCTCGCGACGGCGTCCGTGATGCGCTGGTTGGCCTGATGCGGAATAAACAGCTTGACGTTCTCGGCCCGCTCGCCTGCTTCATCCAGGACTTCACGCGAGATGTCTATCATCGAGCGCACGGCGACTTTGAAAAGCTCGTTCCCCTTCATCTTATAAAAGTGCTGGCCGGAGGCTATGGTCTCGGCGGTCGTGCCCATGCGCGTGCCGCCGCCCGGCGCGTACAGGTGCTCTGCGAAACGCCCGTCCGAGCGTATACGCGCCGCGAGGATGCCACGCTCTGAACCATCGTGCGGCCCGAGCAGGGCCGCGCCCGCGCCGTCGCCGAAGATCACGCACGTCGAGCGGTCTTTGTAATCCACATACTGCGTCAGGACTTCCGCGCCGATCACCAGAGCATAGCGCGATTGCCCCGTGCGAATCATGGAATCGGCGATGGTCAAACCGTACAGGAAACCGGAGCAGGCCGCCGCCAGATCGAAGGCGGCGGCGCGGTCAGCGCCAAGCTCAGCCTGTATCAGGCACGCCGTCGAGGGCAGCAGTTGATCTGGCGTGACGGTGGCGCACAGCAGGAGGTCGATCTCTGCCGGGTCAATGCGCGCGCGCTCAATCGCCTGACGACCGGCGCGGACGGCGAAGAGCGAAGTGTATTCGCCGGGGGAGGCTTTGCGGCGCTGCTTGATGCCCGTGCGCGAGGTGATCCATTCGTCCGAGGTCTCAACCATCTTTTCCAGATCGGCGTTGGTCAGAATGCCTTCCGGGTAAGAGTGCCCTGTGCCGAGGATCACTGCTTTTGTATTTGCCATCTTCTTCCCCTCAAGCCCGTGAATAGCGCATGGTAAATGTTCAAAGGTGAAAAGACAACAAAGCTTTCTGCCCGTTGACCACCCTTGCCCGCGCTATTTGCTATTCACCAATTCGGCATATTCATGCGCGCGTGTCTGCGCGATCCCGCTCTCGATGCGCTCGCTGGCGCGGTGTTCGCTAAACTCTTTGGCGCTGCGAATGGCGTTGCGTATGGCGCGCGCGTTCGAGCTGCCGTGCCCGATCAGCACGATCTGACGCACGCCCAAAAGCGGCGCGCCGCCGTACTCCGAGTAATCCAGACGCTTCTTGATATTACGGAAAGCGGGGCGCGCCAGCATCGCACCGGCCTTGGTCTGGAGCGACGCCGTCAGCTCGCGCTTGATCATAGAGAGCATCGCGTCCGTCAATCCTTCCGACAGCTTGAGCATGACGTTACCAGTGAAGCCGTCGGTCACGATCACGTCAACCGCGCCCGTAAAGACATCGCGCCCCTCGACGTTGCCGACGAAATTCAGGCTCGAAAGGTCGCGCAGGAGCGGGAACGCCTCTTTGGTCAGGTCGTTGCCCTTGGCCTCCTCTTCGCCGATGCTCATCAGCCCGACGGTCGGGCGGTTGACGCCGAGCACGGCGCGCGAATAGGCGTCGCCCATGATGGCGAACTGCGCCAGATGCTCTGGCTTGCACTCGGCGTTCGCCCCGACATCCAGCAGCAGAGTCGGCTTTCCCGAACGGGTCGGAATCATCGCCGCGAGCGCCGGACGATCAACGCCCGGCAGCATGCCTATGACCATCTTGGCCGTGACCATCACCGCGCCCGTGTTGCCCGCCGAGATAAAACCGTCGGCGCGCCCCTCGGTCACAAGCTTCGTCCCGACCCTCAAAGAACTTTTCTTCTTGCGCCGCACGGAGGTTGCGACGGGCTCGTCCATGCCGATGACTTCGGCGGCCTCGACAAACTCTATGCCGCGATCACCGTCGCCGCGCCAGCCGCAGCGCCTCAGCTCCGGCTCGACACGGGCGGGTTGGCCCACCAGTATAATGCCGATGCCAAGGTCGCGCGCCGCCGCGAGCGCACCGTCAACTTCAGCGTGCGGCGCGTGGTCTGAGCCCATCGCGTCAACGACCACCTTGCCGGTCAGTGTGTGCCCGTGCTTCATCAAATTGCGCGGGGGCGTGCGAGGGGCGCGCCCTTCGTCGCTCGCCGGTTAGCTTTCCTGTTCGATTCGCACTACCTCGCGGTCTCTGTAAAAGCCGCACTTCGGACACACGCGGTGAGGCAGTCTCGGCTCCTGACAGTTCGGGCACAGACTGGTCTGCGGAGCCCGCAGCGCATCATGTGCGCGACGCTTGCGCGTGCGAGCTTTCGAGTGACGACGTTTCGGATTTGGCATGATAAAGACTCCTTAATAAAATTGTCTGATAAGCAGACGGCGCGCGAGCGGTCCTGAAAAATTCGCGCGCGCTCCCGACAGAGCTAACTGTCACTTACCATCTTTTCCTTCTTGTTTCAAACTACTGAGCGCGGCCCAGCGCGGGTCAATCTCCCTGGCTTCGCAGGCGCAATCTTCCCTGTTTCTGTCGACCCCGCAGACCGGGCACAGCCCCTTGCACTCATCCGTGCAGAGGATGCGCGGAGGCATTGCCAAAAGCACCTGCTCGCGCACCAGCTCGTCCAGATCAATGACCTCGCCGTCAAAGACCGAGAGGCTCAGATCATCTTCCTTCAGCTCGGCTGTCTCGTCGCCGTAATAGGCTGTGGCCGGGACATAGTTGACATCGAATTCCGTATCAATCGGCATGGAAACGGACTTCAAACAGCGGTCGCAATCAACTTCGGCGCGCGCTGTGATCGTTCCCTGCAAGCGCACTTCCTGACCGCTGCGCGTAATGCGCCCGTTGATCTGCGGCGGTTCGGTCAGGCGCGCGTTCTCTTCATCGAGGACTAGCTCACCGGCCTCATAGCTGTGCGCCAGCGCGCTCGATTTCCCCTCCAGCTTGTCCAGTTCGATTCGCATTACCCACCCTGTCATCTAACGGCGCTTTCGGCCAAGAGCGCGCAAAAGGCTTTATTATAGCCGCCAATCTGAGAGTGTCAACGCCGCAGGCGCTCCCTAGCGGTGGCTGCCCCCGGCCCTGACCGCATTGAGCGCCTCGCGCTGGATGACTTTAGCGAGCCGCCTGTCGCCGCCCGTCACCAGCCGCTTTTTCGCCTGCCCCGATGCGCTAAACAGTGGGGAAAGCTGCGGCGCATCATCCTGACGCAAGACGCGTCGCGCAGCCGTGCGATAGCGCGGGTCGTCTCCGCCGACAGAGCGCGCGGCGCTAAAGGCATCCTTCGCCTGCTCGCGCTCGCCCGTGCGGGCAAACACCAGCCCGAGCATGTAGAAGGCTGCGGCATACTCGCCGTCCATCTCGACGGCCTTACGCAGGTGGCGCACGCTCATGCGGTCGCGCCCCAACTGGTAATAGACGCAGCCGATCACATAATGCGCTTCGGGCGAAGGATGCGCGGCGAGTGCCAGCTTAAACTCTAGGAGCGCTTCCTTCCAGCGATGCTCCGCCGCGTGCAGCCTTCCAAGGCCGTAGTGCGCTGCGAAAGAAGACTTGTCGCGACGGGCCGCCTCGCCCAGCAACTCGCGTGCGCGCTCCAATTCGCCTTCGTCGCCGCAGGCCAGACCCAACAGCAGAAGGGCTGCGAAGTTGCCGGGCGCGGCCTCGAAGGCGCGCGTAAGGTAATCGCGCGCCAGCGCCATTTTGCCCGTGCTGAAGAAATGCTCGCCGATGACATAGAGGAGCGGCGCATTTCCGGGCGCGAGTGCGGCGGCGCGTTCCAGCACGCGTATGGCGCGCACGGTCTCCTCGCTTCCCATCAGCGACATAGCCTGCTGTACGTACTGCTCGAAGACGGCCTGATCCGGCCCGCGATAACCGGCTATGATCTCCTCGCCCAACTGCTCGCGCCGCTCACGCTCGTCCTGCGCGCTCTGATCCGTGCGGCAGCGCTCACGCCAGAGCTTTTCCAGTTTGCCCGCCTCGATAGTGCCCGCTTCGGTCAGCAGGCTGATCAGCGTTTCAATCAGCGCGTGATCGAAATAAGAGTTCTTGGCCTGACGCAAAAGAAGCTCAAGCCCCTGCTCCAACTTGTCCGTCAGGCGCGTGAGGCGATTCTCTAGCGCCGAGACGCGTTCCAGCAAGTGCTCTTCGTATGAAGCCGTCCAGTTCTGATTTTCGTAACGCCCGGCGGGCGAATCCACCACCAGCATCAAACGAGTCCCGCAACGCGCACAATGCTCCTGCCCCAACGGATTCGCCGCAAGGCATTTCTGACAATAATGCGCGATGCTACTCATAAAATCGGGGATCGGGGGTCAGGGGCCGGGGGTCAGTGAAGACGGTTTTCACCGGCCCCTGACCCCTGAGCCCCGTCCCCAATTTTCTAATATTCATAGAACCCGCGCCCGCTTTTGCGCCCGAGCCAGCCTGCGTCCACGTATCTTTTCAGGAGCGGGCAGGCCCTGTATTTCGGGTCGCCGAGGCCCTCATGGAGAACATTCAAAATCGCCAGGCAGACATCCAGCCCGATGAAGTCCGCGAGCGTGAGCGGCCCCATCGGGTGATTCATGCCGAGCTTCATGATGCCGTCAATACTCTCGCGCGTGGCGACGCCTTCATGCAGCGCGAAGATCGCCTCGTTGATCATCGGCATCAACACGCGGTTGGAGACGAAGCCCGGCATGTCGTTACACTCAAGCGGGGTCTTCCCCAGCCGCTCCGTCAGGTCGCGCACTTTCGTGTACGTCTCGTCCGATGTCGCCATACCGCGTATGATCTCGACCAGCTTCATCACCGGAACGGGATTCATAAAGTGCATGCCAATCACTTTGTCCGGTCGCCTGGTGGCCGCGCCCAGCTTTGTTATCGAGATGGAAGAAGTATTCGAGGCCAGAATCGCTTCGGCGCTGACGGTCTCGTCGAGCGCGCGAAAGACCTCCGCTTTCACGCTCACGTCCTCAGTCACGGCCTCGACCACGAGCGTCGCCTCGCTCAGAGCATCCCAGTCGGTCGTCGTGCGTATGCGTGCGATGATGGCGCGTTTCTCTTCATCCTGCAAACGCTCTTTATCAACGTCGCGCTGTAGGCTCTTGTCCACAGCCTTCATCCCGCGCTCTAGAAACTCTTCTTTGACATCGCGCAGCACGACCGTGTAACCGGCACGCGCCGCCACTTGCGCGATACCGTTACCCATCGTGCCTGCGCCGACGACCCCTATTGTCTCGCTCAAGGCTGCATCTCCAAAAAAAGTTCAGTCGCGCCAGTTCGGCATCCGTCTGGTCTGCGCCGGCTCGCGCTCGCTTCGCTCGCCCGTAGCACGATCAAACAGGTCGGCGGAAGATGCGGACGCGTCGCGCAGTGAATATGGCTCATGCGAGGAGAGCGACGGCGCATCGTGCATGTGCGCGCCCTGTCCGAAGAGAAACCAGAGCGTGTAGACGCAAAGCGCCGTCCCCAGCGGGACGCTCATGGCCGCTATCACCGACCCGATGATACCGGCCATGCGTGCCCACGATTTACGTTTCAGAAGCGCGTATCCTGCGACCAGTGACGGCACGGAATAGAAGAGGCCGAAGAGGCTGATGAGCGTGATGATGAGGAGATAGATGCTGAACGGCATACCGTCGTGCGTTCTGTTCCCTTCTCTTACGACGGGCACGATGACGGCGAAGAAGATGACAAACATCAGCATCATCAGCCCGTGCAGCGCGCCGTATACCAGATGCAGGATGCCCAGAGTTTTATTGTGCTGTTCGTTTGTCATGCGTTCTCCACTACGCTTATGCCCTACCGCTCGACGGCCATCGCCACGGCGTTGCCGCCGCCCAGACAGAGCGCCGCCAGCCCGCGCCGCGCGTCGCGCCTCTTCATCTCGTAAAGCATCGTCGTCAACAGGCGCGAGCCGGACTGGCCGATGGCGTGGCCGAGCGCGACCGCGCCGCCGTTGACGTTGACGCGCTTCGGGTCGAGCCCGAGTTCCTTGATGATTGCCACGGCCTGAACGGAGAAAGCCTCGTTAAGCTCTATGAGGTCAACTTCTTCAAGCGACCACCCGGCCTTCTGCAAAACTTTGCGAATCGCTTCCACTGGGGCCATCATCACCAGCTCCGGCTCTATGCCCGAGGTCGCCTGCGCGGCGATGCGCGCCATGGGCTCTATGCCGAGAGCGCGCGCTCGTTCGAGCGAAGTGACGACCAGAGCCGAAGCGCCGTCGTTGACGCCGGGTGCGTTGCCCGCCGTCACCGTCCCGCCCTCTTTTTTGAAAGCGGGCTTGAGCTTGGCGAGGACTTCGAGCGAGGTGTCTTCGCGCACGGTCTCGTCCGTGTCGAAAATAATCGCTTCGCCCTTCTTCTGCGGAATCTCAAGGGGCAGAATCTCGTCCTTAAACTTTCCGGCACGGATGGCCGCCGCCGCCTTGCGATGTGAGTTCAGGGCATACTCGTCCTGCTCGGCGCGCGTGACCCCGTAACGCTCGGCCACGACTTCGCCCGTATTGCCCATGTGATAATTCTCGAAGGCGCACCACAACCCGTCGTGAATCATCGCGTCCACCAGCTCGCCATTGCCCAGACGATAACCCTCGCGCGCTTTCGGAAGCAGGTACGGAGCATTCGACATGGACTCCATGCCGCCCGCCACTACTATTTCGGCGTCGCCGAGCTGCACGCCCTGCGCGGCCATCATCACGGACTTCAAGCCCGAGCCGCAGACTTTATTGATAGTGACAGCCGAGACGCCGAATGGGATGCCGCCCCTGAGCGCCGCCTGTCGCGCGGGATTCTGGCCCACCCCGGCCTGAATGACGCAGCCCATTATCACTTCATCCACTTCCTCCGGCCTGATGCCCGCGCGCCTGACGCTCTCGCGTACGACGAGCGAGCCAAGATCGGTCGCGGAAAACCCCTTCAACGCGCCCTGAAATTTCCCCGTCGGCGTCCGCACCGCGCTGATGATGACGGCCTCTCTCTTATCTGTCATGCTTCACTCCTACTAAAATAGTGACAAGCGACGAGCAAGAGAAAACTTTGAGCACTTCACTCGACCGCGTACAGTTTTTAACTTGTCGCTTGCTGCTCGTGACTTGTCACTGCCTTTACTGTTCGATTATACGTTGGCATGAGGGGGTGTCAAGCAAACGTCTTTGCTGTGACCGAGTCGATTGAAAATGCGCGCGGGTGAATGTTAGACTCGCTTTGCGTCTTTCACCATTAACCCGAAGTGACCGATGATCGTGCTTTCCTGTCACCTGTCGCTTCGTCATTCATCACTGGATAACATGCAAGCACTGATACTGGCTGGCGGTAAGGGCACGCGATTGCGCCCTCTCACCGTCTATACGCCGAAACCTATCGTCCCTATCTGCAACCGCCCCTTCCTGCTCTACCAGATAGACACTTTGCGCCGCGCCGGCATCACCGACATCACCCTTTCGCTCTCTTACCAGCCGCACAAGATCGAGCAGCAGCTCGGTGACGGCGCGGATTTTGGAGTCCAGCTCAAATATACTGTCGAGCCGCAGCCGATGGGCACAGCCGGGGCATACAAGTTCGCCGAAGACCTGATACGCGAGCCGACGGTCGTCTTCAACGGCGACGTGCTGACAGACCTTGACCTCAAAGCGGTCATACGCGAACACAACGAGCGTCAGGCGATTGCCTCCATCGTCCTCACGCCGGTTGAGAATCCGTCCGCCTACGGATTGGTGGAGACGGAGACGGACGGGCGCATACGCCGTTTTCTGGAAAAGCCCAAGGCCGATGAGATTACCGTCAACACTATCAACGCGGGCACGTACATCCTTGAGCCCGGCGTGCTCGATCTGATTCCGGCTGGCGAAAATCATTCCTTCGAGTACGGGCTCTTCCCCAACCTGCTCGAACGCGGCGAGAAGTTCTACGCTCACATACCACAGCGCACCTACTGGATGGACATCGGCACGCCCGGGCGCTACCTGCAAGCTCATCAAGACCTGCTGTCGGGCCGCGTCGGGCGCATTCATCTGAAGGAGCGGCGCGGCAATTTCGATTCTGCAACCATCGCGGAGATTGACGACATCTCGATGATCGGCGACGACTGCACGATCAAGCCCGGCGCGCAGATCATCAACTCCGTGCTCGGCCCCGGCTGTTACGTCGAAGAGAAAGCGGTGGTCGAGAATTCCGTCATCTGGGCACACACGCGCATCGGCGCGGGCGCACAGGTCATGGGAGCAATAACGGGGCGCGGCTGTCACATAGGGCGCTCGGCCAGTGTCGGGGCGGGCGCAGTCCTCGGTGATAAGACTTCGCTGACAGACTATACGCAGACCGGGGGCACAACACAGTGAGCGATGCGGGCGGGCGTGCCCTGATTCGTTTTGGCACGGACGGCTGGCGCGCCCGGATCGCCGAAGACTTCACCTTCGCCAACCTTGAGCGCGTCGCGCAGGCTTACGCCGACTATCTAAGACAATCCTCGGAGGCGACGGGCACTCGGCTGGTCGTCGTCGGTTACGACAGGCGTTTTCTCTCCGAGCGTTTCGCCCTGCGCGCCTCGGAGGTTCTGGCGGGAAACGGTTTCAGCGTCCGGCTATTTAATGAAGCCGTTCCCACGCCGCTCGTCTCATGGGCCGTGCGCGAGCAGCGGGCGGCGGGCGGCGTGGTTATCACAGCCTCACACAATCCGCCGGATTTCAACGGCTTCAAGATCAAGGCCGACTTCGGCGGGAGCGCGCCGCCGGAAATTACCGCCAGCGTTGAAGCACTGCTTGATACTCAACCGCCGCGCCGCGCCGCCCTTTTGCAGGACGACGAAGCCGACCACCAGCAGGCTCTTGAGGCCAGCGTCTCGAGCTACCGCGCGCAGGTTGCCGCTTACGTCGATCTTGAGCGTGTGGGCCAAGCAGCGATGCGCGTCGTCATTGACCCCATGCACGGCTCTGGCGGGCGCTGGGTCGAAAGCTTTCTGCGCCGTGGGCCTCTCGAAGCGGAGACTATACGCGCCGAGCGCGACGCGCTTTTCGGCGGCACGAGCCCCGAGCCGATTGATCGCAATCTAGGCCCACTCCGCGCGCGCGTCCTTGAGAGGCGCGCCCATCTGGGTCTCGCGACGGATGGCGACGCGGATCGCGTCGGCGCTGTCAACGAGCTTGGCGAGACGATGACCATGCACGAGGTCGTGCCTCTGCTGCTGCTTCACCTGGCGCGCGGGCGCGGGCTTCGCGGCGGAGTCATACGTACCTTCTCGCAATCCATTTTGACAAAGCGCATTGCCGCCGCGCATAACCTGAAACTTTACGAGACGCCCATCGGCTTCAAGTACATAGCCGACCTCATGCTCCGCGAAGAGATACTCATCGGCGCAGAGGAGTCCGGCGGCATAGGCGTGCGCGGTCATATACCGGAGCGTGACGGCATCCTGAACAGCCTTCTCCTGCTCGAAGCGGTCGTCATGGCCGGCAAGCCTCCGTCCCTGATGGTGCGCGAGATGCACAGGGAGTTCGGCGAGTTCTATTTCGGGCGGCGCGACCTGCACATGGATGTCGCGCGCGGCATGGAGATGGTCGCGATGCTTGCGGCCAACGCGCCACAAAGCGTCGCCGGTTATCGAGTGAGCGGCGTTGAAACGCTCGACGGTACGAAACTGCTCTTTGATGACGAATCATGGCTGCTGTTCCGACAATCCGGCACTGAACCGGTGCTGCGCGTCTATTCGGAGGCGACCTCAAAAGCCAAGACCCATGCCCTGTTAGACGAAGGCACACGGCTGGCGTTAGCCGAACTCTGAAAAGCCACTTTCACCGGCCACAAAATTTTGATTGACTCAAAGCCGTGCAGGGCATAACCTTTGCGGCTGAATCCCCCTTGAATGGCACTCTGGCAACATTTACTTCTGGCCGAGCCGAGTTGTGGTCGGCTGTGAAAGGATGGAGGCTGTTATGTCAACGGGATTAATCCTGATTATTATTCTGATCGTGCTGCTGCTGGGCGCTGCGCCGGCTTGGCCTTATAGTCGCGGGTGGGGCTACTACCCGAGCGGCGGGCTCGGTCTGATTCTTTTGATCGTGCTGATTCTGGTGCTGCTCGGTCGCATCTGAGGCAGGCCGGTCGCATGAACCGCCGCATCCTGAAAGCCGGCCTGTAAGGTTTATGCCTGAACTACCCGAAGTCGAACTGGTCGCGCGCGCGCTCGACAAACTCACGACGGGCCGGCACATTCTCGCCGCGAAGCTCCTGCGCCCGGGGCTTGCCCCGGACACCTCTCCGAAAGAATTCGGGCGACTACTGAAGGGTGCGCGCATTGAGCGCGTCGGGCGGCGCGGAAAGCATCTCTTAATCGAGACGGGCGGCCCCTTCGTGCTGATCGTTCATCTACGCATGACCGGGCGCTTCCTTTATCTTCCGACGCAAGCGCCGCTGCCGAAGTTCGCGCACGCCGTCTTCCACCTTGACGACGCGCGGCGGCTGGTCTTCTGCGACCAGCGCCATTTCGGGATGATGAAGATCGTCGAGCGCTCCGGCCTCTACGAAACGAAGGAATTGTCGGCTCTGGCCCCTGAGCCTTTCTCTGATTCCTTCACGGTCGATTACCTTCACTCGGCGCTCCGACGCTCGCGGCGCACGTTGAAGGAAACGCTGATTGACCAGAGGCGCGTCACGGGCCTCGGCAACATCTACGCCGCTGAGGCCATGTATCAGGCGCGCGTCAATCCCTTTATCATCGCCTCGGAATTTTCGCTCAGGCGCGTGCCGCGCCTCCATCGTGCGATTCTGGACACCTTCACGGAAGCAATCACTTACGGCTCGACGCTCAACATCGACCCCGAAAATATCGACGGCAGTTACGGCGGCGGGGGCTACGAGGCGCGCTGGCGTGTCTATGACCGAGAGGGAGAGCCCTGCCACAGTTGCGGTGCAAGGATACGCCGCATCGCGCACGCGGGCCGCTCGACATACTTTTGTCCGCGCTGCCAGCGCCGCTAAGCCGGGCCAACAGGCAAGGCTCGGCGCTTGACAGCAAAGGTGTAGCGGCGTATAAGCACCAATGAAAAACGTGGTGAGTTAAGGCGACTTGCGGCCACGTAAAATAACCCGCTAAACAGCTCGGCGAGTCTCAGCAAACTTCATCCTGATGTGAAGTCCCGCGTTGTTTGGCGCGGGACTTTTGTTTTAGAAAGCAAGCAGTCATCCGTAGTCAGTTTCCAGCCGAAAGCGACAGACCGACTCACTGCTGACTGACCGCTGATCACTTTATATATGGAAAATTTCAGAAATCTGCTTGAGAGCGACGGCGTTCACGTCTTTGACGGCGCGATGGGCACGATGCTCTATAATAAAGGCGTCTACATCAATCGCTCCTATGATGAGTTGAACCTGACGAACCCAGATCTCGTGCGCGAGGTTCACGAGGAGTATGTGCGCGCCGGGGCTGACATTATCGAGACCAATACCTTCACCGCCACGGCTCCCAAGCTGCAACAGTACGGATTGGAAGAGAGCCTGCGCGAGATCAACATCTCGGCGGCCCGCCTCGCGCGCGAGGCCGCCTGTGATCGCTGCTACGTCGCGGGCGCTGTCGGCCCGCTCGGCCTTCGCATAGAACCCTACGGCCCGACCTCCTTTGAGGAAGCGAAAGACTTTTTCAAGGCACAGGTCGCTGCGCTCCTCGAAGGCGGCGTCGATCTTTTCGTGCTTGAGACCTTCTCGGACATTTCCGAGATGCGACAGGCCATACGCGCCGTGCGGGAGTTGTGCGACCTGCCCATCGTCTCACAGATAACGATCATGACCGACGGCAATACGACGTTCGGCACGACGCCCGAGGTCTTTACGGCGCGCCTCGACGAATGGGGGGCGGACGTGATCGGCCTCAACTGCGGAGTCGGCCCGGCCATCGTGCTCTCCGCGATTGAAAAGATGCGCGCCGTGACGAACAAGAAGCTCTCGGCCCAGCCCAACGCGGGCCTGCCGCGCGACGTGCAGGGACGACAGTTCTACATGTGCTCGCCCGAGTACATGGCGAAGTACGCCAAGAGGATTATTCAGGCCGGGGCGAAATACATAGGCGGATGTTGCGGAACCACGCCCGCCCATATCAAGCTGATCTCGGATGCCGTGCGCGCCGCATCGCCGCGTAAGCAGCGCGTCGTCATCGGCTCGGCCCAACCGCTTCACGTCGAGCAACTGACGCCCGCCGACATCAAAGTCGTCGTGCCCGAAGAGCGCTCGCACTGGTCGCGTAAGATTACCAACGGCGACTTCGTCACGTCTGTGGAGGTTCTCCCGCCCAAAGGATGCGACGCTAAACGGACGCTCGACTCGATTCGTCTGCTGAAGGAGGCGGGCGTCGACGGCGTCAATATTCCCGACGGGCCGCGCGCGCAGACGCGCATGAGCGCGCAGGCCACAGCCATCCTCGTCGAACGCGAGATAGGCATCGAGGCCGTGCTGCACTACTGTTGCCGCGACCGCAACCTGCTCGGCATGATGAGCGATCTGCTGGGCGCAGCCGCCCTCGGGATTCGCAACCTGCTCTTAATCACAGGCGACCCGCCGAAGATGGGACCATACCCGGACGCCACAGCCGTCTTCGACATCGACTCGATAGGCCTGACCAACATGGTCAACAAGCTCAACCACGGGCTCGATCTGGGCAATAATCCGATTGGACAGCCGACGGCCTTCTGCATCGGAGTGGGCGTCAATCCCGGCGCGATCAATCTTGACGAGGAGATCAAGCGTTTCGAGTACAAGGTCGAGGCCGGGGCGCAGTACGCCATCACGCAACCCGTCTTCGACACAGATCAACTGCGCGACTTCCTCAAACGCATAGAGCATGTGCGGATTCCGATTGTCGCCGGCATCTGGCCGCTCGTCTCCTACCGCAACGCGGAGTTTCTGCACAACGAAGTGCCGGGCGTGCGCGTCACCCCGTCCATCATGGAGCGCATGCGCGTGGCTTCGGAGAAGAGCAAGGAGGCGGCGCGCGACGAGGGCTTGAGCATTGCGCGCGAATCTCTGGCGGAGGTGCGCGACTTGATTCAGGGCGTTCAGGTCTCAGCGCCCTTCGGCAACGTGCGTTATGCGCTCGATGTCTTTGAAGCTCTGGAAGGATTCGGCGCGCAAAACGAAGCGAAACAGGTGAGTGTCAACCTGCCCGACACTGTCGGGGCATAGCCATTGAAGTTATGGATGCAAATTTATTATTTTTTGGCCCACAGCAAAAAAAAGCATTGACACAATCCGGATTCTAGTATATTAAGCTTCCCGCCTCTGGCTGATGAGTTCCCCTATCAGAGCTTTTCATTCCAGCGTACGTGCTTCGTTAGGCAGAAAATCAATAACCAGGCAAGAGTCGGCTTGAGTGACCAGATGATAGTTCGGCTTGACTAGGTATTTTGGTGAACTGTGCGGTAGTCCACTCCGAATTGACGCATTTCTATACTACTCCGAAGAAAGTCTTGTTCATCGCTGACTTTAAATCCCAGGCATACCGTTGTTTAGTCCCTTAAGCAGAGCATTGATAGCTACCGGAAGGAGAATTGAATTATGAATCCCCCGCTGACCTCCGCGCGTCTTAAATCAGGTGACACAAAGAAAAAATCAACATTTCGAGTCCCGAGCGGTGCCAGATTAGCCAGGAATGCCACTGGAAATATCGCGCGACTCGGCGCGATATTCGTGGTTTTCGCCATGGTGGCATTTGCTTTTTATTCCTCATCCGCTGCCTCGTCATTATTCTCACGTGTGAGCAGTCAGGCTAGCTCGGAATCATCCAATCCTCAAGCGCCTATTAAGAACAGAAAAAGTGGTATCACGAAGGCAGATGCTCTGTTTGTCGAGCAGAGCGGGCCGCTGGCCTCAAGCTTCCCTGCCCTCGAACAGTATCTTCCGCTGGCGGCGTTGGCCCAGGCCGCGCCGGGCGCAGAGACCGTGACGCTCTACGCCGGCCCGGGCTGCACTGTGCCCAAGACGGTCTTCGAGCTCGGAGACGTGGCCTGCGCCAAGGTCACAGGGATTCCGCTGGGCGCTTCGAGGCGAATCGCCTGGGTTGACCCCGAAGGCTTTATTGAGAGAACCGCTTCGATTGTTTCTGACGGGCAGACTGATCAGTGGACGAATCCGTCCACGCCCGAAGGGCTCATCGCCGGAACCTTCGTCGTTCGCAATCGCGGAACGTGGAGGGCCAACCTTATTACCTCCAGAGGCTCGGTCTTAGCCAGCGCCTTCTACACGGTCAAAGACCCGGCCAATGCCGAGGTTGACCTCTCGATCAATCTGAGCGCGCTCGGCGACGATTCGCCGACCGCCGGAAGCCAGGTTCAATACGCTGTCAACATCTCGAACGAAGGCCCGAGCGATGCGGCCAATGTTCATTTCGTGGACAGCGAGTTTGTCAACGCGACCTTGGACTCCGTGACGCAGACGGGAGGCACTCAGAATGCCTTCACCTGTACTGATAACGGCTCGGTTGATTGCTCCATAGCAAGCTTCCCTGCCGGAGCCAGGGCTCAGTTCCTGCTCAACTTCACAGCCGGGGCTGCCGGGTCAACGATTGATAATAAAGCGTCGGTTTCCAGCGACACGACCGAGCTTTACGCGGGCGACAACGAGTCCATGGCGCAGCCGCTTCGCGTTACCACGGGTGGTGCGCCCGCAGCGTGCGTCCTCGAATGCCAGAGCAATATCACGGTGACAGCGCCAGTCGGTCAAACTTCAGCGACGGTGACTTTCGGTTCGCCGGAAGCCTTCGGCACCTGCGGCACAGTCACCATGTCGCATACTTCAGGCTCATCCTTCCCCATCGGTTCGACGGTTGTGACCGCGACCTCGTCACAGGGCGGCGGCAGTTGCAGCTTCACCATCACGGTGATTGATTCCGACCCGCCGACCATCTCCTGCCCGGCTAACAAGACGGTCACGGCTGCCGACGGCGAGTGCAGTGCGACGGTTGATCCGGGAACCCCGACGGCGACCGGCAACAACGTGGAAGTCACGGGCGTACGCAGCGACGGTCAGGCTCTGGATGCTCCGTATCCGGGCGGCACGACCACCATCACCTGGACAGCGACAGACGCTGAGGGTCGCACAGTCACATGCACACAGACCATCACGGTCAACGTCAACGACACGACGCCTCCGACCATCACAGCGCCGCCCAATCTGACACTAACCACCGGCGCATCCGAAGAGTCTTCCTGTGGCACAATCGTCTCAGAGACGAAGTTGACGCCGGAAGCCGACGACAACTGCTCCTTCAATATCTCTCGCACGGGCGTTCCCGCCGGTAACTTCTTCCCGATTGGGACGACGACGGTGACCTACACCGTGACCGATGCGGGCGGCAACACAGCGACCGCCACGCAGACGATCACGGTCTCGGACAACACGCCGCCGGTCGTCATAGCCAACGGCGATGACCCGCTGACGCCGGACATCAACGAAGCACCGGCTCTGACCGTGGAGTGCGGCGGCGCGATTGTAGACCCCGGCGCGACGGCAAAAGATAGCTGCGTTGGCCCGGTCGCGGTGACCACCAACGTCAACTCGATTGACACCCATGTGCCGGGCACTTACACGCTCGTCTACTCGGCGACCGATGGCACAAACACGGGCACGGCGTCGCGCACAGTCAATGTGGTTGATACGACACCGCCTGTGATTGCGCTCAAC
This sequence comes from Pyrinomonadaceae bacterium, assembly GCA_036389675.1. Taxonomy (GTDB): domain Bacteria; phylum Acidobacteriota; class Blastocatellia; order Pyrinomonadales; family Pyrinomonadaceae; genus DASQYE01. The sequence continues at coordinate 299,269 of DASVWI010000030.1, forward strand.
GGTGCCAATCCGATGACGGTCGAGTGTCATTCGACCTTCGTTGACCCGGGCGCGACGGCTAATGATGGATGCGCCGGTAGTTTTGCAGCCACGCCTTCGGGGACTGTGGATGCCAACACTCCTGGCACATACAGCATCACCTACACGGCCACTGACCCGTCGGGCAACGCGGCCACACCGGTCACACGGACGGTCAACGTGGTGGACACGCTCGCACCTGTGATTACTCTGAACGGAGCTAATCCGATGACGGTCGAGTGTCACACCAGCTTTACAGACCCGGGCGCAACCGCCCACGACGCGTGCAACGGCCCTGTCGGTGTGGTCGCATCCGGCAGCGTTAACGTCAACGTGCCGGGCAGCTATACCATCACCTACACGTCAACGGACGGCGCGCACTCTTCGACGGCCACGCGCACAGTCAACGTGGTTGACACCACCGCGCCTGTGATCAGTTGTCCGGCGGACATAGTCGTCCACCTGCCGCTCAATTCTCCGGCCACCTCGATGGTCGTGAATTATCCGGCTCCGACGGCAACCGATAGCTGCTCGTCAAACGTGACGGTCACGACCAGTAAGGCTTCGGGCTCGATCTTCAACATGGGACCCACGGTTGTTACTGCGACGGCGACCGATCCCGCGGGCAATTCAAGCTCTTGCAGTTTCACCGTGACCGTGCTTTACAACTTCACAGGCTTCTTCCAGCCCGTTGACAACCTGCCGACCCTTAATCAGGTCAACGCGGGCAAGGCGATTCCCGTGAAGTTCAGCCTGAGCGGAAACAAGGGACTGAACATCTTCGCTCCCAACAGTCCGTCGTCAGGCGTCATTCAGTGCGGCACAAACGACCCGGTGGTTGATATCGAAGAGACTGTCACGGCTGGCGGCAGCAGTCTCTCTTACACTGCCGGAAGCGACCAGTACAATTACGTCTGGAAGACTGAAAGCTCATGGGCGGGTACTTGTCGCCAATTGGTCTTGCAACTGAATGACGGAAGCGTTCACCGCGCAAACTTCAAGTTCAAGTAAGGCTCGGTTAATTTTGAGCGAGAGCGCCGGAGCCGAAACCCCGGCGCTCTCGTAAAAATCGCCATCCTCTACATGGACAGCAGCAATGGCAAACACGTCGAGTGACATCAGCCTCTCGACCAAACCAGGAACTAAAGGCCGAGGAGCCTTGAGATTCTAAACAAATGATGCAGCCCATAACGGCAATTACATCCACCCCCTATAAAGGAGAACTCATCATGAACAAGGTTCGCTTCACTCTGAACGTTTTGACCGTTGTAATATTCACCTTAACGGTTAGCTCTCTGGCCCATGCACAGGCGACCCGCACATGGGTCTCAGGCGTCGGCGACGATGTCAACCCCTGCAGCCGCACCGCTCCCTGCAAGACCTTCGCCGGTGCTATCTCCAAAACCGCCAACGGCGGCGAAATTGATGCCATCGACCCGGGCGGCTTC
>DASVWI010000031.1:0-24007 GCA_036389675.1 Pyrinomonadaceae bacterium
GGGTTATTGATTCCCTCTCCTGTGGAGCGCAGATGCTGGGCGTAGCGCCGGCACTCCTGGAGGGAAAATCTGGAACCCACACCCACACCCGCCGAAGGCGGCTCCTGTGTTTGTGTGTGTTCTTTATATGTATTTACTTTATTGGGTTCGGAATCCGTAGGGGCTGCGGATTCCGAACCCCCTACGGATTTCACACCGGCTGTGGATTTCGTTGGGGCTAGCCGAGGTAGCAATACCTCGAAAGTGATTCCTCTTTCCGATTGGATTTTATTTGCTAAATCCACGCTCACACGCTTTATTAGCTTCCGCTGTTCGAGGTCTCGAAGAAATATGCGAATCTGAGTTGTGCTTATATTACAAGCACTTGCGAGCTTCGGAAGAGACACACGGCATGTGCTTGAGCCGAATCCAGCCGAGAGCCGGTAGAGCCGCAAGAGCACGACCTGACAGCCCGGTTTGAGTGTCGGAAGGATTTTATCTGTGATCTCGTGAGGGGTTCGCAGGTGCGGCGCGTCGGCATGAAGTAGGATAGCCCCTTCGGATTTCGCACCCCCTAAGGAATTCCCAGCCCCTACGTTTCGTAGGGGCTGGCCACTACTTTTCGTAGGGGCTGGGGATTTCACAGGGGCTATGGTTTCCGTAGGGGGTGCGAAATCCGAGGGGGCTGTTGAAGGCTCGGAGGCTATTTCGCTAACAGGCAGTTGTTGTTCTTTTTCTTCTTTGGCGCGCCGCTCTTTCTCCAGCCGTAAAATAGCAGCCAGGCCACCCGTTTTCGGCTTGGGATTACTGCTCATCGTCGGCCTCACTATTGGCTTCGAGTCGCATTTCGGCATAGGCGGTGTCAATTAAATCAACTGACACGCTATCCATGCGCGCAAGCTTAGCCATTTCAAAAGCAATCGCGCAGAGGCGGAGGGTTGATCTCGGAATTCCGCCTGTGAGCGCGTAAAGCCTCTCGACTGATTCGGTGGGGAAGGGATTTCTAATCTTACGAAGCTTACACCGATGCTCGATCATTCCGCTTAGCTCATCCGGGGCCAATGGCGAGAGCACACTTGGCGCTACCAATCGGCTGTAGAGGGCTTTCTGTTGCGGGGCTAGTAGTTTGTTACGCAATTCTATCTGGCCGGCCAGCACCACCTGAATCAGTTTCGACTCATCGGTCTCAAAATTCAGCAAAGCTCTTACGAGTTCCAGTATGCCGGGGGTTAGATTTTGGGCCTCATCTATGAAGAGGACGACGTTGCGCTCTGCCGCATACTGCTCGCCCAGCCAGCCCTCCAATTCGCGCTGCTGTGCCTGAGCACTACGCCGCAGCGAGATGCCTGCGGATGTGCAAATGTGTGTTAGGAAAGCGTATTCGGTCTTGAAACTGGGCGAGGGAATCAGGATGGAAAGCGTATCTTCGCTGGCATCATAGTCTGAATGCAGGTAGCGGACAACGCTTGTCTTGCCCAGGCCGGGCTCTCCTAAGATCACGCTGAAACCCTGCCTCTCGTCTACTGTGAACCTTACCCGGAAAATCACAGCCTCCAAAGCGGCAGTCAGATACAGACCTGTCGGCGATGGGCTAATAGAGAAGGGCGTCTTAGTCCTTTTACGCGGCATGGGTTCCATAATTAACGGCTTATAGCATTATTGTTATCAGTAAACAACAGAAAAATGTTCTTTGGAGAAGGGAATTAAGGTTAATTCTGGAAGTGCTGGGGCGAAATTGATCTAAAAAAGCCTGTATGAGTCCGCACAAGCGGTCACATACAGTCTACACTGTCTACTCTTTGAAAAGCTTGGTTTGAGAAAGGGAGTATGAACCAGACGAGGAATGCTATGAGTCGGCGCGGCTAATCTGTATAACCCGCCCAAGCCTCGTTATCTTGCTCAATGCAACACATCGACGAGTCTTGATCCGGGGTTTCTGGAAACGGGTTGCCTTACGATGTGACTGCGCCTTTGAGGCTTTGCCACAGCAGACGTGGCCCTTTGTCTCGATGCTGTCGTCAGACTTGAACCTTGATCTATATCTATTCTGGTCGCGACAGCAGCAGGGACTAGGGACTCGCCTGGCATCGTCTGGTTATGCCTGAGATATGCTGTGGTGACACCGATAGCCATCGCGCCCGCGGTCATCACGAGGCCGACCAGCGCTGCAAGCAGCCAGGAGCCTTTTCTCTGTGGCTGGGGTGCTCGCTGTGATTTGATAAAGGTCGCCCTGTCGGGATTGAACGACGCAGGATTGTCTGACAGCGGTACTACCGGACGCGCCGTTTGAGCCGCTGCCTCATCGAAGCGCGGGGTTGGAAGAGATGTTTCTTCCGAGTACTCTTCCGGCTCTAGAACTTTATAAAGCGACTGCCCCATTGAACCGTTCCTGCTATGGCTGAATCTGATACACAATAGTGCTCTTCACATAGAGGTTAGCAAGAATGATTCCACTGAATAGAGAATAGAGATTGGTCAGAACAACTCTCAGCCAGTGCGTCCTGTGTCTTATCTGGCGGGAGTGATTCTGAAATTGGCGAAATCACCACCTGAGCCGTCGCCCACCCAAAGCCCCAGCGTGCCGGCTTTACGCTCGCTCAACTGCTTAACGATCAGGCTGGGCTTCGTCGCATCGTTTACGAATACGCTGACCCTTGGTCTGGCGACTACGACGCGAGCGTGAAACCACGCGTCCGGGTCCGGGACAGGCTGAACCGGCTGTTCGTACTTGCCAGTATGTTCGTCGCGCAATTTCCGCCAGGTGTAGGTCGGCTGGGAAATATATTGGACTGAGTGGCTGCGTCTCAAAGGGTCTTCACTTCTGAAGTTGAAGGGACGGAAATAGACACTATCGTAGGTCGTTTCATCCAGTGCGTGAAAAGCTATGCCGACAAAACTTTTCTGTAAGACATTCTTGCCTCTGACAGCAAACTCGATGACACCATTTTTGAACTCGTAATCCTTGAGCAGCGCTAAGCCTTCGCCTGACCTCTCGTCAAAGCGGACGCTCCTTTTAGCGTCCTGCGCGATGAGGCTGACGCTGCGATTGAAAACCTGCCAGCCCTGACCTTCGACGAGCTTCGTCAGATCAGGCTCGAACACGTTTTCGCGGCTAAGAGCTCTGAGCGGGATACCTAAAGCGCCGGTGAAGGCTAAAGTAGATAATACGAACGCGCGTCTGTTCATGGCTTATCTTTCCTTCCGGTCAGCATTCCGTCTCGCGTCAAAAGATCGTGCGCTATCTACCCCAGACTTCGGCATAGGCAGCCGTGACTACACCCGGAAGCGAAAACCCGTCGAAAAAGTCTCGATTGTCTTTGTCGTCGCCCGCAAACTTTTGTCGCCATGCGGAGATGTCAATGGCCTTAAGCACAGCCTCCCGCACGGCTTCCAGATTTCTTGGGCCATTTCCTATCAGATGAATCTGGCGGCTCACCTGCTCGACGACGGCCTGCAGGAATTCAATGATCCGGCTCAGGTGTGTCTTGCCGTAGTCGCCTTGCAGGACATCGCCGTGGCCTGTGACGATGGTTTGCGCGTCGAGTTGGGCCACGCGCTGAAGCGTCTTGATGAAGTCGGAAGGATAGCCGCCGCCGAGGTAGGGCACGGGATGATCTATCAGGTCGCCGGCGATCAGGATTTTTTCTTTCGGCAGGTAAACGATGGTGTCGCCGGCGGTGTTGCCGCGCCCGAGGAATTTGACCTGCACTTCACGGTTGCCAATGTCAACGTTGAAGCCCTGCTCGAAGGTGAGATTGGGAAGGCGATCAACCACGCTTTTAAATTCCGCCCCGACCGGCTCAACCCCGGCGAGCGCGGTCGCGTAATCTCTCTTTTGTGTTTCCGTTAAAGGTTTGCCGTCGGCATCCTTCCCGGTTTCGAGCAGCCGCTTGAAACGGTCTGCGCGCTGCGGGTATTTCGCGAACCATCCGGGGTTGTAGCCTTCCATCTGCTTTCGAGTCTCTATGTGAGCGACTATCGCAAGCTGCGGAAACGCTGCGGCGTAAGTGCCGTTGCCCATCGTGTGATCGTAGTGCCAGTGTGTATTGAGCAGATGGTTGACGGGTTTGTTAGTCCACCGGCGAATCTGCGCTATGTCCTCACGGGCGGCTGAAGGCAGATAGCATGAGTCCACCACGAACACTTCTCTATCGCCGATAATCACGGTGGTATTCCCCTGAGGAAAGCCGTCCGGCGCGTCCTTGTGCCGGATGACGTACACGCCCTCGGCAACCTTCGTCACTGTTCGCTCGCTGGTATTGACCGAATCAGCGAACACGCCGCTCGCGTTGAGAAGCATGAGCAGCAGCATCGGCCCAAGGCGTGTGAATAATCTACTGTCCGGCGCTAATGGCATTTTCAAATCGACTCCTTAAAGCGTATCTCAAATCACACACGGTCGTGCAAAGGCTCATCACACTTCAACACAGACGGATAGTCTTTGCCCGTCCATTTCGCAGGGCACGCACACATGCCTTCGCCTGACTGAAAGCTTAAGGCGTGTATTAGAAGCTGTCTTGAACGTTCTTGCTGTTTTGTCTGAATTGTCCGGGGGTGACGGCGACCAGCCGCTTGAAATGGCGCGTGAGGTGGCTCTGATCGGCAAAGCCTGTCTGAAACGCGACCTGCGAGATTGACCATCCCTGGCGTAAGAGCGTCTTGGCGCGAAACACTCTGAGCTGTGTCTGAAAGGCGTGGGGCGGCATCCCGTACTGTTCTGAAAAGACGCGGTTGAAATGGAAGGGGCTCAGGTTCGCTATGCGCGCGAGGTTCTCCAAAGAGATATTCTCGGCGTAATGCTCTGACAGGTAATCGAGGGCTCGTCCGACGGCTTGCCGCTCTAGACCGGGTGGACGCGGGCGCGTGCTATTCTCCGCAAAGCGAGTGATGAGCGTTGTCAGGAAATTCAAAAGCAACGCCTGCCTCTCAAGACTCGACGCGGGTTGCTCAAGAGCGTAGTGCAGGCTCAGGTATCGTCTGATGATGTCTTTATCGAAGACCACAGCGGTTGGGAAGAAGGGGACGCCCGTTTCTTCGTACCGAACTTCGCTCGCGGCATAACGCATCGATTCCGCATCGACGAAGATCATCCGGTAACTGACGCCCAAGCTATCAAAGGCGCGATTCGAGTGAACCTCTCCGGGATGAACTATAAAGAGGCTGGTGGGCGGGGTGGGCAAGCTGCTGCCCCGATACGTGAGGTCGCCTGTGCCCGATTGAATGAGACAGAGCTGATATTCTTCGTGCCAGTGTCGCGGCACGGGCCGGGCGACGCTGAAACCGCGCCTGACCTCAAGCTGGTTGAGGTCGTGCGGTCGCCACAGATCTATCACATCGCGTCTATCGTCCGATTCCATCGCCTTCTTTCCGGCCCACACGAATGAGTGAGTTATCAGGCGACCACTGCCTGTGGTCGGCTCACCTCTCACCGCGCACGCGTTTTAGCTCGCCTAAGAATTCCTTGACGGCATCCTCCGCCCACATGGGTTTTTTAGTCTTCCAGATGATGCGCGCAGGCTTCGCGTCATCAGCCCCACGGTTGAGGATGACGTACAGCTCGCCGTAAGGGTAGATGCCGTTGATCGTGCGGCGATACTCAACCAGATTGAAGTAGATGATGTAGTCCGCCTGCTCTACGTGCTCGACCGCGCTCATGCTGCGGTGCTTTCGCATATACTGATTGAGCTTGCCGGCGATGACGTTGTAGGGATAGTAGTGCCTGCGCGTATCTCTGGGGCCGGTCTTTAAAGCCTCATCGATGATAGCCGCGCCGGAGTTGCCGACTACTATGACCGAGCTTCTGACAACTATCAGGATGGCACGCCGCCTCTCCTTGATCTCAAGCAGAGAGCCCTGCACAGTCTCATCCGCGTCGAGAGGGTGGCTGGCAACGGCAGCCGCGAGCCCCGCACAAGCGTGAGTGGTGATGATGAGCAGGGCTATCTTCAGCGCGCAATTTGTAAAGCTGAACCTCATCTACGCGATCTTATTTCACCTGCTAAAAACTGCCAGCGCCGCGGCGGGCGTCATCCTGTTATCAGGCAGCACCTTGATTGGTGGTTTGCCCTGCGCTTCCATCTGTAGGCACGCTCGCTGCCGTTTCGCCCGGTCTGGGTATGATGCGCCTTGTTTTTACATGACGACTCGCACTCGTGCCCGGCAGGGGAACAGTTGGCGCGCCCAGCAGCGTCAGGTAGTAATTGTGATCGTGCTGATGCCCGGCCTCTGTGAGCCAACCGGCAGGTGTCGCTGTCCCCGCCAGAGGATTACCGGCTCCATTGGGCTGCACGTACGAGACCTCGTCCAAATCCACCAGCCAGCCGTTAATCAGATCAATAACGCCCCGCATGCCGAACGGGCATGACTTGCCGGGGGAAGGGAACAGGTCTTTTATGCCGGGCACGTTGCTCCATAGCCTCGGGATGATGTCAATCGAATTATAGTAGCGCCACGAGCGGCCTCTTAAAGCCTGATTCGTGTACCAGTCCGCGAACGCCTGATTGCCTGCCGACGGAGCGGCGAACGTGTTTGTCACCACGGACAACTGTGGATTGATCGTAGAGAGTTGATATTGCAGCCACGGCGCAAGCACGGTTGCGAGACATCCTCCGAGACTATGGCCCGTCACGAAAAGCCACCCGCCCGTCGGTATGGAGGCGAGGTACTCAAGGAGGCTGAGATTGTTTGAATCCATAGTGGTCAACACGTTCAGCCCGTGCAGCGTTCCGTTGGCGACGAGCGCTCCCGTCATATAGGGATACGTCCATTGCACCTGCGTCCCGACATCCAGGTCCTCGTATAAATCCACGAGCGTGCCCAGACTGAAGCTCAGAACCGTACCGCGAATAACCACAGCATAGAGGTTGTCCTGATTCCGTTGGACCACATACATCAGATTGCCGGTTGTTTCGACCGGCCCCCACACCAGCCTCCATTCGCCGCCCGTCGCATAGTGCGAATCCGCGAGGTAGCTTCTAATGTCGCCGGGGGGAAGGTACGCCATCGAAGACAAAGTCATCATGATCTGAGGAAGGGTGTACTGTGTAGCGCTAAAATCAGGCAGCATGAGTGATTCTCCTTTGGTAAGGTCTATTATTGGGCTGACCGGGACGAGCTTTCGCTAAGATATAAGCGTGCAACGCGGAGTGTCAATATTTTGACTGAGGCCTGCTTTGAGCAGAGCGAGGAGACGGCTCTCGATAGCGTGAAAAACGTTGGAAGAAACAAGGGTTCAAACGTACAATCCGTGCCGCGCCGGAAATATGATTTTCAAGAGACCCGACGGCGAATGACGAGGAGCGAGATGTCGCCTGGGAAAAGCTCGAAGGTCGTAGTGATTATGCCCGCCTATAATGCGGCCAAAACACTAAAGATGACCTATCTGGAACTGCCGCATGATGTCGTTGATCTGGTGCTTCTGGTTGACGACGGCAGCTCGGATGAAACCGTCGAGATCGCACGCCAGCTGGATTTGGAGATCTTCCTGCACAATCGGAATTATGGCTACGGGGGCAACCAGAAGACCTGCTATATAGAGGCGCTCAGGGAGGGCGCGGATATAGTCGTCATGGTGCATCCCGATTACCAGTATGACCCGACGTTTCTCTCGCTGATCATCGAGCCGATAGAAAACGGTGAGGCCGAAGTCGTTTTGGGCTCAAGGCTGATGGGCGACTCGCCGGTAAAGCAGGGTATGCCATGGTGGAAATATTTAGGCAATAGAGCATTGACGAGGATCGAGAATCTGGGCTTCGGGCTCGACCTCTCGGAGTATCACACGGGTTACAGGGCTTTCAACAAACAGGTGCTGGAAACGGTCAATTTCCACATCAATTCTGACGGCTTTATCTTTGATCAGGAGATCATCGCGCAGATTGTCGAGGCCGGATTCAAGATCAAAGAGGTCTCCATCCCCACGCGCTACTTCCCGGAAGCATCCTCTGCCAGCTTCATCGCCAGCTCCAAATACGGGCTCGGTATCCTCTGGCTGGTCTTTCGCTATTCGCTTCATAGGCTCAACATCTTTCCGCAAAAGAAATTCCAGAGCCTGCGACGCCGCTACATGAAGCTGGACAAGACCTCTACTAATATTTCGGCTTAATGATTCATACGGCTCGCCGTCTACTCTGAGAGAGTCCGATAATGTAGTCTTTCAAACTCCGTTCACGAAAGTTATCTTAGAGGGTTCTCAGGCAGGCTCTACCAAAACCTGCTCGCGCGGGAAGAAAACTGCTTACGATCTGCTGCTCATCCAATAGTCACCATTTGAGGGCTTCGGGTGCTCGGTCGAACAGGTTTCTCAGTGTGCTTATTTTCCGTTGGCGAATCATCTCCTTCCAGACGGAAGGATGCTGCATGCCCTTCATGGCCTTGATGAAGAAGTCGAGTTTTCTTTTTGAGGCTCCCTTATCACGCATTTTTATGTAGTCGGACAGGCGCGATCTGTAAGACAAAAAAGCTTCCTCTCTGGCTTTCGTCAATGGGTCTTTGGCGTTCAACCCGAGAACCTCTATCGTATATCTGGCGCGTTCATAGTCCTTGGAGCCCACCGACTTGATTGGCACGAACCTGAAAGTATAGGCCAGGTCGAGAGCCATAAAGGCCAGAGGATCCTCCCACCTCGGATTTATAAGCACAGGGGTTCCGGTCTCAGGCTTGACGCGGGGTTTCACTCTGCGCGCAGGAGTTATATCAACGAAGCCTCCCGTTGCAGACGAAAAGACAGCGAATTTGTTGTTTTTAGGCCCGTTGCAGCGCGAGCAGGCATAGACGTAGTTTTTCCACAGAAACGTCTCTTCGGGATACAAATCCTTGGGCTTGATGTGCTCCACTTGATTTGCGAAGGAGTCCTCACAGTAGCAGCAGCGTCGCGCGCCGGAACACATTTCGACGAGCTTTGCACGAACAACCTTAAAGGCCGCATTCGTGCTTTTGTTATAGAGGGAAAACAACCTCTTGGCTTCCCGAACGCGATCCTCATAGTCGACAATCGCGTCGACCCTGCCTTGAAATCCCGCTAGTTGTTGCTCGGTACGCCGAGGCAGTGAGATAGTAGGTAGGCGTATCATCTCTTTACTTATTTGGGGGGTAAGACATGAGCCGAAGTCGGCATCGCGGCACGCAGCTCCCTCTGCTCTTTTCTTTCGCTGTCGGTGAGCTTTTTAAAGGTCTCTTTGACGTTAAGCTCGGCGAGACGTTGAAAGAGCTTCTGTGCCTCCTCGGAGCGAGTTATATTCTCGCCGAACATCTCCGTGCTGTAAGCGTCAAGGACATTCCCATATAAGAGCCTCTGGAGCTCCTCACCCTTAAGCATGCCGGGCGGCTCAACGCTCCCGGGCTTGGGCAAGCGATAAACGGTTCCGACGTCGGCTGCCTGACAAATGAGCGGGCTGTGGGTCGTGACGATAAATTGCATTTTGGGAAAATGCTGCCGCAGCCACAATCCGATTTGCCGCTGCCAGCTGGGGTGAAGGTGTGCGTCCACCTCGTCAATCAGCACGACACCGGGAGCGATGATCTTCGTAGAGTCTTCATTGAAGATGTTGCTCAGGGGGTATGATTTTGAAAGCTGGCGAATCAGCTCAAAAGTCATGCTCAGGGTGGAGCGATAGCCGTCGCTCAAATCTTCAACGAGCAGTTGACGACCATTGCCGTCCACAAACTCCACCCCCTTCGACGAGACCTCGTCAAGACGCGCCTGATGGGGTAGAAACCCCTCCTGATTGACAAAGAGCGTCAAGGAGTCGAGGAGCTTACCTTCTTTAGAGCCTTTGTCTTCAAGCTTTTTGTATTGCAGGTCTTTGAGCCAGGCGATGCTTTCGCTGAGCGCGACGTTTTCACCAAAGACCGACAGGTGAGACGCCAGCTTGGGGTTCGATAAGAAAATCCTTTCCGCATCCTTGTCGCCACCGGCGAAGCGCCTGAAAGGCCCGTAAGAGGCAGAGAACCAGCCGGACTTGCCGCCCCACACGTGCCGGTCAGAGTTGCCCGGCCCCTTCGTGAGCTCTATCTCACCCTGTACTCTGGTGAAGATGATCTGTACGGGCAGGAGCTTCTTGTCCGGGATGGCCCCGCTTCCGGAGAATTTGTCTATGCTATCGTTGTAGATGACTTCCAGCCGGACATCACCCGAATTCTTTCCTCTGGTGAGCCAGTCGTTCCAGTCCTGACGAAGGGCGTAAGCCTCTCTGGGGCCGACCAGCGCCAGCGCGATTGAGCGTAGAAAAGTGGATTTGCCAGCCCCGTTGTCGCCGATAATGACGTGCCAGCCCGCCAGCTCCTTATTGGGGGAAATTCTCCACTCCAATTCAGATATCGTACGAATGTTTTTTACTCGAACTCTGCGTAAATACATATTCTTTTCGTTCGTCTAATAGATGTTTCCCGCTTACCCGGACCGAGGCCGGGGCATAAGATATCACAGGTACATTCAATACCATCTCAATTTCGATTCGAGCTTTGCTCCCCTCATCTCCCCCGGGCAGACGGGCCGAAGCTTTACACTTTTAGAGCGCGTTCAGGAAGGCCACGAGGTCGGCTCGCTCCTGATCTGTGAAGACGAAGCCGAACTTGGTCTCGTAGTGGCGCACAACGTCTTCGAGCGTCGCAGCGATCCCGTTGTGGAAGTAGGGCGCGCGCGCGGCCAGCCCGCGCAGGGTCGGCGTCTTAAAGAGACCCAGATCATCCCAGCGCCCTGTGACGTTGCCCTGTCCCGCATCGGTCAACCGTTGTATCTCGCCCGTACGCTTGTTGCGGAAGGTGTAGAGCGGCAAGTCCGGGGTGCGCGCCTCCTCCGAAGCGGTGCGAATGTCGAACAGTCTGTTGTTAATGTCAGCGCCGTTGTTTGCCGAGGTGTGGCAAACACCGCACCTCTTATGGCTGATATTGGTTTTGTTGAATACCGCTTGACCGCGCGCGATCTGTGCGCGCTTCGGGTTTTCGCTATTGGCCCAAGCGTCGAAGAGATTGAACCTGCCGCCGCCAGCCTTCGGCATGGTGGATAAAGCTTCGGGGCCGCCCCGCGCGCCGTCCGAGTCCAAGCGACCTGCGCCGGGCACTGTGAGCTGTGCGGTCGAAAGAGAGCTTTCGAAATCAACGATGCCGGCGACGGCTTCATCCGTCGGCGGTGGGCCTTGCATGCTGCCCGTGATGAGGCGGGTGGTCAGGTTAACGAGCCCCGCGCGCTGGTCTGTGCCCACTGTGCTGCCGCCGTCCCAGTTGACTGTCGCGCTGCCGTTGGCGAAGTTGGTCGTCGGCATAGCGCGTCGCCAATGCACCAGATGCTCAAGGTTTGCGAAACCGTGCGGGTCGTCCACGGCGATCAACTCCCACTCGGAGTCCGGACGTGGAGCGCCGCCCCTGCGAAATACGCCGCGCGTCAAGAGCATGCTGTAGGCGGTGCGGCGCGCTCCCGCCGTTGAGACATCCGTGTTCGGGTTGTTGGCGTCGAGCGGGCTGAAGACCGGGTGCGTGCCCCCCGTTTCATCGAACAGCCGTTGCAGCGTGCCGGGGTTGATGCTCCAGCCATCCTCCGGGATGTGGCACGTCGCGCAACTCTGGCCGTTCCTGCCTTGAGCTTTGAAGTACTCGCCTGTGAGATTGACTGTGCCCTGCGTGCTGAACGTCGCAGCTTCTCCGCCGGTGTTCGGCATCGGGTGATTACCGGCGATACTGTCTCTGTACTTAGAGCTTGTTGGCGCGCCATGCCTTGAGCGCAGATAATATGCGAGCCCCAGGGCCGAACCGATGATCGCAACCACGGCGACCGTCAAGCCTATCCGAAGGCCGAGACTACGCGTGCTATATCTCTTCATCGCAATGTGCTCATTTTCTCCTGCGGCGGCAGCGGTTGGTCAGGCTCACAGCTCTGCGCCGGTCGCCATAGTCCGGGGGTAAGAAAGCGGCGACGTTATCGGACTCGGAGCGCGTGATGCGGAAATGTTCAATAACGAGCCCACGGCGGCGCATGCAATAACTCCATCAAATTGTCGTTGGGATAGAAATGGTCTACGTTCTCCGGCGTGATGAGCTGGTGCTTGATAAAGACCGCCGGCTGCGTAGGCTTTCGCTCCAGGACATCCAGGGCCAGACGTATAACGCTGGGGCCGTATTTTTCGGGAAAGTAAGCGACAGAGCCGATCAGGCGCTTGTGTGACTCGCGTAATCCCGCTCGTCCTTCCGGCTCGCCGTTGTGCCCGACGATGGCGCAATCAGACAGACGCCCGGCCTCCTGAAACCCGCGCAGGGCTCCGAGCGCGCTCGGGTCGTTGGCCGCACCGACCAGTATATGCTTTGCCTGCGACGTACGCAGGTGCTTGCGAACCTGTTTCAGCGTCGCACCGAACTGACCGTCGCCGTCAACGTGAATGACCTGGCATTGATCGCTCAGGTGCAGCACCTCCTGTATGCCGACCAGCATTCCCCTGATCCTCGTCTGCGGCACTAAGCCGGCGCGAGAGATTTCAATCATCAGAATCTCTTCCACAGTGCCTTCCCAATTCCTCGCCGCCCAACGACCGAGGTGACGCCCGCCGATCAGACCCGCTTCGTAATTGTTCGCGCCGAAGTAGGTCGCGCCGGGATGAGGGATATCAATGGCGATCATAGGGATGTGCGCTTCCAGAAACTTACGGGCTATTTCAGGAGCGATCAGCTCGTCGGCCTGAAACTCTATTACCAGGTCTACCTCTTCACGAATCAGGTAATCAGCATTGCGCAGCGCCGTCCTGGGGTTGTAACGATTATCGACCACCACCAGCTCGACGTGAGCGCTCTCGGCTGCGCGCATGAGGCTCGACCCGACCTCATGTATGAATGAGGCCTCCTGCCCGTGACCTGCATAGCCTATGCGATATCTGCGGCTCGGGCGCATGTCCGACATCAGACGATACTGGTTGACGGCCACCTTCTCCACAAAGCCGCACATGTGCAGGGTGTAGAGTAGACGGAAGCACATCCCCTTGTTGAAGCCTGTGCGCGCGACGATATCTTTGAGCTGCAAGACCTCGCCTTTGTCTCGAAAGGCGCTGAGCACTTCGGAAGCGTGAACCAGAGATTTGACGACGTAACGGCTGTGTCCCGAGCGATTCACATCGTCCTTCATTCGTGTTCCTCGTTAACAGACCGGACAGAATGGGAGCAAAGACTGGACGCTCCGGCGCAAGGGTGATTAAAGCTGAAGGAGCGGCCTGCGGCGTTTCGCTATTCATAACACAGGCGATTTCGGGCCGTCAATAATGAGGCTCGTGCGCGTGGCCGGGAAACTGACCTAAGCGTATGCGCTCATTTAGCTTGAGCGCCAGACATGAGTGCTGTCCCGCATTCCGCTATGCAAAACGTGCGGCTTTGAGACGAATAATCTTGACAACCCCTTTGATAGAAAGAGAATGAAAGCTCGAGCCTGAACGACGTTCGCGCTTTTGTTCATCTCCTGAACATTACACAACCTGTTTTATCGAGCCTGTTGAATCGAAACGACTAAAGCAGGGGCTGAGCTTTATGCCCTCTGGTCTAGGTCGTGCTTCCTGACTTTAACCGAGACCAGTGCGACGGCACACCCGGGGGGCGAAAGCGACGCGCCCGCATCTTCACCGCATTTAAGGAGATTGGATTATGAGATTAAGACTTAACGGATCAACCTGTGGACTATTCATTCTGGTTTTCATGCTTGTCATGCTGGTCTTCCCCTCATCGCTCAGCGCTCAGGAGGCACGCGGCAAGATCACAGGCACGGTTGTAGACTCAAACAAGGCGGCAGTGCCGGGCGCATCCGTCAGCATCATCGATGCGGCGCGCGGAACGACCGTCACGCTGACGACAAATGATGGAGGATTATTTCAAGCGCCTTACCTGCTGCCGGGAAACTATCAGGTGCTGGTCGAGGTCACGGGATTTAAAAAGTCTATTCAGGACGGAGTGCAGGTACGCATCAACGAGACCACGGACTTAAACGTCACGCTTGAGGTCGGGGGCACACAGGAGACGGTCACGGTCACGGCTGAAAGCACGCCGCTCAACACGGCTGATGCCAACCTCGGCCAGACGATAGATCAGAAACGCATAGAGGAGCTGCCGCTCGTTCACGGCGACCCGTATACGCTCATAGGGCTCTCGCCAGGCGTCACCTACACGGGCAGCACCAGACTTGATCGCCCCTTCGAGCCGACGCACATCATCGGTTATGCCTTTGATGGAACACGCGGCAACCGCAGCGACCTGTTGATCGACGGCGCGCCCAGCACCGCGACCGCCAATGCCAACGAAGTGATCGCCACCTACGTGCCGCCGACCGACATCGTGCAGGAGTTCAAGGTGCAGACGGCGACCTTCGATTCGCAGTTCGGCAACACGGAGGGCGGTGTGACCAGTATCACCATCAAGTCCGGCGCGAACGCCTTTCACGGCTCGGCCTATCTGTTCAAGGAGCCCGGCAACTGGGCGGCCAACGACTTCTTTGGAAACCAGAGAGGCCAGACGCGCCCGGAGACCTTCTCAAACCGTTTCGGCGGCTACATCAGCGGGCCGGTTCGCATCCCGAAAATTTATGACGGACGGGACAAAACCTTCTTCCTCTTCAGCTATGAGGGCATTCGTGATTCGCGTCCACGCTTTGACGCCAACCAGAACGTCTATGTCCCGACACAGGCGCTGATCAATGGCGATTTTTCGGCGTTCGCCTGTCCCGCGCCCCCTGCGCCGCAAACTAATTGCGTGAACATATATGACCCGCTGACGCGTGTGCCGAGCGGAACCGCCTTCGTCGGGCAACAGTTTGCCGGAAACAAAATACCATCGTCGCGCATCAACCCTGTCGCGAAGGCGATTCTGACCTACTTCGGCTCGCCTAAGAATTCCGGCCTGCTCGGGAATATTTTCGACTCAACGCTGACGGAAGTGACGCAGCCCTACGACAACTACACGTTTCGCGTTGACCAGAACATCAACAGCAAGAACAGGATGTTTGTGCGCGGAAGCTGGTACAACCGCTTCAGCATTTACAACGACTACACCGCGACGGCCTACTCCGGCGTCAACTTCCTTTTCAACTCGCGGCAGGGTGTGATCGACGATGTCCACACGATTAATGCGACCACCGTGCTGAACGTCAGGTACGGTTTCAATCGCTTCATCCGCGGTCAGGATCAGGAAGAAGACGCGCGCGGGTTTGATCTCACACAACTGGGCTTCCCGGCCTACTTCAACAATCTGACGACCGATGATATCAGGCGCTTTCCGCGCATCGATTTTCCCGCGAACACGGTTTTGAGCAACGGCATGTCGAACGAGTTCAGACCCGTCAGCTCTCATTCAGTGTCGGCCACGTTAAATAAAGTAGTGGACACGCACTCGGCGAAGTTCGGCGTCGAGATGAGGATTTACCGCGAGGACGATTCCTTTTCCAGCAACGACCAGACGGGCCAGTTCATCTTCGACAACACTTACACCAGACAGAACAGCAGCAGTGGCGCGGACTTTAACGGTCTGCAAGCCTTCGCCTCTTTCCTTCTGGGATACCCGACGACCGTGAATTTCGTGCGGCGCGCGGATTACTCCGAGTACTCGAAGACGTGGGGATTTTTCGTGCAGGATGATTGGAGGGTCAATAGTAAGCTGACCTTGAATCTGGGCCTGCGCTACGAGTTGGAGTCTCCGCTGGTCGAACGACAGAACAGGAGCGTTTCCGGCTTCGATTTCGATTACGTTCAACCCATACAGGCAGCCGCCCGCGCCCGGCTGGTCGCCAACCCGGTCGCGGGCATCGACCCGAATAATTTCAACGTCAAGGGTGGCCTGCTGTTCGCCGGCAAGGACACGGGCAGCGGGTTATACAACACGCCCAAGGACACGCTGCTGCCGCGCGTTGGGTTCGCCTACCAGTGGGACGAGCAGACCGTCCTGCGCGGCGGTTTCGGTCTGTTCGCCGGATTCCTCGGAGAGAGACGCGGCGATGTGATTCAACCCGGATACTCTCAGACCACGACCGGCCAACTGAATGCTCTTCCCAACGGCGCGCAGATTCCCTTTACGCTCTCGACGCCGCTCGCCAACACCCCCATCCTTGAGCCCGTCGGTAATACCCTCGGACGCCAGACCGCTCTCGGTCAGGCGATCTCCTTCTTCAATCAAAACCCGGAGGTATCCAAGCAGGCGCGCTGGCAGATAGGCGTTCAGCGCGAGCTTTCGGGCGGCTGGGTCGCTGAAGCCGTGTACGTCGGCAACCACGGCTACAACATAGAGATTGTCCGCAACATCAATGCCCTGCCGAACAAGTATCTGAACGCTGACAACACGCGCAGCGCCGCACAGGTCAGCAACAACAACTTCCTGACAGAGCAGGTATCGAATCCTTTTCAGGGGCTCGGCACTTCGTTCAATAACGCCCGTATCGCTCGCTCGCAGTTGTTGCGTCCCTACCCGCAATTCGGGGACATACTGACGACCAACAACGACGGCAAGTCGTGGTATCACGCCGCTCAATTTCGTCTTGAGAAGCGTTTCTCCAAAGGCTACACGGTCTCGGCCAGTTACACCTGGTCGAAATGGCTTCAGGCTACGGAGTATCTGAACGCCGGCGACGAGAGGCCGACGAAGATGATTTCAGATCAGGACTCGCCGCATAGATTCTCTTTCAGCGCGATGTACCAGCTGCCGTTCGGCAAGGGCAGGTCTTTCTTCTCGGACGCGAACGGATTTGTGAACGCCGTCGTTGGCGGCTGGCAGATCGGCGGGGTCTACCAGATGCAAAGCGGCTTCCCCATAGCCTTCGGAGCCTATAATCTGACCTCCGCCGCGACCTCCGGCGACATCTTCTACAACGGCGGCGAAATCGCGATTCCCTCCGACCAGAGAACGACCGATCACTGGTTCAACACCTCCGTCTTTACATCGGCCCTGAATACGACGGCGACGAACGCGACCCCCATCAGTCATCTGCGAACGCTGCCCTATCGCTTCAGCAACGTCCGTAGAGACTTCATCAATAACGTCGACCTGTCGCTTCTCAAGGACATAGTCATACGCGAAAATATGAAAGTGCAGATCAGGTTCGAGCTGATCAACGCTTTCAACGAGCCTTACTTCCCCGCTCCGGTGACGAATCAAACGGCGTCTAATTTCGGCCAGGTCAGCGCTCCTAATCAGGACAACTACGCTCGACGCGCTCAAATCGGAATCAAATTCCTGTTTTAGTCCGAGAGCATCGTCGTTCTTTTCAAACGGGGTTGGATGACCTTTCAAAGGTTTTCCAATCCCGTTCGAGTCTTGACGGCGAAGCGCTCCTCAAGGGCTATTCTCCAGAGCGTGCTTTCTTCTGTGAAGCAGCGATCAAAAGGATTTCCCCTCACAGCAGAAACTGTTGACTTGTGCCGGAGATCTGTTATTAATTGCCCTGCGATCAATTCTTCTCAGGCTTATAGAACAGGCCGCGTCAGAACTCGGAGACGTTTACTCGATGAGAATACCGCGCACCAGCTGTCTCTTCTTACTCCTCTCTTTCATCTTTCAATTAGGGATTCCCGTGCGGCTCTGCGCGCAGCAAGGAGGCGAGCTACTCACTGCCGCGCCTGCTCGGCCTCATGCGGCCTACGGCGCGGCGGCCTCCTCGGCAAAGGGGTTTCCTTCCCCATCATCCGGCGGCATCAGGGAAGTTATCCCGGACAAATACAGGGAGAGGTACGAGCAGTGGAAAAGCGAGTTTCTCTATAGCGAGACGGGCCAGAGGCAGTGGAAGGCATATGAGCAGAACGCAGCCTTCACGCTAACGATCACCGTCAACTGTGATGACCGGAACGGGGCGGGCACGGGCCAGTACACATGGAACGAGAAGGGCGAACTGATCGCGGCGACGATCAATCTTGGCTGCAGGATTGATGAAGGTTATCCGAATCCCATCTACTTCCCTGTCATGAATTCGCTGACGCCGCGCGATGCGTCCTTCGCCGTCGACAAAAACGTCCTCGCGGCGGCTAAAATCGCGCACGAGTTCGGCCACATCAAGCAGGTGTTCAGCGCCGACGGGCCACGCTATCAACTGCAAAATCAATTGATGCCCGTCTACAACAAAATTCTGCTCAGCAACGGTCGCAACACCTTGGACCCGCGCCTGGTAGAGTTGGCCCAGCGAATGGGCGGCACGCCCGTCGAGATATGGGAAGACAGGGAGTACTGGGGAGAGGCGAACGCCATGCTCTATCTGCGCGACAGAATCACCAAGGAGAGCGACCAGCGTGTGCTTTTCACCAGAATCCGTCGAGCCGTCGAGCTATACGCTAAAAACTACGTCGAGCGCTTTGACCAGATCGCTCTCTCCAGACAGTAGCGCACGGTCAGCCTCAGGAGACCCGTCGCAGGAATCCCAGCCCCAGCGCGACCGGCAGCCAGACGACCAGCTCGGCGAGGATAAAGGCCGTTTCCTTTCCGCTCTCCTCAGCGGCGCGACCGGCAGCCAGCGGAAGCGGCAGGGGATGCTCGCAAGCCTTCAAAAAAGCGAATTGCCACATAGCTACTTCCTCCATGTGTAGCCGGTAATTCGACCTGCCGAGCGCCGCAAACGAGCTTTCGGGTAACGGAGGCGCGGGCCGCTCGTTTCGATCAGACCTCCTGAGAAAATCAACCAGCGGAAATTTCAGCTTGAGCAGCCGCAGGCAGGGCGTAGCCTCAAGCGTAATGGACTCGCTGAAAATTGCGAGGGGCGATAGAGGTTGCGTCCCCTGCGGGTCTTGTTCTGTGCCGGGCGCGCGCCTGATCTCAGAGCGCGCACGCTCCAGGCGGGCCAGCTCCGGCGGCATATCCAGCAGCCCATTCAAATCCGCTTGCAGCGCACTGTCAGGAGGTTTTGTCTCTTCCAGAAATTGCGGGAAGCCTGCGCCCAGATCGAACAGGCTCGAAGACTTCGGCGGGTGGCTGATGATATAGGCTTTAGCAAACGCATCGAAAACAGTATCACCAACAAAATTTCGCAGCGCCGGAAAATCCGCTCGCATACACTCGAGCAGCCGCAGCACATAGCCGCCGGTGTAAATACTCAGACGTTTGTGTGCCGAGAGGCCGCGCTTTTCGACAATCACATCCTCTATCCGCAGACCATCATGCTGAGAGGCCGCGGCCTGCAACTTCTCATCCAGACCGCCGCGCTCCGTGACGACCGCTTTCATCCAATGCTGTAAGTGTCGGAGCGATGGCTCAGTCATCGTTTAGCGCCAACTGGAAACCGACCGGATTTGAGACCACAGCCGCCGCAATGGATTTGCTGACGGGGGCATCAGGAATCATGCCTCGAAGCGCCGCGTCCGCTTTGTGCAGCTCCGCGACCAGCTCAGGGAAATCCGGAATGTTGGCGTCCCACTCCAAAAGGGTCGAGACGCCGCCCGTCAATTCCTGCGCCAGTTTATAGAGACGCCAGACGGGCGCAGGCACTGGCTGATCGTGCGTATCGACCAGATACTGCCCGCAATCGGAAGGGCCAGCGAGATGAATCTGCACGATGCTCTCAGGCGGCAGGCTTCTGATGTAATGCTCAGGGTCGAAGCCGTGATTGAAGCCTGAGACATACACATTGTTCACGTCCAGCAAAAGCCCGCAGCCGGTCTGCTTCGCCAACTCAGACAGAAAATCCCATTCGGTGATGGTTGATTCCCTGAATTCAAAGTAGGTCGAAGGATTTTCCAATACCAGTGGCCGACGTAGGAAATCCTGTATCTGCCCGACACGATTGATCACGTGGCCCAGACTTTCCTCCGTCAACGGCATGGGCAAGAGGTCGTGCGTGTTGACGTGCGACACGCCAGTCCAGCACAAGTGATCGGAGACCCACACGGGCTGGACGAATTCGGCCAGTGCTTTGAGGCTCTCGAGGTACTTCCAGTCGAGCGGGTCTGTGCTGCCGATAGACATTGATACCCCGTGCATCACTATCGGGCGGATGGCAGCCATGCGCTCAAGCACGTGGCGCGCATAGCCGAAATTATCCATGAAATTCTCACTGATAATTTCAAACCAATCCACCTGCGGTGGGTGTCGCATCAGGTAAGAAAAGTGTTGATTACGCAGACCAACCCCTTTGCCGAGATTGGGAAGTCCAAGGCGTTGGAGTTGGGTGTTCTGCACTTGAAAAGATTTAATCCCAGATCAGGTGGAGGGCGGGAAGGCCAGCCGCAGGTCTGTGTCCACTGCCGGTTTCTCCGGCAGCGGATTCACCTGCCGGTGCTTGAGCACTTCTATGTAAGCGTTCCACGCCACGTCGTATACCTTGTCGCCCATCGAATAAGAAAGTTTGTTGGGCAGCTTGACGGGCGCACCGGTCGTGCCTGTGAAGTCGTACAACTCCATCTCTCCGTCCTTCTGATCAGGCTTGGTGGAGTCAGGCAGCGGATACAACTGCGAGGCCGAAATAGGGATGGCGCAGCCGCCATTTCCGGCGCAGGCATTGTCCGACGGCGCGCTATAAAATTTCAGAACGCCTTGCAGCGCGGCGGCGGGCTTCAAGGTCGGCATCAGTTGTTCCTTCATGACCTTCTGGCCGCACAAGACCTTGGTTTCGCCCACCACCTGCACGAAGCCGCAGCCTCCTTCGGCCTTGCAACCGTTCGAGCCGCGACAGGAATGGAAGACCGCCACGGGCGCGCAACTGTTACCCGCGCTCTCAAGGTCTAGCGCCTGACAGGCATGGTACAGCGTGCCCGGCGTCTTATCCACGATGCCCTTCGTAATATCCGGGTACTGCCCGAAGATGGCCCAGCAAATGGAGACGCGATCACCCGAGCCGTACATGGAGGGGTTGGGAAACGAAGTCATCTCATTCGTCCAGAAGCCCGACAGCACGCGTGTGATTCCCGCAATAGAGCCCGCCGCCACCTGACTGAAGGTGCTGTAGTTGTCAGCCGATCCCTTTAGATTGTTCAGCGCGGCTGCGATATCTTCGGCGGTCGGCAAGGGCCATTTGTTCAATTCGTAGCCGGTCGTCTTCAGTAGCTCAGCCGTCCATTTGTTTCCACTCGCATGCCACTGATCCCAGGTCACAACCTTGCCCGTCTTCAGCAGGTCGTTGATGGCGAGGAAACGGTCATGATGGTCCAACCCGCCGTTCTTGCTGCGCGCGACCGTGTCGCCCGAAGGGTTATTCTGCGTTCCCGTATCTGTGTAGTTGGGATAGTTGAAATCGAGCGCCTTCTCGTCCGGTTGAAACTGTTGCTCGACGGGCGCGTATTCGAGCACTCCCCTCATGCGCCTGATCCACTCGGCCACGCCTGAGCCCTCACCCTGATCTGTGATGGCGTTGATCATGTTCAGGATATTCTCCATGGCGTTGCGAGGACTGACCGCCGACGCCATCGTAGGCATCAACGGATACTCAGGCTTGTGATAGCTGCTGCTGCTGTCGAACAGGTCTCTTTCCAGTGTGCCACGGTTGAAGACGTATTCGATCAATGAAGTGCCGTCGGTGTACTCGATCTCCATGTACTGCCAAAGGCATTTGTACATCCAGCCGATAGTGCCAAACATCGGCAGGTTTTCCTCCGTGTCGCCGGCGCTCCAATTTTCAAACGGAACGGAAGGAAAGTAATTCCCCACCTTATCCGGGTCGATAATGCTTCTGGCATCATCTTCATTCTCTTCAATAGCCAGAAAGAGTCTGTTTTGATCGAGAGTCAGCGCGTCGAGTTTCACCTTGATGTCGTTGTACCCGGCGATGGTGTCCTGAAAATCGAGTATGTGCGGAAGAATCGTATTGTCCGGGCCGTAACATATCCAACCGAAATTCGTATCCTGCAACACGGGGCTGTTATAGGTCGGCATGACGCCCAGAACTTTGGCGATGTTCGAGGCCAATTGCAGGTGCAGCATCTCGTCTATGAAGACGCTGAAGAAATGATTGAACGCGAGCGCATTGGTCGGGTTGTCGGGGTCACTCTCGGGAGCGCGCGACGGAGCAGCGCCCGGCCACAGCCTGCCCTGATAAAAATCATTGCCCGCGCTGGTGATCTGGTGCATCCCCTGAATGGAGAACAGAGAGACCATGTACAAAGGGATGGTAAACAGCTCCACGTTGATGGCTGCCTGAGCCAGAGCCTGCAAAGCAGCTTTATCCAGGTCTTTGTTTTCGGGTGCGCGCTCTTTCAGTTCCGCTCGTTGAAAAGTTTCCATGGTTGTCAGTGCCCTCTAGTCAGAGTGAGTGCCAGGGTAAGTCCAGACGTTTTGGAGATAGCAGACTGCCGATTTAATTAACAAGTAAGGTGCGCGCCGATAATACTACTGCCACTTTTGAAAAGGCAAGAATCTCTTAGCGTCTGTGCCCGACAATCAGCCTTAAGCGGAGACGCTGCTCGCAACTATGCCGCGCTCACCGTAGCTGGATTCTAACCGCTCCACCTCTTGGAAATCTCACCGCTGTAAAGATCGCGCTTGACGGCAATGCGCTGCACGTACACGCGCGTGGTCGAGCGGTTCTGATGATCAAGGGCGTTCTGCGTGGCTGTAATGTCCCCGGTGAATTCAGAAACTATCCTCGCGAACGTATGTCTTGTTCGATGCAGGTGGAAATCCTTCACGCCCGCCTCCAGCGCGTACTTCTTCAAATTCTTTACAAAGCAATGCGAGGTCAGAGCCTCACCGGGTTGGCCCGCCCGGTCGTGCCTCGTCCACAGCGGAGCGTCTGTCTTCAGAGCATGCATCCGGCCCGCGGATGATAAGTAATCCAGCAGCGCCTCTTTGACCTGTGGCTCCCTGACTTCACGGCTGCGATAATCGCCGCCCTTGGCCCTGTAGGCGAGTATCAAAGTATCATCCAGATGAACGTCCTTTCCCCGAAGCGATATGACTTCGCTTCTCCTCAAACCCGTAGCCAGGTATGTCAGCAGCAGTGCATAATCTCTTTTCCCCACGATGTCGTCTCTGCGCGCTCTCCGGCGCACCGCACTGACGAGGGCCTGTACCTCTTCGTCCGACATCGCTTTCACGCTCTCGGTCTGGTAAGGCTTGGGAGCCTTGGGCCGTGCGAGGCGCGCCGGGTTCCCGCGTATGTGCTGCCCTATCTCAGGGTCGCGCATGGCCCAGGAGTAGAAAGAAGAGAGCAGACAAGCATGCTGATAGGTCGTACCGTTCTTAGCTCCCTTCTCTTCCAAATCTACGATCCACTGTTGTACGTCCGAAGGCTCGACCTCCGCCGGCAGCTTTCCCGTGTGCTGGAAGAAAGATAGTACGATGCGCTGCTTGTCGCGCAGCAGGTCGTGGCGTCTCCCGCTCTCGCTTGTCGTAGCCGACGCCCAGAGCGAGACGGCACTGCGCAACGCCACTTGCAATTCAGGCGTTCGCAATTGCAGAGCCATGTTTCGGCCAGCAGTATCCATTCAGTTCCCACCTATCAGCCGTCAATGAAATCAGGCCACTCGAAATCATCCTCATCCTGATCTGGCAAAGGTGTTTGCTCTAACGCTGTGCCAGATGTTCCAAGTGCTACCGGCGAGATGGCCGCTCCATGAAGCCCGGGCTCTAACTCACGTTTCCATTCGTCCGGCAACTCATCTTCTCGCCGGATTCTGGTAAAGGGTCTGGGCGCTGGATTGACGCTGTACCATGCGAGCGCGCTCGCCAGCACGAACGCCAGCAGCCGTAGTTTGAAAGTTCGTTTAGTGTAAGCTCTTCTCATTGCCCGGAGTGTTTCAATCCCCCTTCCGCCGCTCCGACCTATCATACTCTGACGGGAACACAACTTTCACGTTTGTGAACTCAATCAATTTGGAACAGGGGTTTTGCTTATCTTATATACAATAACCTCTGCTGTGAAACATTCTTCATGAACTGATTTGGCAGTAATCAGTTCTACTGTTAATCCTCTCCTCCGCTTTGGTTACTTCTCTAAAATTTCTGAAGACTCCCGATCATAAAACTAACAGTTCAAGAGCCGGCCTGCTCGGTGTCGCGGGAGACGCTGAGCCTCTGGTGCTGACACTTGACCACCCCCTTGCTCACTCCCCTCGGATAGTAGAAACCCGTTCCCTGACAATCCGGGCATCGACTGCTATCGAAAGCCTGC
>DASVWI010000032.1:0-113182 GCA_036389675.1 Pyrinomonadaceae bacterium
GCATGACTTCGGAGACGTTGACGAACTTCGACGGGTCGGCCTTGAGCCGCAGCCGGCCGTCCGCCATCTCCACGTCCGCGGCCGTCGCCCCCTTCAGCGGCGAGGACGCATCCCGGTTCGCCGTCGTCAGCAACTTCGCGGCGACGGCCAGCGCCGCACCATGCACGGCCGAGCCGACGCTCGCCGTCGTCCACGACCCGCCCTGCGCGGGCGCGCGCGGCAGCTTCGTGTCGCCCAGCTCGAACTGCACGCGCTCGATGGGCAGCCCCAGGTACTCGGCGGCGATCATCGTGACGACCGTGTAGGTGCCGGGGCCGATGTCGCTCGTCGCGCTGGCGACGTGCGCCGTCCCGTCCGCCTTGAGCGTGATGCGGGCCGCGGCCGGCATCTGGAACGCGCCCCAGATGCCGGTGGCCGTCCCCCAGCCGACGAGCAGCCGCCCGTCGCGCATCGAGCGCGGCTCCATCTTGCGCCCCTTCCAGCCGAACTTCTCCGCGCCGAGCCGGTAGCACTCCCTGAGCGCCTTGCTCGAAAACGGCCGGCCGCTCTCCGGGTCAGTCTCGGCGTAGTTGATGAGGCGGAGCTCCAGCGGGTCGATCTTGAGCGCGTAGGCCAGCTCGTCCATCGCGCACTCCAGCGCGAACATGCCGCTGACGGCCCCCGGCGCGCGCATCCAGGTCGGCGTGTTGAGGTCGGTGTCGACGATCTTCGTCGGCGCGTAGAGGTTCGGGCAGGCGTAGACCTGGCGAGTGAAGCCGGTCGTGTTGTCGTTGAACTCCTCGAAGCTGGAGGTGTTATGCACGGCCTCGTGGATCATCGCCGTGAGCTTCCCCGACGCTTCGGCCCCGAGCGCGATCTTCTGGATCGTGTAGGGGCGGTAGCCGTGGCCGGTGAACATCTGCGTGCGCGTGTAGACGACCTTGACCGGGCGCTTCAACTCGCGCGCCGCCATGGCCGTCAACGCCGGATAGTAGTTCGGCCTGAGTGAAGACCCGAATGCCCCGCCGACGTAAGGGGAGATGACCGAGACATTTTCTTCGGGGATGCCGAAGGCCGACGCGAGGTGCGCGCGCACGCCGTAGACCTCCTGCGTCTTGTCGAAGATGGTGAGCCTGTCGTCCTGCCAGACGGCGATGGCAGCGTGCGGCTCCATGGGGTTGTGGTGCTCTATGGGGATGCGGTACTCGGCTTCTATCTTGACCGCCGCGCTCTTCATCGCGTCCTCCGGATTGCCACGAGGCTTGGCCGACGCCCGCGGGGGCATACGCGCGCGCACGCGCACGGCCTCCGTGTCGGTCGCGTGCTTCTCCGCGTTGTAGGAGACACGGACGAGGCGCGAGGCGTAGCGCGCTTGCTCGTACGTCTCTGCGACGACGAGCGCCACGGGCTGCGCGTTGAAGTAGATTCTGTCGGATTGGAGAGCGCGGAAAGATTTGTCCCGCTCATCGCGTGCGCCGCGCGGTGGCGCGTCCTCCGTGATGGTCTTCGGCCCAAGCTTCGGCACGTTCAGGTGCGTGAAGACGCGTATCACTCCGGGCGCGCTTTCGGCTTCCCGCGCGTCTATGGATTTGATAGTCCCCTTCGCCACGGAGCCCAGCACGATGAACCCGTAGGCGAGGTGCGGAACCTTAAATTCCGCCGCGTACTTCGCCCTGCCTGTCACCTTCGCCACGCCGTCCACGCGGCTCATCTCTTTTCCGATGTACCTCGTCATCTCATCACCTTTCTCGCGTCAGGCCAGCCTGCTCGCACGCATCAGCGCGCGCACGACGGCGCGCTTCCCCAGCTCGACTTTGTAGGCGTTATGCGTCAGCGGTCTCGCGTCTTTAAGTGCCGCCTCTGCCGCCCGCCGGAAGGTCTCTTCCGACGCGGGTCTTCCGGCGAGCGTGGCTTCCGCCTCCGCACTACGCCAGGGCTTATGGGCCACACCGCCGAGCACGACGCGTGCCCGCCTGATTGTGCCGCCGTTGAGGTCGAGCGCCGCGGCCACCGCGACGAGCGCGAAGGCGTACGACGCACGGTCGCGCACCTTCAGGTAGTAGGAGTTCTTCGCGAAGCTGGACTTCGGCAGATCAATCGCCACGATCAGTTCGCCGTGCCCGAGGTTGTTGTCCTTCTCCGGCGTCGTGCCCGGCAGGCGGTGAAAGTCATTGATGGGTATCGTGCGCTCCTGCCCTCCCGCGCCCCTCACCCTCACGACCGCTTCGAGCGCGTAGAGCGCGTTCGCCATGTCGCCCGGATACGTCGCCACACACTTCTCGCTCCATCCGAAGATGGCGTGAATGCGATTTAAGCCTTCGAGCGCGCCGCACCCGCTGCCCGGCTCGCGCTTGTTGCAGGGCATGGCGGTGTCGTAGAAGTACTGGCAGCGCGTGCGCTGCATGAGGTTTCCACCGTTGGTCGCCATGTTACGCAGCTGGCCGGACGCGCCCGCGACAATGGCCTGCGTCAGCAGCGGGTAGTGGTGGCGTATGAGAGGGTGGTTGGCCGTGTCGGTGTTCTTCGCGAGTGCGCCGATGGAGACGCCGCCGCCCGCAGCCTTGATCTCGGCCATCTTGAGGCGCGTCAGGTCGACTAGCTCGTTCGGGCGCTCAACGTCCTCTTTCATCAGATCGAGAATGTTAGTCCCGCCCGCCAGGAACTTCGCCTGTGGGTTGGCCGCGACCGCGCGCACGGCCTCAAGAGCATCGCTTGCGCGCACGTACTTAAACGGTCTCATCGTCCATCTCCTTTCTGACTCGCGCCAGCTCTGCCTCTTCGACGAAGCGCCAAGTCCGCGCCGTCTCTCTGCCAGAGTGTGCTTCCTGTATGGCCGCGACTATCTTCGGGTAGGCCCCACAGCGGCAGATGTTTCCGCTCATACGCTCGCGTATTTCGTCGTCCGTGAGCCGGGTCGTCACGACCGTCACGTCTTCCGTGACGTGGCTGACCTCGCCGCGCCGCGCCTCTTCGAGCAGGCCCACCGCGGAGCAGATCTGCCCCGGCGTGCAGTAGCCACACTGGAAGCCGTCATACTTGATGAAGGCCGCCTGCACGGGATGCAGTTGGTCGCCACGCGCCAGCCCTTCAATGGTCGTGACCTCACGGCCTTCCATTGTCGCGGCGAGCGTCAGGCAAGAGAGCACGCGCCGCCCGTCGACGATGACGGTGCAAGCGCCGCACTGCCCCTGATCGCAGCCCTTCTTCGTGCCGGTCAGTTCCAGCCTCTCGCGCAGGGCGTCGAGCAGAACCATGCGCGAATCAAGC
Organism: Pyrinomonadaceae bacterium; assembly: GCA_036389675.1. Lineage (GTDB taxonomy): Bacteria > Acidobacteriota > Blastocatellia > Pyrinomonadales > Pyrinomonadaceae > DASQYE01. The sequence goes on from DASVWI010000032.1 coordinate 3,247, forward strand.
TCAAGGGTTTTAGTCGCGCCGTTGACCTTCAGTGTGACCCTGACGGGGTTCTCCAATGCCGTGGCCGGCGCGAAGACAGCCTCAGGCGAGGTAGCCAGCGCGGCGAGCGCCCTCTCCTTCTCAAGCAGCATCAGCGCGAAAGCTCCGAGACTCCCCGCGATAGTCTGCCCCAGAAATGTGCGTCGCGCCTGCCCGATGTCTGTTAACGTCGGCATCTCCTTTAACAGCGCCTCCTCGTCAGCCGTCAACTCAGGCTCCGAGGTCTCGTCGAAATCGTCATTCATTTAAGGGTCTCCCTTTCTAAGCCCACTGCTAATGACAGGAATATGGTCGCCGAGCTGCCGGAAGCGGACAACCACCTCGTGCCCCCTGACTTCGCCTAAGGCGCTCCCGCCTGATTAACTTGCGCGGACGCCGTGGCGATCAGAGAAAGCGATACGAACGTCTTGGCGAGCAGTTTCATGTCTGTCCTTTCGACTCAGTCAATAACGGTCAGAACCTTCTGGTCGAAGTGTTTCTTCACCTTCAGAACTCGATCATGACCTTAATCGACTCGCGCTCGTTCATCGCCCGGTAGCCGTCCGGTACGCCCTCTATGTCCGTGACGCGGTCGAACACGCGACCCGGCTCGATCCTGCCTTCCAGCACGTCGGGCAGCAGTTCCTCGAAGTAGGCGCGCACGGGGGCAGGGCCTCCGGCGATGGTCAGGTTGTTGAAGAACGTGGGCTGCGCCGCCGGAATCTTCTCGTCCTGCGGGAGGCCGACGCGGCCCACCGCGCCGCCCGGACGGGCGATGCTCAGTGCCGTGAGCGTCGACTGCTCATAGCCGACGCATTCGAGGACGGAGTGAACACCGAGGCCGCCGGTCAGCTCGCGCACGCGCTCAATTGCTTCGTCGCCTCGCTCGCTCACAACGTCTGTCGCGCCGAACTCTCTGGCGAGTGCGATCCGGTCGGCATGTCGTCCCAGCAGGATGATCTGTTCAGCGCCGAGGCGGCGGGCGGCAATAACACCGCACAGGCCGACCGCTCCGTCACCGACCACGGCCACGCTCTTGCCGGGGCCGACCCTGGCCGAGATGGCCGCGTGGTGGCCCGTCCCCATCACGTCCGAGAGCGTGAGCAAAGACGGCATCAGCGCGTCGTCGTGCCCCACAGGCAGGACGAAGAGCGTCCCGTCCGCCTGTGGGACACGCACCGCCTCGCCCTGGCCGCCGTCGAGCTCGCCGCCCCACCACCCGCCGTGCAGGCAGGAAGTCTGCAACCCCTCGCGGCAGAAGACACAAGTGCCGTCCGACCATGCGAACGGCGCGACGACGAGGTCGCCCCGCTTGACGGCGCGCACGTTTGAGCCGACATCCTCGACGAGGCCGATGAACTCATGCCCCATCCGTCGCCCGGTCTCTGTGTGCTCCATCGTCTTGTAGGGCCAGAGGTCGCTGCCGCAGATGCAGGCGCGCGTGACTCTGACGAGCGCGTCGGTCGGCTCTACTATCGAAGCGTCCGGGACGGTCTCGACGCGAACGTCGCCAGCGCCATACATAACAGTTGCTCGCATTTTTAAGTTACCCTTCTTTCATTAAGGCTTCGCCGACAAGTTCCTCGTTCGTTAGCGACCCGTAAATCTCAGTGGTATCGAAGAATGTGACGCCTCGTTCCACGGCTGCCCGAATCAGTGAAATTGCCTCTTGCTCGTCCGTGGCCGGGCCATAGCCGAAGCTCAGCCCCATACAGCCCGGCCCGAGGGCTGAGACTTCCAGATTGCTATTTCCGAGTTTGCGCTTCTGCATTATTTCCCCTTCGGGGTTGCCTGCGGAAGGCTTACCTTAACTTTCTCCAAATATCTTTTAGTTACGTTATTAACCAATTTTTGTGTCCTGCCGTTTGAGAGTACATTCTAAAGACGCAGGAATAGAGGGCGATAAGACGATGCTCGCGAATCGTTGTACTACCCCGCAAAATCTCTGTGCAAGGCGGCAAACAGCCGGTTTCATTCTCCCCGGCGGCCTGCTGCGCGGTCGCGTTATAATCAGCAGGATAAGGCGTTTCCAATTCGAGTGCGACCACTGTGCCGCCGACCTTTTGATGGATGAATTCTGCAATCGCTCTGGTATTGTTGGTGCGGGATAGATATCAATCTCCCTCACAGCCGAATTCAACTCGGTGAGGTCGGAAGGTGTGAATCGAACCGCTGCCGCGCCACTGTTCTGTAGCCCCCATTTTCCTGAGCCTTATATTCGACTCTTTCCTTATTCTCTTTCATCCGGCTGTTTCTTTTCATTTTCATATCTGGTTTACGTCTACTCGTTTCTTCAGCCGCTGAAGACTTGTCTCAGGTCTTCAGCTTTACTTCGCCCAACATCTTCACCATCTTCGGGTCGCGGTGGTCGAAGAAGAGGCTTTGCTTCGTGTCCAGGGTGGCGATGGCGCTCATGTCCTCGGCACTCAACCGGAAGTCGAAGATGTTGAAATTCTCGACGATCCTTTCCTTGCGGACTGATTTCGGAATAACGACAACTTCTCTTTGTGTCAGCCAGCGCAGGATGACCTGCGCGACCGATTTGCCGTACTTGCCGGCGATGGAGAGCAGCAGCTCGTTCTGGAAGATGTTGTTTCGGCCTTCGGCGAACGGCCCCCATGATTCGATCTGAACATTGTTCTCCCGCATGAACTGCTGAGCCTCGACCTGCTGGTGGAAGGGGTGCGTCTCGACCTGATTGACCGCAGGCACTACCTCGTTGTGAACTATCAAGTCCATCAAACGGTCCGTATGAAAGTTGCTGACGCCTATCGCCCTGACCCTACGCTCCCGGTACAGCTCCTCCATCGCACGCCATGAGCCGTAAACGTCACCGTAGGGCTGGTGAATCAGGTACAGGTCAAGGTAGTCGAGTTGCAGGCGCTGTAGTGACCTTTCGAAAGCCTGCTTCGCGCTCTCGTAGCCTGCGTCCTGAATCCAGAGCTTGGTGGTGACGAAGACTTCTTCCCTCACGACACCACTTCTTTTGATCGCGTGGCCGACCGCCTCCTCGTTCTGGTAAGCGGCTGCGGTGTCGATCAGGCGATAGCCCGTCTGTAAAGCCTCATAGACGCTTCTCTCACACTCTTCGGGGTCAGGTATCTGGTAGACGCCAAACCCTAACAGGGGCATCTCCACGCCGTTATTCAACACAACATTTTTCATGATTTCCCCTTCTTCTCTCCAAGGCCCGCCGGTAGGCCCAGCTTAACTTTCTCTAAGCAGCTTTCAGTTTCGCTCGCGTCGGTTTTTTTATGTCCTACTGATTCAGCGTGATTCTAAGGGCGCTGGGACACGAAGCGATACGACGATAATCGAGAATGATTGTACGTTCCTGCAAAAATTCTGCCTGTGGCGTGCCGGGGATGGAGAGAATGGGCTAATATGAATTCATGAACCGCAGAGAAGCTAAGCGCGAGGCGCAAAGGATACAAAGCAGTAGGGATGAATTGCTGGAACGGATGGCGCTGGCCCTCCCCGAGGCCAGGGCACGAGAGGTCTTAGACGGCCTCTTCCTCGCCCGCCTGACCAAGCCGACGGAGTCGCCGCTCACTCTGTGCCAACCCGCCTTCTGCTTCGTCGCCCAGGGCGGCAAGCAGGTCTTGGTCGGGGACGAAGTCCTCTGGTACGACCCGGGCCATTATCTCTTATTCACGGTAGACCTCCCCGTAGTCTTTCGGGTGGAGGAGGCGTCGGAAGAGAAGCCCTATTTCGGCCTGAGGCTTGACCTTGACCCGGCGCTGGTCGCCTCGGTCATGATGGAGGCCGGAGCTGAGACACGGAAAGGCGACGCCAGCATCAAGGCGATAGGCGTTAACCCCGTAGACGCAGACCTCCTCGACGCGGTCGTCAGGCTCGTCCGGCTTGTCGATAAACCCGGCGAGCAAAAGATACTCGCGCCGCTCATTATGAGGGAGATCGTCTACCGATTGTTGGCCGGAGGAGAGGGAGCGCGCCTCGGCCACCTCGTGGCCTCTTCAAGGGGGGATACCCGCCGCATCTCCAGGGCGATCGGGCGCCTGCGCGAGCACTACAATGAGCCGCTCCAGATCGAAGCCATTGCGCGCGAGCTGGGGATGAGTGTCTCGGGCTTCCACCATCATTTCAAGTCGGTCACAGCGATGAGCCCTTTACAGTTTCAGAAGCAGATACGGCTGCAGGAGGCGCGCCGCCTGATGCTCGGCGAAGACATGGATGCGGCGAGCGCCGGATACCGCGTCGGCTACGAAGACCCGGCCTACTTCAGCCGCGACTACAAGAAGCTGTTCGGCGCGCCGCCGCAGCGCGACATCGCGCAGCTTCGCAGCAACCTTGAGCTTTGAGGCGATCCGACAAGGTATTGAAGCGTTCAAAAGGAGCAGGGCCGTGATTGGAAGAGCTGTGGTGCTGATAATAGTAAATGCCCGCGCCAAGTAATAAACTTGGCGCGGGCATTATAGGTGTTGTATGAGACGCTAACTCTCCCGGGAGACGGTAATTATTTTCTCAGGGCGCTAATTATTTTTCTTCCACAACAAGTTGTTCATCAGGCAGTCAGTGGCCCTGCGAGAGCTTGCCGATGAGGGTGAAGAGGGGGAGGTACATGGCGATGACGATGGAGCCGATGGTGACGCCGAGGAAGCCGATCAGGATGGGCTCGATCAGGGTGAGGAGGTTGGCGATGGCGGCGTCGACCTCTTGCTCGTAGAAGTCTGCGATCTTGCCGAGCATGGCGTCCAGAGCGCCGGTCTGTTCGCCGATGCCGATCATCTGCGCGACCATGCTCGGGAAAACCTCGGTCGCTTTTAGTGGATCGACGAAGTTTTCGCCGCGCTCGACGCCCGCGCGCACTTTCATGATGGCGTTTTCGATGACGACGTTGCCGGCTGTGCGTGCGGTGATGTCTAAGGATTGAAGGATGGGCACGCCGGAGGAGAGCAGGGTCGACAGCGTGCGCGAGAAACGCGCGACGGCTATCTTGCGCATGATGCCGCCGAAGACGGGTAGTTTCAGGATGATGGTATCCAGGATGCGCCGCCCGCTCGGAGTCTTGTAGTAGTAACGCAGCGCGACGACGATGCCGATGACGGTGGCGAGAATGCCGAGGCCGCCCCACCCGGCGAGGAATTCGCTGATGCCGACGACGATGCGCGTCGGCAGCGGCAGCAATTCGCCCGGGCCGAGCAGGCCCAGGAAGATGTTCTGAAACTGAGGGATGACGACGATCATGATGACGGCAATCGCGCCTATCGCCATCAGGATGACGGCAGCCGGGTAGATGAGCGCCGACATCACGTCGCGCTTGAGCTTGACGATCTTTTCGATAAAGGTCGAGAGGCGCTGTAAGATCAGGTCAAGAATACCGCCGGTCTCGCCCGCCTCGACCATGTTCGTGTAGAGCTGATCGAAGACCTTCGGGTGGCGCGCCATGGCTGCGGCCAGCGTCGAGCCCTCTTCCACATCCTGTCGCACCTGCATCAGGACTTGCTGGAAGTGTTTGTGATCCTGCTGTTGGCCCAGGATGTCCAGACACTGCACGAGCGGGAGCCCGGCATCGATCATCACCGAGAACTGTCGCGTGAAGATCGAGAGGACTTTGGCCTTGACCTTCTTGCGCCCGCCGATTTTTGGAATCCCGACCTCGCGCCCTTTCTCTTTGACGGAGGTGAGCGTGACCTGCTCGCGGCGCAGTATCTGTCGCAAAGCTTCACGGTTGTCTGCGACGCGCTCGCCAACCACGATCTCGTTGAGTCGGTTGCGGCCTTTGAAGACGTAAGTGGGCATATCTGAAAACTCCTTGGGACAGCGACGAGCGGGAAGAATTAGTAGTAGGTCTTTTCTTTAGCTTGTCACTCGTCAATTGTCACTGGTCGCTGTTTTATCTAACGCCGGGGCGCACGCCGACGGGGCGGCCCTGGGCGTAGGGGCTCGGGTGCGCGCCGGGCTTGTTGGCAGTGGCGGCAGAACCGTTGCCGTTGTTGAGGCCCGAGCCGCGCTCGATCAAATCCTTCAGCTCGTCCGTGTTCGAGGAGCGCTGTATGGCGACATCCATCGTGATCATACGCTTGTGATAGAGCGAGGCGAGCGCCTGATTGAAGGTCTGCATGCCGTACTTGTCCTGGCCCGTCTGCATCATGGAATAAATCTGGTGCACCTTGTCTTCGCGAATCAGATTCCTGATGGCCGCGTTCGGAACCAGAATCTCAAGCGCCATCGCGCGACCCTGTCCGTCGGCACGCGGAAGAAGCGCCTGACACATGATGCCTTCGAGGACGAGCGAGAGCTGCGCTCTGATCTGCGCCTGCTGGTCCGAGGGGAACACGTCGATGATGCGATTGATGGTCGAGGCGGCGGAGTTTGTGTGCAGCGTGGCGAAGGTTAAGTGGCCCGTCTCCGCGATGCGAAGCGCCGATTCGATGGTCTCAAGATCGCGCATTTCGCCGACCAGCACTACGTCCGGATCCTGGCGCAGGGCCGTACGCAGGGCTTCGGCGAAGCCTTTGGTGTCGGCGTTGACCTCGCGCTGGTTGACCAGACAGTTCTTGTGATTGTGCAGAAACTCTATGGGGTCTTCGATGGTCAGGATGTGCTCGTGGCGATCGTTGTTGATCTTGTCAATCATCGCGGCGAGCGTCGTCGATTTGCCGGAGCCGGTTGGCCCGGTGACGAGGATGAGGCCGCGCGGCTTGTCGCAAAGCTGCTTGACGACCGCCGGCAGACCGAGCTTTTCGAAGGGCTTGATCTCGTAGGGGATGGCGCGAAAGACCGCGCCGACAGCGCCGCGCTGGTTGAAGATGTTGGCGCGAAAACGAGAAAGGCCCTTGACGCCGAAGGAAAAATCCAGCTCCAGATTCTCTTCAAAGCGATGCTTCTGCGCGTCGGTCAGCACAGAGTAGGCGAGCTGTTTGGTATCGGCGGAAGAGAGCGGGCGGTAGCCTTCCAGCGGGCGCAGGTGTCCGTCGACGCGAACCTGCGGCGGAGTGTTGGTCGTAATGTGAAGGTCTGAGCCGCCAAGTTCGGCGAGCTTTTTCAGCAGCTCGGAGAGCGTGATCTGCGGTGCAGCTTCATTCGTCATCATGGAATTTATTTTTCTCCGGGGGTTTCTCTCAAAGGGCGCGCGGGCGACTGGCTCTGACGCGTCGTGTCAAGAGAAGTTTTGTGAAGGGGGCTTTAGCGGCGTTGGGCTGACCTGTCGGTCGGGCGATTGCTCGGAATGCCGAGTGTGGCGATCACTCTTTCGGCTTCTACGGCCATGCGGTCGGAAAATTCCACAGGCGCGTTGGAGACGATGTTGTAGATGCGACCCTCTACCTCCGTGAAGTAGAAAGTCCAGGACTGTTGCGGAGCGCGCAGGTCGTTCGCCGAAGCCGTCTGGGCCAACACGACGTAGACGCGGCGTCCGTTGATGTCGCGCTCGAAATCGTTCACGACCCATCCGCCCGATGCGAGCATTCTGTCTATCACCGACCGGCGCAGCGTAGCGAAAGGCACACCGCTCAAGGCGCGACGCTGGGCGGCTGAAGTTCCGGCTCCACCGCTCACAGCGTTGCCGACGACGGTGACGGCCACTTGGCCCACAGTCTTGCCGTCAGGCGTATTAAGGCGGACTCCCGTATCAATGGTCTTGGGCACAGGGCGGCTGCCATGTTCCGTGCTGGCGATGGGCGTGGACTGGCCGCGCGCGTCATTGCCGAGCCAGACCATGGAGGACAAGGGATTTGACGAAGACGCCGCGTCGGGTGTTGATTGCCTGTCCATCCTGCCCTGCCGCAAGTCGGCGAGCGAGCGTTTGCGCTCGAGGGCCGCGCGTCGGCGGCGCTGGCGTGCGCGATAACGATGCCACCATGCGCGCGAATGACGGCGCAGGCTCTTCTTTCTACTCGCCGCCGCCGTCTCTTCCGTGTGCGCCGAAGAACTCACGAAAGGCAGCATCGCGGCTAACGTGAACAGCATTAAAAAAGATAAAGCGGCTGCCCGCACTACTCTTCCCCATCTCTTCATGCCACCGTCTCCCGAACCACCTCTTCGACAGTCGTGATGCCCGCTCGAATCTTATGCAGACCGGATTCGCGCAAAGTAATCATGCCGTCTTCGATGGCCCTCTTACGCAGTTCAAGGCTTGAAGCGCCGATCAGAATCAGCTCTCGTATATCGTCGGTCACTTCCATCACCTCATAGAGACCGACGCGGCCTTTGTAGCCCGTGCCGTTGCAGGTCTGGCAACCGCGCCCCTTGTAGGTTTTGATATGGCTTGCTTCGTCAGCCGAAAATCCGACCTCGATCAGAGCCTCGGGCGGTGTCTGGTTCTCTTTCTTGCAGTCTTTGCAAACGCGACGGATGAGACGCTGCGCCTGGATGAGATTGACGCTCGTTGCCACCAGAAAAGGCTCTATGCCCATGTTCATCAGGCGAGAGATGGTCGAGGGAGCATCGTTGGTGTGGAGAGTTGAAAGGACAAGGTGGCCCGTGAGCGCCGCCTTGATGGCGATCTCGGCGGTCTCAAAATCACGAATTTCGCCGACGAGGATGATGTTCGGGTCTTGACGCAGGAAGGAGCGCAGCGCGGCTGCGAAGTTCAAGCCGATCTGCTCCTTCATCTGAACCTGATTGATGCCCTGGAGGTTGAACTCGACGGGGTCTTCAGCCGTCATGATGTTCGTCTCGGTCGTATTCAGCTCCTGCAGCGCCGAATAGAGCGTGTTGGTCTTGCCGGAGCCGGTCGGGCCTGTCACGAGCACCATGCCGTAAGGTCTGGAGATGTTGCGCTTGAATTTCTCCAAAGATTGCTGCTCGAACCCGAGCTTGGTCATGTCGAGCATCAGATTCTCTTTATCTAAGAGGCGCAGCACGACTTTTTCGCCAAAGAGGGTGGGCAGCGTCGAGACGCGAAAATCCAGCTCGCGCGAGCGCGCATCAACCTTGACCTTGATCTTGATGCGACCGTCCTGCGGCAGACGTTTTTCCGAGATGTCCAGCTTAGCCATGATCTTGAGGCGCGAGATGAGCGCGTCGCGCATCTTTAGCGGCGGGTGCATGACATCGTAAAGCACGCCGTCGATGCGGAAACGTATGCGCAGCTCTTTCTCGTAGGGCTCGATGTGTATGTCGGATGAGCCGCGGCGCAGAGCGTCCACCAGAAGGACGTTGACCAGACGCACGACGGGCGCATCCTCGCTCATGCGCGTCAGGCTCGAAAGGTCTATCTCTTCGTTATCTTCTATGACCTCAAGGTTCTCGGCGGCCTCGGAATCAAAATCAAGGCTATCGAGCGAGACCAGATCGGCGTGAGTAATTCCGCCGTGACCATTGCCGTTGCCGTTAGAGCCCTTGGCGCTTAAGCCGTCGACCATAACATCGCCGACGCCGACCGCCGCCAGCTCTATCTCCCGCGAGATATCGTAGTACTTCGCGATGGCCTCGTGGACGCTCGCCTCAGAGACGACGACAGGCTCTATATTCAAGCCCGTCATAAACTTAATGTCGTCCATCGCGAAGACGTTGGTGGGATCAACCATCGCTAAGGTCAGTGTCGCCCCAACCCTTGAGAGCGGCAACACAGAATACTTCTGCGCCACGTCCTGCGGAATCAGGCGAATCACAGTGTCTTCAACGTCGAACAACTCAAGGTTGACGGACGGCACTCCGTACTGGCGTGAGAGGACGGCTGTGATCATGTCGTCAGACACCAGACCGAGCTTGACCAGGTTATATCCCAAGCGCCCGCCGTGCTCGCGCTGGTAATCCAACGCCTCGCGCAACTGTTGCGGGCTCAAGAGATTTTCGCGGACGAGAATTTCCCCTAATTTGGCTGACATCTTTTAAGATTTTCCAACTTGTGCGAAGCGCTTCCCGATAAGGATGGCGACTGAAGGTTGTTGGTGGAGGTGGCTGCAACGGTGGCCTCTTAGACGTAAGCATCTAGTAGACGAACGGTGCTAAACACCGTTGCACAATGCATATTACTGTTTAACGAGAGAAGTGTCAAGCTGATTATTTGAGAAGGCAAATTGAGGCAAAAGGGCCGCGATTGGTGGTTTGGATTAACCAATCGCGGCCCTTAAATGTTGAAGAAAATGGTGTCTGTGCGGATTACGGACGCCGGCGACGAGCCGGAGCAGTCCTCTCGGGCTTGATGTTTTGCTGGTTTTTGACTTCCTCAAGCACGGCTTTGGCGTCAGCCTTGAGCGGATTTGTGTCGGGGGCCTTATCGACGAAGCGCTGTAGATAATTGGCGGCCTCCTGAAACTTGGCCTTGTCGTTTGAGGCGTAGGCGAGGTTATAAAGAGCCAGACCAGCGCCCATCAAAGCGTCGACATTGTCCGGGTCGGTGGTAAGAATTTTCTGGTATTCGGCTAGAGCCTTATCGGTCGCGCCGGCGTCCAGAAGCATCTTGGCGAGCTCGTTATGTGCCTTGGCCTTCTTGACAGGGTCTGTTTCAGCCTCTATGTAGTCGTTGAACGCCAGAAGTCCGGCATCAGCCTGCGTTTGATCTACCTTTGAGACAAAGAGCAGCATCGCTTTGGCCCTTACGTCGTAGGCCGCGAGCCTGTTCTGTTTCTGCTGGGCCGAAGCCGTAGGGTCTGTGGAAGTGCTGGCGGGTTTCTTCTTTACGATCTCGATGGCTCTGGCCGAGGCAGTAGCCGCTTCGCGCCAATCCTGCTGGGCGGTCTTTATTCCGGCATCTCTGGCAGCATCGTCGCCCTTGATCTTGACGGCGGCGTTATAACGCTCAGCGCCGCGCAGACGGTATGCTTCGGCCAAGCCGACCCAGAGCGCGTCCTGCTCGGGGTCTGCGGCCAGACCCTCTTTAAAGTTTGTGATGGCATCATCCCAGCGTCTGGCGCTGAGCGCTTCCTGGCCGCCTTTGAAAGTTCGACCGAGAATAGCGTTGATGTCCTGATTCTTCGTATTTTGTGCCGCGACCTCGGCGGCCTGACGAGCCAACTCCTCGCGCTTGGCGCGCTCTTCCTTGCTTTCACTACGAGCGGGCGCTGCGCCGCCAGCGCCGCCACCACCACCGCCACGGCCCAGCGCCTTGACCTCGTCCGCCGTCAGGCGTTTGCCGTCGCCCGGGCCGAGTTGAAGCTCAAAATCCACATCCTGACCGACCTTAATGCCCGGGATGGCATCAGGGCTGGCATTCGGAGCGCTGGCCGCGACGACGTATGTGCCCCCAAGCGGCAACCCAGCGAAAACAAATCTGCCTTTCTTATCGGTCTTCGTCTCATATTTGCCTGTGATATCGGTGCGAAAAACGTCAATGACAGCCCCTTCGACGGGAGTTTTCGTGCCATCGGCCTGCGTCATGACAACGTGACCGCGCAGTGGGCCGTTCTGTGCAGAGGCTGCAATGCCGCTGAGGAGCAGCATACTCAGCGCTGCCAAAGAGATGAAATAATTTTTACGACGCATTCGAGGTTCCTCCAGAGAGTTTCAAGCCTGATCGCGAAAGGCTCGAAATAAGATGCTGCGACAAATGGACGGGTTGTCATTTAATACTCGAATAGAGGCCCGCACGTCAACCGAGCGGAAGCGACCGTTCATAAGTTATAAGGAATCGGGTCTGTGACTCCGGCTTCAAGGAAGGCGCGCAGCCTGAGCGCACAGGAATCACAGCGCCCGCACGCGCGCTCAGACGATTGATAGCATGACCAGGTGAGTTGAAGCGGAGCATTCAGCTCAAGGCCGCGCGCGATGATCTCTGACTTGCGAAGTGCTATAACGGGCGTGACGATCTCGATACGGGTTTCGGGCCGTGTGCCTTTTTTAATGACCTGCTCGAAGGCGTCGTAGAATTCTGGCCGGCAGTCCGGGTAGCCGGAAGAATCCTCTGCCACCGCGCCGATATAGATGCGCTCGGCCCCGGAGGTTTCCGCCCAGCTCGTCGCTATCGAGAGCAGGTGCGCGTTGCGGAAAGGGACGTAACTGGTCGGTATCTCGCGCGACGAGAGATCGGCCTTGGCGACCGGAATGCGGCTGTCGGTCAGAGACGAGCCGCCGATGCGCGTTAAGTATTCGACGGAGACTGCGAGGCGCTTCGTCACTGCGTAGTGGTCTGCGAGTTCTTCGTAGGCGCGACGCTCACGGGCCTCCGTGCGCTGTCCGTATGAGACGTGAAGAAAGGCAAGCTCGTCGTTCTCTTCGCGCGCGATGGCGGCGGTAACGCAGGAGTCCATCCCGCCCGAGACCAAACAAACAGCCAGCCGCGCACGCTTCGTCAACTCTTCCAACTCCGGCTGAGCATAAGCTCTGTCGTCGTGTCCGCCCATCACACGCCCTGCGCCTCAGGCCCCCATATCTGCTTGTGCAGCTGCAACTGCATGCGAATATCCTTCCCGCTCGCGCTGATCCAGTCCGCCATCTCGCGCAGATCAACCACGCCCCACACGGGAGAGACGAGGACGGCCCGCGCCCGCCGCTCAAGGTCGTGGCGAGCGATTACGTCCAGCGCGTAGTCCCAGTCGGCGCGGTTCGCTATAACAAACTTGACCTCATCCTTTCCCGCGCGCAGGCGCTCAAGATTGGGCCAATGATTGCGCGCCTCCTCGCCGGACGCGGGACATTTGACATCGAGTATAAGGCAAGCCCGCTCGTCAACCTTCTCCGTCGAGACGTACCCGCCCGTCTCTATCAAGACCTCATAGCCTTCGTCGCACAGGCGCTCTATGAGCTTGAAGGCTTCGCGCTGGGCCAACGGCTCGCCGCCCGTCACTTCCACCAGCCGACACCCGAGAGCGCGCACCTCGGCCATCACGGCTTCGAGCGGCATATGCTCGCCGCCCGTAAACGTGTACTCGCTGTCGCACCACTTGCATCGCATAGGGCAGCCCGTCAGGCGCACAAACGTGCAGGGGCGTCCCACATGCGTTGATTCGCCCTGAATCGAGCGAAAGATTTCCGTTACACGAAGCATGATCAGATTCGGCCCGCGGTCTTCAACTCCGGCGAATTATCTCACGCGCGTGCGGAGCGTCAAAGCTTGTGCGGCGCTCGCGTCCGGCATCAAGGCTGTCGGAAGCGCCTGCCGCGACATCAAACATGCGAAAGCCGTGGGCCACGCCCCTCGAAGTGCCCGCGTTCGTGATAGCATAGAGAGCGATCAAGCGTTTGTTTACGAGACAACCCCCTTTGAGTCGGACGACCGCACAAATAGATGAATTGGCTGCCGCCGGGGCGAAGCGGTTGATTGCGCGCGCCGTGGACGCGCGCTCGCTGACCGTCGAGGCGCTTGCCCCGCGCGTGCGCGCCGTGCTCGACAAATATCTTTTAGCGAATGAGGCGGAGTCGTCAACCGAGGCCATCGACCAGTTTATTGATGCACTTCATGCGGATGATCTGTGTCTGATCGTCGCGTGCGAGCGTAATGACGAAAGGGCATGGAGCGAGCTGGTTGAAAGGTTCGGGGTGACTGTGCGTTCGGCTGCGCGCAGCGCGTGCTCGAATGAAGAGATGGCCGAAGATCTGGCCCAATCCATCTGGGCGGAGCTTTACGGGTTGCGCGCGCGCGAGGCCGGACGCCCGTCGGGCAAGATCGCTTACTACTCAGGGCGCGGGTCTCTGGGCGGGTGGCTGCGCGCTGTGGTCGGTCAACTGGCCGTTGACCAGCATCGCAAAACTTCTCGCCTCGTGCAGACCGAAGAGGACGCCGATTTTGATCGCTTAGCGCAGGACGCGCATACCGCAGGCGAAGACTCAGGGATGACGGCTGCGCCGCTCGACCCTGAGCAGGCGCTCGCCAAGGGACGAGCGGGCGCGGATGTCGAGGCGGCGCTCGCGCGTGCGATTAAGGAGCTGGGTGCGGAAGACCGCCTGCTCGTCAAGCTCTACTATTTCGACGGGCTGCGCCTGCGCGAGGCGGGCGCTGTGCTGGGCGTACACGAGGCGACGGCCAGCCGACGGCTGGCGCGCGTACATACGGAGATACGCCAGCGTGTCGAAGCCATCCTGACCAGAGAGCATGGCTGGACGCGCGAGGAGACGGCTCGCTCGCTCTCCGAGGTCGCCTCTCATCTGGACACGGATGTGCAGCTTATGCTGACGATGGAGAAAGGCTCAGGCGAGACGCTTGAGCCGGGACGCGATGAATAGTATGTCGAAAAATCTTCCGGCGCGGGAGGATGTCCGCAAGCGCGCGTGTCTCAAAGCGTTCTATAGACGGTCGCGCGTGGGTTGCGCCGTAGGGCTCGTCCGATGAAGTCTGATTCAAACACAGAGATGGATTCCTTGCTTCGCCGTCACGCTCGGCGCAAGGGCACATCTGCGTCCGCCGCAGCCGGACGCAGCGCGAGCGACACGCGTGGGGCGAGCATTGGGCCGCACATGGATGCCGACGAGATGAATGCTTACGCGGAAGGAGAACTCCCGGAAGCCGCGCGTCATCGTTACGTTGCTCATCTGGCCGACTGCGACCAGTGCCGCACAATCGTTACAGGGCTGACGCTCTCCGCGAACCTGCCCGTTAAGGACGAGGAGCGCGCTCCGCAGCAGACACACACGCCGCAGAGGTCATGGCGCGAGTGGCTGGCCGCTCTCTTTGCACCGCCGATGATTCGTTATGGCGCTATGGCGCTTGCACTGCTCTGCGTCGTCGGAGTCGTCTTTCTGGCGATGCGCCAGCAGCGTTCAACCAGCCGGCAGGATGGGCCAACACTCATCGCGCAGAATCAAGAGGGCACGCAACAACCCGCATCGGCAGTTAAATCCGATTCTGCCGAGCAGCCTGTCACGGGCGTTTCGCCCGGAACAACCACCGCGACAAACAATCAGGCTGTGACGGGCGAGCGCGCAGAGAATCCAGCCCGCACGCCCGACGCAGCCAAAACGGAGGGCACAACCGATCAGGCCCAGAGGCCGCAGACTCCGGCTGCGACGAGCGCTGAAGCACCGGCGGCCAGTGCCGCTAATGCGCCCGCGACTGTTTCTTCGACCGAGGCAGCGCCGAAGCCCGTGGCGAAGGAGACGGGCGATCAAACGCTGGCGGATAGAGACAGTCCAGCCCCGCCTGTGCAGCAACCGGCAGCCTCGCCGGGCCTCTCAGCGGGCAGGTCACAAGAGACGACAGAGACAGACAGGATCGGCCAGATGCGTAGGGACAAGGTGGCCGAGGACGAACGCGCGGCGGGGACTGGTGTCATGGGCAATGTGGCTAGTACCAGAGAAGCCGAAGAGACGGTCAGGCTGCGCAGGCCCGCCTCGCGCCGCAGAGGTGAAGCGCGACAGAAATCCGAAGACAAAGTGCAAACCTTGAGTGAGGGCACTGATACGAACAGCACCACGGCGAGCAGGGCAGGCGCAAGGGCAGCCGAGACGCGCAGCGTCGGCGGGCGACAGTTCAGGAGAGAGGGCGGCGCGTGGGTTGACACCGCTTATTCTTCAGGGCGCGCGACAGTCAATATCAGGCGCGGGTCGGAACAGTATCGCGCGCTCGTAGCAGACGAGCCCGGCATCGGCACTATCGCCAACCAACTCGGCGGCGAGGTCATAGTAGTATGGAAAGCGAGAGCCTACCGCATTCGCTAAAGTGTTTGAGAACGACGCCGCCGCTTCTCCTGTGCTTCTCCTGTATGACGGGCTCTTATCTCAATGCTGCCTTTTTGAGATTGCTTCCTCACGGCGCTTCACGTTAACTTAAGGGCGTCCCCTAACAAACCGACTCTTCTGCCCGTCTCGTTCTGGAAGGAGTTTGGACTGTTCATGCCTGACATACTCTTCGTCGCTCGCCCGCGCCTCGTCGCTCTCTTTCTGCTCGCGCTCTGTACAACGCTCGCGGCTTCGCCCGTCGCACGCGCACAACGGGACGCTCGACCGGGACACGCGACGCAAAGAAGGAGGGCACGCGTCGCCGCCTCGCCGGGACAGAGTGCGCCGCGCCGTCCCGAGATCACGCGCATGCTTTCCGAGATTGATGCGCGCAACATAGAGAGCACCATACGCAGGCTCGTCTCGTTCGGGACGCGCAACACGCTCTCGGCGCAGGACGACCCTGTGCGGGGTATAGGGGCAGCGCGCGACTGGCTCTTTGCTGAGTTTCAAAAGATAGCGGCGCAAGCGGGTGGCCGGATGACGGTTGAAAAACAGTCATACATGCAGGAGGCCATGCCGCCGCCGCAGGGCCGCGTGCCTCAACCGACACTGGTCACCAACGTCGTCGCCACGCTGCGCGGCACACAGCCCGCATCCCAGAATCGCCTCTACGTCGTCAGCGGCCACTACGATTCGATGTGTACCAGCCCGACCGATGCCGTCTGCGATGCGCCCGGGGCTAACGATGACGCATCCGGGACGGCGGCTGTGCTTGAGATGGCGCGCGTGATGTCCAGATACAAATTCGACGCGACGCTGGTTTTCATGGCCGTGGCGGGCGAAGAGCAGAGCCTTCTCGGCTCAACGTATTACGCGGAGCAGGCGAAGCAAAAGGGCTGGAACATCGCCGCGATGTTTACCAACGACATCATCGGGAACACCATGGGCGGAAACGGCGTGCGTGATCGGCAAACGGTGCGTGTCTTTTCCGAAGGCGTGCCTTCAAACGAGACGGAGGCGGAAGCAAGGCTGCGGCGCAGCGTCGGCGGCGAGAATGATTCCGCTTCGCGCCAGCTCGCGCGGTTCATCAAAGAGACCGGCGCGCGCTACATGCCCGGCTTCAATGTGATGATGGTCTACCGGCGCGACCGTTACCTGCGCGGAGGCGATCACATCCCCTTTCTGGAGCGCGGCTACGGGGCTGTGCGCTTTACGGAGCTGAACGAGGAGTATCGCCATCAGCACCAGAACGTGCGCGTCGAGAACGGAGTTCAGTACGGCGATCTGCCGCAGTTCGTCGATTTCGCTTACGTCGCGCAGGTCGCGCGCATCAACGCCGCTTCCCTCGCCTCTCTGGCGCTCGCGCCCGCCGCGCCCAAAGACGTGGGCATCCTGACCGCGCGCTTAACCAACGACACTGACTTGCGTTGGGCCGCCAACACGGAGCCGGACATCGCCGGTTACGAGGTCGTCTGGCGTGAGACCACGTCGCCCGTCTGGACTGGCGCGCGCATGGTGGGGCGCGCGACGAGCCACACGATGGCCGGCATGTCCAAGGACAACTACTTCTTCGGCGTGCGCGCCGTGGACAGGGACGGCAACCGCAGCCCCGTCACCTACCCGAAGCCCGTCCGGTAAGCCGCCCGGATCAGCCTCCTTAACCCGGTGCGCTATTTTTCCGGCGGGCTGTGCCCTCACCGCATGGCCGTATTCATCGCCGTGCCCCAAATTTTCTCAACCCTTTGAGCGTCCCGCGCGTCTAAGTTGGTGGCACAATCAAGCGTCGTGATTTGACGGCCTCGCCCCCGAAGCTAATTTAGATAGAGACATCCCAAAGGTGCTGTTATGAAGGCTTTTAAAAGCGAACTTCCGTATCAATTTTCCTTCGCGGCGCGCTCGCTGGCGGCCCTGCTCTCCATGGTCGCGCTCGTTTCCGGCACGTTAGTTATGGGCACGACGACGAGCGCCGGGCAACAAAAGGCCCGTCTGAGCGAAGAGCAGCGCATCCTTCACGTGCTCAACCGTCTGGGCTACGGCGCGCGCCCCGGTGATGTGGAGCGCGTGCGCGCCATGGGGATTGAGAACTACGTTCGCCAGCAGCTTGAGCCGGAGAAGATCACGGACGCTGTGGCCGAATCAAGGGTGCGCGACCTGACGACGCTTCAGCTCTCCACAGCGGAGCTTTACGCCAAGTACCCGCAGCCGGGACAACTCCTGCGCCAGCTTGAGCGGCGCGGAGAGCTGCCGCAGGAGCTTGCGGCGCTGCGCGACAACCGCGCCAAAGGCAAAGGGACGACAGCATCTTCTTCTTCATCAACACAGGCGACGAAACCTGACGGCGCGGAAGATCGGGCGATGATGGCCGGGCCTCTGGCGGGAGCGCCGCCGTCGCCCGAAGCGGCTGCCCGCCCGGAGGACAGGCAGGAGTATCGCAGGGCCATACGCGATTACATGTTGAAAAACGGGATGCAGCCGCCGCAGCGCATCATCGCGGAGTTGCAGGCTTCGCGCATCCTCCGCGCCGTCTATAGCGAGCGGCAGTTGCAGGAAGTGCTGGTCGATTTCTGGACTAACCACTTCAACGTCTTCGCGGGCAAGGGCGCTGACCGCTGGCTGCTGGTCTCTTACGACCGCGACACGATTCGCCCGCATA
This sequence comes from Pyrinomonadaceae bacterium, assembly GCA_036389675.1. Lineage (GTDB taxonomy): Bacteria > Acidobacteriota > Blastocatellia > Pyrinomonadales > Pyrinomonadaceae > DASQYE01. The sequence goes on from DASVWI010000032.1 coordinate 21,419, forward strand.
CCCTTGGCAAGTTTCAAGACCTGCTGGTCGCGACGGCGCAGAGCCCGGCCATGCTTTTCTATCTGGACAATTTCCAGAGCGTGAGCCCGAATGCGCGCGCCCGCCGCATGGGCCAACGCCCGCAAGGCGGTCTGCGCGGCCTCTTCTTAGACCGGATGATGCGCGGTGACGCTCGCAATCGTCGCGGCGCGCCGGATCAAAACACGCGTCCCGCCGAGCAACAGGCCGCGCCTCAGCAACAGCAGCAACGACAGCGGCGCGGCATCAATGAGAACTACGCGCGCGAGCTGATGGAGCTGCACACGCTCGGCGTTGACGGCGGTTATACGCAAAGGGACGTGCAGGAGGTTGCGCGCTGCTTTACGGGTTGGACGATTCTCAACCCGCGCGGCAATCGCGGCGGGGGCGCTATGGCAGGCGAGGCCGGAACGTTTTATTTCAACCCGCGACAGCACGACGACGGCGAGAAAGTAGTGCTCGGCCATCGGATTCCTTCGGGCGGCGGCATCAAGGATGGGCTCATGGTTCTGGACATTCTCGCGCATCATCCCGCGACGGCTAAGTTCATCGCGACCAAGCTCGCGCGCCGCTTTGTGATGGACGAGCCGACGCCGCAACTCGTGGAGCGCACGGCGGCTGCCTTCACGCGAAGCAACGGCGACATACGCGAGACGCTGCGTGCCCTGTTCGCTTCAACGGAATTCAATTCGCCCGCCAACTATCGCGCGAAGATCAAGACGCCTTTCGAGCTGGCCGCGAGCGCCATCCGCACGCTCGGCGGCGAGACCAACGGCGCGCCCGCCCTTCATCAGTGGATTAGCAGGATGGGCGAGCCGCTCTACGGCTATCAAGCGCCGACGGGCTACCCGGACAAGGCCGAGAACTGGGTCAACACGGGCGCGCTCCTTGAGCGGTTGAATTTCGGGCTGGCGCTGGCGAGCAATCGCATTCCGGGCACGCGCGTCAATCTCTCTCGCTTTGCCGCGACGACACAGGGCACTCAGGCTGAGACGGCGAAGATGATGGAACGCTTTCTGGACGTGATCGTGCAGGGGGACATCTCGCCGCAGACGAAGGCGACGCTATTGAAGCAACTGAGCGAGCCTGCGCCGGCGGCTTCCGCCAACGCAGAGATGAACGATGTTGCGGACGTTGATGCGGTCGGGCCTGCGCGTAATCGTCGGCGCGAGCGGCGAGAGCTGGCGCGCGCCGAAATGGGAAGCTTAAGCAACCCTGAAACAGTCAAAGTCGTCGGCCTGATCTTAGGCTCGCCCGAGTTTCAAAGGCAGTGACGAGCCTCGAAGAGTTTTTCCCTGTTACGTGTTAAGAGGTATGGAGTGATGAGTATTAATCGAAGATTCTTTTTGAAGTCCGGCGGCATAGCGCTCGCCAGTTTGGGAGTGATGCAGGCAGCGCCTTCGTTTCTTGAGCGTGTGGCGCTCGGGCAGGAGCGCAGCCGCAGCGCAGGCGTGCGTCGCAAGACGCTGATTACGATCTTTCAGCGCGGCGCGGTGGACGGCCTGAACATGGTCGTGCCCTACGGCGAGAGGGAGTATTACGCGCTGCGCCCGTCGCTCGCCATCCCCAAGCCTTCGCGCGGCGCGAGCAGCGGCGGCGAAGAGGCGATTGAGCTGGACGGCTTCTTCGGACTACATCCGGCGCTCGTGCCCTTTAAGCCGCTGTGGGACGCCAAGCGGCTGGCGATTGTGGACGCCGTCGGCTCGCCCGACAATACGCGCTCTCACTTCGACGCGCAGGACTACATGGAATCCGGCACGCCCGGCAGAAAAGCGACCGAAGACGGCTGGCTCAATCGCCTCTTGCAGTCGCAGCCGCTTGAGCAGCCGTCGCCGTTTCGCGCCGTCTCGATGACACAGAACATGCCGCGCGCCTTGCAGGGACGCGCGCCCGCTCTCGCCATCAGCAATCTTGCGGACTTCACCGTCCGCGCGGGCCAGTATTCGGCGAGCGTGCAGGGAGGCTTCGAGGCCATCTACGATCAGGGTGTGAAGGACGTGCTGCGCGGCACAGGCCGTGAGACTTTTGAAGCCGTCAACTTTTTGAAGAAGGTCAACCCATCGCAGTACAGGCCGGAGAACGGGGCACAGTATCCGCGCGGGCAGTTCGGCAATTCCCTGCTACAGATCGCGCAGTTGATCAAGGCCGGTGTCGGGCTCGAAATCGCGTTCACGGACGTGGGCGGCTGGGACACGCACGTCAATCAGGGCAGCACGCGCGGGCAACTGGCGCTTCGCCTACAGGAGTTCGGCGCAGGAATCAGCGCCCTGGCCCAGGACCTCGGCAAGCTGATGGATGACGTGGTGATTCTCACCATGTCCGAGTTCGGGCGCACTGCTCGCGAGAACGGCAATCGCGGCACTGACCACGGCCACGCCAACGCGATGTTCGTCATCGGCAACAGCGTTCGCGGCGGGCGTGTCTACGGCGAATGGCCCGGCCTCCGTAGCGATCAGTTATACGACGGGCGCGACCTCGCACTGACCACCGATTTCCGCGATGTCTTCGGCGAGTTGGCCCAAAAGCATCTCGGGCACTCCAACCTTCAGGCGGTCTTTCCGGGTTATGCGGCGAGCGCCGCGAAATTTCGCGGCATACTCTAAAGAAGGCAAAGGGAAAAAGGTAAAAGGCAAAAGTAAGGAAAGCGCTCGACGCTTCTTCACTTTTGCCTTTTACCTTTTTTGGCCTTCAGAACCGCATCCGCCCGAAGCGGTTGACCAGATAGAGCATGATGATGGCGATGAGCGAGACGATGACGGCGAGCGTGAAGGCTTCGTTGTCGCGCCCTGACTGGACTGCGTCGTAGATGGCGACCGATGCCGTCTGCGTTTTGCCCGGAATGTTTCCGGCGATCATGATCGTGACGCCGAAATCGCCGAGGGCACGCGCGAAGGCGAGCGCTGTCGCCGCCAGCACGCCGCGCCACGCGAGCGGCAACGTCACGCGAAAGAAGACGCGCCGACCGCCGAGGCCGAGGGTGCGCGCGGCTGCCTCCAACTGCGCGTCAACGCTCTCAAAGGCGGCGCGCAGGCTCTTGGTGACGAGCGGCAGCGCATGTATGGTCGCGGCGATGACGGCGGCTGTGACGGTGAATGTCAGACGAATTCCGAAACGATGGTAGAGAAAACCGCCGAAGCTTGAGCGCGTGCCGAGCAGAACCAGCAGGTAATAGCCCAGAACAGTGGGAGGAAGAACCAGCGGCAGCGTCACCAGCGCGTCGACCAGATCGCGCCCCGGAAAACGCTTGCGCGCGAGCAGCCACGCCAGCGCCCCCCCGGCAACGAGCGCAATCATCGTCGCCGCGCTCGCCACCGCGAATGAAAGCCTGATGGGGAACCAATCAATCTCGCTTCCATTCATCATGCGTGCTCATAAGCTAATTCAATTTTGGATTTTTGATTTCAGATTTTGGATTCACGCTTGCGTAAAGCTTGAATTCCGGAATCAGGCTTCAAGCTTTCTTGCCCGCCAATCCAAAATCTAAAATGGTCTCCGTCTTATATCATTTTCCCGGCTGGTCTTTCCAAGAGCTAATCCTTATCATGCTCTGGCTCAATAGAAAATTCCGAAAAAACGGTCACGCAGGGCGGTCACGCCGAGCGCGACCGAATATGAAATCGAATATGGTCAAAAGCTTATCTCTTTCGAGCTACACGCGTCGTTCCTCAATCAGTTTTATCTTCCTTCTGGCGCTCCTGCTCTCTTTGGCCCAGACACTCTGGGCTCAGCAGAGTCCTTCGGAAACGCCGCAGCCGACACCCACGCCCGCGCCTGTCACATACCCGCCGCAATTGATGGACGAGATGAGGCAGCTGCAACAGGCCGCGCTTCAGAGCGATTACGCTTACAGGCAGGTGGCCCATCTGAGCAATAACATTGGCCCACGCCTCAGCGGCTCGGCGCAGGCGCAGAAGGCCGTCGAGTACGTGGCTGAAGAGATGCGGCGTCTTGGACTCGAAGTCAAGCTTGAGAAGTTGATGGTTCCGCACTGGGTGCGCGGCGAGGAGCGCGCGGCGCTCATAGGCTATCCGGGGCAGGCTCCCGGTAGCGAGCAGAAGATTGTGCTGACGACGCTGGGCGGCAGCGTCGCCACGCCTCCGGCGGGTCTCACGGCGGAGGTCGTCGTCGTCAACGATTTCGCGGAGCTGGAGGCGCTGGGCCGCAGCAGGGTGGCGGGCAGGATCGTACTTTTCAACGTGCGTTTCGATAAGCAGATGGCCGCGCAGGGTTTCGGCGCTCAGGCTTACGTTCAGGCCATAGATTATCGCAGCAAGGGGCCGAGCGCCGCCGCGCGTCTGGGCGCGGTCGCCTCTCTCATACGCTCCATCGGCGGCGCTGACTATCGCCTGCCGCATACGGGGCAGACTCGCTACGCCGAGGATGCGCCGCGCATTCCTGCCGCAGCGGTCGCGGCTGAAGACGCTGACCTGATGGCCTATCTGGCGGGTCAGGGGCGCGTGCGTATGCGTCTGGTGCTTACGCCGCAACAACTGCCAGACGCCGTCAGCTACAACGTCATCGCAGACCTGAAGGGCAGCCTGTACCCCGAACAGGTCGTCATCGTCTCGGGCCATCTTGATTCGTGGGATTTGGGGACGGGCGCGATTGACGACGCCGCCGGTGTCGCCATCGCCATGCAGACCGCCCAGCTCGTCAAGCAGCTAAGGCTCAGGCCCGCGCGCACTATCCGCGTTATCGCGTGGATGAACGAAGAGAACGGGACGGTCGGCGGCAAGACCTACGCGAAAGATTATGCGGCGGAGATGTCCAACCATTTCGCCGCCATCGAGAGCGATATGGGCGCAGGGCATCCCATCGGCTTCAACGTCAAAGCCAGGCCGGAGGCTCTGCCGCTGCTCGCGCCCGTCTCAACCGTGCTTCAAAGCTCCGGGGCAGGGCTCGTGCAATCGGTCGCGGCGGCGGGAACAGATATAGAGCCGCTGGCCGCCGCGGGCGTCCCGACCTTCGCCCCGTGGCAGGACTCGCGTACCTATTTCAACTATCATCACACAGCCGCCGACACGCTCGACAAGGTAGTGCCGCGCGAGCTGGCCGAGAACGCTGCGGTAATGGCGGTGCTGGCCTACGCGCTGGCGAATCTGCCTCAACCTCTACCCAGATAAAGCGGAACATGAAAAGACGGCTTCCAGCGCCCGCAGCATCGGCTGAAGAAAGCTTCAATGGCGGCTCGTGCGTGTGCCGAGGCTGAGGCGCTCGCGCATCCTTTGCTGCCACTTGCTTCTGGGCCGGTCGTCTGATTCCAGCTTGTCCGCGATATCCCTGAGCGGCTCGCCCCCGATCTGCCGCATCTTCAGATAGAGCAGCGCGCTCATAATGGAGATTAAAGGGATGATGAAGATGTTGAGCAATGCGACGAGGCGCGTGTAAAGCTTCGGGAGCATGGCATTCTTGTCCTTGATGCCCCCAATCGCATAGTGCGTGGCGATGGTCGCGATGATCGCCGGAATCAGCACCTGCAAGCAGATGACGATGATGACCGTCAGCCTTGAGCGTCGCATCAACTCGCGCGCGCGCTTGAGCGCCTCTTTCTTCTCCAATCCTTCGAGCAGCACGACGGGCGCATAGAGCGCGTAACGGATGATCATCACGATGCCGGGTACGACGAGCGGAATGAATCCGACGAGCATGCGAAGGCTGAGACGAATGCTGGTAGAGAGAAATGGCCGTCGCCTCTTCTTGAGCGCCGCGAAGGTATCGCGAACCCGCACGGGTCTGAGCGGCGCGATGATTAACTGCATGGCGATGAGCACCGTCATACCTGTGATAAACGAGTGCGCCAGAAAGTTGACGATGATCGAGAGAAGGCCCAGCATAACCGAGACGGAGATCAGCACGGGGGTCGGAGCCAGTTGCCGCACGTTCATGAAGTCGCTGAGCAGCATCAACGCCGCTAAAATGATGAGGGGCACATGGGCCAACACGGAGATTTGCAGAAAGACCGGGAAATACTCGCTGTAGAGGGCGAAGGAACGTCGCAGCAGCGAGCCTATGCCGTCGGTGTGGCCGCGAAGCGCGCTGGCGAAGGCTCCAGCGTTAGCGGGCCTCTCACTTGGGTCTTTCGCCATCGCGGAGCTGACCAGCAGCGCTACCCTTTTCGGAATCTTCGCATTCCGCTCTCTGAGCGGCGGGGGCGGCTCCTCCTTATGCAGACGCATCACGGTCGTGAGGTTTCCGCTGAAGGGCGGCTCGCCCGCGAGCATCTGGAAGGCTATCACCCCCAGAGAGTAGATGTCCGAGCGCGCGTCCAATCGCTCGCCGCGACACTGCTCGGGCGACATATAGAGCGGCGTGCCGAGGATTGAACCGATGCGCGTCAGGCTGCTCACCGAAGCCGTGCTCACGGCGACAGACTCCGGGCTCGTCTCGCGCTCCATCCTTAGAGTATTGTCCTCGCCGCTTTGATTCACGGACGGCTGCAGCTGCGTGGGGGCTTCCGCCGCCGAAGGCTCGTGCCCCTGATGGTCTGGCGGCGTGCCGGCCTTCTCGAAGATACGCGTCTGCGCTTCTCCCTTTGCTTCGGCTGAATCAATGAGCGTCGCATTCTCGGATAGCGCGGACGAGCCCGCCATGTGTGCCCTTGAATGGATGGCGGTTGATACTGTTTGCGCCTGCGCGCGCTCTCCTGATAATGCGCCCGAGCCCGCCGAAGAGGTCTCTTCGGCCAGTTTGGCGACGCCGAAATCCAGCACCTTGATCGTGTAGCCGCCGCGCCTGTTCGGCTCAAGCCAGATATTGTCAGGCTTCAGATCACGATGCACGATGCCCTGTTGATGTGCCTCGTCAATGGCGGAGCAGACCTGCTCAAGAATGTCCACGACCCAGTCGAGCGGCAGGCGCGTCTCTTCGGCCAGCACGTCCGAGAGCGCGCAGCCGTCCAGATATTCCATGACGAGATAGGCGACGCGCTCGCGCCCATGCTCGGCAAAGCCGAAGTCCGTCACATCCACTACGTTCGGATGGCGCAGGCGACCGGCGGCCCGCGCCTCGCGCTTGAAACGCTCGACGAACTCGTCGTTTCGCATAAACTCCGGCGCGATGATCTTCAGGGCCACGGGGCGCTCCGTGCCGAGGTGTGTCGAAAGATAGACCGCGCCCATGCCGCCCTTGCCGAGCAGCTTTTCGATGCGGTACTTATTATCCAGCACTTCGCCTAGATAACGCTCAAGTCCCTTCATGGTTGCTGTATCGTAGTGAACCCCCTTCGATGTGGCAAGCGGGAAAGCAAAAGGGTCGGGCCGTAGAGACCTGCCGGACGCGCGCATGCGCTCTCAGTTTGCCGGCCCGCGGAGCTTTCGATTGACATCTATCGCGGACGAGCATAACGTTACCCGCGCCCTTCCCCGCAAGCAATTTCGTCGGACGAGAGACGTGGATGAAGAAAATACTTCTATTGCTGATCGTATGCCTCGTTGTGCTGGCTTCGGTCTTGCTCGTCAAGACCTTTCGCTTCGCCTCAAGGCAGGTACAGGTCGAGCCCGCTCCCGCCCTCTCGGTTGAGAAGGAAGCCGTGGCCGCGCGGTTGGCCCAGGCGCTGCGCTTTCAGACCGTATCCTACGGGGATGCTACGAAGTTTCGCGGCGAAGAGTTTCTGGCCTTCCATAAATTCCTTGAGCAGAGCTTTCCCCGTGCCCACTCCGCGCTCACCCGAGAGGTAATCGGAGATTACAGCCTGCTCTACACCTGGAAGGGCTTGGAAGATACGGGTGGGCCTATCCTGCTCATGTCGCATCAGGACGTTGTGCCCGTCGAGGCGGGAACGGAAGGCAGTTGGCAGCATCCCCCGTTTGAAGGCCGCATACAGGACGGATACGTCTGGGGACGCGGCGCGCTCGACGACAAGGTCGGCGTGATGGGAATACTAGAAGCCGTCGAGCTTCTATTGGCCGAAGGATTCCGACCGAAGCGAACCATTTATCTGGCCTTCGGGCACGATGAGGAGCTTGGCGGCGGAAATGGCGCGGGCAAGATCAGTGCACTGCTACAGAGCCGCGGCGTCCGCCCCGATTATATTCTTGACGAAGGCAGCGCTATCACGGACGGAATCCTGCCGGGCGTGTCCAGCCCCGTCGCGCTCATAGGCATCGCGGAGAAGGGCCTGCTGAGCGTCGAGTTGAGCGTCGAGACGGAGGGCGGGCATTCCTCCACACCTCCGCCGCACACGGCTGTCGGAATCCTGAGCCGCGCCATCAACAGGCTTGAGGAGAACCAGATGCCCGGCGGGCTCAAAGGAGTCGTCGGGCAGATGTTCCAGCATGTCGGCCCGGAGATGTCTTTCGGTAAAAGGCTGGTCTTCGCTAACCTCTGGCTCTTTCGACCGCTGGTCGAGCGCCAGCTCGCCGCGCAGCCCCCGACCAATGCCGCGACGCGCACGACCACCGCCGCGACCATCATCGAGGGAGGCGTCAAGGAGAACGTGCTGCCCTCGAAAGCCAGAGCCGTCGTCAACTTTCGCATCCTCCCGGGCGATAGCATCCAGAGCGTTCTGGATCACGTCACCCGGACGATCAACGACCCGCTGGTCAAAGTCGCAAGGTACGGCGCGAACGCCAATGAGCCGTCCGCCGTCTCGGATACGGAATCAAACGGCTATCAGGCTTTACAGCGAACTATCCGCCAGACGTTTCAGGGCACAGTCGTCGCGCCCTCGCAGGTCATCGGGGCGACCGACGCCAGACACTACGCGGCGCTCAGCAATAGCATTTACAGGTTCGTTCCCATGATCGTGCGCTCCGAAGATTTGAAGAGGATTCACGGCACGGACGAAAGAATCGCTGTGGAGAACTACGCGCAGTGCGTCCGCTTCTATCATCAGCTAATCTTAAATTCCGCGCAGTAGTTGTTGTTGTGGTGTTGTTGTTGTTGTCGTGTGAGCATGAGCCAGCGCTTTCGCCCCCTTATTCTTCGCTTTCCCACGCTCGCCTCGACCAATACGGAGGCGGCGCGACAGGCCCGGTCGGGTGCGCCCGAAGGCTTATGCATAGTGGCGCGCGAGCAGACTGCCGGACGCGGCAGGCAGGAGCGCGTCTGGATTTCGCCGGCGGGCGCGGGCCTCTATTGCAGCATCCTGCTGCGCCCGCGTCTGGACTTGAGCGCCTGGCCGCTCCTGACGCTCGCAGCTTCCCTCGCCGTTCATGACGCGCTGCTCGAAGCGTGCGCGCTTCGCACAGACATTAAATGGCCCAACGACATCTACGGGCGGGAGCGCAAACTCTGCGGCATTCTGGCCGAGACGGTTGAGACAGAGGGCACGCGCGCCTGCGTCGTCGGCATCGGCATCAACCTGAGCGACCGTGCGTTCCCGGCGGAACTGCGAGAGGCGGCGACCTCCGTTGAAGCCTTGACCGGAAGCGTAGCGGACGCCGAAACTCTGCTCGAAGCATTACTACGCGCGCTCGCCAACCGCTACGAAACGCTTCAGGGCACGGATGGCAGCGCCCGCACGCTCAGGGCCTGGACGGCGCGCTCGTCCTACGCCGAAGGCAGGCGAGTGCGCGTCTCGCTCCCCGGTGAATCTTTCGAAGGCACGACACGCGGGCTTGAACCCGACGGCGCTTTGCGTGTAGAAACAGACGGACAAATCAGAATCATTCGCGCCGGAGATATCACAACTTTAAGAAGGATGAAGGATGAAGGATGAAGGATGAAAAGGGTCGAATGGTTAATTCACTTAAACAGTGATTCAAACATTTCATCCTTCCGCCTTCCGCCTTCATCCTTACTTTTATGCTGCTAGTCATTGATGTGGGGAATACGAACACTTCGCTTGGCGTTTACGACGGCGACAAGCTGGTCGCGGACTGGCGCTTGACGACCGCGAGGGCGCGCACAGTGGACGAGTACGGCGTTCACGCTCGCAACCTGTTTGCGCTGGCCGGGATAGATTTCAAGGCGATCACGGCGGTCGCCGTCGCTTCGGTCGTGCCGCCGCTCAACTACACTTTGAAGCGCATGGCCGAGGTCTACTTCGACCGCACCCCGCTCTTTATTGATCACACGGTCGAGACCGGCGTGCCGATTCTCTACCAGCCGCCTTCGGATGTCGGCGCTGATCGCATAGTGGATGCGGTGGCTGCCATTCATAAGTACGGCGCGCCTTGCATCGTCGTTGATTTCGGGACGGCGACGACCTTCGATGCCATCAACGAGCGCGGCGAGTATCTCGGCGGCGTCATCACGCCGGGCATCACCATCTCGTCCGACGCCCTCTTTGCGCGCACCGCCCGCCTCCCGCGCGTAGAGATCAAGCGGCCCGTCTCCGTCATCGGCACTTCCACCATAGGCTCTATGCAATCCGGCCTCTACTACGGCTACGCCGGGCTCGTTGACGGAATCCTGCGTAGAATGATCGAAGAGCTTGGCGGCTCGCCCCGCGTCATCGCCACGGGCGGTCTCGCGCCGCTGATCGCCACCGGCTCTGAGCTGATCGAAATCATCGACGACACCATCACACTCGAAGGCTTACGCCTCATCTATGAGCGCTCAAAGGCAGTGACCAGTGACGAGTGACAAGGACAAGTTAAAGACAGCTTCGCTCCTCTCACTTGTCCCTGTTTTTGGTTTTGCTTATCACTCGTCACTGTCTTCTTATGAACTACTTTAATTACTTTACGGAGATCGAAGACACTTTCGTTCGTCGGCGCGGCAAGCATTTGCTGCTCGGCACGATGGACTGGGCGCTGATGGCGACGTGGAAAGAGATGGGCGTGCCGCTGCACGTGGTCTTGAACGGCATCGAGCACGCGTTCGATTCCTACGAGGCGAAGCCGCGCAAGCGCAGCGTTAAGACCTTGATGTATTGTCAGGAAGAGGTCGAGGCTCAGTATGCCGAATGGCTCGAATCACAGCTCGGCGCGCAGGGCGGCGAGGAGGAGAACGGCGAGCAGGCGGAAAGCTCGGACTACGTCGAAGAGGAGCATCTGCCTTTTCCGCGCGCCACGATTCTTGACCACATGGCGCAGGCACGCTCGGCTCTCGCGCAAATTTGCGAGGAGCGAAAGCGTAACCTCGATGATGCGATGTGCGACGCGCTCCGGCGAGTCGTCGCGCGGCTCACGGAGCTGGAGAAGGATTTCGCGAGGGCCGCGCGCCCCCGTGCCGATAAGCTTGAGGAATCGCTGACGAGTCTGGAAAAGATGCTGGACGCGGCGCTCTGTGCATCAGTCTCGTCGGCGGAGATGGCGGCGGCGCGCGCCGAGACCGAAGCGCAGCTCGAACCCTATCGCAGCCGCATGGAGCAGGCCACCTACGAACAGACCTTCGACAACCTTCTGCTCAAACGCCTGCGCGATCAATACAATATTCCGCGTTTGAGTTTATTCTATCTCTAAGGCTTGCGGATGAAGAGACGAAGGCACACGAAGGGGGCGGATCAATCGAGTTCAATGCTCACGAAGGCGGAGGGCACAAGCATTGAAGTCTTGATCGAGCGCATCCTGCCGGGCGGCGCAGGATTGGCCCACGCCGACGGGAGAACCATCTTCGTCGGCCTGGCCGCGCCCGGCGACCGCTTGCGCGTGCAGATCAATCAGACGAGGGGCAAAGCCGCGTTCGCTTCGATTCTGGAAGTGATCGAGCCTTCGCCCGAGCGCATAGAGCCGCCATGTCCCTACTTCGGACGCTGCGGCGGCTGCGACTTTCAGCAGTTGAACTACGAGGCCCAGCTCGCCGCCAAAGTCTCAATCCTGCGCGACTGCCTGCGCCGCATCGCACGCCTTGAGCCCCCGGCTGATATCCCCATCAAAGCCTCTCCGATTGAGTGGCATTACCGCTCGCGCGCGCAGTGGCAATTCGACCGGGAGCGCAAACGCCTGGGCTATTTCGAGCGCGGCTCTCATCGCGTCTGTGATGTCTCGGAATGTCCTGTCCTCGTGCGGCCCTTGCAGGAGGCATTGGCCCAACTGCGCGCGCAGGCCCTTGCAGGCACGCTGCCCGAAGCGGCGGAGTTTCAATCGGTCGCCGGAGACGAAGGCGCATCGCTCTCGCCGCCCCCTGGCCCAAACCCCACGCGCGAGGTGACGCGCAACATAGGCGGCGAGCGCTATCGCTTCAGCGCCGACGGCTTCTTTCAGATCAATCAGGAGCTGCTCCCCTCTCTGGTTGAAGCGGCCCTCGGCGATGCGCGCGGCGAGCGCGCCATAGACCTCTACTGCGGCGTCGGCCTTTTCACACTGCCGCTGGCGCGCCGCTTCAACCATGTCGTCGGCGTCGAGGCGAACGAATCGGCCATACGCTATGCGCGGAGCAATCTGAAAGAAGCGCAGCTCTCCAACGCCGCCTTCGAGGTCGCAAAGGTCTCCGACTGGTTAAGAGACTCTCACCACCGCGGCGCACCCATCGACCTTATCCTTTTAGACCCGCCACGCTCCGGCGCAGAAGAAGACGGCATCCGCAGCATAATCGCCCTCCATCCACGACGAATCTCTTACGTCTCCTGCGACCCGGCAACCCTCGCTCGCGACCTCAAAGACCTGACCGCCGCCGGATACCGGCTTGACTCCGTCGCCGCATTTGATATGTTCCCTCAGACTCATCATGTGGAAACGGTCGCCCACCTCTCACATAGCGAGTCAGCACAAGCCTGAGCGTAAGGGCCGTAAGCGGTCCTGGACAACTGGGATTATGGAAGATTCAAGAGAAGCGGAACGCGTCGAGATAGATACGGCCATCTATATCCTGTGGGGGGCGGATGAATCGCTGCGCGGGGGAAAGATTACGAGCCTGAGCACGCGGGGGTGTTTTGTGCAGACCAAGTCGGAGGCTGAGGCGGGCCAGTTGATCTCGATACGCATTCGTCTACCGACGGAGCGCTGGATGCTGCTTGGGGGCGAGGTCAAGCATGTGCTCAGGCGTGTGGGCTTCGGCGTACAGTTCGCGGAGCTGTCCGAAGGCGATGCCGGAATGCTCGGCCTGCTCGTGGAATTTTATCGCGACGAGACGCAGATAGTCTCAGGCGTCCTCTGTGATGAGGGCGATGCCCGCAGGAATGTCCAGCGCATCAAAGGCGGGCGGGTGCTGGTCGGCCCAATCCAGTCAAAGACTCCAGCCCTTTAGCCGCAAACCCGTACAGCTTCAGACCTCTTCCGGCGACGAGTCGGCCACGTCCGTGTCAGGAGGCGCGCGTGCTATGGCTGCTTCGCCGGCGCGAGAGCGTGAGCGCCCACGAGAGGGCCATGTAGTAGATGGGAAACGCGAACGAGATCAGAATGAGCGGGCTTGAGCCTTTGGGCCAACGCCAGAGTATGAGCAGGAGAAGGATGGTCCAGATAACGCCCAGCACGTTGGTCAGAAGACTGAACGGCCCACGCTGCGAAGGATAGAGATACCTTGTGGGGATGAAAGTCAGAATCGCCGGCAGGATGATGAGCGCGAGCGCGAGCCAGGAGGGCGGGCGCAGGATGTATAGATAGAAGGCTATGATGTTCCAGTAAGAGGGAAACCCCAGAAAGAAACCGTCTTCCGTCTTGGCGTTGACCTGAGAGAAACCGTAGGCGCTGGCGAGCAGGGCCAGGAGCAGCCACCACTCCTGCCCGCCTTCGAGAATCCCCGCGCGCCACACGAGCAGCAGCGGAAGCGTCGTGTAGGTGTGAAAGTCAACGATGTCGTCAAGCCTGCGGCCATCGAAGCCCGGCACAACTTCCTTGACGCGGGCACGGCGCGCCAGCCAACCATCGGTCGAGTCGATGAAGGTCGCCAGCAACATCAGCGCGAAGGCGAGGCGAAACGCCTCGTCCCCACCGCGCACGATGAGGACGGCCATCCCGGCAGCCGCCACCAATCCGGACGCCGTGTAGAGATGCACGCACCAGGCCAGGATTTTTTTGCTCATACCGCGCACCGCAGAGCCTCTGGAGAACAAAATAACACCAGCGAGAGTGAATTGTATTCCTCGCGCCGGCTATCTTAAACGCTCGCGCAGGAATGTGAGGATAAAAGAGCATCCGGCGCGAGCCCCGCGGACGCGAGCCGCTCTCGCGGGCGCGATTGCCGGAAGCCATATATTCGATAACCCATTGTGGCGCTCTGTCATTTATAGTAAATTGTTAGGCGTAGTCATACAGCTCCTTCTTTATCTTCCTCCCCTTTAATGCAAGGCGGCCCTTTGGGTGTCTTTGTTTTTGCGTTGAAACAAAGGGTTGATGCAGGCTAATGCACTGTCTGAGCCCCGGACTTAATGCTGCTGAAAACCATCTATCGGAAAGTGTTGCCCGCTCGTTTACGTCAGGAGATAAGACGGCGGATAGTTAATGACGGAGACTTTAGCGTCACTTACGAATTGAGCAAAGGGTGGCCGCAGGCGCAGCGCTCATCATGGGTTTCCGAATCCGTGACAGCGCGCTTCAAGGGGGGGTTGGAGACATTTGATTTTAAGCTCGCGCAGCAATCGCCGGAGGCGGCGCTCGCTTCACCCGTCGTCAGAGATAATCTCTCTTTACTGCACCGGACGGGACTGGCCGAGGCCGCCCTTCTGGATTACGGCTGCGGTAACGGGCTGTACCGTTTGATTCTGGGTTATGACAGGGCGACCGCAGCGTGGCAGTATGTGGGCGTGGATATTAATAGCGAGGTTATAGAGTGGTGCCGGACAACGCACGGCGGCACGCGCTTTGAGTTAATCACAGAGGGCGAGGCGTTGCCTTTCCGTGAGGGCGAGTTCGACGTTGTGCTGGCAAGTGGCGTCGTGCAGTGTATTCCCGATTACGCCGACACGGTTTCCGAGTTGCGTCGAGTCAGCAGAGACTATCTATTAATCAGTCGGCTTCCAATCTGGAAGCATAACCCGACCCGTATAGTTCGACAGAACGTTTTCCATCCATGGGGTCGCGAAAGCCATTTCATTCACGTCTTCAATCGTGATGAGGTGGAGCGTTTCTTCAAGGGCTCGGGCTTTTCGATAGCCGAGCGTGATTACGGCAGCGAGACGTTCCATGTGCCGGGCGTGCCGGAGCCCGTAATTCATAACCACTATCTACTGAAAAGGATTTGAGCCCGCGCGAGCGAGCGCCAACCATGCGCATCGGCGTCTTTCCAGATTTGAATTATCTGAGCGGCGGCGTCTACCAGTATAGCCTGACCATGCTCGAAGCTTTACGCGCCATGGGCGGCGGCGGCGAGGACGAGTATCTGGTCTTCGCCGACGAGACCGGGAATCGACGGAGCGTCGAGGCGCTGAAGAATTCCGGCTGGACGGTCAGGCCCGCGCCGACGCTTTCGCTGCCGAAGCGCGCGCTGGCTTCTCTGGCCCATGCGCTCAGGGAAGAAAGTCTGGGTGGAGCGACTTCATGGCTGCGCGGGCAGACGCGAGGCGCTCTCTGGTTAGACAAAGAGCGCCGGCCTGATCCTGATCGTGTTCGCTTTCGCCCCGAAGCCGACCAGTGTTTCAATACCTGCGGGGTTGAGATGATGCTTTACCCCTCGGCGCATCCTTTGTGCTTCGAGACGCGACTGCCTTTTGTTGTCGCCATACACGACCTACAGCACAGGCTTCAGCCGGAGTTCCCGGAAGTTTCCGCCGGGGGCGAGTGGGAACGGCGCGAGTATCTATTTCGCAACGCTGCGCGACGGGCATTGATGGTTTTGACCGACTCGGAAGTGGGCAGGGAGGATGTGCTCGACATCTATGGCGAATACGGCATCACGCCGAACCGCGTGAAGGTGCTGCCTTTTCTCCCGGCGCATTACCTTGTGCCCGCGACGACGGAAATCGGCCCGGCAGAAGTCCGCTCCGCTTACCAGTTGCCGGAACGATACCTGTTCTACCCGGCGCAGTTCTGGCCCCATAAAAATCACGCGCGAATCGTGCAGGCGCTCAGGCTCGTCGAGGACGAGTATCAGTTAAAGCCGCACGTCGTGTTCTGCGGCTCACGCACCGGCTCTGTGCGTGAGCAGACTTTTCGCGAGGTGATGACGCTCGCCCGGGAGCTTCACGTCGAGCGACAGGTGCATTATCTGGGCTACGTGCCGGAGGCAGAGATGGCCGGCCTTTATATGGCGGCGGTCGCTTTGGTGATGCCGACCTTCTTTGGGCCAACGAATATCCCTGTGCTGGAAGCATGGGCTCTGAATTGCCCGGTCGTGACCTCCGACATTAGAGGCATACGCGAGCAGGCGGGGGACGCAGCCCTCTTAGTCAACCCGCGACGGGTGGATACAATCGCCGACGCCGTCCATCGCCTCTGGACTGACGAGAGCCTGCGCGGCGAGCTTATCCATCGCGGCCAGCAACGACTCGCTAGCTATAGCGACGCCGATTACGGCGCGCGCCTGAGAGAGATTATCGAAGAATCAAAATCCCTGCTCGCGGAGCAGCGCGGCGGCGTGCCGTCAGGAGCGTAAACTTTTTAGCAGATCATATCCATGGAAAAAATCGAGCACATCAGATGGAACGGCGAGCTGCTGGCAACTATCGTCAAGGCTCAGGCCGACTTTGACGAGACCAGCTTTATAACGCCGCCCGAGTACAATTTTCAGGTCGGCTTCGTCGTCCATCCAGCCGACTCAGAGATTGCCCCTCACGCTCACGTATCGACGGAGCAGCGCGTAGACCGCATCTTCGAAGTATTGCTGGTTAGAAAGGGGCGATGCGAGGTCGACATCTATAACGTCGAGCGAGAGCGTGTCGCCACGCGCGAGCTGCGCGAGGGAGATCTGCTATTCATCAGCGAGGGCGGGCATGGTTTCCGCATGTTGGAGGACACGGTTTTTCTTGAGATCAAGCAGGGTCCGTACACGGGCGAGAACCAGAAGAGACTCTACTAAGCGATGATACCGGTCAACGAGCCTTTGCTCAGCGGACGAGAGCTTGATTACGTCTCAGAGTGCGTACGCACGGGCTGGATTTCCTCTGCGGGAAAATTCCTCGAAGAGTTCGAGGAGCGCTGGGCGGCTTACTGTGGGCGGCGTTACGGTATCGCCGTCAGCAGCGGTACGGCGGCCCTCCAGCTCTCCATCGCCTGCCTCGGGCTTGAGCCCGGCGATGAAGTCATCATCCCGGCCTTCACGATCATCTCCTGCGCGCTCGCCGTCATCTACAACCAGTGTAAGCCCGTTCTGGTCGATGCAGACCCCGCCACATGGTGCATGGACGTGTCGCGCATAGAGGAGAAGATCGGCCCGCGCACGCGCGCCATCATGCCGGTTCATATTTACGGCCACCCCGTAGACATGGATGCCTTGAACCGTCTGACCGAAAAGCACGGGCTCGTCGTCATAGAGGATGCGGCGGAGGCACATGGCGCTCAATACCTGACGGGACGCGATACGGAGCAGCCCCTTTGGCGGCGTTGCGGCGGCTTCGGCGCGCTTTCGGTCTTCAGCTTTTATGCCAATAAGCCGCTGACCACGGGAGAGGGCGGCATGATCTTGACGGACGACGCCCGGCTGGCGGAGAAGGCTCGCTCGCTACGCAATCTGGCTTTTCAACCGGAGCGCCGTTTTTATCACGAGGAGATGGGGAATAATTTCCGCCTGACGAATTTGCAGGCCGCGCTCGGCGTAGCGCAGATGGAACGCGTCGAAGAGATCATCGCGCGTAAGCGCTCCATCGGTCACGAGTATACGGCGCGGCTCAGGGACATAGAGCAGGTCTCTCTGCCGGTGGAGAAGCCCTGGGCGCGCAGCATCTACTGGATGTACGGGCTGGTGCTGTCAGAGCAAAGAGAGCTGGACGCAGCCGCGCTCGGCGAAAAGCTGAAGGGGCTCGGCGTCGAGACGCGTCCCTTCTTTACAGGGATGCACGAACAGCCCGCCTTCCACAAGAGAGACCTGTTCGTCGACGAGCATTACAGCGTCGCAGAAAGGCTCGCCCGCCGCGGGCTCTACCTTCCTTCGGGCCTTGCCCTGACCGAAGAACAGATGACGCGAGTTTGCGACGCCCTCCGTATGGTGCTCTCATGACGGATGTTTTCAACGACAACTATTCGAGCGCTTACGATCTGATCTACGGCGAGAAAGATTATGCCGGCGAGTGTGATCTGATCGAACGCCTCTTTCAAACCTACGGCGGCCCTCCCGTTCGCTCAATCCTCGATCTCGGTTGCGGCACGGGCGGGCACGCTCATCTTTTGGGCCAACGAGGTTACAGCGTAGTCGGCGTAGACCGCTCCGAGAGTATGCTGGCGCACGCCGGAAATAAGATTGATAACATTTCCCTTAATGGCCGGGTGCAATTTCAGCAGGGCGACGTGCGCTCCGTTGAGCTTGAGCGCCAATTCTGTGCCGTCCTGATGATGTTCGCCGTGCTGGGCTATCAATCCGGCAACGAGGATGTGCTCGCCGCCCTGAAAACTGCCCGGCGACATCTGGGGATTGGCGGGCTGCTCCTTTTCGACATCTGGCATGGGCCTGCCGTGCTTCACGAGCGGCCCGGCGAGCGCGTCAAAGTAGTCTCGACGCCGACCGGGCAAATCCTACGCAACGCGCGCGGCGAGCTTGATACCCGCCGGCATCTTTGCCATGTGCGCTATCAGGTCTGGCGGCTGGAAGAAGGGCGCTCCCTTGAGTACGCGGAGGAACGGCATGCAATGCGCTACTTTTTCCCGCTTGAGCTGGAGCTTTTCCTGCGATCTTCCGGCTTCGCCATGCTCCGGCTCGGGGCTTTCCCGGAGTTTGCACGAGAGCCCGACGAGACGACCTGGAATGTACTCTGCGTGGCAAAGGCAATTTAGGACGGCTTTGAATTACGGCCAAGCTATCGGGGGATGATTCTTTGCAGCCAGCGCTGCGCTCTGCCCGCTCTCATTTCCGGTAGGTATATATTCTCAAAGATCAGCCTGTCGGCCTCTTTATCGCCGAACATATGCTGAGGATGCCGAAGCGGAAACTGCATCTTGCCCGCCGGGATATTGGCGAGCACGCTGTCGGCGGTTCGTGTGTGCGTCGCATGTTCCCCACATCCGAGGTTGGAGACCAGATTGGTAGCCGCGGTCGCGGCCAGACCGTGTTGCGACCACAGGGCGAAGATCCACTGGTAATCCCACGCATCTATCTCTTCCCCGCCCTCGTGAACCCAATCGAAAATGTTTCGCCAGAAACTGACCGCCCTCGCATCAACTAAAATGTCGGCCAGCCAGGATGTTTCGCGCAGCACCGGCCAGAGCTTGATCTCCATATCCAGATATTGCCATGCGCGCCGCCACGTCGCCCATCCCCAGCCACCCGCGAGGTGATGAAAAAAGTAGCTGTCGGGCACGCGTTTGCGTCCGAAAAGATAGTTGTCCCCGCAAACAGCCATGACGCGCTCATCCGTCCGGTATTTCAGCAGCAGTTCTTCGCAGAAGGGAAAGAAGCTCGGGTCGGGCAAGCAATCGTCTTCGAGGATGATCGCCTGCTCCACCTGTTCAAACACCCATTGCATTCCCGTCACTATGCGCCGCCTGCATCCCATATTCTCGTCCGAGTAGTTCTTAAGAACCTGACAGTCCCAGTCTACCCCTTCAACAACGGCCCGCGTCGCCGCGCATTTTTCCGCCTCGCCCGCGACACCACTGCGCGGGCCGTCGGCGACGACCAGCAACTGGCTGGGCCTTGCGCCTCTAATGCGAGCGAAGACCTGCCCGGCTACGTCTGGCCGGTTGAAGATAATGAAGACGACGGGAGCGCGCATCGCTTGATGATAACAGCCGTCATCCGATTTCCGACTATGATTTTGCTTCCCCCGTGAGAGCGGCCATTGACACCGCGCGCCCCGCCCTCATATCTTACCCTCGCTGCTGCTCCCAATTATGTCAGCCTCACTCCCTTTTTGATCGTGCGGATTAGCTCTCGCTCTCTGTCGTCAGTCCGTGATGGCGACTGAGACGCGTAACAGATGTAAAAAGACCTGAGCAGATCGGGCTACTGATGATGCTTCCAGCGGTCTCCACCCGACCGCCTCTATCTACTCATCCGCTGGCGCTCCTGGCTTTCTCTTACGCTGCCGGTATCGTCGCCGTGCGTCTCTATGCGTTGCCGCTCGCGCCCGCCCTACTGTGCTGCGCGGCCTCGTCGGCGCTGGCCCTGCTCTGCCGCGTGCGGCGGCGCACGGGATGGGCCACGATGTTTATCCTGCTCGCTTTCATCTCAGCGGGAGCGCTGTGCGCCGTGATCGAAAAGCGCGGGCTCACGTCGCATCGCGTCGAGCGATTGATGTTGGATGGCGTTATCGCTTCGGGCGACCCCGTCGAGATAGAAGGCGTTCTGACGAGCGCGCCGGAGCCCGCGCCTGAAAGCTTCTATCTTACGCTGCGCGTCGAAAAGATCAGGTTCAGAGATACTGAGCGCGAGGCTTCGGGAACTGTCCGGCTTGCGGCCAATGTGCCGAGCGTCTTTGTGCGGGCGGAGTATGAGGCGCTGGAATTACGATACGGCGCGCGCCTGCGCGTGATGACGGCGCTTGATCGCACGGAGAGATTTCGCAATCCCGGCGTCTCTTCCCTGCCGGAATACCTGGAACAACGCTCTTTAGACGCGACGGGGACGATTAAAAGCCCGCTGCTCATAGAGAGGTTGGACGACGAACGCGTATTGCTTCCGCTCTACTGGCTCTACGAATGGCGGCAGCATCTACAGGCTGAGATAGCGGCGAGGTTTTCTGCGGAGACGGCGGGCATCTTGAGCGCCGCGCTCCTGGGCAATCGCTACGGGCTTTCACGCGGGGCGGCGGAGCGTTTTCGTGCCGGTGGAACCTTTCACGTGCTGGTCATAAGCGGGCTGCATATATCTTTTATCGGCGGCCTGATGATCTGGCTATTGCGCCGGTTGACGAAGCGGCGCGGCTGGCAGTTCGCATCCTCCACACTCTTTCTCTGGGCCTACACTATCGCGGTGGGCGCTGAGTCCTCTGTCGTACGCGCGGCCCTGATGTTTACGGTCGTGACGCTCGCGCCCGTACTCAAGCGCCGGGCCGGCAGCCTCAACGCGCTCGGCGGCGCGGCGCTGTTGCTGCTCGTGTGGCGTCCGAGCGAGCTGTTCGACCCTTCGTTTCAGTTGACGTTTCTCTCCGTGCTGATGATCGTCGCCATCAGCTGGCCGCTCCTTCAAAGATTGAGAGAGGTGGGCACATGGCGTCCGACGCTGACGACCCCTTACCCGCCGCTGTGCCCGTCTTGGTGGCGCACGCTGGCCGAGGCGCTTTTCTGGGACGAAAAGCAGTGGCGGCGCGAGATGGCGCGCTCTGTCTACCAGTATCGTCTCTTCAAGACAGTGTGGGCTGCACGGCTTGCACGTTTTCGCTTGCAGCGAGCGCTGCGCTACACAGTCTCCGCGCTCGTTATCTCCGCGAGCGTGCAGTTGGGATTGCTGCCTTTCCTCATACTCTATTTTCATCGGCTGTCATTCGCGTCACTGATCCTGAACATAGTGGTCGGCGTGCTGATGGCTTCGCTCTCCATCGTCGCGCTGGCGGCCCTCGTCGTCTCTCAGTTGAGCGCAACATTGGCCGCGCCTCTCATACAACTGGCCGAATGGACTGGCTGGTTGATGATTCATAGCGTTGACCCGTTCGCAGCCGCGCGCATCGCTTCCGTCAGGCTGCCGGAGTATTCGGGCCGCGCCGCTTCGATCTACGGGCTCTACTATCTGCCTCTCTCATACCTGACGCTAAGGCTCGCGCGATGGAATCCTCTGCGCTCGCCGTTTGCGGTTGCTGAGAGCGAGGCTGTCCCGCGGGTAAGGACGAAGCTCGCCGCGCTGGCTTTCGTTATCACGCTCGGCATAATCGTGGGCCACCCGCTGAGCGCAGGGCGTCCTGACGGGAGGCTGCGCGTCGATTTTCTTGATGTCGGGCAGGGCGATGCGGCGCTCGTCACGATGCCGGACGGGACTACTCTGTTGGTGGATGGAGGCGGTCGCCCCCCATTTGCGCGTCGCGTTGAAACGAGCGCGGGCGAGCAGGAGCGAGAGCCTTTCGAGCGTGACGCGCGCAGCATCGGCGAGGCGGTCGTGTCAGAATATTTATGGTGGCGAGGGTTGAACAGCGTCGATTACATTCTGGCGACGCACGCCGATGCCGATCACATGGACGGCCTTAATGATGTCGCGCAAAATTTCAGTGTGCGTGCGGCATTCGTCGCGCGCGCCCCGCGCACAGACCCCGAGTACGCGCGCTTCGCTCAGACCATGAAGGCTGAGGGCATAAGCATATACCAGATCGGTCGGGGCGACAGCCTGCGCTTCGGCCCGGTGGTCGCCGATGTGCTCTGGCCCACGCGCAATGAGAGTAAGGATCTGCCCTCAAATAACGACGCGTCCATAGTGCTGCGCCTGCGTTTCAACGAAAGAACTTTTCTCCTGACTGGCGACATCGAGGGCCGTGCCGAAGAAACAATCCTGCGGGCACGCGACGATCTTCGCAGCGATGTCGTCAAGGTCGCGCATCACGGGTCGAAGACCTCTTCCACACAGGACTTCGTGACGGCGACGCGTCCCTCACTGGCCGTCATCTCCGTTGGGCCAACTTCGCCCTTCGGTCATCCCAGACCCGAAATAGTAGAGCGCTGGCGAGCCGTGGGCGCGCAAACCATGACAACCGGCGAGCATAGCACAATCACCATCAGCACAGACGGCCACGACCTGAAGACAGTGACGAGTGACAGGTGACGAGTGACAAGCAAGAGAAAGCTTTCAGCTCGTAACTCATTACCTGTCTCTTTTAGCTTTCAACTCGTCGCTCGTCACCTGTCACTCGTCACTGCTTTCTCGTATCCGTAGCGCTGGAGGAGCGATTGTCCTTCGGGGCTGAGGATGTACCGGGAGAAGAGGCGCGCGGCTTCCTGTTTGCCGGATGCCCGGATGACGGCCAGTGATTGATTGATCGGTTGGTGAAGGTGCTCATCCACTTCGACCGCGTGGCCCTCGCCTTCGCGGACGAGCGAGCGCGGGAGCAGCGCCGCGTCGGCATTGCCCGTCGCCACATACTGTTTTGCCTGCGAGACGTTCTGCCCGTAGATGACCTTCGGCTCTATGTCCTTCCAGAGATCGAGCGCGCGCAGGGCCTCGACGGAGGCGCGGCCATAGGGCGCAGCATCTGGCCTTGCGATACTGATGCGCTCGAATTCCGCGCGGCGCAGGTCTTCAATTCGATTGAGTCGGGCGCTGCTTCCGTCAGGCGTCCAGACAACGAGCCGGCCACGCGCATAGAGCGCCGCCGTGCCGGGTACGATGAGACCCTGACGATTGAGCCGCTCGATATGCTCCGTGTCCGCCGCCGCGAAGAGGTCGAAGGGCGCGTCATTCTCAATCTGCTTCGCGAGGTCAGATGTCGCGCCGAAGCTGTAGACGACGCGTATTCCCGTTTGCGCCGTGAACTGCTTTCCCAACTCATTAAAGGCTTCGGAGAGGTTCGCCGCCGCCGCCGCATTAATCTCCTTCGCCTCACTCCGGCGGCTCGTCAAGCTTCGCCAGCAACCGCTGGAACACACGACCAACAGCAGGATGACAGAGACTATGGCGACGCCGAAATATGTTTGCCGCCGGGCATCAGGGCGACTAACTCTGCTGTTCCCGCCAGCCGCGCCATGCGTTTTTGTGCGATCATCTGGCATATGCTTTGCAACATGGCTCGATGTTGTCTACCCTTTTTACAAGGGGATAAATTTTAGAAGAGAGCGCGCGCAAGCGACCAAAGCTATGACTTCTCGCCGCAAATCACAAAAAGGGTTCTCGCTCATCGAATTGCTGATTGTCGTTGCGATCATCGGCATACTGGCGGCGATTGCAATCCCCTATCTGGAACTCGCCAAGCAGTCGGCCAACGCCGGCTCGGCTCTGAACTCCCTGCGACAGATTCACTCGGGCG
Source organism: Pyrinomonadaceae bacterium (assembly GCA_036389675.1). Taxonomy (GTDB): domain Bacteria; phylum Acidobacteriota; class Blastocatellia; order Pyrinomonadales; family Pyrinomonadaceae; genus DASQYE01. Next base: position 45,228 of record DASVWI010000032.1, read on the forward strand.
AGGTCTCCTACCGCACTGCCTTTGCCAGATATGCCGATATACCTATGCTTTCCGCCGCTGGCTATCTGAACGACGGGCATCTCAGCAACGGACACAAGAGCAATTACAACTTTACCATCACGGTGGATGCCGACCCCACTCTGAATTACGAAGCGACGGCGACCCCTGCGTTCCAGCCGACATCCTCAGAGCATTATTTCATTGATGCCAGCGGCGTCATCCATGCTCAGTCAGGCGCGCCCGCCGATGCCAACAGCCCCCCGCTTAAGTAACTTCCGCTCTCCCCCGCTTTTCTCTCCCCGATCTTTTCCGCACTCCATTCTCTTCCCGTCCTTTGACGTATTCCGTCACTATTCGACTGACGGAATTTGTCAGCCGCAGGGCTTTCGCGTGCGCGGTGGCCGGGGCCTGCGACAGTTTTATTCGCACAAGAGAGGAAAACATGGATGGTCGCGGGGAAATCAATGGGGTTTAAGTCATGGCACAAGGTTTGTAAGCGATGCCCTGACAATCGAGCGCTGCGCGGCATGCGAGCCTGAGACGCCCCGTCCGATAGCGCTGGAAATACTAAACTGACCCTTCACTTCTAAGGAGCTATCGAAAGAAATGCAAAAGACCAACGGCCAAAAAGGCTTCTCCCTGATCGAGCTATTGATCGTAGTCGCGATCATCGGCATCATCGCCGCCATCGCTATCCCTAACCTCCTCGCTTCCCGCCGCGCTGCCAACGAAGGCTCTGCTCAGTCTTCCATGCGTACCCTCCACAGCAGCGAAGCTACGTACCAGGCCACCTCCGGCAACGGCAGCTATGGTTCCTTGGCTAACCTCCGCGCAGTGCAGCTGATCGACGCGCAGCTCGCGGGCAAAACAAAGAGCGGTTACACCTTTGACCTGACGGCGACGGCAGCGGCGACAGACGCCGTGACGGGCGCTATCACGGCACAGTCGACCTTCTATGCGACGGCCAACCCGACGACCGTTTCAGGCATGACGCAGACCGGCACGCGCAGGTTCGGTATCAACTCGAGCGGCAACTTCGTCGTCGATGCCACGGCAGCGGCTCTGGGAACTCCCCTGACCGACACGCTGATCGACACGCCGACCGGCAACGTCAAGTTCATCGGTAACTAACCTCACCAAAGAAGTAATACTTAAGGAGTATGAAAATGCAGACCCGGAAAAATCAGAAAGGCTTCTCACTCATCGAGTTGTTAATCGTGGTCGCGATCATCGGCATCATCGCCGCCATCGCTATCCCTAACCTCCTCGCTTCCCGCCGCGCTGCCAACGAAGGCTCTGCTCAGTCTTCCATGCGTACCCTCCACAGCAGCGAGGCGACCTATCAGTCAACGTCGGGCAACGGTAACTACGGTTCATTGGCCGACCTTCGCGCGGTGAGCCTGATCGACGCGCAGCTCGCGGGCAAAACAAAGAGCGGTTACACCTTTGACCTGACCCCCACAGCGGCAGCCGTGGATGCAGTGACGGGCGCTATCACGGCACAGTCGACCTTCTATGCGACGGCCAACCCGACGACCGTTTCAGGCATGACGCAGACCGGCACGCGCAGGTTCGGTATCAACTCAAGCGGCAACTTCGTCGTCGATGCCACGGCAGCGGCTCTGGGAACTCCCCTGACCGACACGCTGATCGACACGCCGACCGGCAACGTCAAGTTCATCGGTAACTAATACCGCTGAAGCTTCAACCCTAAACCATAAAGGGGCGAGCCACACGGCTCGCCCCTTCCTTTATTTCGCGACGCCGGTTGCGCCTTTGCTTCGCGAGTGCCGGTCAGGATTTCAGGAGGACGGCAGCTCGATGAGCAGAAACTTCTCGTCGCTGCGAAGGATTTTCGTGCCCTCCGTAAAGAACCCTTTCAGTATCCTCATCTTCTCAAGATTCTCTTCGCGCGAGCGGCGCTCGTCCACAATCGGCGTCCGGTCATAGTCGAGCAGCACGTCGTAGCGCACCATCAGGTGTGTGATTCCAGCCGCACGCGCGCGCGCGCGCACCTCCGCCGCCGTCCTCGCCTCGTCCACATAACGCTTGATCGTGTAGTCCTCGAACATGTAATCGGAGAAGTAGGGCCGCTCGATGTGGTAAGTGTCGCGGCGCATGTTGATGAGCCAGACGCGCGCGCCCTTCGGCAGCTCCGTATTGATGACCTCGTAATAAGGGTAGTAATCGAGCCGCCGCGCCAGATAGTCGCCCCTTGATTCGCCGCCCGCGACGACGCGCAGCGGATTCTGCTCCACAAACCAAGCGAGCGTCGTCAGGCATCCGGCCAGAGCGATGGCGATGAGCGTCCACTGTATGATGCGCGTGCCCCCTTTGCCACGGCCCGCCATGAGCGCGCATGAAGCGGCCACACTCACGGACAGGCCGGGCAGCGCCGGCAACAGGTATCGCAGCTGCTCGCTCGAAAAGAGCCAGAAGATAAAGAGCACGCCCGACACCGCCAAGGCAATCCGCAACTCCGCATCGAGCCCCGGTTTCCACCACGCCCAGACGATGAGCGGCAGCCCGAAGAGGAACGCCACACCGATCACGCCGTCGTAGTAAGCCGGCTGTTCCGGTTGGCCCATCAGGGAGAGACGCGCCGGTGCGATCAGGTAATCCAGCGCGCCCTTCGGGTAGCCCCCGTATCTCGAATTCAATTCCTGAAACAGAAGGGAGCGCTCCGTATCCCATCCCGGCGCGCTTCCCTTCCAGATATTCAGATAGAACGGAAACACAGGGCTTCCCGTTCTGGCCCACGTCCTGACGTACCACGGGCTCGCCAGCACGCCCGCAAGCACGAGCGCCAGTATCCCTCCCATCGCGATACGGCCCGCGAACGCGCCGCCTTCAACACTCGTCTCGCCCTTCTTCTTCTCCTCCTCCTGCGCCTGCCGTGCCCTCAAGAGAACGACCAGCGCCAGCGGGAAGACGACGAAGATGGCCGTCAGCTTGATGCAGAGCGCAAAGGCAAGCGCCAGCGCCGCGTAGACAAGCTGCTCCCTATCGAGCGTGTCCCACCAGCGTGCCACCGCAGCGACGGCCAGCGCCACATATAACGTCAGGGCGAGGTCTATGTAGGAGCTTGCGGCGACCGCATAAACAGTCGGCACAGATGCGATCAGGAGCGCACCCGTTGTCGCCCATGCGCGGTCGAGCCCGCGCCGCTTGGCCCAGCCGTAGGTGAAGGCCACGAGCAGTGGAAAGAAAGCAAACAGGGTCGCGCCCGATGCGGCCTCCGCCGCCCGCGGGCTCAGCAGTTGGCCCAGCAGCATCGCCCATACGCTATGCATCTCCGCGCCGAGTGGCAGGAAATTTGCAATATTGTTCGGCACGTCGGTGAATCCACCGGCGGCTATGAATACCCTGGGCAGTGAGATGTGATAAAGCAGCGTGTCTTTGGCGGTCGGGGGCGCGAGCGCCGCTATAAGGGCCAAAGCCATGGTCAGAATGATGAGAAAGAGCGCCGCTCGCGCCGGGCCATCCGTAGCTTCGTCCCTTCCGCGCTCTCCCCTCCTGCGCCTGTACGCGATCACAAACAGGCCCAGCCCTAAGAGGAGCGCGATCAGGGCGACCGGTCTGCGATAAGCCCGTATCAGGCCGAGCGCGAACCACACCAGCGACCATGCGCCCGCGCCGAGCGCGCAGGCTCTGGCCCACTCGAAGGCGCGCGATTGCGTCTCCTCGTTGTCTTCAACCGCGGCGCGTCGCCAGCGCGCCAGTCGCACGAGCAGATCGCCCAGCCCGTACCATGAAAGAACAATCAGGGCGGCCAGAGATGTGCCCACCGCGCTGCTGAAGAGACCCGAGAGGCCAAACGGAGAGTATGACGTGAGTGAGCGAAAGAAGGAGCTTGCGAGAAGGGGAAGCCTGCCGACATCCGCGCCGCGAAAGCTGAGGTAAGCGATGACGAGGAGTGCACCCCAGACGAGCGGGATGAGGCTCGCGGATGTGATGGCCCGGTCTTGTTTCGCCCGTTTCACTCGCTTCTCAGCCGTCTCCTCTTCACGCCCGCTCATAGTATCACGAACCCTGAAGAGACCAACATGACTTCACGCGAAAACATGCCTGTACGAGAGCTATGCTATTATTCCGCTTCCGGGCCTTCCGTGGAGACGGGCGCGGATCGGTCGGGCTTCACAAGAATCAAAACAGAGATGAGCGAGCCAGTTGTAGTGAGCGCCACTGAGCAAGCCACAGCGGCAGCAGCGGTAGAGGAGGACGCGACGCGCGCCCATCAGACGGGTTCTGCCCCGGGCGTGCGCGGCACGAGTGCGGGTCGCATCCTGACCATTGCGCGCAATGCTTTCCGTGAAGCCGTGCGTGATCGCGTGCTTTATAATCTGGTGCTGTTCGTGCTGGGCCTCACCGTGGTGTCCATCTTCGTCGGCGAATTGTCGGCGGGACAGGAGCCGAAGATCATCGTCGATCTGGGCCTGAGCGCGATGCTGCTGTTCGGCACGTTCATCGCCATCTTCGTCGGCGTCGGCCTCGTCTATAAAGAGATCGAGCGGCGCACGGTCTACAGCATCTTTTCCAAGCCGGTCGGGCGCGGTGAATTCTTAGTCGGTAAATACCTGGGGCTCTGCCTGACGCTCGGCCTAAACGTCGCCGTCATGGGGCTGGGAGTGACGCTCGCTCTCATCTACGTGCGCGGCGGCTGGAATCCGCTGGCGCTGACGATCTGGCCTGCGGTGCTGCTGATCTTCATGGAGCTGATGATTTTGACGGCGGTGTCGCTCCTCTTCTCATCGTTTTCGACGCCTTCGCTCTCGGCGCTGTTGACCTTCTTCGTCTTCATCATCGGACATTTCAGCGCAGACCTGCGCGGCCTTGCCGCTTCGATGGGCACAACGAGCGCGCGCTTGCTTTTCGGCGCGCTCTATTACCTGCTGCCGAATCTCTCGCACTATAGTTTCATTACGCCAGCCGCGTACGGACAGACGCCGACGTGGGTGCACATCCTCGGCGCGTTCGCCTACGCACTCATCTACAGCGCGGTGCTGCTCGCAGCCGCGACCCTCATCTTCAACCGCCGCAACTTCAAGTGATGACAAAGGACAAAGACACAGGAAGCGGTTCAGCAGCGCTTGGCGGGACAGTGGCGCTCGCGCTGACGATTGTGCTGGGGATGTCGGCCATCTTCGGCCTGAGTCGCTGGATGGACGCGAATCGTCCTCCGACGAACATGGCGCTCGAAGAGGAGAAGCTGTACATGACGGGCGCTGCGGCTCGCCGTGTCAGTCTGGGCTTTAACGGGCTCGTCGCGGATTGGTACTGGATGCGCGCTCTGCAATACGTCGGGCACAAGATCATCAAACACCAGAGCGAGCATGCGGACGTACAACTGGACGAGCTGGGCTCGCTCGATATGCGCCTTCTCTATCCTCTGCTGGATACGACGACGACGCTCGACCCGCAGTTCATGGCGGCCTACGAGTACGGCGCGGTCGTGCTGCCGGAGATCAACGTGGACGAGGCCGTCCGACTTTTGCAGAAGGGTATTGCGGCCAACCCCGCGGCGTGGCGGCTCTACCATCATCTGGGCTACATCTACTGGCAGCGGGGCGACTACCAGCGGGCGAGCGCCATCTATCAGGAGGGCGCGCGCGTTCCGGGGGCTGCTCCGTGGATGAATATGATGAGCGCGCGGCTGGAGGCGGAGGGCGGCAGTCGCGCGACCGCGCGAGAGATGTACCGGCGCATGTACGAGCAATCGGACGACGAGCAGATCAGGCAGATGGCCGTCAAGCGTTTGATGCAGCTCGACTCGTTCGACGAGCGCGAGGTCATACTAAAAGTCCTGAAAGTCTACGCCGAGCGCACGGGACGCTGCGCCTCTTCATGGAGAGACGTGGCTCTGACCCTGCGCGCCGTCGGGCTCAGGCAAGACGCGACGGGCGCTCCGCTCGACCCGTCTGATACGCCTTACGTGCTCGTCAATCAGGGTTGCGACGTTGATCTGAGCGGGCATTCTCAAGTCCCATACAAATGAAAGGATGAAGGATGAAGGCGGCAACGATGAAGAAAGATTGTGCTCTTTGACTCGTCGTTGCACCCGTCATCGTTCATAGTTGACGAATATGGCTGCGGTTGTGGAGATAGAAAATCTGACGAAGGACTACGAGGTGGGCTTTCTGCGTAAGCGCAAGGTGAGAGCGCTCGACGGGTTGTCGCTCACGGTCGAGGGCGGCGAAATCTTCGGCTTTCTGGGCGCGAACGGCGCGGGCAAGACGACGACGCTCAAGCTCCTGATGCGGCTCATCTATCCGACGGGCGGGCGGGCACGCATACTTGAGCGCGACATCAGCGATACGGGGATGCACGCGCGCATAGGCTACCTGCCCGAAAACCCCTACTTCTATGACTACCTCACGGCGCGCGAGTTTCTGGAATACTGCGCGGAGCTTTTCGGCTACGGACGAAGCGAGCGGCAGAAGCGGACGCGGGAGCTGCTGGCGCGCGTTCATCTGGACGAGAAGAGCTGGGACAAACAGTTGCGCAAGTTCTCCAAGGGCATGTTGCAGCGCGTCGGCCTCGCGCAGGCGCTCGTCAACGATCCCTCGATAGTTTTTCTGGACGAGCCGATGAGCGGCCTCGACCCCATCGGTCGCCGTCAGGTGCGCGACCTCATCGCCGCGCTCCGCACGGAAGGCAAGACGGTCTTTATGTGCTCGCATATCCTGTCCGACATAGAAGTGCTGTGCGACCGCGTCGCCATCATGCGGCGCGGGCGATTGGCCCACACCGGGCGACTGGAAGAGCTGCGCGAGCACGCGGGCGAAGCCCCGCGCATAGAGATTGTCGCCGCCGGAGCGGACGCCGACGTGATCGCGAGCCATCTTCCACCGACGGCAAGCTCGCCGCAGGTCAGCCGGACGGCGGGCGGCGCGCGCATCGAAGTCGCCGACGAGCGCGACGTGGACGGCGTGCTCGCGGCCCTTCGCAAAGCGGGCGCAAGGCTCGTCTCCGTCCAACCCCTCAAGCAATCGCTCGAAGAGCTGTTCATGCGCGAGAACTAAAGGCGAAGTGCGAATGTCAAGGCGGGTGAAAAGAGTTGCGGTCGCGTTGGTCGTGTTGTCTACGCTCTGGCTGTCGGGCGTCCGTTTCCCTTTGCTTACAGTGTCGGCGACGCCTTCTATCAGAGCGCAGCCGCAGGGTGAGGTGGGCGAGCTGATCAAGCGCATTGAGACGCGCTATGGACGCATGCGTGGGCTCGCGGCGGATTTCGAGCAGACGTATAGCGGGCCGGGCGTGCGTGCCCGACGCGAAAGCGGCAGGCTGTTTCTGGAACGCCCGCGACGCATGCGCTGGGAGTATGACCCTAAGCCGGGCAAGCTCTTTATCGTCAACGGGCGCGAGGTCTGGTTCTACGTTCCGGCGGACAGAGAGGCGACGCACGCCGACACCTCGCAGGTCTCGGACGCGCGCTTCCCCTTTCTCTTCCTGCTCGGAAACACGAACCTGCGCCGCATGTTTCGCTCTATCACACTGATCGAGCAACAGGGCTCGTCCCCCGGCACACGCACCCTGCGCCTGACACCGCGAGTCAACATTCCGAGCCTGCGCGAGATTTATCTGGAAGTCCAGACGGACGCGACGATATCTGGAATTAAGATCGTAGATGAAGCGGGCACAACATCGGAGGTCTCTTTGACGAACGTGCGCGAGAATTTCGTCGCGCCCCCGGAGGCATTCCAGTTTCGTCCGCCGTCGGGAGTCGCCATCAGAAGGTTATAAGAAAATTAAGAGGGATGGACAGAGAATGCTTTCAGTTTTTATCCTGACCATCTCTGTCCATCCCTCTTTGATTCTGCCTGTTGCGCTAAGCCTCTTCAGGGCTGAAGGGGTCTTCGCGAGTCAATCTGTGATGAACTCTCTCGACAAGCTGTGGGATGGTTGAATCCTCGCTCGCGGTGGGGATGATCTGCGGGTCGGGCGCGATGACGGGGCGTATCATCTTTTGCTGCAACTGCTCGCGCGCGTCCATCATCCACCCGAAGCCCCTGAAGATATAGGTCAGGAGCGTCCTGTTGCTCTCTTCTATTCCGAGTCCCTCCTGCACGCACCACGCACCGAAGTCCGTGTTGGCCGTCAGGCGAAGCGGCGCTTCGTGCTCCCTTTGCGGCTTCAGCACTCCCTCGACAAAGGCTATGTTGTAGATCTGGCGAGCTATCGCAAGGCGGTTGCGCTGGCGCTCAGAGAGCGTCACCGTGCCTTCGCTGATGGCGGTGAAAAGCGGGTCGATATAGATGGCCGGGCGCGGGTCTTGTTGCACGGTGTTGCCGCGACCGGCGGCGGCAATCTCAGGGTGTCCGAAGGTCGGCAATCCTCCGCCGAGCACTTTTCCGCGAATCGTCTCGCGCCGCTCATCAGCCGATCTGGATTCCAGTTGATGGACGAAAGCTGTCATGTCGTGTATGGCCCCGAAGTGGCGCGCGCCGTCCATAGCCATCTGCGATGCCGTGAAAAAATCGGAGACCGAGAGCGTGTGCAGCGTCGCCATGTAGCGGGCCACCATGTTCGAGCCAGCCGAGCCGTGATGAATCTGGATCGTGCCCATCCTCTCAAGAATCAGGCACTCGCTTTCGTTCGCGTGGCGGCCAAGGATAAGGCTGTAGCAGACCTCAAAAGCGTTTCTGCCGCGCCCTCTCTCCTCCTCGATGAAACGACGTGCAGATTCTTCAAGCTCCTGCTTGCCCGGCCCTGCTCCTTCCGACAGGGTCTGGTTCATATAGGCGGTGACGGCCCCGATGGCGACGTTCTCCATGTGAACCGTGATCATCTCCGTGAGCAGCACGGACGGGTCTCGCTCTTCGTTCAACCCCTCGTCCGCCTGCTTCTCCCTGATCTTGACGGCTTTCCTTAAAGTGGAGAAATGCTGGATGGCTATTTCGGGGCCTGAGCCCGGGTAGGCCTGAACGAAATCTGCGATCTGCGAGATGAGCGAAGGCCCGGATGAACCCGTTCCCGCCGTTCCGAGGCTACTAAAGAATGTCTGATCGATGAGTGCGGCCAGCGTGGCTTCCTCGGTCGAGTCGCCGTCGACGGCTCGCGGCTCGCGGCCCAGCAGGCCGACGAAGATGACTTCCAGCGGCCCTGCTTTCCCGTTGACGATGTCGGCTTCGGGGACGATGCCGCGAATCGTGAAAGACCTGATGTCGAGCGTCACCCGCGTGCCGTTACAATCGACCTGCGTGTGATGCAGGACGGGATTGGCGATGATCGAGGTCGATTGCGGCATGGTGGAGAAGGACGAAAGCGCCGTCACGATCTTTTGTTCGCCGAGCTCTTTGGCTCTTTCAATCGCCTGCCCTGTCGGGTTGTATTTGGGGGCCGTCGGCAGCTCCGAGAAAAGCCTCTCGACTGCGCCTTCCTCCGCACCCTGAGACTCCGTTTTCAGTTTGACCATACTTTCGCCCATCATTGCCTCTCCCGTAATGACGAATTAGCACACAAAAAGCTTCTCGAAGGCGCAGCATTATCCCGTGCGACCCGCGCCGGGGACTCACGACGACCGGTTAATTATCTTTAAGAGTATGACAACAACGCGTGAATTTTACCGCGTGCCGTCGCAATTGCAAAGTAGAGCCGGACTTCAGGCGCGGGAGGGGCGAAATGTGTTGGCGGCCTCTTTCCCTTACTTGAATTTTATGGCGGCCACTTCCATCTTGATGTTGGCGCGGTCGTCCTGCTTGCTCATGCCTTCGAGCATGATGGGAACTTCCAGGGTCTGGTTCGGATCAAGCTCGGCCTGACCCGTCCGCCGGCTGGGGATGACGATCATGGTGCGCTCCTTGACGGGCTTGCCCTGTAAGTCAACGACCGCCGCGTAGATTTCCAGCCCGCTGATGGTGCGTCCCGTAAAGTTGCGCGCCGTGGTGGTGAGGGTCATCACGATGTCGCCGATGGGGCGCGACGCTTCGGTCGCCTCCGGCTTATCGAGCACGATCTTAGACTTGTACTGCTCGAATTCCGGCGCGCCGGGCCGCAGCGCGCCTTCGAGCCTCTGCGGCCCCGTGCTCGGCCCCATGCCGGGCCGCATCAGCCAGTAGCCCAGACCCGCGATCAATACCACTGAGACGATACCGACGACTATATAGATTACGCGGCGCGCATCGTCCGGCTCGTCATTCCTTCGTTCGGTCGAAGCCATCTCTTCCAGCTACCTCTTTGATTGTGCGGCCCGCAGACTTTTGCCTGACCGCCGACTCACCGAATCCGACACGAGCGGGCTCGGGAAACTGGTTTTAGAACTCCGGCTGAAGACGCTCTGCTTCTCTCTTATCACTAACGCGCGCGCGAGCGCAAGTCCCTGATGTCGGTCGGAGAGGGGACGTTTTTTTCGACGAGCGAGCCCGTCCCCGTGCGCTGTCGCACCTTCAAAGGCCACACGATGCGGAAACGGCTGCCGGCCTCCGGCTCGCTCACGACCGTAATCTCGCCTTCGAGCAGCTCGACGATCTTGCGCGTGATCGCGAGGCCCAGTCCCGTCCCGCCGTAGGAGCGTGCGAGGCGGTCGTCGACCTGCCGGAATTCGTCGAAGATGTAGGTCAGCGCGTCGCTTGAGATGCCTATGCCCGTATCGCTCACTTCCAGAAACCAGCGCTCCTCCTCCAGCAGTCCAGCCGTCACCGTGATTGCGCCGACGGATGTGAACTTGACCGCGTTGCCGATCAGGTTCGAGAGCACCTGTTCAAGCTTATGCCTGTCCGTCAAGACAGGGCCGAGATCGGAAGACACGTCAACGCTGACCCCTATGCGCTTGTCCTCCATCAGGGCGGCGTAATCCTCCACGACCGAGGCGGCGACTTCACGGACGTTGATATTTTCCAGATGGAGCGCGGCCCGCCCTGCTTCGAGCCGCGAATAGTCGAGCAGATCGTTAACCAGCTCAAGCAGCGAGCGCGCGTTGCGCTCCATACGCATCACGGCCTCGTCCTGCAAGGGGGCGAGCGGCAACTGCCGGTCACGCTCAAGCAACTGGCAGAGGCCTATGATGACGTTCAGGGGCGTGCGTAGCTCGTGCGAGATGTTGGAGACGAACGCCGACTTCAAGCGGTCATGCTCGCGCAGGCGATCATAGGCCGCGACCAGCTCGTCGTGCTGCCTGACGTTCTCCGTGATGTCGCGGAAGACGGCGACCGCCCCCTCCTGCTGTCCGTCTTCGCCCATCAGCGGAGTGGCGCTGATAGCTATCACGCGCTCTTCACCGTCGGGCCGCGTGATCTTCAACTGAACGCCGGAGACCTGTTCGCGTCTATCGAGGGCACGCATGATGGGCGTCTCTTCGGGCTTCAACTCGCCGCTCTCCATATTACGCAGCGCCATGTCCGTGATGAGGCCCTGCGCGTAGTCGCGAAAGTCGCTGCGCTTGCGGCCCATGATCTCAGCCGCCGCCGGGTTGATCTTATAGCGCCTGTGGCGATCAATGATGACCACGCCCTCGTTCATCTGGTTGATGACGCTCTCAAGCTCTGCGGCGCGCGTGCGCTCCGAGGCGAAGGCCGCCGTCGCCAGCTTTTCGGCGCGCACGCGCTTTGAGACTTCCGACAGCACCAGCAGCAAATCCCCGCGCCCGGCGCTTCTCTCCGTCACGGGCCAGATGGTCACGTCCCAGAAGTTGCCGCCGTCGGCTTCGTCCCTGTCTTTCTCTGCGCGTGTGCGCGCCACCAGATTGAGCGGCAGGCCGTAGGCGACGAAAGGCTTGCGCGAGCGGCGCACGTCTTCCACGACATCACTGAGGACGGCGAGCCCGGCAGCCGCCTCGTAGAGCCCGCGCCCCGTAAGCTGCGGCGCATCGCGCCCGACGAAACGCGCAAACGTCGGGTTGACTTTACGCACGATCAGGCTCGTGTCCAGAAGGGCGACGCCGAGCGGCAGGCCGTTGAGCACCTCTTCGATGAACGCGCCCTGCGTTTGCAGCTCCTTGAACTTGGTTTCGAGCTGCCCCGCCATGAGATTGAAGTTCTGGGCCAATGCCCCCACTTCGTCCTGCGTCTCGACGGCGACGCGCTCCTGCAAGTGGCCTTCGCCGAAGGTTGAAGCCGAGGAGGCCAGTTTTCTTAAAGGCTTGGTAAAGCGACCGACGGCCCAGAAGCCGAGCAGTATGGACGCAAAGAGCGTGAAGGCCCACGTTGCCGCCAGTGCTATCCCGGCCTGTCCGGCGCTGGTGTTCTCCGCCAGCGGAATCCCGACCACGACCGTCCAGCCCGAAGGCTCTACGCGCCCGGCATTGGTCAGGCGCTGTACGCCGTCGCTCCACTTCAAGCGTTGCACGCCGGATGAAAAAGGGCTCGTCGCCGGAATCGGAGCATCAGCGGAAGGATTACGCAGCAGGCGTCCCTGCCCGTCGTAAATGACGAAGAGGTCTGCGGCATCGGAGGGCACATTACGCTGCAGGTAGCCGTACAGATTCTTCGCCTCATCGTCGTTGGGCACAGCGACCGCACCATCTGCGCGTGTAGACGGATTATGATCGAGCCATGCTTTGAGCGCGCCTGCGGCAGCGTTGGTCTTGATGTGCGCGATGGTGGCCGCCTGATCGTTTAAGTTGCGGCGGTAGTTGTTCAACTGGTAGAGGCTTAAAACGAGCAGGGGTAGAGAGAGCACGGCAAGCATGACTAAGAGCTTGGTGCGTACGCTACGCAGGACTGGCGTTGCTCTGCCCGGTCGGATCATGATTCTCTCTAGCTCTCCGTGAAATCCGTCTTGCGGCGGCGCGGCGGCGGCCACACAGAGGTGCGCGTTTCCACAGGTGGCCGCAGCGAGGCGGCGTAAATCACCAGCGATTGCGCCAGCATCTCCTCCATAAAACGGTTCGCCCGCACAAGAGCGTCGCGCAACTCTCTGAGGTTGCCTTCAACCACACTGAAGCCCTCGCGCCACAGGAAATCTTCGAGCACACGACGCAAAGTCATCAACTCGCGTGCCATTTCGTCGATCAGGATGCCCTGATGAAAGCGCACCTGTGCGTGGGAGCGCAATCTTCTGGTCGCTTCCGCCGTTTCCACGTCGCTCGGGGCCGTGTCAAGGATATGGCCCAGCTCCTCAAGCAGTTCCGGCAGATGGTTGACCAGCTGTGCGTAGGAGAGGCGCGCGGGCAGTTCCGTACGGCGGTCTCTGTACAGCTCGTCCATCCAGGCGCTGATGATAGCCTCTTCGTATTGCCGTATTAATGTGATGAATTGTTCGGGCATGAGAGGAGAGCGGCTGGGCCTTTGCGGCTCACTGGTGCTGGGGCAAGAGTTTCTTTAAAAGGGCCTCAAGCTGATCGAAATCAATCGGCTTGGTGACGTAATCATTACAGCCGGCGGCGAGCGCGTCGGCGTGAAAATCGGCTGTATCGTGAGCGGAAACGGCCACAATCGGGACATCGCGCAGGGATTCTTCCTGTCGTATGCGACGCGTGGCGGCCAGCCCGTCCAGAAGCGGCAGGCTTAAATCCATCAAGATCAGGTTCGGTCGCTCGCGCCGGGCGATCTCGACGGCCTCTTCGCCATTGACGGCCTCCAGAACGTGATACCCGCTCATTTCCAGTAACCGCCTCATCATAAAACGGTTATCTTCAAAATCTTCGACCACCATGATGGTCGCAAGCGCGCCGTTGTTGCTCACCTCTGCTTACTCACCTCTATCCATTATATTTGAGTTGCGACACCTTACCAGAGTTCTCCGCACGCGTAAACACGAATGCATGGCTAGCATACGGTGCTTTTTTTTGTTAAGATGCCGCATCGAAACGCGACACTAAGAGTTGCCCATTTTGGGCTCTATCCATACACGCAACGCGGTCTGCGACCCGGCGAAATTCGCGTATGGAGCGTCACAGGCGCGAAGGTTCGTGAGCAATATGAAGCCGTTAATATCGGAAACACAGGACATCGACACGCTGCAGGAGCTCGGGCGCGCCTCCGTCCAGATCGTCCACGACCTGAAGAACCAGCTTAACGGTCTCAAACTTTATGCCACGTTCCTACGCAAGCGTATGGAGAAGAGCGAACGACCGGCGGACGAGCAGGAGACCATCCTCAAATTAATCAACGGCCTTGAGCGCGCAGCCGCCGACATGACGGCCTTAGTGCGCTACGGTCGCCCTGTTGAGCTGCGCCGCCAGCCGCGCGTCGATCTGGTCAAAATACTGACGACCATTATCCAGAGCGAAAGCTTTGGCCCATCCGGCATACGCCTTGAGCCGCCCGCCGCCGCCTCGCTCGAAGGCGAGTTCGATACAGTGGCCGTCACGGAAGCTTTAAAAACGATCACGGCGGGCGCGAGCTCTCTGCGGCGCGCCGAAGACAAAGACGCGCTGCTGGTCTGCCTGCGGCGCGAAGAGACAGCCGGCGGGCACATGGCCGTCATAGAGTGGCGCGGCGTGAGATTAACCGAGGGCGTCGATCCATTTCATTCTTTCGTCGGCAGCGATGCGCTCAGGATGTCGCTCGCCGCCAAGATCATCACAGCGCACGGCGGAGAAGCAGGCCCCGACGCGGGCCTGCTCAGAGTCCGCCTGCCAATTAAAAACGGTGACGGGTGACGAGTGGCAAGTGACAGGTTAAAAGCTCTGTTCTTGCTTGCCGCTCGTCACTTATCACTCGTCATTGCCTTAAGGGGGTTGAGACAAGTTGCAAAATAAAGACGCACGTATTCTGGTAGTTGATGATGAGCCGATGATGGCCGATTCGCTGAAGCAGAATCTGGCCGAAGAGGGTTATACGGTGGACACTGCGGCGACCGGGGCCGATGCCATAGAGCTTTTCGACCGTGGCGGGCATCATCTGGCGATCTGCGATCTACAGCTACCGGACATGGACGGCCTTGAGGTCTTGCGCCACATGAAGGACGCGCGGCCCGCGACAGAGATCATCGTCGTCACAGGCTACGGCACGGTGGCGCGCGCGGTGGAAGCCACCAAGGCCGGCGCTTTCTACTTCGTGGAAAAGCCTTTCGACTTCGAGCAGATGCAGCCGCTCGTCGAGAAGGCGCTTGAGCGCCGCGAGCTGATGGCGGAAAGCGAGAGCCTGCGTCGCCAGCTCTCCACCCGCGCCGAATACTTCAACATCATCGGCTCGTCCAAGCCGATGCAGACCATCTACGAGACCATCGAATCGGTCGCCAAATCTGATGCCAACGTCCTGATCGTCGGCGAAAGTGGCACGGGCAAAGAGCTGATCGCCAACGCCATTCACTACAACTCACTGCGCTCGAAAAAACCTTTCATCAAGGTCAACTGCGCCGCGCTGCCCAAAGAGCTGATCGAATCCGAACTCTTCGGCCACACGAAGGGCGCTTTCACGGGCGCGCACGCCGACAAGGAAGGTCTCGTCCAACACGCCGCCGGCGGATCGTTGATGCTGGACGAGATTGCCGAGATGCCGGTCGAGCTGCAACCGAAACTCCTGCGCGTCTTGCAGGAGCGCAGCTATCGCAAGATCGGTTCGGAGAAAACCTACGCGGTGGACTTTCGCCTCATCTGCTCGACCAATCGCATGCCGGCTGACGCCATCCGCGACGGGCTCTTGCGCGACGACCTCTTCTACCGCATCTCTACGATCACGATTCACGTCCCCCCTTTGCGCGAGCGCGCCGAAGACATACAACTGCTGACGGAATATTTTTTGAAGATGTACTCGCAAAAGTACGACCGCCCGATCACGGGCGTCTCACAGGCGGCCTACCAGCGATTGTTCGCGCACCCTTGGCCGGGCAACGTGCGCGAGCTGCAAAACGTCATCGAGCGCGCGGTGCTTCTGGCGAAAGCGACGAAGATCGAGCCGGTCGACCTGCCCTTCGATAACGGCTCGCTGCCGGAAGGCGCGCAGGCCGGCGCGACGTGGGACGTGCCGCCCAACATGACGCTCGAAGACATAGAGAAGCTCGTCATCGAAAAGACCCTGCAAAGGACGGGCGGCAATAAGCAGGCGGCGGCAAACCTGCTCGGCATTTATCGCCCGCGCCTCTATAGCAAGATCAGGAAATATCACATAGACGTGGGCGCGCTCGTCTCACCTTAAAATTCCAGAAGCCATATGAGTTTTATTCGAGCGGTCTTAATCCTCAGCCTTATACCGGCCTGCGCCGTAACCTCTGCGGCGCAGGGGTCGAGAGGCTGTGCGCTTAACCTTGCGCGTCTGAGCGAAGCGCAGGAGCTATACGGCCTTCATCCCGGCATGACCGTCGAGCAGGTGAAAGCGCTCGTGCCCACGCTTGAGATGGGCACGACGGATGCTGCCGGTCTGTCAAAGACAAGCTTCTCGCCGGAATTCCATCAGGCGATTGCCAAGACAGCCTATCCGGGCGTGCGAACCATCTCGCTTGAGTTCTTCGACGGGCGACTGACATCGCTCTGGATAGGCTATAACGCTTCGTTCAAATGGAAGAGCATGGAAGAGTTTGTGCCGGGGATGAGCCGCGCGCTCGGCCTCACAGAGACGTGGCGGCCAAGGGCACGCGGCGGTCAGCAGCTTGATTGCGGTGATTACGAGGTGACGGCGATGATGATCGGCGGAAGCCCGAGCATACATATCTCGGACGAAAAGGCGCGCTCGATGTGGGAAACACGGCGGGCCGCCGCCGAAGAGGCGGAAGAATCAACCGTGCCCTGAGGCTTAAGGCACACGCTTGCGGCAAACCCCACGCGCCTGAGTTTCCGGATTACTCCGAACAAAAGCGCTTTCAAAAACCCTTTGGTCTAGTCCAGCTGGTAGGTCGCCACGCTGGTCGGCGTCTCAAAGCAGCGAACCTTGTAGACCCTGACGCGATCATCGCCGACGCGCGCGGCGACTCTCTCCAGAATATAGCGCGCCAGATTTTCCGCCGACGGGTTCAGCTCTTCATCAAAGGGCGCGAGCTCGTTGATGTTGCGATGGTCGAGGTATTGCACGACCTCGTCGGCGGCGTCCTTCAGCTCTCCGAAATCAACGAGTAGTCCGATGTTGTCCAGCTCGCGCCCGCGCGCGTAAATCTCCACGCGGTAGTTGTGCCCGTGCAGGTTTTCGCACTTTCCCTTGTAGCCGCGCAGTTGATGCGCGCTCGAAAAGTTGCGCTCGATCATCACTTCAAATTGTCCGGCCATGCTCTGTTCAAGTCCCCTGCTGATTCAATGATTATCGCGCCAAGGTCTCCGTCTCTTCAAACACGCGCGCGACCTCGTCTATATCGGAAGTGACGCGGCACGGCGGCAGGCTTTCGAGGAACATGCGCCCGTAGCCTTTCGTCCGCAGGCGCGGGTCGAGCACGGCGAGCACGCCCCTGTCCGTCGCGCTGCGAATCAATCGGCCCAGTCCCTGCTTGAGACTGATGATCGCCTGTGGCACGCTGTACTCGTAAAAGCTTGAGCCGCCCTGATCGTCTATGTACCTTTGCCGGGCGGCGACCACAGGGTCTGAAGGGACGGCGAACGGCAGCTTGTCTATGATGACGCAGGAGAGTGCGCTCCCGCGCACGTCCACGCCCTGCCAGAAACTCGAGGTGGCGAACAGAACGGCGTTCGGCGTCTCGCGGAATCTTTCCAGAAGCCCCGCCTTGGAAGCCATGCCTTGCAGCAGGCACGGGTACGATACTTCGCGCGCGACCCCTTCATAGAGCGCGCGCATCCCAGCGAAGCTGGTCGATAGCACGAAGGCTCGGCCCTCGGTCGCGTTCAGGATCTTGACGACTTCGGCGGCTGCCGCCTCGGCCCACTGCGGCGAGCGCGGGTCTGGCATGCGCTGCGGGAGATAGAGCACTGCCTGATTACGGTAATCATAGCCGGAGGGGGCGATGAGGTCGTCCGCCTCAGAGAGCCCCAGACGCTCGCGTATAAAGCCGAAGTTTCCGGCGCTGGCGAGCGTCGCGGAAGTCAGCACGACCGTCTCGACGCGATCAAAGAGCTTGTCCTGCAAAAGGCCCGATACGTCTATGGGCGAAGCTCTGAGAAACGCCCCGCGACCGCGCCGCTCAAGCCAGTAGACGAAAGCGCGGTCGTCGCCCGCGACGATAAACTGTAGATCGAAGCGAAGCTGGCGCACGCGCCTCGTCAGATTTTCAATCTCGGGCGGCTGCTCCTTGAGCGCGTCGAGCGTCGTCTCCATCCTTGAGAGCGCGCCGTCAAGGCCAAGGTACGCTTCGCCGAGCGCCGTCGCCTCTATCTCGCCCGAAGCGGTGCGCCGCGCAAACGTGCCGAGCAGGATGGGAAACCTTCCCTCGGCCCCACGGCTCTCGCGAAAGCCCATCCAGAAGTTATCGGCGAAGCGCGTGACGCGCCCCGCGATGCGCGTCAACTCCTTATTGGCATCGACGTTGGTGACGGGAAGCAGCGCGAGGTCGCGCACGAGGTCTTCCATCTGGTAGCTGGACACCTGCGCGCCGAAATACTCCGCCGCCACGTCCTCTACCTGATGAGCTTCGTCGAAGACGACCGCCGAGTAATCCGGCAGCACCTGCCCGTACTCGCTGTTACGCAGGGCGAGGTCTGCGAAGAAGAGGTGATGATTGACGATCACTATGTCCGCGTCCATCGCGCGCTGGCGCATGCGCGTGATGAAGCAGGGGTCGAAGTCGGGGCACTTCTGGCCGAGACAGGTCTCGGAGCGCGCGTCTATGTGACGCCAGAAGGGGAGGTTTTCCGGCAGCCCGACAAGCTCCGCGCGGTCGCCCGTCTGCGAATCCCTTGCCCACTGCCTGACTTCGTCGAAGTAATCGAGCTCTTCGAGGCCGTCGAGGACGGGAGAATTCTCCGCGCGCTTGATACGCTGAAGGCAGGCGTAATTGCTGCGCCCCTTCATATAGGCGGCAGTGAACTTGCGCGGCAGGACACGCTGCAGGAAGGGAATGTCCTTCTCCATCAACTGCTCTTGCAGGTTCTTCGTTCCCGTCGAGATGATGACGCGCCCGCTCGTCGAGACCGCCGCCGCAATCGCCGGAACGAGATACGCGAGCGTCTTCCCCGTGCCTGTGCCGGCCTCAACTATCAGGTGGCGCTTCTCTCCGAAGGCGCGCAGCACGGCCTCGGCCATCTCTATCTGGCCGGGGCGATACTCATACTCAGGGTGCGCGCGCGCGATCAAACCGTCGCGCCCGAAAATCTTTTCCATGCTAATCCGCGCCCATCGCTTCCTGTTCCGGCGCTCTCTGTTTGAGGCGCTTCTGGTAGAGCGGGAAACGCGCCGTCAGCTCAGCGACTGACTCGCGAACCCTTCGGCGCACGTCTTCGGATTGCGGGTCGTGCAGGACTTCCGCGATCAGTCGCCCGACCACTCGCATCTCTTCCTCATTCATGCCGCGCGTGGTCAGCGCGGGCGTGCCGATACGAATGCCGGAAGTGACGAAGGGCTTGTTGGTATCGAAGGGAATGGTGTTTTTGTTGACGGTGATGCTGGCCGCGTCGAGCGCCTTCTCGGCGTCCTTACCGGTGATTCCCTTGCCTCCCATGAAGACATCGACGAGCATCAGGTGATTGTCTGTGCCGCCGGAAACGATACGCAGGCCCTGCTCCTGCAACTCGGCGGCGAGCGCCTTTGCATTCTTCAATACTCGCTGCTGGTACTCTTTGAAGTCGCTCCTCAAGGCTTCGCCGAAGGCGACGGCCTTGGCGGCGATGATGTGTACGAGCGGGCCGCCCTGCACGCCCGGAAAGAGCTTGCGATTAACCTCAGCCGCGTGCTCCTCTTTGCAGAGGATGAGACCGCCGCGCGGGCCGCGCAGAGTCTTATGCGTCGTCGTGGTGACGTAATCGGCGTGCGGCACGGGAGAGGGGTGAAGCCCGGCGGCGATAGGCCCGGCGATGTGGGCTATGTCTGCGAAGACGCGCGCGCCGATGCCGCGGGCTATCTCGCCAATGCGCTCGAAGTTGATCGTGCGCGGGTAGGCGCTCGCCCCGCAGACGATCAGTTTCGGCTTGTGTTCTTCGGCGATGCGTTGCAGCTGGTCGTAATCAATCTGCTCTGTGTCGGGAGAGACGCCGTAGTCGGCCACCTTGTAGCTGATGCCCGAGAAGTTCATCGGGTGGCCGTGCGTCAGGTGTCCGCCGTGCGAAAGGTTCATCCCGAGAATCTGATCGCCGTACTGTATGGCGGCCATGTAGACGGCCATGTTGGCCTGCGCGCCCGAGTGTGGCTGGACGTTGGCGTGTTCCGCGCCGAAGAGGTCTTTGGCGCGATCAATGGCCGTCTGCTCGACCACGTCCGCAAACTCGCACCCGCCGTAGTAGCGTTTCTTCGGGTAGCCTTCGGCGTACTTGTTGGTGAAGACCGAGCCCATCGCTTCGAGCACGGCCTCGCTGACGAAATTCTCCGAGGCGATCAGCTCAAGCCCGCCCGACTGGCGCGCGACCTCGTCGTCAATCGCACGGCTAATCAAGGGATCGACTTCGCTGAGCGGCGCATTCCACTTATCACTCATTCCTGCTCCTCTTCATCTTCGGCGGACGATTGAGACTCCTCTTCGATCTGCCTGATCTTTGCGACGCGCGCGCCGTGTCGCCCGTTTTCAAACCCGGCCCCGAACCATGCGCGCACGATCTTTGGGATTTCATCCCGGGGCGTGGTGCGCGCGCCGATGGCAAGCACGTTGGCGTCGTTGTGCTGGCGCGCGAGACGCGCGACCTCTTCCGACCATGCGACCGCCGCGCGCACTCCATGCACCTTATTGGCAGCGATTGCCATCCCTGTGCCGGAGCCGCAGACGAGCAGGCCCTGCTCGACGTGCCCGCGCGCGACCGCTTCGCCGACGCGCCTTGCGTAGTCAGGATAGTCCACGGACTCTTCGGAGACCGCGCCGAAGTCCTCGTATTCGACGCCCAGCTCTCGAAGCAAAGGCTTGAGTCGTTCTTTCTCAGCGTAGCCCGCATGATCGCTGGCGAGTGCTATTTTCATCATCTACAGCTTGCCCCAAGGGGATTGACGCACGACGGACGGCATAAAGATATTTGATGGTACATCACGCCTTTGGCCGCCCGCAACGAGAAACCGCGAAAGAGTCGAGCGTGAGCGTGTGTCGAAAGGCGGCCCGTCCCCTGCGAGGTCAGCCGCCTTCGTCTCCGGCCACGATGAGGGAGCGCCTGCCGCCCCGGCGGTGGTTGCTTTAGTTGCTATTGCTGCGCGAGAATGAGCAGAGTGTCTCCCAAACTGATCGCTCTTTAAGGAGTCTGAAAGCATTCACTCATGCGCTGGTCACAATACTTTATCCCGACGCTTCGCGAAGTCCCGGCTGACGCCGAGGTCGTTTCGCATCGCCTCCTGCTGCGCGCAGGACTGGTACGCCAGCTCGCCGCCGGAATCTATTCCTACCTCCCGCTCGCACAGCGCGTCTCTCTGAAGATCATGCAGATACTGCGCGAGGAGATGAATCGCATCGGTGGACAGGAGTTCTTTCTGCCCGCCCTGAATCCGCGCGAGGTCTGGGAAGAGTCAGGCCGCTGGACCGTGATGGGCGATAACATGTTCCGCCTGAAAGACCGCAAGGGCGCAGACCTCTGTCTGGGGATGACGCACGAAGAGGTCTTCACCTCGATTGCGCGGGGCGAGATTCGTTCCTACAAGCAACTGCCGCAGGTCTGGTATCAGATTCAGGTGAAATTCCGCGACGAGCCGCGCCCCAAATCCGGGCTGCTGCGCGTCCGCCAGTTCATCATGAAGGACGCCTACTCGTTTGACGTGGATCAGGCCGGACTTGATCGTTCGTTCGAGAATCAGCGCGAAGCCTATAAACGCATCTTTGATCGCTGCGGGCTCAAGTACACAATCGTCGAGGCCAGCTCGGGCGCGATGGGCGGCTCAGCTTCCAACGAGTTTATGGTTAAGACGGACGCCGGCGAAGACCTGATCGCGACCTGCGACAAGTGCAACTACGCCGCGAATCTGGAAAAGGCGCAATCGCGCCTGCCCGAAGTCAAAGACGGCATAGGGCTCGACGCGCCCGTGGAGTTTCCCACGCCGGGCGTGAGAACCATCGAAGACCTGACGACGTTTCCGGGCGGCGCACCGGCAGACCAACAGATCAAATCGCTCGTCTACGTGGCGACGCACGAGGGCGAGTCCCGATTCGTGCTCGCGCTCCTGCGCGGCGATCACCAGTTGCACGACACGAAGCTCTCGGACGCGCTCGCGGGCGCGGAGATGAGGCCCGCGCACCCGGAGGAGATTCGAGGGCTGCTCGGCGCGAGCGCCGGAAGCCTCGGCGGCGTCACGGCCAAAGCGCGTGCGCGCGAAGGTGGACGAGAGATACGCATCCTCGCAGACCTCGCCTTGAAGGGTCGCCGCAATATGACTACGGGCGCAAACAAGGACGATCATCACCTGCGCGGCGTCAACATCTCGCGCGACATAGCCGTCGACCAGTGGGTTGACCTTCGCACGGTCACGTCCGGCGAGGGCTGCCCGCAATGCGCCGAAGGCAGGCTTGAGATTGCAAAGTCGCTGGAAATCGGCCACATCTTCAAGCTCGGCACGAAGTATTCCGCTTCGATGGGCGCGACGGTGCTGACGCAGGACGGAAAGGAAGCGCCCATCGTGATGGGCAGCTACGGCATAGGGGTGGAGCGCATCCTGGCTTCCGCCATAGAGCTTCATCACGACGAGGACGGCATCATCTGGCCCAAAGCGATTGCGCCCTTTGATTGCGTCGTGACCATCACGAACATGAAACAGGACGAGCTGCGCGAGGCCGGCGAGAAGCTCTATAAGGCTTTACAGCAGCGTGGGCTCGATGTGCTTCTGGATGACCGCGACGAGCGCGCCGGGGTGAAGTTCAAGGACGCAGACCTGATCGGCATTCCCTACCGCATCACGGTCGGCAAGAAAATCTCGGACGGCATGGTCGAGCTTTTCGAGAGAAGCACGAAGAAGACCGAAGAGGCCAAGCTCGCAGATGTCGTCGAGCGCGTGCAGACGCTTGCTCTGGCCGGATTGTAAGAAGGAAGTAACAGGGATGGAGAGGATAAAGAAAAGCATAGACATAATCAGGCAGTGATGCATTTGGTTTTCCTCCTGCTTTCTGTTTTTATCCTGACCAACTTCTGTCCATCCCTGTTTGATTCTTCTTTGAAGAGGTTGACGATCAAGTATTTGGTAATGAAACGAGTCGAGATATTGGTATTGGCTTTGGCGATTCTCTTCGCCGCCGCTTCCCCCGCCCGCACGCAGGATGCTCTGCCGGAGCTGGTCAGGCGTATCAAGCCGTCGGTCGTCTCCATCATCACCTACGATGGCCGTGGTCAGAGGCTCGCGCGCGGCAGCGGTTTCTTCATCGGGCCAGACCGCGTCATCACCAATCGCCACGTCATCGAGAAGGCTTACAAAGCGGAAGTCCACCTGACGAACAGCAACGCCTACAATGTGCGCGGCGTGCTGGCCGTAGACGGGGCGGCGGACATCGCGCTCTTGCAGGTTGACGTTCCCGCCGCGCTCGCCAGTCCGCTTCAGGTAGTGCGGACAACGCCGCAGGAGGGAGAGCGCGTCGTCGTCATAGGCAATCCTCTCGGCCTTGAGGGAAGCGTGTCGGACGGGATCGTCTCAGCCGTGCGCGATATTCCAAACTTCGGTCGCATCATTCAGATCACAGCGCCCATCTCGCCGGGCTCATCCGGCAGCCCCGTCGTCAATATGCTGGGCCAGCTCATCGGCGTCGCAACCCTTCAACTGACCGAAGGCCAGAGCCTGAACTTCGCCATCCCTTCGGAGCGGGTCGCGCAGTTGCAGGGACAGACCATCGCGCTACGCACGCTGGGCGGGCTCGCAGAGGACACGATCAGGAGTCAGCGCGCCACGGCTGAACGCTTCTACACGCAGGGCCTCGGGTTTCTTTCAAGGGACGACTGCGAGACGGCCCTCGCCTATTTCAAGAGGGCGACGGACGCCGACCCGAAATACGCCGAGGCGTGGGCACAGACGGGTTTCTGTAGTGAGAAACTTGGCCGCCACAGCGAAGCGCTCAAGGCCTCGCGGCAGGTCATAACCTTGCGGCCCGATTCAGCCGAATCCTACTTCAACATGGGCCTCGCCTATTTCTATTCCAACCAGTTCAGGGAATCTGTGGATGCCTACCGGCAGGCGCTTCGGCTCGACCCAGACAACGCCGAGACCTATTACGCGCTGGGCCTTGCCTACGGCAAGCTCAATCGCACGGATGACGAGATACAGTCTTACAGGCGAGCAGTCCGTTTGCGGCTCGACTACTCGAACGCCTACGAACGGCTCGGGGCGGTCTATGCGCGCGCGGGTCGCTTTACGGATGCGGTCTGGGCTCTCAACAAACTCGTCCAGCTCAAGCCCGGCGATGCCAAAGCCTACAACAATCTGGGCGAAGCCTACGTCAAGCTGAATCGCGGAGAGGAGGCTGTCGCGGCCTTCAAGCAGGCGACGCTGCTTAAGCCTGACTACGCCCGCGCCTACTTCAACCTCGGCAAAGGCTACGTCGCGCTGGGGCTTCGCGACAACGCCCTCGAACAATACAACATCCTCAGAACCCTCGACCCGGATCTCGCCGACGAGCTCTACTCAGCCATTCCAGAACAACAGTGAAAGGATGAAGGCGGAAGGATGAAGGATGAAAGGAATGCTGATCGTTCTTGAAAGCTTTTACTTCATCCTTCCGCCTTCCGCCTTCATCCTTTATTTTATCGCTTCGCTGAGGAGGGCTGTCAGGGCGTTGTCCTGAAGCGTCTTGTTGTTCTGCAGGTCGCCGTGCAGGTCGCAGGCGAAGACAGCGTAGACGATGGGAAGGCCGGTGTTGAAGAGAGGATTTCTGCGGCGGCCTTCGGCAAGGTCTTCGGCGAGAAGCGAGCGGCGCGTGACGCGTCCGTCGCCGGGCGCGTACATGGCGAGCGTCGTCTCGCGGCGTGTGACGCGGCGGCCCGTCGAGGTACGAAACTCGCGCGGGTGTGTGATCGTCAACCAGCGCCCCTTCTTCTCGTCGCGCAGCAGGATGGGGGCTGCGAGCGTCTCCTCGCAATCGCCGCCGAAGGCGAACAGGGCGACCGGCGCTTCACCCTCAGAGGTCGCATCCAGCGCCTCGTGAAAACGCTTTGCGCGCCGCAGCACAGTCTCAAAATATGCGTCCAGCTCGGCCAGCGAGCCGCCCGTAAACGGCGCGTAATCTCCGACCGATTTGCCGTTGGCGTAACGCCGACGAAAATCCTCGTCCGTGACGGGCGACCAGTTGTAACGCCGCCACATCTCCGGGTCATAAAGGTCTATCTCTACGGGTTTCAGATTCTCATCCAGAAAGCGAGCCGACGCACTGTGCGGCAGTAGTTGAAAGATCGCCGGCGTCGTCAAAGCGTCTTCGCGCGAGAGCTTGTTGAGCAGGCGTATGGGCCGGCGCAGGCCCTCCGTCACGGAGTAGCCTTCGAGCAGAATGGCGAAGGCGTTCATAGAGCCTTCGTTCGGCGTGCCGAACATGATGATCTTGTTGATGTGGGCAGCGCCCGCCCAAGTAGGCACGGCGCGCGCTTCCGTGGGCAAGTCCGCGTCGCCGTACATCGCCGCATAGCGCGCGACGAGGCCGCCCATCGAATGCGCCACGATGTTGAAGCGCAGGTCGGGCCGGTTCAGCTTGCGCTTCAAGGTCTCAAGACGCTGGACGAGGTCGCGCGCCGTCTCGACATTGTCGCGCCGCCAATCGTAAGGCAGCACGTAGAAGGTATCGTGGTCGCCGTCCGCGCCCGGGTTGGCCCAATCGCCCTCGCGATAACCGCCGTACTTTTTGAGCGCCTCCAACAGCTCGTGATAGATGTACACGTCCGGCACGAGGCGCGCGAGCCGAATAGTATCCACTATCTTTCTCGCGACCAGCTTGTCGCGGTTCGCCGCCAGATCCGGCGAGACGGGGAGGCTCAGGCCGTCATCTGACGAGCGGAAGATTGAGGGCCAGACCACTTCGCCCGTCTCATAGTTGACGAGCTGCGAGCCCAGAATACCCGGAATGATGACGAGCGGTCGTTTGCCCGTGCGGGCTCTGGCCTCTGCGAAGATGCGTTCCAGATTCGGCGTGCGCCGAGCTCCGCAGCCCCCCAGCGGAATCACACTCGTCAAAAGCACGATCAATATAAGGACAGTCGCAGATGCGCCCGCCCGTCTCTCGTGTCGTCTCTGGGTGAGGGCGGTTTGTTGCAAGATAGGTTTTATACTCTGAATGGATTTTAATGATGAAGCGGATTCAAAACGGCACGTAACACAGGTCAGTACCGCCTGCGGTAGCGGGCGGGTGCTCTCGTCATAACGACCCGCCCGCTACCGCAGGCGGTACTGACCTCTTATTCCTGTGGCTCGTCCCAGCGACGATTGATGAGGCTGGCGACGAAGCCCGCCCCGAAGCCGTTGTCTATGTTGACGACCGTCACATTCGAGGCGCAGGAGTTGAGCATGCCGAGCAGAGCGGCGACGCCGCCAAACGACGCGCCGTAACCGATACTGGTCGGAACAGCGATGACGGGCACGCTCACGAGCCCGCCGACGACAGACGGAAGCGCGCCCTCCATCCCGGCGGCGACGATACAGACTCGCGACTTTCTGAGCAGGCTGCGCTCGGCCAGTATGCGATGAATGCCACTGACGCCCGCATCCCAGACTCTACGAACGCGATTGCCCATCGTCTCAGCCGTGAGCGCGGCCTCTTCCGCCACCGGAATATCGCTCGTGCCCGCCGTCACCACCGTAATCTCGCCCGTGCCCAACTCAGTCTTGTCCCGGCGTATCCGTATCAACCGCGCGGACTCGTGCCACTCGGCATCGGTGGCGACGTTACGCACCTCTCCGAATGTCCCCTCGTCTGTGCGCGTCACGAGCAGATTGGGCGCGCGCGCGACGAGACGCTCGACTATGCCGACCACTTGAGCGCGCGTCTTGCCCGCGCCGAAGACGACTTCCGGGAAACCCTGTCGCGTCGCACGATCATGGTCGACTCTGGCGTAGCCTATGTCTTCATAATGAAGCTCGCCTATCAGGCGAGCGGCCTCGTTCGTCCCCACTTCGCCGCTCTTGTGCGCGCGCAGCAGTTTCTCTATCTCTGTTAAGCTCATTTCGGCAATCGTCTCTACTTCCAAGCTCTTACCCCTAGGGATGGGCCATTCTAGCACTCAACCGTGCCCGCCTCGAAATGCACACGCCTTGCGCTCGGCCCGAGACGCCACGTAGAATCGCGCAGGCCGGATGCGGAACTTAAGCGAGCCCTCTTTAACCGAAGGGCTACGGGCCTCTAATCTCTTTGCATGGAACTGACCGTCGCCATCACAGGAGCCTCCGGCTCGATCTACGCGCAGCGCACGCTCCAGCACCTGGCTGCGAGCGGCACTATCGAGCGCATCAACCTGATCATGTCTGCATCGGCGCAGACGGTCGCGCGCGTTGAGCTGGGAGCAGACCTGCGCGAGGCCGACGACGCGCGAATCAACGAATGGCTCGGATTGCCGCTCGATTCAAGACTCGTACGCCTTCACAGGCTGGATAATCTTGCCGCCACACCTGCCTCTGGCTCTCACATGCAGGCGGGCATGATTATCGTCCCCTGCTCGATGGGCACGCTCGGCGCAATCGCCTCGGGCGCGGGAATCAACCTTATTCATCGCGCGGCGGACGTGACCTTAAAGGAAGGGCGCAAGCTCGTTATAGTGCCGCGCGAGACGCCGCTCAGCGCGATTCATTTAGAGAACATGCTCAGATTGGCCCACGCCGGAGCGCGCATCCTCCCGGCCAGCCCCGGCTTTTATCATCGCCCTTCCACCATTGAAGCGCTCGTAGACCACCTCGTTTTCCGTATCCTTGACCAATTCGCCGTGCCCCACTCACAGGCGACACGCTGGCAGGGGGAAAATAAAACAGTGACGAGCGACGAGTGATGAGATAAAAACCTGTTCCTGCTCACCACTCGTCGCTGTGTTTAGTATTGGCAGAGTGCGAGTGTGGGGCGAGGGGGATGGCGAATTGCAAAGCGAGAGGGGTTGAAAGTACTGTTTCTGGCTGGTTTTCGAATGGCGCGGCGCTTGCTTCCCCGTGAGTTTGAGGATGGGGTCGCGGGATGCGTGGAGGGGGAAAGCACAGGGCTTTGGACTCGCGGCCTCTTAAAAGATTATGTTGAGAGCTACGACACGAAACATCCGAACAACGCTCGAAATGATTAAGATCGAGCATACGCTGTTCGCACTTCCCTTCGCTTTTCTGGGCGCGGTGCTGGCGGCGGGCGGCCTGCCTTCTATCAAACAGATTTTCTGGATTACGCTGGCGATGGTCGGCGCGCGCTCCACCGCTATGGCCTTTAATCGCATCGCCGACCGCGAATACGACGCGCGCAACCCGCGCACCAGCTCGCGCGCGATTCCTTCGGGCACGCTGTCGGTCGGCTTCGCATGGGCCTTCACCATTGTCTCGGCCTGTCTCTTCTTTCTGGCGGCGGCGATGCTCAATCGCCTTGCGCTCATGCTCGCGCCCGTAGCGCTCGCGTCCATACTGGTTTATTCGTACACGAAGCGCTGGACGATGCTCTCGCATCTGGTGCTCGGCTGGTGTCTCTCGATTGCTCCGGCGGGCGCTTGGATAGCCGTGCGCGGGGCGCTCGATAGCCCCGTGCCGCTACTGCTCTCGCTCGTCGTGCTACTGTGGACAGCCGGGTTCGACGTGCTCTACGCCTGTCAGGACTTTGAGTTTGACCGCGCCGCCGGCCTCCACTCGATACCCGAGAAACTGGGCATCCGTCGCGCTCTCTGGGTGTCCAGACTCTTCCACGCGGATGCGTTCGTCACGCTCGTCGCGTTATACTTGGTGACGCATTTAGGGCCGCTGGCTCTCGCGGGCGTCCTCGCGACGGGCGCGCTCCTCGTGTACCAGCACACGCTGGTGCGCGCAGATGATTTGCGGCGTCTGAACGCGGCGTTCTTTACCACCAACGCTTTTGTGAGCGTGATACTGTTTGCGACCTTCGGCGGCGCGGCGATCTTCGCCACTTCGCACCTTTTCAGATAAACACGAGATGAAGTTTTCACACGACCCGAAACTTGAACAGCTCGCCGCACGCATAGAGTGCGGCGAGCGTCTATCGTTTGAAGATGGGCTGGCGCTCTACGCGACCGACGACCTCGCGGCGCTCGCTAAACTGGCCGACATGGTCAGGCGGTGCATGCACGGCCTGACCACCTACTTCAACGTCAACCGCCACTTCAACCCGACCAACGTTTGTTACGCCGACTGCAAGTTCTGCAACTTCTATCGCACGCCGAGAGAGGCCGACGCCTACACGCATAACATTCAGGACTCGCTGCGAATAGCTGGCGAAGCCGTCAAAGAGGGTGCGACCGAGCTGCACATCGTCGGGGGCTTGAATACCAAGCTGCCCTTCAGCTATTTCACAGACCTCCTGTCGCAGTTAAAGAGCGCTTACCCGCAGCTTCATCTCAAGGCGTTCACGATGGTCGAGATTGACCACTTCGCGCACTTCTACAAGATGTCGGATGAAGCCGTGATCGAGCAGTTGAAGCGCGCCGGGATGGATTCGTGCCCGGGCGGAGGCGCGGAGATTTTCCGCGAGCCGACGCGCTCCATGATCTGCACGCACAAGTGCGACGGCGCGCGCTGGCTTGAGCTGTCCGGCAAGGTTCACGCCGCGGGGCTCAAGACCAACGCGACGATGCTCTACGGCCACATCGAAACCATTGAAGATCGCGTAGACCATCTGATACGCCTGCGAGAGCAGCAGGACATATCGGGCGGCTTTCAGTGCTTCATCCCGCTCGCCTTTTATCCGCCGGGCACACAGCTCTCGCATCTGCCGGGGCCGTCGGGTGTCGATTCCTTAAAGACCATCGCCGTCTCGCGACTGATGCTGGACAACTTCGCGCACATCAAGGCCTACTGGGTGATGCTCGGCAAACGTCTGGCGCAGGTCGCGCTCCATTACGGCGCAAACGATCTGGACGGCACGATCACGGATGGCGGCGAGCTGACGGAAAGCTATTCGGTCGAAGCCGGCGGCGAAGTCAAGATGACTAAACAGGAGATCATCGCGCTCATCGAGGACGCAGGATTCGAGCCCGTAGAGCGCGACACGCTCTACAACAGGGTCGAGCCCGAGACGACAGCCGCATAAATAGAGACCGCAGACCCCTTTCTTTCAATTACAAATCAAGCATGACCACTGCAACCGAAACACGAACCATAACGGTCGCGCATTCGCCGGACTCCGACGATGCGTTTATGTTCTACGCGCTGGCGACCAATAAGATTGATACCGGCGATCTTCAGTTCACACACGTGCTGGAAGATATTCAGAGCCTCAACGAGAAGGCCATGCGCGGCGTCTACGATGTCACGGCCATCAGCTTTCACGCCTACGCTTATATCGCCGACAAGTACGCGCTGCTGCCGCACGGCGCATCCATCGGCGACAACTACGGGCCGATCGTCGTCGCGCGCGAAGCCCTCTCGCCCGAAGCCTTATCGAGCCTCAAGGTCGCCGTGCCCGGAAAGCTGACGAGCGCATATCTCGCGCTCAGAATTTTTAACTCTGAGTTCGAGTATGAAGTCGTGCCCTTCGACGAGATCATCGCGGCTGTGCAGGAAGGGCGAGCCGACGCCGGGCTCTTGATTCACGAGGGGCAGCTCTTTTATCAATCCCTGGGCCTGCACAAGGTCTTAGACCTAGGCGAGTGGTGGCATGAGCGCACGGGACTACCTCTGCCGATGGGCGGCAATGTCATCCGTCGTGATTTGGGGACGGAGTTGATGAGGAAGGTCTCCGGCTACCTGCGCCAGAGCATTCAATACTCGCTCGATCATCGTGAGGATGCGCTCAGTTACGCGATGCAGTTTGCGCGCGACATGGAGCCCGCACTCGCCGACCGCTTCGTCGCGATGTGGGTCAACGAGCTGACTCTGGATTATACGGAGCGTGGGCGCGAGGCCGTGCGGCGACTGCTCTCCGAAGGCTACGAGCGCGGGATTATTCCCTACTCGGTCGCGGTTGATTTCGTAGATTGAGCACGCCGCCCGCTCCTGAGCCTGACCGGAGAGAGAGCGCGCGTGCGCGCGAGCCTCGCGGCCAGTACCGCCTGAGGTTTCGTACGGGCTTCGGGGAGAAAAGCACCCGCCTTGAACGCCGGGCGGTACTGACCTTTTTAAATATTTTTGGTGACGCGCGCTGGAAGGAACTCGCGTCACCGGCCCATCTTTGCCTCGATCAAGCTCTTAATTCAGCTCGCCGCAGCAAATGTGCTGGGGTGGGATTCGTAAAAATCTTCCGTCTCGAAGACGTGTATAACTTTCTCCGCGCTGAGCGCGATGCGGCCCAGTATGTCCGACAGATGCCATGGGCCGATCAGATTGCGCGCCAGCCCCTTCAGCGGCTGTTGCGTCGCCACGATGATCTGACAACCGATGGAGCGCGGATAAGGGTCGCCGACCGGCGTGTAGCGTCCGGCCTCGACGATGGAGGATAGAACGCGCTGCGCCGCGGGCGAGAGCTTCTCAATGTGAGTCAGAAAAAGAATGCCCGTGCCGGCTGCCGCGAGCAGCCCACGGTTAGCCTGCGATGTGTGCGCGACGCCGCCCGTTGCTCCGGCCAGAAGGAGCGCCGTGCGGTCGCCGCGCACATCGTCGGCGAGCTGGCGACCATCAAGCTCCTCCCACGAGCCTGATACCTGTCTCATCCCGTGGAGCAACGCGGCCGCTGTGCGTTGCATGTGCGCGTTAGCGCTGTAGAGGTTCACGGGAAGTTGGGAGGCCGCCAGCCGCCGATATAAAGACCTGTGTCTCGCTTCGTCGGCCCTTGAATCAAACACCAATGTGCCGCTGCCGTCTTTCATTACATTACGAGTGTTGCCATAATAAGAACTGTGTCAAAGAACCCGGGCGATTCCGCCGTGCCGTAGGCCGACACTTTAGTAAAGTGGCCGGGCGCTTCCGATGCCCCCGCCAACGCGAGGCTCGCGCTCATGCTCATGACCGCTGCCAGTAACACTACCCCTGTAACCGTTTTCAGTCTCCTCATATTCCCCTCTTCTAAATTTTGATTTAAATTTTTCGACCGGATCGTAGTGTCTGGCCTGCCCGCCATTCCGACGATTCGCGCTCTTAACTTCGATACCCCTACTTACAACCGCCGTGCCATGCCCGCACTTCGCCCTCGAATAGAAGGAAAGCCCCGTTAATGCGACACTTTGAAGTGGCGAAGGATCAGCCAGTGGGTTTCGATATGACAAAAATTTTGCGGCGCAGAGCCCCGCGCAAACCCTTTTCTGAGCCTGAGAAGCCCATTTTTACTGGCTTTGAGATGGGTGCAGGAGATTTTGCCGGGAATGCAAAAAATTTTGCGCTTTTGGCGGGCCGGTTTCCTTAGTGTTCTTTATCCGCCGTCTCGTCCGAGAGGTGATGAGCAACGTCGAAGCGGCGCAGTTTATAGTTGAGCGTCTGGCGGCTGAGGCCCAGAAGCCCTGCGGCGCGCGTCATATTACCGCTGTAACGTGCCAAGGCTTCCGTCAACAACTGGCGCTCGACTTCGAGCATGATCTCCTTGAAGTCAATCGGCTTGGAGAAGTCGAGGTGAAAGCGCACGGGCGATTGCTGAGCGGCGGCGCGCAGGATATCGGAGGAGAGCGATTCTGCCCCGACCGACTGGCCGTCTTCGGCAAAGACGACGATGCGCTCTATCTCGCTGCGAAGCTGGCGCACGTTGCCCGGCCATTGATAGCGCACCAGATAGCTCATCGCTTCGGGCGTGATACCCGCCAGCTGGCGATTGTTGCGCCGACACGTCTCCTCGAAATAGTAGGAGACGAGCAGAGGAATGTCTTCGGGCCGCTCGCGAAGCGGCGGCACTTTGATGACGAACGTGTTCAGGCGATAGAAGAGGTCTTCGCGGAAGCGGCCTTCGCGTACGTCCAGCTCAAGGTCGCGATTGGTGGCGGCGATGACGCGCACGTTGACCTTCTGCGGCGCTTCGCCCAGAGGCATGATCTCGCCCCCCTGCAAAAAGCGCAGCAGCTTGGGCTGGACTTCCAGCGAGAGGTCGCCTATCTCGTCCAGAAAGAGCGTGCCTCCTTCGGCGGCGCGTATGATGCCACGCTGGTCGTTGACAGCCCCTGTGAAAGTGCCGCGCCTGTGTCCGAAGAGCTGGCTCTCGACCAGCTCGCGCGGCGCGGCTGTGCAGTTGAAGGGAAGAAAAACCTTGTCGCGCCTGCTGCTCTCTTCATGCAGGGCACGCGCGATGACCTCTTTGCCCGTGCCGGATTCGCCTAAGACAAGCACGGTCGCATCCGAATCCTTGAGGCGCTCCATGCGTGAGAGCACGTCGCGCATGACGAAGCTCGTGGCGATGATGTTGGGGAAGAGGCCGGAAGACGAAGGAAGCGCCATAGCGTTGAAGGGGCGGGCACGTTTCATGTCCGTGCGTAGATCGATCATTTGCAGCGCCAGGCGCGCGCAGCCCGTCAGCGCGTCCAGAATTTCGCGGCGGCGATCAGAGAAGGGCGAAGGGGCGTGCAGGTAAAGGACGAAAGCGCCGCCGTTGCGACGCGGCGCGAGCGTGCGGCAGTGCTCATCCAGAGCGCCGCGCGGAGCCGAAGAGGAGAGCCCGAGCGTGCCGCTCTCCGAGGGCGTCGCACCTGCTTCCCTTTCTTTCGCGGCCAGATGGTCGAAGACGGCTTTGGCCGCGCGCTCGCGTCCCTGCTCGTCCAGATCCACGGTCGCCTGCGCGTACAGTTGCCCGTCATCGTCTGCGGCGAAGATGGCCGCGCTGTCTGCGGCGAGCGCCGATTTGGCGGCGAACATCAATTCTCTTAAGAGCCGCTCGCGCCCCGAAGAGGCGCTCAGGATTTGTGTAATCAGCGGGGCTACGTCCGGGGGAATCAGGTTGATGGAGGGCGCTGGCGGAATCTGCCATGCGGCCATGCGCTCGGCTGCGCGCTGGGCCTCGCTTTCGGCCCGCTCGCCGTCCAGTTGGGCTCCGAAAGCGCGAAACTGCCGCGCCGCTTCCATAAAGCGCTCGTGGGCCGCGGGGTATTCGCCGCGCCTGACCAGACTCTCGCCGTGCTCAAAGATTGTCACCGCCACCTGATAAGCGGCGTTCATAGAGCGAAACGCCTCCTCCGTCTGTTGAAAGAGGCGCTCGCCTTTGGACGGGTCGCGCCGCCTTGAGATAAAGCCGGCGAGGTTGCGCTGCAAGATCGTATCCAGATAAGGATAAGGCAGATGCTCAAGCTCGCTCTGCGCGACGTTGGCCCAGTCTTCGGCTGGCATCCATTTATCTGACCGCCGGTAGCCCTCTATCATGAGCAGGGCGGCTTCGCTCGCCAGCCTCTCGTCGTTGATCTCGCGCGCCAGATCACGCGCATTGCGCGCGTAGGTCAAAGAGAGGTGCATGTTGCGCGACATCAGCCAAAGCTTGGCGAGCGACAGAAGCGCCTGCGTCTCGTCCTTCTTGCTGCCCATCTCTCTGGCGCGTTCGCGCGCGAAGCGCAGCAGGTCGTTGGCCTCATTGACGCGGCCCTGATGAACGCGCAAAGCTCCGAGCGTCTCTGTATAGCGGCCTTCGGTCAGGCGGTCGCCGCCATTGCGAGCAATCCCCAGCGCCTGTTGCAGGCGGCTTTCGGCCACCGCCCACTCTCCCGTGTAGATAGAGGCGAGCGCCAGATTGTTATAAACCATGCCGAGCAGCAGATCGTTCTGCGAGCCGGTCAGATGCTCAAGGGCGCGTCGCAGGGCATTCGCGGCTTCATAGAAGTTGCCCTGATAGAGCAGCATCACTCCCAGGTTATTTTGCAGCCGCGCACGATTAATCTCGTCCGAGGTGTGGCGCAGCAGGCGAAGCGCGCGCCGGTAACACATGCCGGCTTCGTCCAGATCGCCCTCGTGGCGCGCGACCAATCCCAGATTCATGTAGGTGATCGCCAGCGCGCGGTCGCGGTGCGAGCGCCGCCCCCACTCGATGGCTATTTCGTAGTGCTCACGCGCCAGGGGTTGCTCGTCCAGCGCCCAGTAGGTGCGCCCCAGACAATGATAAACGCGTGCGAGGCTCGTGGCATCGCCGGTCGGTTCCAGACATTCGAGCGCGCGATTGAGAAGCGTGACGGAGCGCGGAAAATCGTTCTGCCAGTAAGCGCGCGAGCCGAAGGCGACCAGGAGCAATCCGCGCAGGTGAGAAGCAAGGTCGTCCAGAGCGCGCACGTCGTAGGGGGCCAGCGCCTCGTCCGCGCCGTCGTATTGTCCAAGTCCCTCGTAGATTTCCGCCAGCAAGGTTCGGGCCTGCACGTCGCGCTCGCCGGCGGGCGCATCCTTGCCTTCGGCGATCAGCTCAAGCAGCAGCTTTTGCGCGCCCGTCAGGTCTCCGCGCTCATTGGCTTTCTGGGCGCGGACGAGAGCATCTGTAAAAGTCGCCTGATTGACTGGAACCTGTGTCATCGAAATTTAAGGGGACGGAAATCTAACGAACCATGGGGCCGAGCGAAAAGCTGCCGTGGAGTATAACATAATTCGGGCGGGCAGCGCCGACGAGTCTGGATACAAAACGCGCGGAAGCGGACGATTGCTGGCAACATAGGTTGCGCCTCAGGCATCAGAATGATTCGCGCATTCTTCGTACACGTAACACCTTAACCATCAGTCTTTCTTGAGCTTACGCTTGAGCATCGAGAGCAGAATTTTATGAAGCGATTTCCCTTAAACAGTTTCGCGCTGGCGGCGCTCCTGCTCGCCTGTGCGGCGTCCCGCGGCCCTGTCATGGCGCAGCAGCCGAAAGTCTCTTCCGCCGCCGCGCCTGCGCCCGCGCCGACGGCCCCGCCGGTCAACGTCGACCAGATCATTCGGGCCTTCATGTCTAAAGAGACGGAGTTTCGGCAGGCGCTAAACAATTACGGCTTCAAGCGCGATGCCGTCATTCAGACCATAGGGTTGGGCGGCCAGATTTCCGGCGAGTATCATCGCGTCTCGTTTTTCACCTTCGACGACAGCGGCAATCGCTACGAGAAGATATCCTTCTTTCCGATGCCGACGCTTTCTGAAATAACCTTCACGACCGAAGACCTCGAAGACCTCGGCGGCATTCAGCCCTTTGCGCTGGAAATCTCCAAGCTCGATCAGTACAACATCAAGTACGTGGGCAAAGAGCGGATAGACGAGCTCGACCTGTTTGTCTTCGACGTTGCGCCGAAGGTTGTGCCGAAGAAGGTCAGCGAGCGTTTCTTTCAGGGTCGCATCTGGGTTGACGACAGGGATTTGCAGATCGTCAAGGTGCGCGGCAAGGGCGTGCCCGAAGGCAAGCAGCGCTTTCCGACCTTTGAGACCTACCGCGAGCAGATAGACGGGCGGTACTGGTTTCCGACCTACACCTTTGCCGACGAAGACCTCGTGTTTGAAGGCGGACAGGTCGTGCATTTCCGTATGCGCGTCACCTACTCGGACTTCAAGCGCGGTCGCGCCGACGTGAGAATCATCGAAACGGACGACGCCGGGCCGGGGATCGAGGACGCTACCGAGCCGAAGCCTGAAGCGAAACCCACGGCCACGCCGACAGTGAGGCCGAACCCTTAGAGCCTCGAACAAACCCGAATCGCTCTGTCCATCCCGGGTGGAATCAAACAGGGATGGACAGGATAAAGACAGAAAGCATGGCTGCATGAATGCCTGATAGCATCTTCTTTATCCTGTCCATCCTCCTTCGTCCCTGTTAATTTTCTCCCGAACCTTTTTCCAGCTCTCTGGCTATCTCATCATGAACGCGTGCGATGAGTTTCTCGACATCGGCGTCGGTGGATGGCCCATTCGTCTCAATCGGTGGTAGGAGTACCATCTCGATAGTTCCCGGTCTGGCTTCGCCTGTTCCCTTGCCCATCAGCAGGTCTGTGTTCTTCATCGCGACGGGGACGATGGGGACGCCCGCTTCAATTGCCATGTAGAACGCGCCTTTCTTGAAGGGCAGCATCTTGCCGGGACGTGCGCGCGTGCCCTCCGCGAAGACGCCGAAGGAGACGCCGGAGCGTATAAGCTCTGTCGCAGCCTGCACGGTCTCAATGGCGCGCTGGCGGTTCGAGCGGTCAATCGCAGTGATGTTCACGTATCCCATACCCTGGCCGAGGATGGGGACTTTCAGCAACTCCTTCTTGGCGAGAATCCCTATGCGCCGCCCCAGATGGCCGAAGAGCGCAGCCGTATCCAGATAAGACCTGTGATTGGAGATGAAGACGTATGTTCGGCGCGGGTGCAAGTGTTCCATCCCGCGCACGCGAATCTTCATGCCGCTCCAGCGCAGCCACGCGCGCGCGCCGAAAATGCCGAACGGATAGACCCACTCGTGTCGCCCCGCGGCCCATGAGACTATCAGTACGGGCGGCCCGAGGATGAGCAGCAACATCGCGGCGACAAATAAAGACCACCAGTAGAGCAGGCGTCCGCTGAGCGATGGGCCTGTCCTTGTGCTAGACTCGCTCTCACGCGCCCCTGTAGCTATGTTCCCATCGTCAACCATTTCACTCGAAGGGTGTTCGGAATGGCTCGTCATCGGTTTGTGTTCGCCGTCTTCATATGGATTACAGCCGTTTCGGCATTGGCCGTCCACGGCCAGTCGCCCGCCCCGCCGAGGGAGAGCACGCATCAACCGCTCGCTCGCTCGCAATCGTCCGTTATCCCCGGCCCGCGTTCCCTGCTCGGTTTTACGCCGGGCGATGACCGCACCATCGCGGACTGGGGACAGATCAAAGAGTACTTCGCCCGACTCGATGCGGCGAGCGACCGCGTACAGGTTCAGACCATCGGCGAAACGACCTTGCAGCGCCCTCTGATCGTCGCCTTCATCAGCGCGCCAGAGAATATACGCGATCTCGAAAAGTACAAAGCCGTCCAGCGCAAACTCGCAGACCCTCGCACCGTCCGCGACGAGCAGGAGCGCGACCGTCTCATCTCGCAGGGCAAGACGGTCGTTGCCATCTCCTGCTCTATCCACTCGACGGAGATCGTCGCCTCGCAGATGTCCATGCAGCTGGCCTACGAGCTTGCGACCGCCGAAGACCCCGTGACGCGCGAGATTCTACGCGACACCATTCTCATACTGATACCATCGGCCAACCCCGACGGCGTGCAGATCGTGGCCGACTGGTATCGCCGCACTCTCTCGACGCCGTTCGAGGGTAAAGAACCGCCCGAACTTTACCACCACTACGCCGGTCACGACGACAACCGCGACTGGTTCATGCTCAATCTGAAAGAGACGCAAGCCATCACAGCCCTTTTCTGGAAGGAATGGTTTCCGCAGATCGTCTACGACGTACATCAGCAGGGCTCGACGGGCTCGCGCTTCTTCATCCCGCCCTTTTATGACCCGCCGAATCCGGAGATCGCGCCGCTCCTTCTGCGCGAGGTCGGGCTCATCGGCCACAAGGTCGCCGCAGACCTTCAGGCGGCAAACTTCAAGGGCGTCATCACCAACGCGCTCTATGACACATGGTGGCACGGCGGCTTTCGCACCGCCCCTTACTATCACAACTCTATAGGCATTCTCTCGGAGGCGGCGAGCGCCAAGCTGATGACGCCCGTAACCGTCACGCGCGAGCAGCTACAGAGGGCGACGACGCGCGGCATGCCCTCAGCCTTACAGAATGCGACCAACTTCCCAGACCCTTGGCCGGGCGGCGTCTGGCGACCGCGCGACATCATGGCGATGGAGATGATAGCTTCGCGCTCAATACTATCGCTCGCGGCGAAATACCGCGCCGATTACCTGCGCGACTTTTACGAGCTTGGCCGCGCGAACGTCAATCGCCCGAGCGATGCCTCACAACCCATTGCCTATTTGATACCCGCAGGGGAGAGCCGCGACGAGGCTCTGGCGAAGATGATCGGCGCGCTCGTCGCGCAGGGCGTCGAAGTCTACAGGCTTGAGCGAGAGCTGCATATGGAGTTTGTCACAGCCGCCGAGAGCGCGCAGAAGATCAGCTTTGCCGCCGGATATGACAGGGACGGTCGGCCACAATCAACGGGTGGCTCGTTTTCCAATCTCCCGCCAGCGCCGCAGGAGGAGGAGATACCGGCGGGCAGCTACATCGTTTTTGTCGCCCAGCCTTACGGCTCGAACGTGCGCGCCTTGTTCGAGCCGCAAGCCTACCCGGACAGGCGCGCGCCCGGTGGCGAAGCGGAGCGTCCGTATGATGTCGCCGGTTGGACGCTGCCGATGCAGATGGGCATTGCGACACGGCCCGTCGCCCGCATCAAAGAGCCCTCCGCCGAAAGAAGCCTGAAGCTGATTCATAGCGAGGCACAGGTCTATCGTGACTTAGGGCTCGTGGGCGGTCACGATTCGATTCCCTTCATTGCCAACCCCATCAAGCGCCCCGTTCGCATAGGGCTTTATAAAAGCTGGACGGCCTCAATCGATGAAGGATGGACGCGCTGGGTCTTTGATACCTTCCGCGTGCGTTACGCGAGCGTGCTTGACGCTGACGTGCGACGTGGCAACCTGCGCGCCGCCTACGACGTGATTATCCTGCCGTCGCAGCGCGCCAGAGAGATCATCGAAGGCAACCAGCCGGGCACGTATCCGCCGGAGTTCACGGGCGGGATAACGCGCGCCGGTCTGGACAATCTGCGCCGCTTCGTCGAAGAGGGCGGCACGCTCGTCTGCTTCGACGCCTCGACAGAGCTTGTGATCAAGAATTTCACGCTGCCGCCCGCACGGGGCGGTGGGGCATCAAAGCGCGTGCCCTTTCCGCTACGCAACGTGCTCGAAGATATCAAGTCGTCTATCTTCTACTGTCCCGGCTCTGTCCTCTCGATTGATGTGGACGCGACGCATCCTCTGGCCCGGGGCATGCCGCGCAAGGCGGACGCATACTTCATCAACAGCTCGGCGTTCGAGGTGACGGATGCGCAGAGCGTGAGGGTGGTCGCGCGTTATGCAGAGCAGGGCGTGCTGCGCTCCGGCTGGCTGCTCGGCGAGAATCGCATCGCGGGCAAGGTCGCGCTCGCGGAAGTCCCCATGGGCAGGGGGCGCGTCGTCCTCTTCGGCTTTCGCCCGCAGCATAGAGGGCAGACGTGGGGCACGTTTCCCTTCATCTTTAACGCCATCGAGACCAGCGCGCCCTAGCCGTGCGGCGGCGAGAATATCAGCGCCCTTCGGCCAGATGCTTGTGCCGGGAGCGCAGAATGAGATAGGTTAACCGCAAAGCAAATTCGATCAGACTCGGGAGCGGGCCGACAGTTGAAGGGAATCGTTATGACATTTGAGGACAAGGCGGCTGAAAAACCACGTGCGGCGGGACGGGCGCGCGCCGCAGAGGCGTCCGGCACAGAGCAGGAGCAGATGGCAAACGCACAGACCATCAGTATTCTTGAGCGCATCGCCGACGGCTTTATGGCCTTCGACGGCGAGTGGCGCACTACTTATCTGAATCAACGGGCGGCACAGCTCATGCCGCGCCTGCAAAAGAACCCGCAGGAATTGATCGGCAAGAATATCTGGGAGGAGTTTCCCGATCTGGTCGGCACGAAGGCTTATGAGGAATACCATCGCGCCGTAGAGCAGCAGACCCCCGTTTCATTCGAGATATTTTACCCGCCGCTCGACGGCTGGCTTGAAATTCGCGCCTTCCCTTCAGAGGACGGTCTCTCGGTCTATTTTCAGGACATCACGGAGCGAAAGCGCGCCGAGGTAGCCATCGCCGAACAGACGCACGCAGCCAGACTGGGCGCGGACATCGGGCTTGCGCTGACGCAGGGTGCGACCATTCAGGACATGCTGCGCCGTTGCGCCGAAGCCATCGTCCAGCATCTGGATGCCGCCTTTGCCCGCATCTGGACTCTGAGCGCGGACGAGCATGTGCTGGTCTTGCAGGCGAGCGCCGGGATGTACACGCACCTTGACGGGCCGCATGGCCGCGTCCCGGTCGGGAAATTCAAGATCGGCCTCATCGCGGCGGAGCGCAAGCCTCACCTGACGAACTCGGTTCTGGGCGACGAGCGCGTCGGCGATCAGGAGTGGGCCAGGCGCGAGGGCATGGTCGCCTTCGCCGGTTATCCGCTGATCGTTGACGACAATCTGGTGGGAGTGATGGCGATGTTCGCGCGCAAAGCCCTCTCGGAAGCCACGCTGCAAGCGATGAGCGCCGTCGCCAACGGCATCGCTCTCGGCATAGAGCGCAAGCGGGCCGAAGAAGATCGTGAAAGACTCCAGCAGGAGATCATCGGCATGCAGCGCTCCCTGCTGGCGGAATTGTCCACGCCGCTGATCCCGATTAAAGACGGCATCGTCGTCATGCCCCTGATCGGGGCGATGAATAAGGAGCGCGCCGCGCAGATGCTTGAGACTCTCTTAAAGGGAGTGACTTCGAGCGGCGCGCGCGTCGCCATACTGGACATCACGGGCGTCAGGATGGTTGACACACATGTCGCCAACATACTTTTGATGGCGGCGCGCGCGGTGCAATTGCTCGGCGCGGAGATCGTGATTACGGGCATACGCGGCAACGTCGCGCAGACACTCGTCAAGCTGGCAGTTGATTTTAAGGACATCACGACGCGCAGGAATTTACAGAGCGGCATTGAACACGCCGAAGCGGTTATGGGCCGCGCCCGTTCAACCGAGTCCGCCCGCCCATGATGCGACACGACCTGAAACCGTGTCATGGAATTAACAGGGACGGACAGAGATTGTCAGGATAAATACGGAAAGCATCAATGCGTTATTGCCTTTTCCTTATCCTGACAATCTCTGTCCATCGCTGTCAGATACCCCCGGCCCACTAACTGAACCTCTGCCCGCAGCCATGAGGGCTTGCCTCGCGGCCCGCGACGGTATTATGCTCTCCGCGTCCGATTCTCCCCTCTCAACGCGGTTTCGCCTCGCAAAATGATAAGCATCTCTTTTTCGTAGTGTGCATCAAACGAATACCAGCGCCGTCGGCTGAGGGTGGCGCTGCCCGCATAGGAGCTTACTAAAACATGAGAAAGATCGTCGCTTTTTCCCTGCTCCTCTCCCTGTTCCTCGTTCTTGCACAATTCGGAGCGGCGCAGACGCGTGCCCGCCGCGTAGGGGGTCAGACTACGACCACCGCGAGCCAGCCGCGGCCTTCCGCGCCGCCTGCGACCACCACTACTACTACTACGGCATCGCGCCCGCCCGTGCTGGGCGGCGCAAACACAGGCACGACCGCCAGCACCACCCCACAACCCTCCATAGCGCCCGACGAAGGGCCGGAAGAGGTGGGCGAGGGTGATGTGGTGCGCGTCAGTACGGCGCTCGTCTCCGTGCCGGTCAGCGTGATGGATCGCGCCGGCAAATATGTGCCCGACCTGCGCCAGCGCGACTTTCGCATCTTCGAGGACGGCGTCGAGCAGGAGGTCTCCTATTTCGCTTCGGTTGAAAAACCCTTCACGGTCGCGCTCGTCATAGACACGAGCGGCTCGACGCGTTTCAAGATGGACGAGATACAGGACGCGGCCCTTGCCTTCATTGACCAACTGCGCCCGGAAGACCGCGTGATGGTCGTTTCCTTCGACGATAAAATCAGGGTGCTGGCCGAAGTGACCAATGATCGCTACCTGTTGCGAAATGCCATTCGACAGACGAGGACAGGCGACGGCACGAAGCTCTACGACGCGATTGATCTGGTCATCAACCAGCGCCTCAACCGCATACCCGGACGCAAAGCCATCGTCCTCTTTACGGATGGAGTCGATACGACGAGCAAACGCGCCACATACGAAACCACCCTGCGCGATGCGGAGGAGCTGGACGCGCTCATCTACCCCGTGCAGTACGATACCTATCAGGACATGGCGGGCGGAGGTGGCGGCGGCGGCTCATGGCCTTACCCGAGGCGACGCTCGGGCAACGGGCCGCTGGATGTGCTCATAGACATTCTGGGCAGTGGCGGCGTGAGCGTAGGTCGCGGAGGCGGTGGCAGCGGCGGCATAGGCTCAAGCCGCCGGGAGTATGACATAGCGAACTCTTACCTGCGGGCGCTGGCCGAGAAGACGGGCGCGCGCGGCTATCGCGCCGACAGCATCAGCAATCTTTCGGAGTCGTTCGGGCTCATCGCTGAAGAACTGCGTCGCCAGTACAGCCTCGGCTACTATCCGAAGACGGCGGCGCAGGCCGGACAGCGACGCCAGATCAGAGTGCGCGTCAACCGTCCCGGCCTGATCGTGCGTGCCCGCGACAGCTACATCTCAAACTCCGCGCCCGGCACAGCGACCGCCTCGCAGGACGACACCGGGCAGCAGCCGAAACCCGAACTACGCAAACGACCGTTCGTTGCGTCAAACTAAAAGCAAGGATGAAGGCGGAAGGCGGAAGGATGAAAGAAATGCTTGAATGCTTTTACTTCATCCTTCATCCTTCCGCCTTCATCCTTACACAATCGTTCCGTCTTTGATCGTCGCGTTCTTGGGCACAAGAATGATGCGGTCGCGTATGTAGTAGCTGCCGTCAGGGCTGTCCAGATTCTCTATTCCCTTCTCATTAACCAGGCGCACGCCCTGTCCGATGCGCGCATTCTTGTCTATGATGGCGCGATGGATGACCGTGCCGGGGCCGACGCCTATGCGAGGGATGCTGGAGGCTAGATCGGCGCGCATGTCTTCGATGGTCTGGTAATAATCCGCGCCCATCATGATCGTCGCATCTATCACCGAGCCCTTTTCGAGACGGCTGCGAAGACCTATGACGGATTGGGAAATCTTCGCGCCGTTGATAATACTGCCTTCGCTGATAAATGATTCGCGTATCTCGGAGTCGTTCACCTTTGAAGGCGGAAGGTAGCGGGCACGCGTGAAGATCGGCGCGTTGGCGTCGAAGAAGTTGAACTTGGGGATGGGCGCGGTCATATCGAGGTTGGCCTGATAGAAGGCGTTGATCGTCCCTATGTCCTCCCAGTAGTCGTCGAACATGTAGCCCTGCACGTTGCCCGTTTCGATCATCGCCGGGATGACCTCGCGTCCGAAATCCAGCCATGAATCATCCTGCGCCAGAATCCGCTCCAGCTGGTCGTACTTGAACACGTAGATTCCCATCGAGGCGAGAAAGGGGCGGGCACGCGCTTCTTCCGGGCTCAAGCCGAGGCTGGCCGTATCGACCTTCATCGCATCGAGCGCCGCGCCCTTGGGCTTTTCGGAAAACTCTATAATGCGCCCCTCGGGGTCTGTCTTGAGCAGGCCGAACTCAGAAGCTCCTTCGGGCCTGATCGGGATAACCGAGATGGTCACGTCCGCGTCCGTCTCGTAATGGCGCGCCAGAAACTTGCGATAGTCCATCCGGTAGAGATGATCGCCCGAGAGAATCAGCAGCGTGTCTATGCCCCAGTCCCTGATGTGCGGAAGCACCTGCCGCACGGCGTCCGCCGTGCCCTGAAACCACTGGCGATTCTCGGGCGTCTGCT
This sequence comes from Pyrinomonadaceae bacterium, assembly GCA_036389675.1. GTDB lineage: Bacteria > Acidobacteriota > Blastocatellia > Pyrinomonadales > Pyrinomonadaceae > DASQYE01. The sequence goes on from DASVWI010000032.1 coordinate 89,548, forward strand.
CGGCGGCCAGGATTTCCACGAAGCCGTCGGAGAAGGGCGAGAAGCGGTAGGTGCGCGCGATATGACGATTGAGCGAAGCGGAGTTGTACTGCGTGAGCACGAAGATTTTGATGACATCCGAATTAATGCAATTCGAGATGGGGATATCAACCAGCCGGTATTTACCGCCCAGCGGCACAGCAGGCTTAGAGCGTAGATGCGTGAGCGGGAACAGCCGCGTGCCGACGCCTCCGCCCAGAATCACTGCCAGCACGTTATGCTTTGCTGCCATTGTTCGACTCCCATTGTTGACGGATTTTCTGGAACTTGACGGAGCATAGACCCGATAGCCCATGCTTTTCAAGGGAGGCTAGACATTTTGGATTTTGGATTACGGCTCTAGTAGGCTGCCGCCGCGCCGCTGACTTTGATGCCCGAGGCTTCCTGCGCGATCTTGACGCCGACGCTCGCGCCGATGCGCGTCGCGCCCGCCTGAACCATCGCCCGCGCATCCTCAAGCCCCTTCACTCCGCCGGAAGCCTTGACGCCAAGCTCCGAGCCGACCGTCTGACGCATGAGCGCTATGTCGGCCACGGTCGCGCCGCCCTTGGCGAATCCCGTCGAGGTCTTGACGAAATCAGCGCCGGCCCGCTTGGCCGCAAGGCATGCCCTGATCTTCTCTTCATCCGTCAATAGCGCCGTCTCTATAATCACCTTGCACGTCACATTGAACTCGTGCGCGACCTCGACGACCGAGTGTATGTCATGCTCGACGGCGCAGTCGTCATTGCTCTTGAGTGCGCCGATGTTGATCACCATATCGACTTCGCGCGCACCGTCGAAGATGGCGCGCCGCGCTTCGTAAGCCTTGACATCGGGCAGCGTGGCCCCGAGCGGGAAGCCGATCACTGTACAGACAGGAACATTCGTGCCGCCCAAATGACAGGCCGAAGCGCGCACCCACGTAGGGTTGACGCAGACGGAAGCGAAACGAAAGCGCGCCGCCTCTTCACACAACCGCTTGATGTCTGCCTCCGTCGCTTCCGGCTTGAGGAGCGTGTGGTCAATCAGGCTGGCCCAATCTCCGGCGCTCGCCGCCTCGCCCAGCACCAGCCCGATGCGAGACGCGCCCGCATCCACGACCCTGTGCATCCTTTCGGGGCAGCGATTGAAGCACTCGTTCGTACACCCGCACATCGCCGCCTGATCTTCGCCCTGACCGTTAAGGCGCGCGACGATCACATCCGTAATCTGCTCGACGAGGTGTTCGAGATCACCATTGTGCGAATAGGACATGTTCTGCTCCTGAAGCTTTAAATGATGTTCGGCCCTAATTATCTTCTCTCACAGCGCAAATGGCAAAGGTGCTGTGAGCTGAAGCCGATGTCGCATAATCGGCAGGCTTAGACCCTGGCCTTGAAATTTTCGGGGACGGATAAGGTCTGCCTCAGTTTTGCCTGCGGTCGCTTCTTGCTGGCGGCTTCGACCCTCGCGACCCTGAACGAATATCTTGAGACGCGCGGGGCGACGGCGATCAGGGTTTCAAGTGTCGCCATGGAATCCTCCCGCCTGACGTGCGCCTCAAGCAGCTCCTTGACGCGCGGCCAGTCCGGCTGCTGGCTGACCTCAGGATTCTTGCCGAGCCGTTGCAGAAAATCATGGAGCGAGCCTGCGCTCTCCGACTTCAACACCTTCTCAAGCTCTTCGATGAAGAAAAGCGAGAGGGGCGGAGCGCCTGTGATAATGCCCAGCAGAATCATCACCGCTTTATACTCGCCGCCGCTCTGCCCGTCTTCCCCCATGAACTTCTCAAGCTGGGCGGGGCGAAGCCCGACCTTGATTAACCTGTAGCAGTTGAGAAATCTTTTGACGGCGCGCGGCGAACGTCCTATCAGCGGCGTCAGCTCCTTCATGTACTCGACCTCTTTTTCCCTGAGCTTCAGGCTCTGCGGCTCAAGGTCTATCGGCTGGTCTTCGCCAGCATCATCCTCATCCTCTTCATCGTTTCCGTTACCGGCGGCGGCATCGTTCCCCTGCTCGCCCGTCGCTTCAACGCCCGCCGGTTTCCGGCTGGCAGCGCCGGCACTTCCGACTTGCCCTTCGAGCGAAACGTTGGCCGCGCCTGTGCTGGCAGCCGGCGCTTCCGCTCCGGCCCGTACCTGCGGCCCAGCTTCTTCGCGCGCTTCTTCAAAGGGCGGCGGTGCGGTGGCTACGGGCGACGCTTCCTGAGAGGGATGCTGTTCGGCGTCGTCAATCTTCCCGCCGCGGATTATAAGATCATACGTTCTCTTTTCATCTCCGATCAGGCTGTCTTTGGTCAACCCGTCGAGGAAATTTTTGCAGGCCCCGTCTTCCATGGGCTTGAGCCAGAACGGTATCTGGAAAATCTTTTCCAGATAGTCGTGCGGCGTTGCGCCCTGAGCCTTGCTCGCCGTCGGCGGTTTATCGTTCTTCGCGTCCTCATCTTCTTCCATCCGCAGCCATTCGTAGCTCTCCTGCAGAGAGCGCGTCACCCATCGCGCGTCAACACCGACGACGACGACGAAGAGCGGAAAGGCCAGCAGCAGATGGATGGCCTGCAAGACCTGCACGACGCGGTCGGGCGGGCAGCGATCAAGGTCGTCTATGTAGAGGATGATGCGATTGATCGTGTGGTCGTCGTGCGCGCCGTTTCCCTTGCGCTCCTCCGCGCGCTGTTCGCTAAAGAGCGCCGCCAGCTTCTCGAAGTCGCGGCGGATGAGCGCGAGCACTCCGAGGTGTCGGCGGTAATCGCTGGCCGCCGCGCGGTCTTCGATAAACTCGGCGAGTATTTTGCCCGCCGTCGTGCCGGCAATCTCCGTCTCAAGCTCCGTCACCTGCCGCTTAATGACATCCGCCTCGCGCTCGGCATCTTTATACTCTTTGGTCAGCGCGCTCACTTCCGCTTCCAGCCCGATGATCAGCTTCTGTCGTTCCTCCTCTATCTCGTCGTGCTTCTCTTTCAGCGTTTTGAGCCCCTCCTGCAATCTCTCCCAGTAAGGCTTGGCGGAGGCCAGCAGGGTGAGCAGGAAGGTCAGCCCGGAAGCGAGAGCGGCGTACGCTCTGGGGAGCGTCGTCCCGCGGTTTAGCAACTGATAAATCAATGGTAATAGAATCGCCACCAGCGTCGGTATCAGGAGCAGGGCCAGCGCCACGGCCCACCTTTTCAACCGGTTCGGCTCGTTCCTGAACAGGTTCCACTGCGCGCGCAGTCTGTGCCAGATGCTTTTGGATTCAACGTATCTCTTTTGCACCTCCGCCGCAGAGGTCAAAGAAGCGCTCGAAATGCCGAGCTGCTTTAAGAGCTGCTGCTGCTCGCCGGAAAATGTGATCGGCAGGTTTAGCTGCTCAAGGACGCTCGTCTTCAACTCGCCGCGCAGCAATTGCAGGTCGCGCGAAATGTCGTCGCGCTGGCTCTTGGCCTCGTCGGCGCGCCCGCGCGCTTCCCTCTCCTGTTTGCTCAGCTTCTCTTTGCGCTCGTCCACCCGGGCCTGAATCTGCTTCTTGACACCCAGCTTCTCCATCAACGCATCACGGCGCGCCTCCGTCAGCGTGCTGCTCTCTTTGTCCGAGAGCTTCAGGTGCGCGAAGATGTGCTCGACGAGGCTCGCCCACAAGTTGCCTTCTATGTAGTGCCACGCATTGAACTCGATCTGCACGATGTTCTTGTAGTAGCCGATCTTATTCTGCGGCTTTTTTGAAGCGCGTGCCCTGCGCGAGAGCAGACTGACGCGTGCCCTCATCTGTCGCATGAAATGTGTCTTGCCCGAGCCCCAATCACCGAAGAGCCCTATGGAGAGAGGCGGCTCGACGCTCCAGGCCGCCACCAGAGAGGCGAGCGCGTTGACATCCGGCGTGATGTCAAGCAAATCTTCTCCATACCAGTAATCGGTCAGGAATCCGGCGAGGCGCGCTTGCAGATCGCCGTCACCCCCGGTCGCTGTCTCGGTTGCCGCATCCTCCGTGCCCGATATGGTGATATCTTCCGTGTGCCCCTTCGTCGTCTCGCCCGTTTCTTCAGAGAGCCCGAGCACGGTGCGCCATGCCTGATGATCGTCGTCGGGCAGAGAGTCAACGATAAAGCCGAAGAATCTTTCGCGCAGGCGTTCGATATCGACCAGCCGTTTGAGGCGGAAGATTGCTCCGCTGCTCCCCCCTACAGGCCCGTAGACGAGCAGCGCCGCCAGCAGATGCCGCGCGCTGATCCTGCCGCGACGAAAGGCAGCGGAGACTTCAAGCCCCGTTTGCTCGGACGATCTGTCGGGAGCGCGCGTCAGAGTCGCCGCCGAGATTTCAGCCGCGCGCCTGATGATAGCGAGCACGTTAGGAGTTATAGTTGCGGCCTCTTCCCGCAGGCTGGAGGAATCGACAATTCCATCAGTCGAACGATACGGGGCACGAGGGAAGGTGTACATCAGGTCACGCAGGTAAAGCTCCGTTCCGTTCTCGCTCAACTCCTTCCAGAAAAAATGGGACGTTCTAAAGGAGCGCGCCTGCTCGCGCCCGGTCTCCGCAATCGCGAATATCAGGCATTCGGTCGTGAGCATCGGCGGCTGCTCCGTGGCGACTACGGCCAGTTTGGCCGCAAGCCTCAGTATCTCCTCCACCTCGCTGGATAGATCGAACCCAGAAAGCTCATCCAGGGGGTAACTGCTGATGTGTGGGCTGGACGCTTCGCCCGGCGTTGTGCTACCTCCTGCTGCGCTCGACACGGACTGTTCAGAGCTTAAGGAGGACGACCCCTCGCCCGTTGTTGGCGGGGGGGTTATGTACGACGAAGGCGGGCTTGTGGACGACGAAGACTGTGCCTTCGCCTCCTGCTGCATCACGCCCGAGGTGGAGCTTGAAGCAAATGAATCTTTGACGGCAAGCCTGACGATCTCGTCTGCCAGCTCATTGAGTATCTTTTCCAGCGCGCGGCCCGTTCGCGTTCCCAGCGGATTGCCGTCTCTGGGAAACATCCGCATCTTAGCCAGCCAGCCTACCTCCTTCCATGAACATGGCCTGATTAGAATCGGAAAAAGAAGCAGGCCGCGCTCCTCGTGCCGCTTGAGCAGTTGAGGAATTTCTTGCCCTCCGAGCCATTCCGAGGCCAGATAATCAACTGAGATAAGAAGCACGGCGACCTGCGCCTTTTCGACGACCCCCTCGATTTGTGCATTCCATTCATCGCTGGCCTTGACCTGTTGATAGTCCCAGATGGAGATGCGCCCGGACTGCACCGCCGGTTTCAAGTACAGGCGCAGTCTGTCCTTCCACTTCTCATCTTTGTTGCTGTAGCTGATGAAGACCAGCGGCGGCTCTGAAAGGGTTGCGGCGGGTTGATTCGCTTTCATCTCATTCTCCTGCGAAGAGCCTGGGAAGTGTCAGGGCACGAGCCCGAAATGGCAGGCGCACAATATACACGGCCTCGGGCGGAAAAACGTCAGGAAATGCGCGAGGTTCTGGTGCTTGGCTGAGCTGGCCGGGTTCACGGCAGCTTACCCCTGGGCGCTCATCCGGAAGCGACGCGCCCGGGCGTGTCTCATGCGAGGAATTTTAAAGTGCGTTTCCGGCGCAGACGAAAGCGGGGTCAGCAAGTGTACTGGCGCTCGATGGCCCTGATCTTGGCGACGCGCTTGCGATGACGGTCTTCGCTGATCTCTGTCGAGAGCCATGCGCTGACTATCTCGCGCATCAACGAGAGGTTGATCGTGCCGCTTCCGAGCGTGAGGACGTTGGCGTCGTTATGCTCGCGCGAGTTTTTGGCGACGGCGACCGAATAGCAGGCGGCGGCGCGTATGCCCGGCACTTTGTTGGCCGTCATACAGGAGCCCACGCCCGCGCCGTCAATGATAATGCCGACATCGGCTGACTGGTCGGCCACGGCGCGCGCCACGGCATGCGCGTAGTCAGGGTAATCGACGGCCTCCTCGGAGTTCGTCCCGTAATCGCGCACAGCATGGCCCAACTCTGCTAGCATCTTTTTCAGCTCTTCCTTCATCTTGAAGCCGCCGTGGTCTGAGCCGACGGCGACGACCCGCGCCTGCGTCGAGCCGCGACGAGAGACGCGACGCACCAGCTCTATGCGACGCTCGCGCACGATATCAGCGGCGAGCGGCGTCAGGCGCGCACCTTCGGCAACCCTCAGCCGTGCCCCCTCTTCGAGCCCGTGCACATCGGTCTCCGTAATCACCATCTTTGATGACTCGTCGCGCGTGTACTCAGGCGGCGCGGCGGCCTCCGCAGCGACGGGCGCTGTCTGAATAAAGCGACTGGGGGGCGGCGGCGGTGCAGCCGATGTCTTGCCCGCATCCACTGCGCTCTCCTGTGCCCCGGGGCTCATTGGCCCACCCGTCGGCTCGTCCTCCGCCGGCAGCGCCTTGTTAAGCACATCGCGCACCAGCGCCCGCACGCGATCACGTGTTTGTTCATCTGCCATAAGCGTAAAAAGCAAGGATGAAGGATGAAGGATGAAATGAGAGATTACGGGTCTTGAAAGCTTTTCCTTCATCCTTCCGCCTTCATCCTTGCTCTTCCATCCTTTCGTCAAGCGAGGGGTCGTTGAGATCGATCAGGCGACCGGCGGATGCGGTCACTTTGTTCTGGCGCACGGTGAAATCAACACGGCCCAGATAGATGCCGCTTTTGCCGACCTGAAAGATGACCGTGTCTTTGCCCGACGGCTGCTTTGCTATGACGGGCTGCTTCATAAAAGTATGGGTGTGGCCGCTGGCGATGAAGTCTATGCCGTCAACCTGCGCGACGACCTGCGAGTCACCCAACTCGTCTCCCTTCGGCTGAGGGTAATAGCCGAGGTGCGAGGCGCAGACGACCATCACGCATCTCTCCTCCCCGCGCAACTGGCGGACAGCGCCGCGCGCCATCCGTACAGGGTCAATATACTTGAGCCCCTTGAAGCTCTCCGGCGGGTTCAAGCCTTCGAGCTTGATGCCGAGGCCGAAGATGCCGACCCTTATGCCTCCCAACTGGCGAACGACGTAAGGCTTGACGCGGTTGGCGATGGCCGTGCCTCTCACATCGTAGTTGGCCGAGACGAACTCGAAGGTGGCGGACTTCATGGCTTCGGCCAGCCCTTCGATGCCGTTGTCGAAATCGTGATTACCGAGCGTCACCACATCATAGCCGACCGCCGACATGGTCTTGTATTCCACCACGCCCTTGTAGAGATTGAAATAGGGCGTGCCCTGAAAACAATCCCCGGCGTCTATGAGCAGCGTGTTCGGATTCTCCTTGCGGACGCGTTTGACGAGAGTTCCGCGACGCGCGATGCCGCCCTTGCCGGCGTAGCGGTCGTTGGCCGGGAGCGGATCGATCTGCGAGTGCATGTCGTTCGTATGCAGGATGGTGATGAGCGTCTCGCCCTCTGCGGGCTCAAGCAGAGGCGCGGTCAGGGCCTTAGGCGAGGTGGTGCGCGCGGGCACGTGTGCCGGGAAGACCTTTGAAGAGAGCGCGAGCCCGGCTGTAGCAGCGGCGGCGGCTGATGCGCCAAGGAATCGTCTGCGCGTGATCGTCATGGCTGTTCCTCCTCCGACTCCTGCGCCTGTGCGGTTCTGTCGTAACGAAAACGCCCGTCGAGCATGGCCTTGATGGGCCGCCCCGCAGCCGTCTCCGCCTTCACGTATTCGAGCACGGCATCGCGCATCGTGAGCGAGAGCGGGCGCAGGTTTTTGCCCTCCTGCAAGACGCTGTAATCGCCCCCGCGCTTGACCAGATAGTCTATGGTCACGATGGTGTAGGTGGCAGCGGGGTCGATCTCTATTTCAGCGCCGCCCGCGTCCCTCAGCTTGACGTTAACAAGCTCGCTCTTCTTCAATTCCTTGTTGGTGCGATAGACGATGCGCGCGCCAGACTGTGCGTTGCGATGCTCGACCGTGAGGTTCAGGAAGCGGCGCAACTGCTCGCCGCTCAACTCAAGCGTGACGAGCGCGTTCTCAAACGGCAGCAGCTCGTAGATGTCGCTGGAGCTGATATCGCCTTCCGCGATCTGGTTCTTACGCAGGCCGCTACTGTTGATGACGGCCAGAAGGACTGGCTTTTTGAGCACGACTTCGGCGCGGCTGCGGAGCGCATCGGCCACGAAATTGCCGAGCGAGCCTCCGCCCATTCCGCCCTTCTTCAGCCCACCCACGAGCCTGCCTATCGGCGCGTTCAGCTCCTTCACCTTCGCGCTGTAGGGAGCGATGACGGCCTCGACCGACGGGTCGCTCGCCACGCTTTCATCGATGGCATTCTCCGAGGCGCGCACACTGATATTGGCGGGCGCGACGGGCTGAACAGCCGGAACCTGTGCGGCGGCGGCGGTCTGCGCGCACACAGGGCTTTGCGTCGCCGGGCCAACCAGCAGGCAGAAAAACAGCAACGAGACACAGCATGCAATTCTGTTCGCGTATCTCAAGATTCTTCCCCTTTCAGCGAAACTGGCAGCGCTTCCGCAATGGAAGCGGGACGTGGATAGATAGCTTCTGGCGGAGCGCGAGCCTTTTCACAGCTTCTCCGGACAAGTTTACGGCCTTCGCGCTCTTTAACGATTGACCTTGGGGGAGAGCTTCAATAGTATGTCGCACCGGAGGCCCTACGCGCAACGGCTCGCCAGAAAAGGTTGATTGATTCAATCCTTGCCGGGGCCAACCCGTACCGAAAGCTCGATCCGTAATCAAGTTTGATTGGAGAATATGTTCTTGGCTACATCCGCATCCGCCACACACCCCGCATCGGAATTCAACAACACGAATCTCGAACCGCTCTTCTCAGCCGAGCAGATACAGGGCCGCATCAGCGAGATGGGCACAGAGATAGCCCGCGACTACAGCGGGCTCAACCCTCTGCTGATCGTCGTCCTCAAGGGCGCGGTCATCTTCGCGAGCGATCTGCTGCGCGCCATCGATCTTAAGCTCGCCATCGAGTTCATGGCGATATCCAGCTACGGCTCTTCGACGCGCACCTCCGGCGAGGTACGCATCGTCAAAGACCTCGACGTGCCGATTGAAGGGCGCGACATCATCGTCGTCGAAGACATCGTTGACACGGGGCTGACGCTCTCCTACATGCTCGCCAATCTTCACGCGCGCGGCGCGCGAAGCGTCAAGCTCGTGGCGCTCCTCGATAAGTTCGAGCGGCGCGAGCGCGACGTGGAGATCAACTATCTCGGCTTCAAGATACCAGACGCCTTCGTCGTCGGCTACGGACTGGACTTCGCCGAGCGTTACCGCAACCTGCCCTACATCGCCGTCCTCAAAAATCCTGAGCTACTGTAGCGAGCGGCGGCGAAGCGGTCTCATACTACCTTTAAGGGGGAATTACCGTGAAACGTTTTATCTTCATCAACGTCGTGCTGGCCGTGTGTCTCTCGGCAAGCTCGGTCTGTGCCCAGCAACCGGATTACTCGAAAGTCGAGATCAAGGTCATCAAGGCGGCGGGCAACGTCTACATGCTGCAGGGCGCGGGCGGCAACATAGGCGTCTCTGTGGGCACGGACGGCATTCTCATCGTAGACGATCAGTTCGCGCCGCTGGCCGATAAAATCCGCGCCGCCTTAAAGACGCTCGGAGAGGGAAAGCTGAAGTTCGTGCTGAACACGCACTGGCACGGAGATCATACCGGCGGCAACGCTCAGTTTAGCCCCGAAGCTCCCATCATCGCGCACACCAACGTACGCAAACGGCTCGAATCAGACCAGAAGGTTCTCGGAGAGGCGGTCAAGGCTTCGCCCAAAGAAGCGCTGCCGGTCATCACCTTCGACGAATCGCTGACGGTTCACTTCAACGGCGAAGAGATTCGCGTCATACATTTCCCGCACGGGCACACGGACGGCGACAGCGTCATCTTCTTCTCCACCTCGAACGTAGTCCACATGGGCGACGACTTCTTCGCCGGGAGATTCCCCTTCGTTGATCTGGACAGCGGCGGAAGCGTCGAAGGAGCGATGAAGAATGTCGGCGAGGTTCTCGCAAGACTTCCCGCCAACGTCAAGATCATTCCCGGCCACGGCCCGCTCTCCACGATTGACGACCTCAAGCTCTACCACCGCATGCTCACGGAAACCATCGGCATAGTCCGCCAGCGCATGAGCGCGGGCAAGACCCTCGCCCAGATCAAAAGGGAAGGGCTTCCGGCGCAGTGGAAGGAGTGGGGCACGGGCTTTATCAAGACAGACACATGGATTGAAACTATCTACAAGAGCCTGTCGAAGAGATAGTGATGAATGAACAGCTTTACACTCATCACTTTTTCAGACGACTCGGATGACGACCAGCGTCATGTCGTCGTGTTGTTTGGCTCCGGCGGCGAAGGCGTCGGCGTCTTTGACGAGTTGCGTGATCATGTCGGCGGAGCTCAGGCCCTTGCAGGCGCGGATGGCCTCGATCATCTGTTCCTCGCCCCACTCTTCTTCACGCGGGTTCATCGCTTCGCTGATGCCGTCGGTAAAAGCCACGAGCAGGTCACCGGGCTCTAAAGTTATGGTCGCCTGACTGTAGGGGAAATCGCGCAGCAGGCCGACGACGCAGCCGCCCGCCTCGTCCAGACGAATGAGCTGCGGCGGCTCTCCTTCATGCTCGCGGAAGAGCATGGGCGGATTGTGGCCCGCGTTGACGTAGGTGAGCGTGCGCGTCCTTGGCTCATACTGCGCGTAGAAGAAGGTCGCGTAGCGATTTTCCGCCGAGGCGTCGTAGACGAGGCGATTGACGTTGCTCATCAGGAGGGCCAGATCGTTTGTGCCCTGCATGGCCTGCGCGCGCAGGGACGCCTGCAGGCTCGCCATCAGGAGCGCCGCCGAGATGCCTTTGCCGGAAACGTCGCCGATGGCTATGCCCAGATTATCGTTCGGGAGCAGGAGGAAATCGTAGTAGTCGCCGCCCACCCCGAGCGCCGGGCGGCACGCGCCGCAGTAATCGAGCCCCGCGACCGAAGGGAATTCCTGCGGGAATAGTCGCTCCTGCACTTCGCGCGCGATCTCGACTTCGCGGTTGAGCCGTTCCCTCTGTGCGACTTCGGAAGCGATGGCGGCGGTCAACTGGCTGTTCTCAAGGGCGAGGCCGGTCTGCGTGGCGACCGATTGAAGCAGCCGCAGGTCAGTGCTCGAATAAGGCTCTTCGGATTGCTTTGGGCCAAGGCTGATGAAGCCCGGCAGTTTCTCTTTGACCGTCAGCGGAAGCAGCAATTGCGTGTCGAGCGTTTCCAGCATCGCGCGCTCAGCGTCCATCCCCGGCGTCTTGTAGACCCACGAGTTGCTATCATCCGAGTAGACCAGTAAGGGGTCGCTGCCGCGCCGCAACTGGTGGACGGTCGCGCTCTTTTCCGGGAAAGAGACAGCCGGCGGTGCATCGTAGCCGAGCGCATGCGCCGGGCGATAGAAGCCGTCATCGCGCAGCAGCAGTGCGACGCGAGGCACGTGCAGGGATTCGGAGATGCGCTGCGCGACCGTCTCAAGCAGCGGCTCGGTCTCGACCATCGAGCGCACCTTATCGCTCAGGTCGCTCAGGATCACTTCGGCGTTGTAAGCCTCGCGGAAGAATCTCCTGTCCGTCCATGCGCGCAGGCGCTCGGCTATGCGCCTGATGAGGATGACGAGGGTGAGGCCGAACGCGATGGGGATGATTCGCTGCGGCCTGTTCGCGCCCGGGTTGGTGGCGAGCGAGAGCGCCCCCAGAATGATGCCGGTCGTCAAAGCGATTTGCAGCGCGAGCACGCCGCTTCGCGCCAGGGCATACTGCATCCCCTGCCGTATGACGACGCGCACGTCCAGAGCGCGCTGCACGACGATCACGTAGGCCAGTGTGAACGGGAACAGGGAGAGTAGAAGCAGGACGGGCAGGGTGATCCATGCCGGGACACTTTGCGTCGCGCTGGTTCCTCGCATCTTCCCGATGATAATCAGGATAAGCAGAGGGGTCAGGCTCGCGGCTGTTCCCGCCAGCATCAATCGCAGCCGCCGGCGCGAATCCGGCGAGGTGCGCGGGTCAAAAGCTTTGAGGCCGATGCAGAAGAAGAAGCCCGAGATGCCGAGCAGGATGATGGTGAAGAGCAGGCCGCGATAACGAACAATGACGCGCGCCAGCGGCGCTACGCTCGCGATGTTCTCCATGCTGCCGACTTCAAGAATAATATTACAGACGAGGATAAAGAGTATGGGTAGGATCAGAATCCACTTGACCCACGGCCAGCGCCGGTCATAGCTGAGTCGTTCGGGAAAATAGATGCCGAACAGGAGCATCCATAGCGGCCATGCGGAGACGTTCGTCATGTGGAAAACAATCATCACATCACGCATCCACAGAGGCCAATGGCCCATGCCGACGCTTCTCAGATGCGCGAAGCTCAGCATCAGCCCGAGCAGCAGCCACGCCAGCGGGTCGCGCGGGCGCATCGCCGCCACCCAGAACCCGAGCAGCAGGCAGAAGACGGGCATGACGAGAAAGGCCAGCGTGTAGGGCAGCGATTCGCTGATGCTCTGCCGCCTTGTTTGCGAAGGAGCCCAGCGAACCGTCAACTGCTTCTCTTCGGTCTTCCCCGTCGCATCCGCGCGAGCGACCGTGACGCTCAATGAATCGCCGGGGCGCGCCGCAGCCGCTAACTGATCCATGAGGGCTGAGCCCCGAAGCTCACGCCCGCCGACCGTCAACACGCGATCACCCACCAGCAGCCCGGCCTCTGTGCCTTCGGGTCGCAGGGTCGTAATCACCGGCTCTACGTCTTCCATGAGGAAGGGCTCGCGCACCTGCTCGTTCGGATAGAAATCCTCCCGCAGAGCATCCGCGGTGAATCGCACTTGATACGTCACCGCGATGATGAACAACGCGATCAGAGGGATGTAATAAACGTTACGGCTCTTCATAAGATAGCGACGAGCGATGAGCGACAAGCTGAAGAAAAGTAGGACGAGTCCGTGAGAGCGAAGCTGTCTTTAACCCGCCACTCCCTACGCGTCACTCGTCACGGCCCTTAAAAAGCTTTCCCCGGCGGTCAGGCGCAGTCGGAAGTTGTCGGCGATGGTCTGGCCGATGTCGGAGAGCGAGCGGCGAATCCCCAGATCGACGCCCGGGCGCGCGCTCTTGCCGTAGACGATGAGCGGCGAGTACTCGCGCGTATGGTCTGTGCCGGGGAAGGTCGGGTCGTTGCCGTGGTCGGCGGCGATGATAAAGAGGTCGCGCGGGCGCATGGCCGCTTCAATCTCGGGCAAGCGCGCATCGAAATGCTCAAGGGCACGCGCATAGCCTTCAACGTCGCGGCGGTGGCCGTAGAGCATGTCGAAGTCAACGAGGTTCGAGAAGATGAGCCCGCGCGTCTCGCTCTGAAGCGCGCGGATAGTCTGGTCAATGGATTGATCGTTGTTCTTGGCGGTCAAGTCTTCTGTCACGCCCACGGCGTCGTAGATCGAAGCGACTTTCCCGATACAGACCACGTCGAGCCCGGCTTCGGAGAGCGCGACCAGCAGGTTGTCGCGCGGCGGTGGCACGGCGTAGTCGTGGCGATTCTCCGTGCGTCGAAACTCTCCGGGGCTTCCCCTGAAGGGACGCGCGATGACGCGGCCCACTTCGTCCTTACCGCGCAGGATGTTTCGGGCCGTCTCGCAGATTTCGTAGAGCCGCGGCAGGGGTATGACCTCTTCGTGCGCGGCGATCTGGAAGACTGAGTCGGCGGAGGTGTAGACGATTGGCTTGCCCGTCTGCACGTGTTCTGCGCCAAGCTCTTTGATGATCTCAGTACCGGAGGCAGGAATGTTGCCGAGAATGCCGGGCACGCCCGTTTCCCTTATGAAGCGATCAATAATCTCCGCCGGAAAGCCTTCCGGGTATGTCGGGAAAGCTTTATCCAGAATAATCCCGGCCATCTCCCAGTGGCCCGTGGTCGTGTCCTTGCCGTTCGAGCGCAGGGCACAGCGTCCGTATGAGCCGCGCGGCGCTGGAGAGGGCGGCACGCCTTCGAGCGGGCGTATATTGCCCAGCCCGTAGCCTTGCAGGTTAGGCAGGCGCACCTCTCTGGATTCGAGGATATGGCCCAGGGTGTCCGAGCCCTTGTCGCCCCAATCGGCGGCGTCCGGCATCTCACCGATGCCCGCGCTGTCCAAGACTATGAGCGTGATGCGATCAAAAGCAGAGTCCTGACCCATAAAGCATGAGACCTTTCAAAAGGAAGTTATAGAGAGCGGCGCTCACAGAGGGTAGCGATGACGAAGCGGCCACTCGAACGCCTTTACTCGAAAGCGAGGCCCTTATCTTAGCACGCTTCGCACAGGCGAGTTGAATGTGCGCGAGCGCCGCAGCGGCGGCGGGCGGCAAATCGTTAATGGTGTCGCGGGCCTCTTACCTGGTGAGGGCAGCAGCCATCTCGTCCAGCACGTCTGTAGCGGGCCGGGCGAAGAGCGCGTCGTCGCTCGTGTTGATTTGCAGGGCTATCGCCAGATGGTGCTCGGCGTACCACCTGACCCACGATACGTAGCCGGGAAAAAAGCCGCCGTGGCCGTAGGCAGTCCCGGCCCTTGTCTTCTCGATGTGGACGCCGAGCCCGTATCGAACGCCAGCGCCGAGGGACGGCGCATCAACTCCCTGAAAAACTTCCGTCAATAAGGAGCGATCAAATGCGCGTCCTTCGCAGAAGGCGACGATCCAGCGCGCGAGGTCTGAAGCGTTGGTGAGATAGCCGCCGCCGGCCCATTCAAACTGCGGATTGAGCGTGAGCTGGCCGTCCTTCATCATGGCATCGCCGCCGAAAGGGTTATTCGCTCCCGCGTAACCGGGAACCAGTCCGGGGAGACGTTGCCTGTCTGAAGGGATGGTGTTTCGCAGCCCGAGCGGCTTGAGCAATCGCTCGCGTATCTCTGCGACGGCGGGGCGTCCCGTCACTTCCTCGCATATCATAGCCAGTAGAACATAATTGAGATCGGTGTACTCGAACCTCTCGCCGGCGGCGAAGAGCGGCTTGCTGTCAAGCACGGATTGAATCAATTCCGCAGGGCTTCGCTCGCGGGTGGGCTCCGTCACCAGTCCCTTCATAAATTCCTGACTGTAGCCGCCGAGCCCGCTCGTGTGGTTCATCAGCATACGGACGGTGAGGTCGTCGCCGTTGGGCAGCCGGGCGAACCACGATTTCCGCCCGAGATACTTTTTGACAGGGTCGTCCAGACGCATCCTTTTCTCGGCCACGAGTTGCAGCGCCAGCGCCGCGAAGAACATCTTGCCGGTGCTTCCGCCCAGCATTCTCGCTGACGGTTTCATAAGGGTCTTGCGCTCCCTATCGGCCACGCCGACAGCCACGCTGATCAAGCTGCCGTCCTGCAAACGGGCAGCCGCGACAGCGCCGGGAAACCCGCTCTTCTTTCGATAATCTTCAAGGATAGAGCGCAGCCTTTCCTCAAGCATGCCGGATTTGGACAGAGCCTTTGCCGCTGGCCTGCCCGAACCGACAGGCTTCGAACGAGCGGAGTTGCGGAGGGATGGTTGAACTAAACGGCGGCTCGCGTCGGCGTCGATACAGTTAAGGCTGAGGGCCAGCGCGAGAAGTGAACTCAGTAGATGTCTCATCGGGCGATTCCATGTCGGAGAGTATTTATAACGCTGCCTTGAGAAGACCGCCGGGCTGTTTTTTGTGGCGTGAAAGTGCCGGCGACGTGAAGCATTGGCCCAACGCTTCTTTGAGCGTTAGGCATACTGTATGACGGCTGGCGGCTTTTAACTCTTCGGCGCGTAGTAGCCTTCGCGCGCCCTGATCTGAGCGCCCCGCTGCACGCCCTTGACTTCGACGCGGATGGCGCGGAAGCGACCGTCGCGCGTCCGGTTCGTCGGGTAGTAGCCGAGGCTGTACTGCGTGCCAATCTCGCCCGCGACAAGTGCGAAGGCCGCGCGCGCCTCGCGCAGGCTGGTGACGGGGAAGGTTTTGCCGCCGGAGGCGCGCGCCATGTCGTTCATCTCCTGCCGGGCCAGCATGTAGAGGTCGCGGCTGATCTGCATTCGCTCGAATGGTCCCATGCCGCAGAAATCCTCGAAGTGGGAGGCATCCACACGCGGCGCGAAGAGTTTGCGGTAGCGCTCCAACTGGCGGCGCGAGAGCCGGAGCGTGCCCGCGCTCTGGCAATCCTGTATCAGGCGGTCTTCGACGAAATCCTCCGTGTTGACCTGTATGAAATAGCAGGCCACGCCCGCGCGCAGAAGCCTCGCCCGCGCCTGCGCGTAATCGCTGTTGCTCGCCGAGTCAACGCCGTCCGTCAGCGCCACGACCGCGCGCCGACCGCGCACCTCCTCGCCCGGTGGCTCGCGGAAAACTTCCGCGACGATGCGTTCCAGAGAATCATAAAAGGGCGTCCCGTTGCTTGAGCCGATATCCTCTATGGCTTCGCGCAACGCCTTGCGATTGCTCGTCAACTGGGCCAGCACGTCGACGGTGGCAAGCTGTGAGCGGTCATACTTGGAAGTGTTATAGGCGATGACGGCGACGCGGTCGCCCGCCCTGAGCGAGTCTATGAAGGCGTTGGCCGCGCCGCGAATCAAAGCGACATCGGCGCGCGTAGAGCCTGATGTGTCCAGCAAGAGCGCCACTTCAAAGGGCGCTTCGGTCGTCCCGAAATTCGCTATCTCCTGCGGTCTCCCGTCCTCGTAAAGGACGAAGTTTTCGGCGCGCAGGCCAGCGATGGGACGCCCGGCCCCGTCCACGACTATCGCCGGCACGGAAACAAGCTGCGTCTCAACCCGCACGACATCGCCTTCGTCAACCTCCTCCTCGTCGGTCGCCGCTCCCTTCGCAGGTCTTTGTGGCGCGGGCGCGTTCGTCGTGCCGTTGCCTATCCGGCGCGGCCTCTGCTGAGTATTTCCCGGCGCGGCGGGCGGCGGCGGCTGTTGCTGCTGCTGCTGCGCGCGGACGACCAGAGAGCAGCCGAGCGCGGTTAGAGCGACGAGAAGAAGAAGATAACGCAGGTCTCTGTGTGGTGTGCGTTCCGGGTTTGCCAGTCTCTTTGGCATGGTCTTAAACTAACGGCTCAAGAATCGAGACGCTTCAATATAACTGGAAACGCGCTCGCCGCGAAAGGAGTAATCCGCTTATGTCAGTGATCGGCAGGCTGGACGAGCAGGTTAACGACATTCTCATCTCGCCGCTCGAAAAAGAGCGCCGCAGAAAACCGGACGGCGAGCCCGAAGCGCCGCCGGACGATCAGGCCGGCACACAGCAGGCCCTGACAATTGCGCGGCCACAGAATAGAGCGTCCGCCGGCAAACACGAAAGCTCAGAGCGCGCTTCGTCCGAACGAGACGAGCTGCCCGTCTGGCTGCTTTAGTCAATATGGCGCTGCTGCTGCTGCCTGTCTCAGCGAAGCGCATAGATAGACACGCCCCGCACCGCGACCGGTTCCTAATAAATAGATCATCTGGCCGCCGCGGCCTCAGGGCCGAAGCCGCAGGCGTGTCGGGAATTTCCGAGACGCTTTAACGGCAGACCCCCTATTCCCTGTCAGGGGAAAGAGACAGGAAATCAAAAGCCCGCCGCCTTTTATCTTTTACTCGTTCAAGGCTCTATTTTTTCCATTCAGTTAATCACCGCGTCAGCCGCCCCGCTTTAGTGTTAGCCTGAGCAGCAGAAGCCGCCGCCGCTTTCATTGCGGCGGCGGCTTCTGCTCCTTTAATCCTTATGGCTCGACCAATCCCTTCTTTATGTTCTTCTGCCACTGTTCATAATTCTTAATGCGCCGCTTCGCCTGCTTGCGAGTTATATTCATCGTCCGCGCGACATGAGCTATGCGCTCGGTACGATCTTTCTTCTTATCGTAGGGGTCGCCGGTCGCACGCTCGAAAAGCGCATAGGCACGTTGCCACTCCGCTTTGATTTCTTCTGTTGCTTGTAAGCCCCGCAACTCTGGCATCTTATTGGCTCCTCTTTCATTTTATGGGTTGCTGTTATTCATTACATGATTGCAGCGTTTTGATGCAACGCATCAAGGACGACTGATTATGCAACAATTGCTCAAAGACCGTAAATCGAGGTCAATAGAGAAGTTCGCCGCCGGCACAAATATCTTCGGCCACTGGCACATCCATTGCTCATGACCACTGCGTTACTGCTCTCCCGGATTTTGAGAGATAGAAGCTCATCTGTGTGGAGACTGAAAGGAGAAAAATTTCATGTTGTGGACAATTCTCGTGGTGTTATTGGTCTTGTGGTTGATCGGTGCGATTGGCGGCATCGGCGGCGGTTTGATTCACTTGCTGCTCGTCGTCGCTCTGGTGGTGTTCGTCATCAACCTTCTGGCAGGACGCAACACGGTCTAAAGTAGGGCGGCGATTATTAACGGCTCTCTTTCTTTTTCGGTGGACGCTATCTAAGGCTGTCGGTCTCGGACGGGGCCGATTCACTACCTGCACTTGTCTAACGACCGGTGCAGCGTCCATAGCAGAAAGCAACGCCTCTTCTTTCGAGAGGGGGCGTTGCTTTGGTGCTTCAAAAACAGAAAAGGAACTTCCGCCCGTCTTTCTCCGTTCACATAATAGAAGCGACGCACGCCACGCTCAAGCTTTCGTCATTGAATTACAACCGTGTCACAACCGCGCGGCAATTCTTTCTCTATTTTCTCAAGTATTACTCAAGGCCGTGGCGCTAAGCTTTCATATGTGTTCCCCCGTTATAAAAAGTTTTGGCAGGATGGGGTGAAAAGATGACTACCGACAACGCGGCGAAGGCGACATTGCTGATCGCAGAGGATTACGAAGACATACGCTTTCTATTGAGATTCCACCTGGAGGCTTTGGGCTACACGGTGATTGAGGCGGAGGATGGCAATCTCGCCGTCGAGCGTGCCATCAGCAGGCATCCCGATCTGATACTGATGGATTTGAACATGCCCGGACTGGACGGCTACGAAGCGACGCGCCGGATACACAGGCAGCCGCAACTGGAAGAAGTGCCCGTGGTCGCAGTATCGGCCTATTGCGACGGACAGAACAGGCACAAGGCCCTCGCCGCCGGATGCGTCGAATGTGTCTGCAAGCCGCTCAACCTGGGCATGATTGACGGCGTCCTCAAGAAGCATCTGCCGGCCCACTGTCGCAACTAGCTTCGGCACAAGCCGGACAACTTTCGAAAGCTCGTCCTCAATAAAACGGAGCTCGCGCCATAGTCCGGTGCGGGCTCCGTTTAAGTTTCACAAGAGCATTTCCGTGTAAAGGATGCGGGGTAAGGTGATGAACGGTTATTCTATCGCGCCCCTGTCTCGCAGCAGCTTCATCACTTCCTTTTCATCGTCCTCGCGCGCATGCCTGAGCGCAGTCCATTCCTCTTCGTCCCTCACATTTATTTGTGCCCCTGCCTCAAGCAGCGCCTTGACGTTGTCGATGAGTCCCTCTCTGGCCGCTGCCATCAAAGCCGTCTGTCCCTTCTCATCCTTCGCCTCAATCTTAGCCCCGGCACTGATCAGGGCTTTCAGCACGTCCGTATTATCCAGTCGCGCCGCCATTATGAGCGCCGTTTCCCCGTCGTCGTCCTTCACCTCAAGGTCTGCCCCGGCTTTAATCAGGGCGCGCACGGTCTCTGCGCTGACGCCCTCGCTCAGGAACATGAGCGCGGTCTCGCCATTCCTGTTCTGCCTGTTAACCTCCGCCCCGGCGTGAAGCAATACGAGCATCATCTCACGATTGTCATGTGCCGCCGCCTGTGCCAGCGCCGTCGAGTCAATAGATTTGTCCAGCACGTCCGGGTCTACGCCTGAGGCGAGCAGCTTTTTGACGCTAGCAAGATCATTCTCATAGGCAGCTTTGACCAGAGGCTCGCTCGGCGTTGCGACAGCGACTATGCCCATCGTCGCTATCACGGTCGCGCTGACCTGAAGAATGGTATCCACGTGCGACACCTCGCCCGACTGCAAGATGATGCCCTTGTTTTCCAATCCGCTGAAGCCCGGCGATTCCACCTTGAGCGTATAGTTCCCCGGCTCTAAGGAATCGAACCTGTATGCGCCGTTATCATCGCTGGCGGTCTCTTGTTCCAACTGCGTGCCTTCATTAATAAGTTTGATTTTGGCTCCGGGAATCACCGCGCCGTTCGGGTCGAGTATTGTTCCCGTGAGCGAGGCAGAGCCGGTCTGCACATCACGCACAAACTTCCGCTCCCCTGCGGCCAGCTGATAGCCGGCGGGAAGCGGCTCATCCGACGACGAAGGCGTGCGTGCCACCACATTCATGGACAGGCTCAGCGCGGCTGTGAATGCGCCAGCCGCGATCCTAGATGTCCGTCTGGTTATCTGATGAAGCTGTTGGGGCAGGCTCGCCGTCTGAATAGAGCGATCAGGCGCGCTGTAGTACCTGACGCAGAGACGGCCCTTCGATTTTGCGACCAGCCGCAGTGCGTCTTTCTGCGTCATCTCTGAAAGATTATGCACGCTCCGCTGGCAATGGCCGCAGAATCTCACCCTGTCGTTACCCGCCATGGAATCCCATTCGACGGAACAGGGAGAAGAGACACTGATATCATCAAGAGAGCTGACACGTTTAGGCATAGGCGTTCTCCTGTCAAATAGTGACTGATGGAGAGCCTGGGGAGATGCTCCTGATAATGCTACACGTCGACAAGCAAATTAGAGACCTTAAACAAAGCCGCCGATTTTCGCATCAATACGCAGGTTCAGAACAAAGCTCCCTTGAGAAAACTAGATTGATCTTCAAAAATTCGGATAAATCAATAAGGCTCGTCCTTCAGGCAGGAACGCCATGTTAGACACGGCTTGTAAGCGGATTGTTCCCGCCGACAGGGAAAAAGAAGCAGGCTTCCGACCAAGCGCATCTCAAGCAGCATCCCGTCCATTCCAGTCTCCGCCCCGCGCGCACCTCTCATCAAGTCCGTCTGCGCGCCATTGACTAATAGAGCCTTTGCGTTATCCAGAGATTTCAGGTTATCCTCTCGCGTCTTGAAAGAAGGCCGCGCCCATGCTTTTTCACTCCTGCTCCAATCAGTTTTTTTGAAGAAGCGGCACACGGCAATTTGACAGCGAGGCGAAATCCGGTAGAATGATGATTCGCTACTGATTTCGTGCCGCCAAAGATTTGCAGGCACGTACGTCAATGGTAGACGGCTTCCCTTACAAGGAAGAGGTTGGGGGTTCGAATCCCTCCGTGCCTACCACTTAAAGTTTCGGGTCTACGGTCTGAATTCAAGACCGGATTTGAAAATGCGGAGTCGTAGTTCAGTTGGTTAGAACGCCGGCCTGTCACGTCGGAGGTCGCGGGTTCGAGTCCCGTCGGCTCCGCCACTAACCAAAGAGCGCCTGCACCTTAACTGGTGCAGGCGCTTTAGTTTTGGGCGCACGTTTGTTGAGGCTCGCGTGAGAGTTACCATTGAGCAGTCAGCCTGTTTAGCCCCGATCTGGACTTCTGTTACGCACGCGACACAGAGAATCTCAGCGGCCCGTGCCGGTGTCTTATAACCCTTAAGCGAAATCGCAGGTGAGCATGAAGGATAATAATATGTCTCCGCTGGTTGACGGTTTCAATGTAAGATTGCAGTATGACCGACTCCAATATCGCGATGACAGGTGATCGTATGAAGAGACCGATTCGTATCTTATTGCAAACCACCATCCCGGCAACGGCGGACGACTGGCACATCGGCAGGTTTTCACTGCTCGTTGAACACCTGAGCGGGCTTAAAGACCGGGACGGCGATGTGCTTTGTGAAGTGACGGCGCGTGACCGTGAGACGAACGACGAGGGCGACGATGAAGTGCTGAGCCGGCTTGATGTCACGGACTTTGACGAGCTGTGGCTCTTCGCCGTGGACACGGGCGACGGGCTGAGCGTGGCAGACTGTGAAGGCATCACGCGTTTTCGCCAGCGCGGCGGCGGCATCCTCTCCACACGCGACCATCAAGACCTGGGCTCTTCGCTCTGCACGCTCGGCGGCATAGGGCGCGCGCACTTTTTTCACAGCAAGCATCAAGACCCGGACGAGACCAGACACGCGCGCGACGATCAGGATACGAAAGACATCCTTTGGCCCAACTATCACTCGGGCAGCAATGGCGACTACCAGAAGGTCACGCCAACCGAGCCGGTGCACGAACTCTTACGCAACGCTTCATCCCCCTCGGGCCGCATAGAGTATTTCCCGGCGCACCCGCACGAAGGCGGTGTCGGAGTGCCGGAAAATGATAGCCGGGCGCGCGTGATAGCAACGGGCACGAGTAAGGTCACGAAGCGCCCCTTCAACCTGATCGTCGCCTTCGAGAAAGAGCAGGACAGGCACGGCAATACCCTTGGGCGGGCCATCGCAGAGTCGAGCTTTCATCATTTCGTCGATTACAACTGGGATCCTTCAATGGGCTGCCCGAGCTTTGTCGCGGAGACCCCCGGCGACCAGATTGAAAGAGAGCCCGAGCGGCTCGCAGACGTGAAGGCTTACGTCGGCAACCTGGCCCGCTGGCTCGCCGGTTGACTTCCCGCCTGCGACAAGGTCTGGAGTCGTTCTCACAACCGGGCCGCGGCTTCCGTCCAGACAGTTTTCGGTGAAAGCGAGGACTTATGATCTCAATGAAGAGTCTCTCCGAACATGTCCTGCGCCTACTCGCGCTGCTGGCGATCTTAATAGCCGCGTGTACGGTCGCTCCTGCCTGCGAGCCCTGCCTCGCTGAAAAGAGCTTGAATTGGGAACAGTCCATCAGGGAAGCTTCCCTGATCGTCGTCGGCTCTCGCGTCGGCGCGGTCATGCAAGCGCCTGAAGGCGAGCAGCCTCAACAGATCAAGGTTCAGGTCGGGCGCGTGTTGCGTGGGAGCGTCAGGGAGAATCAGATCACTGTGCATAGCTGGAGCGGGATGTGTCCTTACGGAGTGGTGCTGAATGATAATGATCAGTACGTCTTATTACTGAGGGACGGCGGGGAGTTTTACAATGCGGTGGCGATGTGCAGCGTCAAGGCCATGCGTATCGCCGGCGGCAAGGAAGAGAGCGTGGTGCTCGACCCCTATGCGAAAGAGGAGCTGCCGCTCGCGCAACTCCTGCGTGATTACATCGCGCCGCCCGAGTACAAGCGCGTCATCGAATTTTTGCAATACCTGAAGGGCAGCGGCAGCCCCGACGTTCAGGGTGCTTTCGATGAAAACCTCGGCGGGCACTGGCGGGTTGACGAGCTACTCTCCTATATCTCAAAGAATGTTCTGACCGTCTTCAACATCAACGACAAACGCACGCAGCGCTATTCCATGGCGGAGCTTCGCCGCCTGTTGAGCAGCAAAAACAACAAGGCATCCAAGTCCTTTATCCATCTGGGCTACATCTACGCCCAACCCTACCCGCAATACTCTACGCTCAAATACGAGCCGCGGGCGAACGGCGTCGTCCTTAACATGTCGGGCTGGTATCGCCTCACATTCAAGCGCGAAGACGGCGCGCTCAAATTAACAAAGCTGGAATACCTACAGGTCGAGGGCGATTGACCGAAGGGCGCGACGATTAAGACCTGTTTTCATCGCCTCATGGAAATCCGCTCGATGAGAGTGTTCAATGGCTAATGCTTCCGGCGAAAGCGATAAGCGGGCAGGCTCTGACTCCATTTGGCTTGATCATCGCGTCGGCATTGTCTCCTCCCGCGTCAGACCTTGTGTGTGATACGGCTCGCCGTGATATTGAAACGGCGCGCGCGAGGATGACACAAACTTTATGTCATCCTCGC
>DASVWI010000033.1:0-72563 GCA_036389675.1 Pyrinomonadaceae bacterium
GTCGATGGAGTCGAAGGCGCGCACCGTGATCTTAGGGTTGTGCTTGGCTAAGACTTTGGTGATGGCGGCGGTCAAAGTGGTCTTGCCGTGGTCGACGTGGCCGATTGTGCCGATGTTGACGTGCGGCTTGCTTCTATCAAATTTCTCTTTAGACATTCCGGGATGGCCTCTTCAAGTTTGAGATCGAACTTCCTTCGTCAGAGCTTTGATCGGTGGAGCCCGCGATGAGATTTGAACTCATGACCTCCTCCTTACCAAGGAGGCGCTCTACCCCTGAGCTACGCGGGCCGAGGGTTCTTTCGTTCTGCTGTCAAAAAGTCTGGAGCGGGCGACGAGGCTCGAACTCGCGACCCTCAGCTTGGAAGGCTGATGCTCTACCAACTGAGCTACACCCGCTCTAACTGCAAAGATGAAGGCGGAGGGATGAGGGAGAAAAGCGTGGCATCAAAGCGTCTCGCCCCGCGCTCTCATCCTTCATCCTTCCTCCTCGCTCTCTAGTGGTGCAGGGGGTAGGATTTGAACCTACGTAGGGCGTGAGCCCGCCGGGTTTACAGCCCGGTGCCATTAACCACTCGACCACCCCTGCTCATCCTTTCAAAACCACTCTCTAGCCGGTAATAATTTCAAACCCCTGACCACTCTGACAACTATTTCATACCAGCTACAAAACGGCCACTTTAACTGAGATTTATTTAGTTTGCAAGTGTGCGGCGCGCCTTCAGGCGACTTGTGCCCGCGGAGGGTTCTGAGATCGACACGCCGGCCCTTTTGCCACTTCGCCCCGCTCGCTCGCCGACGCCCGGCGTACTCCTTATAGAGGATGTGGCGCTTTTGTTTTGAAGTCTCCGCCTGCGCCGCAGGCATGCGCGCGCCTTCGCGGGCAGAACCGATGAATCCGCATTCTGGCCCTAAAAAATTCTTGACAGGCTTAATCTGAGCGGATAAGCTTCCCGCGCTTTCATCCTCGTCGGCTGGTGACTTACCACCTCGCAAGTTCCATGCTGGCGGTTCTCTTTAGTAAGAGGAATTATGCTCATCCAGTCCTCTTCCATCACGCTCCACCTTACCTTGAAAAGCATTCCGGCTTTCTCTGTCTCTAATTCCGTCTGCGTAGCCGAAGAAGACTTTCGCGTCCTGTAATTGCGTTGAACGAGATCAAAAGCTTCGTCTTCACCGAGCGTTGAAGATTTGAAGCCTTCATAACCAGTACAACCGCTGCTGCTTAAAGACTGATGACACGTCGCCTCAATTGCTCGGTGCATCCGACACATCTTGTGCAGCGGTTCATCCTTACCACCCCTCAGGAGCCCTTACCTTATGAAGTCCGCCCTCAGCTCGATCTTCTCCAACGCGAGAATCAAGTCAGCCATCTGCGCCGTGGCTTTAATCATTGTCGCGGCTCTGGCCGCAACCACCCGCGCCTGGCGTCCCCCGGTCGCGCCGCAAGCGTTACCCATCAGCGCCATACAGGAGTCCTCCGCTCCCCCAGCCCACGCCCCACGCAGAGGCCCGGTTCAAACTCTTCGCTTCGCTCTCTATGAGACGGAGCTATTGCCCCGCACGGCCTCCGCGCAGAAGGGCTTCGTGGCAATCACGATTGAAGATTTCACAGGCGGCAGCCAGGGGTTGGTTGTCGAGAGGCAGGCGGGAATCTCCCCCGAGCGTGTCGGGCGTATAGATCGCATCGAGGGGCACGGGCGCGGCAAAAGCGAGCTTGAGATGAGGCCGGGCACGTATCAGGTCTACGATCTCTCTCGCCCTGAAAATCGTGCCCGGCTCGTCATCGAGCCTTAATCAAAGAGCGAAGGAAACAGATGTTTATGTAGATAGCTCTCGTTATTCAAACTACTGACTTGGAGCCAAAAGCGTGTCCCTAAGGTCGAAGTCCCTCATCCACCTCGCTCGCTTCTTCACATTGTTACTCTTCGTGGCCGCCCCCACGGCCAACGAAGCTCAGGAGACAAGCCAGTTCGACAAAGGCACTCCCCCGCAGCAGGCCGCCGGCGTCTCTTCTTTGGGCAGTTATATGTCAACCGATTTAGGCACGGTCAATCTCAGTAACGGCGCGCTGAACTTTCGTATTCCGTTGGGAACGGTGGGTGGGCGCGGCTTCTCCGTGCCGCTGACCTTAAACTATAGCAGCAAGGTCTGGTCGGCCACCAAGGGCCAGGACTACTACGGAGACCCTTACTACACCAACTACCCGGCTGCATACGCTGTTTACAACGACCCCAAAGGCGGCGGCGGCTGGCATCTGGGCGCTGCACCGATCATCTCGGCGCAGGGCGTCGGGATCACCGCACAGGCCTGCCCCGGCACATCCTGCGGAGGCTATCTCAAGGGCCTCACCAAGCTCACCATCAAACTGCCCGACAAGGGAGAGGTGGAGCTGCGCGACGACCTCTACGACGGTGCGCCGCTGGGCACATCGCCCGACGGCTCAGGCATCGCTCGCTTAGACGGCAATCGCGGACAGCGCTGGCACGCAACGGACGGCTCCGGCACGATCTTTATCAGCGACAACGCTAACGGTGTGGTCAAAGGCGACCTCAACGGCCTGCTCATCACTGGCGACGGCACGCGCTATCGCTTCCAAATGACCTACGCGGGCACGCCCATGACGCTCAACATGAGCGTCGCGGCACGCTGCTACTCCATCACTGATCGCAACGGCAACCAGATCAGCATCAGCTACCCGAGCAGCACCGAGACTCGCTTCACAGACCAACTGGGACGCATCACCAAAGTGCAATACGAGGCCCCAGACCCGGCCAACGCCGGCATCACTCTCGCCGTCCTCATCACATTTCCCGGCTACGGCGGGACAACGCAAGGGCCTGTGCGCTACTTCAAACTCAAGGCCGGGGTCATGAACCAGCACTACCGTAGCGACGTAAACCCTGTGCTGCCAGTCATTAACGGCGACCATGACCCGCGCGGGAACGGCTACAGCTGGGGCACTGCCACCAGATTATTCCCCCAATCCGATGGCGCTGGCGCTGAGCGTATAGACAATCAGACTGTCTACACGGAGCTGGTGCTGCCCGATAATCGCTCACTGCGCTTTCGTTATAACGAGTATGGCGAAGTGGCCGAAGTCGAGACGCCGACCGGGGGCAGGGTACGCTACGACTACGCCTATGATGGGCAATTGCCCTCGGGGAACTCTCTCGCGATTGAGACGAAAACCACCCACCGCATGCTCACGGATGTGTCTGACGTTGACCGCGCGGTGGTGGCGCGGCGCACCTACGCGAACGGGACGACGACTACGGCGGAGGCAAGCTGGAGCTATGACTACAAGCCGCAGGCAGCGCCTAACGGAGTGACCTATCCGTGTACGGAGGTCAGGGCCACATCGGCGGCGGGCACGCTCTTGCTGAGCCAGCGCCATCTCTTTATGGCTGCACAACGCTACATCAACACTTCGAGCGGAGAGGGCACGGGCTATTCTCTGTGGTCGACGGGCGTGGAGTGGCGCACGGAGACCAGAGACGCAGGCAATGCTGTGATGAGTGCGAGCGAGCAGGACTGGTCGCAGCGCACGCCCGTCGTGTGGACGACAGGCTACGCGCAGGAGCAGCCCTCGAACGACAACCGCGTCAACGAGAGCCGCACTATTCTGGACGACGGACAGGTGGCGCGGGTGACCACGGCCTACGAGCAGAATGTTAAGTATAACAACCCCGCAGAAGTCGCAGAGTATGATTACGACCTGACACTCAAGCGTCGCAGCACGACCAGCTACGTGACGAATAATACGACCGGAGGCGTGACCTACAACTACCGCACCGATGATGCCATTCATCTGCTCAGCCTGCCCTCGCAACGCTCCGTCTATGACGGCACGGGAGCGGAGCGGGCGCGCACCGTCTATGCCTATGACAATTATTCTTCCGACGGCAACAACGCGGCGCTGCTCGATTACGGTGCTGTCACGGGCCACGACTCTGCCTATGGCGGGACGAGGTTAACCAGAGGTAACCAGACGCAGGTCGGAATCTGGAACGACACGAGCAATACACTTTTAGTTAATTACGCGCGCTTTGACGTGGCGGGCAATATCGTCTCGACAAAGGATGCCAGAGGCAACGTGTCACAGGTCGAATATTCAAGCACGTACGCCTATGCCTATCCCACTCACACCATCTCCGCCATACCCGGCGCTCCATACGGCTCGACGACGGCGCTGGAAACCACGACCGCTTACGACTTCCAGACGGGTCTGGTGACTTCCTCGACGGACGCCAACAATCAGGTGACTACCTTTGAGTATGACGACCCCTTCCACAGGCCGACCAAAGAGGTGCGGCCCGCCGGCGGAGGGTGGACGACCAACGAGTACACGACGAGCGCCTACGGTGATCGCGTGCATGTGCGAACGCTGCTGAACTCTTCCGGGCTGGTTTCCGATAGCTATCAGTTCAGCGACGGCTTTGGCCGAACCTATCGCTCCTTCGTGTATGAGGGAGTTGATCCTAACAATGTCTATTTGACGACCGATACGCAGTTCGATGCGCTCGGACGCGTATGGAGAGTGTCGAACACCTACCGCTCCGCGAGTGCGGCTGCCGCGATCAACCCGTCTGACAACTGGACGACTACCGCTTACGATAGTCTCAGCCGCGTGACCTCCGTTAAGACCGCTGATAACGCGATAGTGGCCTCAAGCTATACGGGCAATCAGGTGACGGTGACAGATCAGGCGGGCAAGAAACGTCGCAGCGTCACGGACGCGCTGGGAAGATTGACACAGGTTATAGAAGACCCTGACGGGCTGGCCTACCAGACGGACTATCTCTACGATGCGATGGGCAATCTGCGGAAAGTAACGCAGGGCACGCAAACTCGCTACTTCATGTACGACTCGCTGTCCCACCTCATCCGTGCACGGACGCCTGAAGAGGCTGTGAATGCCAATCTGACGCTGACCGACCCGGTCACGGGCAACTCACAGTGGTCAAACTCTTATGCCTACGATGCCGTCGGCAATGCGTCATCAAAGACCGATGCCAGAGGCGTGACCTCAAGCTTTGTCTTCGATAGCTTGAATCGCAACACCGAAGTCAATTATTCGGACGGCTCAAACATTCGCCGTTACTATGACGGGGCCACGCTCGGACGCGGACGCGCATGGGTTTCTTACCGCAACCTGCCTTCGGGGGCTAACTCACAAACAGCCACGGACATTTACGATGCCTGCGGCAGGGCGCTCTCGCACCGCCAGCAGTTCTACGCGGGAGGCTCCTGGGGTGCGGCTTACACCGTCAGCCGAACCTACGATCTGGCAGGGAATGTTCTAACTCAGACCTACCCATCCGGGCACACCGTTAGCTACTCTCACGACCGTATGAATCGCACGACCAGTTTCGGCGGCAACATAGGCGACGGGGTGTCGCGCACCTTTATGACGGCGCTCGCCTTTGATGACGGCGGACACATGACCCGTGAGCAGTTCGGTACAGACACGCCCCTCTATCACAAACGTCATTACAACGTGCGCGGCCAGCTTTACGACATGCGATTGTCGAGCGTCAACGACGATAGTGATTGGAACCGTGGTGCAATAGTTAACTACTACAGCCTCGCCAACTACGGATTCGGCACGAGCGGCGCGGACAACAACGGCAACCTGTACGTCCAGCAGCACTGGATACCGGGCGGCGGCTATACGCAGCAAAACTACGGATACGACGCATTGAACAGATTAAGTTCCGTCGCGGAATATCAGAATGGCGCGACCAATACCGGAGTGCAGAACTACTCTTATGATCGCTGGGGCAATCGCACTATCGCTTCGACCTCGTCAGGCACAGGCATCAACGCTCAGCAATTCACTGTGGATGCCGCGTCGAATCGTCTGGGCGTGCCGGTGGGCCAGAGCGGTGCGATGACTTACGATGCCAGCGGAAATCTTATCAATGACACCTACACAGGCTTCGGCTCGCGTACCTATGACGCCGAGAACAGGATGGTCGCAGCCTCCGACAGCAGCGGAGGCCAAAGCCAGTATACATATGACGCCGACGGATTGAGGGTGAGAAGACAGACCACGGGGCGGAGCGTCTGGCAGGTCTACGGGATAGATGGAGAGTTGGCCGCCGAGTATGCAGAGAGTGCAGCACCGAGCGTTCCACAGAAAGAGTATGGCTATCGCAACGGCGAGCTGCTCATCACGGCAGGCGCGTCCTCGACGCAACCATCGAGCATAAATCTCGCGCAGGGTAAAGC
Source organism: Pyrinomonadaceae bacterium (assembly GCA_036389675.1). Lineage (GTDB taxonomy): Bacteria > Acidobacteriota > Blastocatellia > Pyrinomonadales > Pyrinomonadaceae > DASQYE01. Next base: position 6,232 of record DASVWI010000033.1, read on the forward strand.
GGCCACGCAGTCCAGCGAGCTGGGGGGCGCACCGGCGAGCCGCGCCGTGGACGGCAACACCAGCGGCAACTGGGCTAACAGCTCCGTCACTCATACGAACTACAACACGCAGGCCTGGTGGGAGGTCGATCTCGGCAGCGTTCAATCAATTCAATCAATCAAGGTCTGGAACAGAACCGATTGCTGTGGTGACCGTCTAGCCAACTTCTACGTCTTCGTCTCTGATGTCCCGTTCACTTCGACCAATCTGACAGCGACGCAGAATCAGGCGGGAGTCTCAAGCTTCTACACGGTGGGCCAAGGCGGCTCTCCGACCACGGTCACGTTGAACCGCACGGGCCGTTATGTGCGCGTGCAGTTGGCCGGGGCAGACTATCTCTCGCTGGCAGAAGTGGAGGTGCTGGGCACACCCGCTCCGGCAGCACCATCCAATCTGGCGCTCAATAAAACAGCCACGCAATCGAGCAACCCGTTTGGCGTATCTGCCGGTTTAGCTGTAGACGGCAATACGGATGGGAGCTATTATCACTGGTCTGTATCATCCACGGATTTCGATTATCAGGCTTGGTGGCAGGTTGACCTGGGCAGCGTGCAGTCTTTGAGTGAAGTCAAAGTGTGGAATCGCACGGACTGCTGCGGAGACAGGCTCTCTAACTTCTACGTCTTTGTCTCGGACGCGCCGTTCAGCTCTACGGACCTGACAGCGACGCAGAATCAGGCGGGAGTCTCAAGCTTCTACACGGTGGGCCAAGGCGGCTCTCCGACCACAGTCACGTTGAACCGCACGGGGAGATACGTGAGAGTTCAGCTTGCAGGCACAAACTATCTCTCGCTGGCAGAGGTGCAGGTCTTTGGCGCTCAGGGCACAGCGCCGCCGACAACAACCTCGTCAGGCATCCAGTGGCTGGTGACAGATCACTTAGGCACGCCGCGGATGATTGCGGACAAGAGCGGAAGTCTTTCGGGCATCCGTCGTCACGACTACTTACCTTTCGGTGAAGAACTCTCTGCCGGCGTGGGCGGCAGGACGACGCAGCAGGGCTATGGTCAGGCGGATAATGTGCGCCAGAGATTCACGGGCAGTGAGCGCGATGACGAGACCGGACTTGATTACATGCAGGCGAGGTATTACGGCTCAACGATAGGCCGCTTCACGAGCGCTGACCCTTACGACATTAACATAGAGCGGCAGTATGAAGCGGACGATCGTAAAGCCAATGCCTTGCTCAGGAAATACATCGGCACTCCGCAGCACTGGAATCGGTATAACTACGCTCTAAACAACCCGCTCAGGTATGTCGACCCGTCAGGCGAGAATGAAGAGGAGATCGTAGCGCGGGTCAATATCGTCTATGACAAGAACACGATTAAGACGGAAGAAGCGGCCAGAAGGCTAACTGCGTCGACCGTGGCGGACGCCATAAAAACTTATGCCACCGCGGGCATAACGCTCAAGGTGACGTACACGGCGGGTACGGCCACCGGAGGCGGGAATGTACAGGCCAGCGGGCTCAGGATAACCGAAGGCAAGGTGGAAGGCGCTGTCAACGTCTTCGTCAGCGAAAACCGATTGCAGGAGACAGGCGGCGTCAGCAATCCCAACACGGGCGAAAGTTTTATCAACTACGGGCATGGTGCTAACTACGTGGCGAGGAATCCCGGGGACGACATTCTCGGGCACGAACTGGGCCATCAGTTCGGCATCAACAGCCCTGCCTCCAGTCTGGGCAAAGTCGGCAACTTTGCTAACAACTGGAGTGACGATGTGACCATAGACCACACCAATGCGTTACTCAGGCGCGGCAAAACAAGCGAGTATGTCCCCTCTACACAGCCAATGTTCGGGGCTGATCGCGGCTATGTACGAGATGTCTCACGGTTTGTCAACATCTACAGGGAAGGCGCTAAAAAGTTCGCTCAAAGATGAGACGCCGTTCTCATTCGAGCGGTGCTTCTGTAAATTATCAGTTATAAACACAGAAGAGAGGCTATATGACGGAGAGTGTGAAGCGCGAGTTGCTAACCAGCATGCAGTATTTTGTCATCGCCCTGATAGCCGGGGTCGGAGCCTTCGTGACCTCACTACCCAGTGAAGCGCATGACGGCGAAATCGCCGTCGCGGTGAATATCCACGAAGCATGGATTAACTATAAGCCGGTGTTGTGCTCATGGCTCATAGGCTTTGCGTTCTTAGCTTTCATCAAGTTCCTGATTTTTTACTCCACCCACCATAAACAGAACAACTCGAAGTAACGTGGATGACACTCGACCGAAACTATGGCCCTTATGACCCGCCTCGTCAGCATACTCTTCTCAAACCCACAACAAGGCCGGATCGGTGGCGACAAGCGCACGACGCTTCGCCTCTCCGATTAATGCTTCAACCTGCCGGGCCGGGCTCTTTGCAACCAACGCCCCCTAATGCCGGAAGTTGTTGTTTGAGCCGGGAGCAGCGTTGCCTTTAAGCTGCCTTCAGTGCGGCTGTCAGGATGTCTTTGAGCGATGAGCTCGATTCCGGGTTTGATGGATAATAGATGTCGCTGATCTTCCAGATTTTCTGACTGTTCCGTTCGAGTCGAAACAGAACCGTCTCGTCCTTGCCCATGTTTCTGAAAGTGACCGGAACATCCGCGGCATCTAGATTGCCCTCGCCGTACATAGGTTTCCCGATTTTGAAAGCGGTGATTTCCGTATCCTGCGCGTTATAAAGCGGGTCGAAACCAATCGCCCCGACTTCACCCTTAGCGTCCACAGCGTCCTTCCAGATCAAGTCAGCGAAATCCTTCGTAAAGTACTTGTCAACCAGAGCGCGGCTTTTCGTCTGGAAAAAAGGGCCGGAGCTGGCCTTTTGCGCCGCATATAAATCTTTAACAATCGCGTCGGGCGTGCTGGCTGCCCGGGCAAACCCGACCGAGCTAAATGCCAAAAGCAGTATCGTCAGCAGAACGAATTTGATTCTCATGTTTCCCCTATGATTCCTTAATGCTTCGTCGGTCGAGTATCCCTGAAGGATATTCGACCGAGCGTTGAAAGAGCCGGGTTGATAAAAGCATTTACTCTATTATCGCTTTCGGCGCTTTGTATTTACTGTCCCAGTCCAGATAGCAGACATCGTGGCAGTTCATCATATAAGTCACCACACGCCATTTGCCATTTGTCTTTTTCAGCAGCGCGAAAAGATTGTCCTCGAAATCGCCGCTGTCAATAAATTCCTGATACTTGGTGAGCTTCCAATTGGGCTCACCGCCCTCCGCGTTTTTCGCCTGACCGGCGACAAAAGCCCAGTTGCCCTGCACTTTCAATTTTTCCGTCGAAAAGGTGATGTCCTGTTTCAAATCTTTCGAGACAGGCACGCTGAGAGCCTTAAGGATTGCTGGACTCTCAGGGTGACTCGCCGCCGGCGTCTCAGTTCCCTGAGCAAATGCCGTAGTGACGCTGAAAGCAAAGATAAGCAGCAGGTAAGAAACGTTTCTCTTTAACATAGCTATTTTCCCTCTATTAAAGCTGACCTTTCAATCAGCATGTCTGCCGAAGAAGCAGGTCTCAGGCGACGTGGTAAATCTTCCCGCCCCACACGGAGCAGTTTTCATAGGATGAATGCTGTGAGCGATAAAGTCGGGTAGTCCGGTGACGGAAGACTTGCAGGAACCCTCAGTTATACACAGTCCTTATGAAGTGGCTGTCAACAGAAGGCGTAACGGACGAAATGCCGAACCGATGCACGACGAGGTTTAACCTAAAGGCTCTTATCAAGCACAGGGACTATAAGATCAATCAGGCGTTCAAGTCAAGATGCCTCAATTAATTCAATACTTTAGGCACTCCCACGACACACAACGCTAAAAAGGGCATCCCCGGATGGACGCCCTCAACCACTGGTTCTATTTGGAGCCGGTGGAGGGATTTGAACCCCCGACCCGCAGTTTACAAATCTTCAATAGCCATTAGCGATAAGTTTGCCTAAGTTTGTTAAAATCTGCTTCTATTAAGTTTATAGGGAGTGTCTATAATGGCCTGTACGGCTGAGTTTGTTTAGTTTTGATGAGTTGGCACACAACTGGCACACAAAACGGGGGAATTTTGCACCCGAGATGGGCGGACTACGTTGAATCAGCCCGATCAATCTGTAGTCCGATCCGTTCATTTGAAAAACGCTCAATAGTTCCAATCGTTATAACCCAAAATAAGTTGATTTAGCTCAGCCTGATGAAATCTCCATTGCGGCATAAACTTGTCCATGAGGGCGACGAATCGGGCGTTGTGACGGCGTTCAAGTAAATGCACAAGCTCATGAACAATAATGTATTCCAAGCTGGATGAAGGTTTCTTTGCCAATTCAAGATTGAGCCGGATTTGTTTCAACTCAACCTTGCAGGTTCCCCATCTGGTCTTCATCCGCTTGACCTTCCAATCATCCACCTGAACTCCAATAATTCCTTGCCATTTTTCTATGAGCGTTGGGATTTTGTCCTTTAATTCCCGGCGATACCATTCCGTCATCACACGTTCCCGTTGTTCTGTCGAACTGTTCGGGCGTATATAAAGATCAATATAAGTTTTGTTCCTGATTTCAACTTTCGGCGCGGCATTGTGACAGATGACATTTAGCAGGTAGCGATTGCCTTCAAAATAATAGCTTTCGCCAGAGACGTATTCTCTTTTCGTTTCGCGTCTTTGGTTGGAGAAGCTTCGGCGATGCTTTTTGATCCAACCTAACTTTGAGATGGCGAAAAGGCGGACAGCTTCATCATTAACATTAAGTGGCGTGGCGATGCGGACGCGCCCGGTCGGAGGATAAACAGCCAAGTGAAGATTCTTGATGTCCTTTCTAACGACATCAATAGTGATGTTGCTGACGGTGATCTGTCGCATCAGTATTCTTTCTGTGCCTCGACGATTTTATAGATGCGCTCGACTTCTCCTATGTCATCAATGCCGAACGCGCATAGCGATTCGTAGATCGCCCGTTTGACATCATTAGTCTTTCCCGGATGGTTGCGGAAATCGTGCTGTTTGGTCGAATTGATTTTATCGTGCATCAAGGCAACGAGGTCTGCGTTTTCGCCTAGATTGTGATAGAGAGCTATCTTCGCGGGTGAGCCTTTGATGTTATCGGGAACTGCCTGGACGTTTCCCTTATCAATCATATTGGTTAGTCCAACAATTTTGCCTAAATATTTCTCATATTCAAGTTGTGCGAGCTTTCGGTCTTTGATTAACTCATCAAGAATCTTAGACATTTTCGCATAATAAGCCGGGTCAAGCGTTTCTTTCTTGACGAGCAGTTTTCGCAGGTTATTCTCGATAGTTTCGGCAATAGCTTCTTTGCTGTTCTTGATAGTATCTGGCAGGTAACTGATAGCGTCCTCACCGCGTTCAACTATGAGCTGAACTAAGGTCATATCATTGAATTTTGAAATAACCTCACTCTCGCCCGCACTGATATACATATCTATTAACTGGCGCATTGCGGGTTCGTAAGCTTTCAGATCAATATAGTCGCCGCTTGAAAGCTTTACCTCATCCCTGACCTTCGTGTAATGGTTAATGTCCTCTTTGATGATGCGGGCTTCATCGGCGGAATAGCCAGCCTCTTGCATCTCGCCCGCGATGTTGGCGTAGGCGCGAATTAAAGACGCAGTATATTTATATAGATCAAGCCGCTTTGCTTCGTGTTTTTTAAGGTCGTCTTTGTCTTCGGTGTTGCCGCAAAAGAATTTGATATAAGCATTTGATTCTTTCGACGCGACGGGTTCGCACAAGACCTTGACCAGTTCGAGCGTTTCCGTCAATCGCTCTTTGGCTTTGTTGAGACGGTCGCTCAATAGACCTTCAATGTCTTCTTTATCAAAATCTCCAAAGGCTTCGGAGGTGTAATCCTTGACGGAACTCTCAAGGCTCTTGAACAGGTCTTTGTAGTCAATGACGTAGCCGTATTCCTTGTCTTCTCCGTCGAGACGATTGACGCGGCAGATGGCCTGGAACAGACCGTGATCGCGCATTGACTTATCAATATAGAGATAGGTCGCCGAAGGCGCGTCGAATCCCGTGAGCAGCTTGTCAACGACGATGAGCAGTTTCATCTGTGCCGGGTCTTTGACAAACTTCCGCTTGGCGTCCTTCTCGTAATCTTCGACCGACAGATTACCTAGCATTTTCTGATAGACCTCAAATTTTTTGAGGTTGTCAGTCGGCGCGTACTCGCCCGTCGTCTCGCCTTTTGCTTTGTCTATGGTCGGATTGTACGAAGTGACAACAGCGCATTTCTTGAAGCCTTTGCTCTGAAAGATTTCCCAGAACTTGCACGCTTCGTAGATGCTTCCGGCGACGAGCATCGCGTTGCCTTTGCCGCTTTGCAGACGGTCTTTGACTTCCATATCGAACAGAATATCGGCGGCGATCTTTTCCAGACGCTCCTGAGAACTGAGCAGGTTCTGCATCGTGCCCCATTTTTGTTTGAGCTCGCCTTTAGCGTGGTCAGTCAAGCCTTTAGTCTTTGCTTCAAACCACTGGTCTATCTTTGCCTGTGAGGTGATGTTCTGCTCAATCTTGCGGGCTTCGTAGCGCAGATCAAGCACTACGTTATCCTTAACCGCCTGATCATACTTGTAGGTATGTATGTAGCTGCCGAAGACTTCGATGGTCTTCTGTTTATCGGCTTTCAGCAAGGGCGTCCCTGTGAAGCCGATGAGGATTGCATTCGGCAGGATGGTTTTCAGCGCCTTGTGGAGTTTGCCGGATTGAGTGCGGTGGCATTCGTCAACGAAGACGTAGAGTTCGCCTTTCGGTGAGAAGCCTGCGGGCAAGCTGTTCTTGACCCGCTCCATCTCCTCGATAAAGGTGTCAACGTCGGACTTGTCGCTTCTACCGAATTTGTGTATGAGCGAGCAGAGGAGCGATTCTTTTTTAGTGTTGAGTTGATTGATTAAATCCTCGCCGCTCTTGGTGCGGTAGATGTTCTCGCCGACGCCCATAAAGACGCCTTCAATCTGTTCGTCGAGTTCGGTGCGGTCGGTGATGATAAGCACGCGCGAGTCCGTGAGGTTTTCCTTGATCCACTTCGCCAGCCAGACCATCGTCAGAGATTTGCCGGAGCCTTGCGTGTGCCAGATGATGCCGCCCTCGCGCCGTCTCAAAGACCTTTGCGCTGCTCGCACGCCGAAGTATTGATTATGGCGACAGATTTTCTTGATGCCGCCGTCGAAGACGATGAAATTGTGAATGAATTCGAGGAATCTGTCTTTCCGGCAAAGGTGTAAAAGGTGGCGGTCGAGCTGGCTCTCTTCGGCATCCGTCTCTGTCTCGTTCTCTTCCTTCCATTTCAGGTAATACTTTTCGGGCGTTTCGATGACGCCGTAGCGCAAGCCCTGCGTATCATTGCCCGCCATGACAAGCTGCACGGTCGAGAAGAATGGCTTGATGAAGAGGTCTTGCTGATTGTCTAAGTTCTGGCGTATGCCTTCGGAGACGGAGACTATGCTGCGCTTGAGTTCGAGCACGCCGAGCGCGATGCCGTTGACGTAGAGCACAATGTCAGGGCGCTTGTCGTTTTCGCCTTTGATTGTGACTTCTTCGGCGATGGCGAAATGATTCTTTAAGGGTTCTTTCCAGTTAATCAGATTGACGGTTTCATCATTGAAGCCGATGCCGCGCGACACCTTCGCGCCGTAGCGCAGGGTGGAATAGACTTCCTTATTAACGTCGTACAGGCTCTTACTCTGGTCGCCCGCTTCATTAGATAGTTTTCTGATGGCCGCTGTGATAGGGGCATCATCAACGTTTTGCTCGCGCAGATAATCGCGCAAGAATTTTTCTTCGATGTTGCTGTTTTTCTCACGGTCTTGCCAGTCGCCTAAATACTCGTAACCGAGTCTGTCAGTGAAGAGTTTGACGATGCGCTGTTGAGTCAGTCTTTCCAATCGTCCGACTTGAGTCATATTAACTGCCTTCACTATTCGTTTATTACAATTTAAAATTCTAGGTCATCCTCGCTCACTTCCGGCGAGAGTTGCCTTTCCAATCTTTGATTGATACTCCCAATAAAACTTTCAACGTCTGTTATTACCGTATTTACTATTTCCTTACTAATTTCCACCTCTTTGCCCTCTTTTGTTTTCCCGTTTCTATGGACTAAATCGTGCCTTGTTGATACTGCTTTCGCGATAGTCGAAAACCTTGGAAATTCAACTCCGACCGCTGCCTGGTAAATTTGGCTCACTTTTGGAAGATTATGATACATCAACTCAAGCATTTCGCTTTTTGCTATATCTTCGGCTTTTTTTACATAATCAAAGAGCTGATTGAGTTCTAATTTTCTTCCACCGAAATCATATTTAGAAATAAAAGATTCAAGAAATGCTTGGCTTGATAAGACTTTATTAACCAACGCATCAGAGAGGTATGTTTCTAGGCACGTGATTGCGCCAATATAAATTTGTCTTTGAAGGGTTTTTAGAGTCATTTCATCTTCAATGACTAGATTATTAAGTAATTTCAGTCGTGAAATTTCATCTGAAAATGTTTGAAAGTAATTAACATTTGATAGTACAGCTTTTGCATAATCGTACTCTTCATAGTTGATACCAAAGTCTGCCTCTATAATTTCATAGGTGGATATTTCCCATGTATTGTCATCTTGGACTGCCTCTCCTCTAAGTTCAGCACGAATTGTATCGAATACAGATGGTGCTTCGTCATCTGTTTCACCGCTCAAATATAATTCAACGGAAAAACTTATTTTGTTCTCATCAACAAAACGCGCTTCAAGATTTTGATAATCATCTAGCCCCCAAGTGTGGGAGTAACTCCGAGCAATTAACTCAGTTATTACATCATCCTCTTCAACTAGCTTAAAGCTAAAGTCGTACAACAACGAGTCAATTATGTCCTCTTCTTCAGTGAGTCCCATATAATTCCTCTAAAAACAATATTCTTATGATTTGCTAACAAGCCGCATTTTACCTGTTAAGAGTTCTTGCATCATGCCCTGCTTGATGCCTTTGTACTTCTCGCGTTTCTTCTCCAGCGCTTGGATTTCCGCATCCATGTCGCCCAAGATTCGGGCGATGGCTTTTTGTTCGGATAGCTCAGGAATAGCCATTCTTATTTCCTCAATGTCACTATGCGATAGATGTTTTACTGTCGTACTGGCTGTCCCGTATTCAATTTCCTTGAGGGGTTTGATAAGACAATAATAGGTAAATCCTAAATCCATTTTGTCTAAGACAATAATTCTGCCTACTCGTTGATTTAATAATGCTGTTCCTTTTTTCCATAAACAAGGTAAAAAATCCCCATCCATTCCAATTAGGACATCGTCATCATCTATCAAGTAATCTCTAGAGTATTCACCGCTGTAAAAAAATACCTGGTCATCATTCTTTAGGTCTCTATTTTTAACTAACCTTATCCCTGAGTCTTTCTGATTGAAAAACTCGGAGCTAAAAGGGTATCCGACTTGAAATCGCAATCTTTCTCCTAACATTATTACTTTCCAATCACTGCTAAAACCCGCCAAGCGTTTTTTGCCCGTCAATAAAAGCTGCATCGTACCTTGTTTGATGTTCCGTTTTTTGGTGATTAGTTGATCTAGGGAAGTAATCAGCGCGTCCACGTCGCCCAAGACTTCTGCGATGGCTTGCTGTTCGGGCAGCGGCGGAACTGGATAAGAGAAATTTACCGCATCGCTAATGTTGAACTGTTTCTGAGCAGTGCCGTACTGTACGTGTTCTACTTGAGCTAATCCAATGCGCGAGTTCATTACATGACAAAGCCAATGCGAATGAAAAGACGGATGCTGCCGAACAATCATCATAGAGGCACAATTACAACCATCTAATTCAGGAGGCACTACTGCTGTTATACCCGGTTCACCAACGCGAACAGTCACAAGGTCGCCAGCCTCAAGCCTAGATGCCGCTATCAACCTATTACTAGCTTCACTAATGCGTTGTGCAGATTCCCAATCGATTTTATTTTCAGTTATGTTAGAACCTACGAGGAGCGGCACTGTACCGTCATCATCATAATAAGACGATGGGTTGATGACTAATCCGACACTCTGCCTCGGCGATATTTTTTTAAGCGGCTTTACTTCCCAATCTTCGGGAATAATGCCGACATCGGTTTGCTTGTAGCCTTCTTTGATTGTGGGCTGTGAGCTTTCCATCTTCGATTCGTCTCAGTAGTTCACTAATCAATCTTTGCCGCTACGCTTTGCAACTCAAAGGCAAAGCCCATTCTATCGAGATGCTCGTCAACTCTAGCGGTCAACTCTTTCGCTTCGGCGTCTAGCTGCGGCAAAGGCGTCTCGTAGCGTTCGGCGAGCGTCCTGATTCTCCCCGTCAGATTCTGCGCGATGCGTTCAAGTTCCGACCTTACGGCAGCGTCCAGCGTCTCGAACCATTTATCATCAACCACCAGCGTCTTAACTTCGTCCGCGTCGAGTTCGCTATATTTCTCCGAGACCTTGCGGTCGAGTTCGGCCCGCGCATCCCTAACCTTCTTGCCTGCCTTCGCCTCGCCTTCAATCAGCCCCAGGTACATTTCCAGCGCGTCTAGTTCCGCCTTGCTCTCATCGTTGCCGCCGTTCAGATTTCTCTCCCGCTCCAATTCCTTGATACGAGCGACTACGCTTGCCCTGTTCAGCTTGTCATTCTCATTCTTCGCGCCGTCAAGTAAACCGCCTTCCCCGCCATGCTCCTCTTCCATCTGCTCGCGCTCGCGCGTGATTGTATCCTTCACCGTTTCGAGCCGTTCAATAGCGGCTTGCTCCTCTGGGAAATAACGTCTGATGATAAGCGTCGGCGGAACCAAATCCCTGTTCGCCTGCCAGCCATCCTGCACAATCATGTAAACGTCGTCCTGCATCGTCTCCGTCCAGTAAGACATCAACTGCTGGTAAATGTCGTACTTATCAATCAAGCGATCGCCCGCGAAAGATTCGAGCAAGTCCTCCGAAATATCTCTGATTAACGCCTTCGGATGTGTCTCCATGCTGAGACTTTTCAAAACGGGCGTATATCTCGCGCGCCAACTATGAAAGATTGCCCTGACCTTATCCGAGTAACTGACAAATTCTGGATGCGTATAAATCGTATCCTTGATAGCTGACTGTTCGACCTTCAACTGGCTGTACTTCGCTCTATCGCTCGCGCCGAACAATTCGCCTTTGAGCGCCGGGAACACTTGCCAGTATCTTTCCAACTCGTCAACGTCGCGGTTCGGGATGCCGCCTAACAGGTGCGCTTCAATGTCCTGAATGTCTTCAGCTTCTTGGCTGTCAATGTAGCGCGGGATGTTCAAATTAAACTCGTTGCGCTCGATCTCCGCGTGCGACACCATCCGCGAGTATTTCGGCAACTCGATTTGGTTGTTAAAGACATCAACGATCTTGTGTATATCCTGATGCCGCAAGCGGTTCTTATTGCCGTCCTTCACGAAGCCGCGCCCCGCGTCAATCATAAAGATACCGCGTCGGCTGTCCGCATTTTCTTTGTCAATGACGATGATGCAAGCAGGGATGCCCGTCCCGTAAAAGAGATTCGGCGGTAGGGCGATGATGCCCTTGATGAAGCCCCGGCGAATCAGCGTCTCGCGGATCGCGGCTTCGGCGTGTCCGCGAAACAGAACGCCGTGTGGCAGAATAATCGCGCCCTTGCCCTTGCTCTTGAGCGATTTTGTTAGGTGCAGCAGAAAAGCGAAATCGCCATTTTTAGCGGGCGGGATGCCGTACTCGAAACGCCCGTAATCATCCTTCTCAGGATTAAAGCCTGTGCTCCAAGCCTTAGTCGAAAACGGCGGATTGGCGACGGCGAAATCAAAGGTCTGCAATTTTGTCTGGTCGTACTGATTTTTGAAATAGGGGAGAGCCAGCGTATTGTCCTGATGAATGATGGCATTTGGATGCCCGTGCAGAATCATGTTCATCTTGGCAAGCGCGGCGGTCGAATTGTCCATCTCCTGCCCATAGATGCTGATCTTGAACGGCGTCTCGTCGGCGGCTTTGAGCAGGAGCGAGCCGCTCCCGCATGTTGGGTCATAAATGGTCTGCGTCTGGCTCGTAGCCTTGTCCACGCCAACGACCTTAGCTATCACGCGCGAGACTTCCGCCGGAGTGTAAAACTGCCCCTTGCTCTTGCCCGATTCGGTCGCAAAGTTACGCATCAGATACTCGTAAGCGTCGCCCAGAATATCGTCGTTCTCTGCCCGGTTGCGGCTGAAATCAAACTTGTCCTCGAAGATGGCGATAAGCTTGGACACACGATCAACGAGGGCCTTGCCTTTGCCGAGCTTCTCCTCGTTATTAAAATCCGTGATGGTTATTATGCCTACCAACCCGTTTTCTTCGGCGAGTTTGGCGATGATCTTATTAACCTCTTCTCCGATGTTATCTTTGTTCTTTAAGGCGACCATATCCTGAAAACTTCCGCCTTCGGGAACTTTGAACGAAGCAAAGGGCTTGTTGGAGTATTTATCAGAGACGTACTTCACGAACAGAAGCACGAGAATGTAATCCTTATATTGCGAAGCATCCATGCCGCCCCGCAGTTCGTCGCAGCTTTTCCAAAGAGAACTGTATAATTCAGTTTTTTTGATCGCCATGTCTAGCGTTTGAACTCCGTTTGTATTTGAGACGCGGATAAGGGATTGCAGGACAGTTTAAATATAATCGAGACAGTCTGAAACATCTAGTAATGGAGGGAATCAGTTAATGAACGAGGAAGCGTTGGCTGAATTGCTGAAATTGAGGGAAAAGGCGAGGCTAACTCCAAAGAGAGACTATCGCTTTACACGGCTCGAAGATTTAATCGCTTATACGCAATACTTAAAAACCTATACTCAAGAGGAAATGAGCCAACTCCTTGCTCAGTTCGACGAACTCTCAGATCAGGATAAGCAAAAGCTTTGGGAGAATGCCACACAGCGAGGGAATCCCGCTTTTTTTCATCTCTCCGAACAGGACAGGGGAAAGTTGGAAGCAGGGAAAAAGAATCTCTCCTTTCACGAAAGGGCGCGCATTTCCGACAGTTACATACATACTGCTGTTGGCAACGCCTGGCTCGACCTTGGAGAGATTTCCGAAGCTATAATTGAGATAGACGACAGCTCATCGCCAGAAAGGGAAAGATGCCCATATGCTTACATCTGCTTCTCCAATGGTTATTGGCGTCGTGTCGAAACAATAGATATTTTCGAGTCCATAAAAGCAAATCCGGTATCTATAGGCCATCCCGCCATTGTGTTTGCCATTTATCACTGGCAACGGGTGATTTATACAAGGCGCGTTATCGAACGTGATGAAATTTGCCCCAGAGAAGAGTGGGAACAAGAGCTAAAGGATAAATTCGATGGCGGCGCTGATCTAAAAATTGCCGAAAGGAATCTAAAAGCAATCAGCCAAACTTTGTACGACGCTGCGTGGGACAGAGCGGTTTCAAAGGAAGCTGCGCTTGCGCTCAAAATGGATTGGTATGGCTTACGGTTAGATGATGTGCAAACGGCGTTACATGTGGCTTGAGAGCAATTAAGCGCAAAGACACTAAAGTCATTCGTAGAGAAGGAAGAGATGTTGGATAAAGTTGAAGAGGAACTCCGAGATTTTGATAAGCATCCCTATAAAGAGTATCGGCATAAACGTATTTCCGGTCAAAAGGTAATGGAATTTTTGAGAGCTTCCGGGAAGAGAGGGGGAAGAAAATATGTTGGATTTGATAAGAATGGTAGGTCGCTTAGACCTGGTTGGAAAGTCTTTCGTAACGCATTCGCAGCACATTTCTTTGGTTTGGAACAGTCGGCACTTCAAGATTATCTTGAAAAATCCACAAAGCAAAACCTAGTCGAGAATGAAATATATAAGCCATCAATAAGTTCTCCCCAAAGCACTGTATCTAGTGTCTGGCATTATCTCTTGATGACTCCTCTGGCTTCGGTACAAGAACCTCTATGGGTACGCGAAGATGATATGGGAGTTCATGGTGTTGCGGATGCTATCAAAAAAGCCACCCCCAAAGACGCTAATGAAGAAGAGGGCAAATAGGTATAAACAATATCAAATTTCTATACCTAGTTAGGGTCAAGACAGAAATAGAGGACTTCTGATAATTATAGGCCGTCGCTGATAAGAGCGGCGGCTTATAGATTTTTATGGAGGACAAATTATGGAAAAGAATCCAATCCAGATTTTTGACCGAAAAGGAGCGGCGCGGCAGCTAGGCTTATCGGTGGCGACCATTGATCGGGAAGTTGCGCGAGAAAACATCACACATGTTCGGAGCGGACGTAGAGTCCTATTCACGCAGGAACATTTGGATGAATACATAAAGCGAAATGAATGTAAAGCAAAGTAGAAAGGACTTGTGCGATGGAGCGACAAATACTGATAGCGGATGAAGTAGCATCCATGCTCAGAGTTGACAGACAGCGCGTTTATGAACTCGCTCGGCGGAATGCAATTCCGGTGATTCGTTTAGGCGAGCGGCAGTATCGCTTTGACGCGGAATCTATCAGGCAATGGATGGAGCGTGGTGGCAGTTCTGCTGTGTTGGCGGAAGGCGCAACGTCAAACGCTGGGAATCAAGAGAATGTCTAATTATTCGAGTCCGCTTGAAGCGGCGTGCGATCTACTTCAGCGCGGTTGGATGCCTTTGCCTGTTCCCTACCGCGAGAAGAATCCTGGTGCGGAAGGGTGGCAAGATTTTATAGCCACGGACGCCGATCTATTCAAGCATTTCAACAGCGAACGCCAGAACATCGGCGTCTTGCTTGGCGAGAAGTCGGGTGGGCGCGTGGATATTGATCTTGACTGCGCTGAAGCCATAAGGCTTGCTCCATTATTCCTGCCACAAACCGAAGCTATCTTTGGTCGTAGGTCTACGCGGCGCTCCCATTGGGAATACATCGCGGCGGGAGTAAAGACACAACGCTTTATTGATACTGACGGCAAGACCACGTTGCTTGAGCTGCGGAGTACGGGTGCGCAGACCATCTTTCCCGGCAGCACACATAAGGAGACGGGGGAGTTGATCGAGTGGGATGTCAACGGTGATCCTGCTCGCATTGAGACAAGTCATCTTCAATCGTGTTTAGGGAAATTAGCGGCAGCTTGCTTGTTAGCACGTCACTGGCCGTCACCATCTTCGGGTGAGCACGGATCGCGGCATTATGCTTCGTTGGCTCTCGCCGGAGGACTCATCCGGGCTGGCTGGACGGAGACAGAGACGGTCTGCTTCGTCGAAGCCGTCTGTATTGCCGCGCAAGATGAAGAGACGCGCGCGCGGTTGCAAAATGTGGAAAGCACAGCACGCAGGCAAGCATTAGGCGGGCAAACAACCGGATGGCCGTCGCTTACTGAATGCTTGGGTGAAAAGGTGGTTCGGCGCGTGCGCGAGTGGTTGAATCTTAAGAATGATCCACTCCATGAAGAGGCCGAAAGCTCGCCACCTGCTGCATGGCCTGAACTATCAGAAAACGCGCTCTACGGCTTGACTGGTGAAATCGTCCGCGTCATAGACCCACACACGGAAGCAGACCGGGCTGCTGTGCTTGTCCAGACCCTTGCCGCTTTCGGCAACTGTATAGGCCGAAACGCATACTTCACGGCGGAAGCTGACCGTCATTATCTGAACCTCTTTGCCGTGCTCGTGGGCGCGACCAGCAAAGGGCGCAAAGGCACGAGTTGGGGACAGGTGCGCCGTCTTTTCGAGCGCATTGATGAGACGTGGACAGCAAACTGTGTTGGCGCAGGACTATCTTCCGGCGAAGGGCTGATCTGGAGCGTACGCGACGCGACGGAGAAGAAAGAGCCTGTTAGGGAGAAAGGGCGCGTAGTTGAGTATCAGACAGTTATTGCTGATGAAGGCGTTGAGGATAAGCGGGCGTTTATCTTAGAGGCTGAATTTTCCTCTGTGTTGCGCGTGATGGCGCGGGAAGGCAACACGCTTTCGGCAATCATTCGTCAAGCTTGGGATACGGGAACTCTTCAGGTTAAGACGCGCAACAATCCAAACCGGGCTACGGGCGCACACGTCACCATAATCGGGCATATTACAAGAGACGAGCTAAAGCGGAATCTTGATGAAACTGAGACGGCAAACGGCTTCGCTAACCGTTTCCTTTGGGCCTGTGTGCGCCGCAACCGCCTCTTGCCAGAAGGCGGCGCGCTCCCGGACACAGAGCTTAACCCACTCATCACTCGCTTGCATGAGGCGTTTATCTTCGCTCGCGGTGTCGGCGAGATGCAACGTGATGCGGAGGCGCGCACACTCTGGCATCAAGTTTATGCAGACTTGTCTGCCGGGCAGCCTGGATTATTCGGCGCTGTCACATCGCGCGCCGAAGCGCAGACGATGCGCCTAGCATGTCTATACGCCCTGCTTGATTGCAAAGCAGTGGTCGGGCGCGTTCATTTAGAAGCCGCCCTTGCGCTATGGCATTACTGCGAAGCATCAGCGCGTTACATCTTTGGCTCGGCGACCGGAGACCGCATTGCGGACGAACTATTGCTCGCTTTGCAGGAGTCTGGCATCGGCGGCTTGACACGCACTCAAATACGCGACCTGTTCAACCGTCGGCGCGGTGGTGCAATTGACGCAGCTTTGGCAGTGCTCTCGGAGACAGGTCGTGCCCGCTTTGAAACAGAGCAAACGGGTGGCCGTCCTGTAACTCGCTGGTTCGCTCTGCGGGACTGCGACAAAAGCAACCAAAGCGACAAAAGTATATCGCAAAGCGGTAGCCGGGAGCCTTTTGTCGGTAATGTCGCTTATGTCGCAGAACAAAGCGACGAACCAGAATGGGTGCGCGGGCAGGCCGACGAAATCCTAGAACGCGCGGCGATCATGGAGATGGAGGGGGGCATCGCGCGGGAAGAGGCAGAGCGATTGGCGAGAGAGTGGTATGCGCCAGTTCCGTTTTAGACCCTCTCAAAGCGGGAAGCGAAAAACGTAGCACAGGCGAAAAAAGGCTAAAAGTGGGGAGAGAAAGGCTCTCACTGTTGTGCGCGAATTTCTACAGAAGGGGGTTCAGCGAAAAGCTTAGGTAATCGTCAAAAGATGTTCAGAAAAGCGTGCAGAACGTATGAACAATTAGGTCAATTTCTGAAGATGTTGAGCGTTTTCATCTTCTCAATCCTGAACCTCAGTTGAAAGGTGCAAGAAAATGAGCAAGAGCAGGGAGAAAAAGAAAGAAGCGGTGCTTATTCCTGAGATTGTTAGTCCAGTGCTGTCGAGACGCCATGAATCAGTGATCGTGGCTCTCTTAGCTAACCCGACAATGAAGGATGCGGCCACGGCTGCCGGTGTCTCCGAGAGCACTGTCTGGCGACTGATGCAGCGCGAAGACTTCCAGAAGCGATACCGGGAAGCGCAGGACAAAGCCCTTGACGGCGCGCTTGGAGCATTGCAGGGCGCGGCTACTCTGGCAATTAGTGCTCTCAAGAGGAATCTGGATTGTGGCACTCCGGCGGCAGAAGTACAGGCAGCCAAAGTGCTGCTTGATTACACACTCAAAGTGCGCGAGCAGTTCGACTACGCCGCCCGGCTCAAGCAGTTGGAGATGGCGCTAAAAGCGCGTGAAGAAGCGGAACGGCGACTTGGGACGAAAGAAAAAGAAGAAGACGAAGATGAAGATTGACGGCGTACTCTCAAAATTGGAGAAGCAGGCGCGTATTACCCTCCGGTGTGATTGGTGTCGCTATGCCCTTCACGACACTCCACCCTCAAAGCAGAAGAGATACGCTTCTGACCCAACATCACATATCAAGGTGTTATGCCAATATTGCGGTACTGAGTTCAATGTTGATGTTACGGGCCGTGACGAGTATGAGCGCGAGGCTACCATTCTTTATCACAAGCATGGGAATGGTGCTATCTACCGTGACGAGCGGGTGTTTGCCGCTACCCATTGGCTTATTGAAGGACGATTGCTGAAGCGGTGGAGAACTGGCGATTTTGAAAAAGAGAAAATCGAGGCGCGCAAGAAGGCAAAGGAACAGAATCGTCATCAACAACGATATGAGAAGAAAAAGGAAGATCGCTACGCCCGCGAGCGCGCGGAGCTGAAAGAGCGTGCTTATAGCTTTATTCGCGGAATGGGCGAAAAGGAAGAGAAGGAATATGCGCCACATAGTTTTCCTCTTGCGGCTCAACTCGAAGAAATAGAAAAGCCTGATCCGTTCGGTTTTATCCCCGGCTCATACGAAAAGATGGGAGTTGATGAACGGGCCGCGCGGAAGGTTCTTTATGCTACGCGTCTGATGCAGGAGTGCGAGCGCGTACTATGGGGCAGGGTGCTGCCTGAAACGGCGAAGGCATCAGAGCAACTTGCGTTAATGATACAGGGCTTTGAGGAAGAGCGAGCACGGCTACTCCGCGAAAAGGAAGAGGAAGAGGCGCGCAAAGCAGCCGAACGTGAAGCAGAGCGCCAAGCAAGGATGCAAGAGAGACAACTAAATCAATCTTCCTATGACCGATGGCGATGATTAACGAATGAAAGATTTTGAAGGGTTTTGAAAGGTCGCTAGTTGATTTTGGCTTGCTAGAAAAGGCCAGAAAGCGAAAAGCAGAGATATAGGAACTCGGATGAAGACGTTTATTAAGGGCTAGCGGGTAGTTCGGCTTACTCGACGACTCCTTTATTTCTTGGCTTTTCGTGGGCGTCCTGGCTGGCGAGTTTCCACAAGCTTCAGGTCAGATTCTTTTATCATGTAGGCACGCCCAAACCGTGCTGCTGGCAATCGCCTGGATGTAATTAAATCATTTATACGCCGTACGGTCACGCCTAATCGCTCGGCAGCTTCTTTTGTTGTCAAAGTCTTCATTCTGTACTTATAGCATAGGAAAATTATTCTACAAATAGAATTATTTCCTGTATAAACTATTCTAACTGTGGTATAGTTTTCTTATTGGTTATTTCAACTGATAAGGAGCTAAACACAGATGATAAATATGGATCAAACAAGAATGCAGCAGGTAGTTCAAGATGCGTTCGACAAGGTTGCGTGCTCGCGCCGATGGCAAATCGCTATTGTTAAGGCTAAGCAGCAAATCGAAGAGAATCCATACATGCATTTCGATGGTGGAGCGCTTTTGATTCTCTCGCCTTCCGGCGGAATCTACAGCGTGAACGGCTCTTGCCAGTGTAAAGCATACGCGAATGGTCAACCGTGCTGGCATCGTGCAGCAGCGCGGCTCGTTGAACGATACATGCAAGCTTCGCACTGAAAGCGAAATGGGATAGGAAAGCGCGCCAACGCTTCCTATCCCTTCACTCCATCCCTTCAAGTCACGAAAGGTCAGAGTAATGAAAAGAATAGCACAGAAAAAAACGCAGGATGCACAGACCAGCAGGAGGTTCAACTAATATGGCGGGTCAAATCATTAAACGCGGGGATGATACCTGGCTCGTTCGTATCTTCATGGGACGAGATGCGCAAGGCCAACGTCGTTACATGAACAAGACGGTCAAGGGCAAGAAAAGGGACGCCGAAACATTTCTGAGCAAGACGCTAACCTCTATCAGCACCGGCTCCTTTGTTGAACCCTCGCCTATGAAAGTGAATGAGTATCTTGACAAGTGGCTGCAAACTGCCGCCCGATCTCGCCTTCGCCCGCGCACGTATGAATATTATGTGGAGATGCTAAAGCGATACGTGCGCCCTGCTCTCGGAAAGAAAAAGTTGTCAGACTTACGCCCGCTCGATATTCAAGCTCTCTACACTTACATGACAGCACCTAAGCTCAAGAAAGAGGATGAGCCACAACAAGGCGTAACCTACGGGCTTGGTCTTTCGGCTCGTACAGTTCGCTATTGCCATATTGTCCTTTCGTCTGCGCTCAAGCAGGCTGTCAAGTGGATGATGCTTTCACAGAATCCAGCCTCCCTCGTTGGATTACCTAAACCCGTTCGCAAAGAGATGCAAGCCCTCTCACCTAAAGAGGCCGCGTGCTTTCTAAAAGCGGCAGCCGAAGACCGTTGGAGCGCGCTTTTCTCGCTCGCGCTGGCAACAGGCATGAGGCCAGAGGAATACTTAGCATTGCAGTGGAAGGATGTTGACTTGAAAAAAGGGGTCGTGATTGTGCAGCGTGCACTGGCTTGGCATCGCAAAGGCGGGGGATTTGACTTCACTGCTCCGAAGACCTCGCACAGTCGCCGCAGCATCCCGCTTCCGGCATCCGTTATGCAAGCCCTAGCGGCTCATAAGCGGCAGCAAGCCGAAGAAAGGTTAAAGGCGGGAGTTGCTTATCAGAATTAAGATCTGGTCTTTGCCGCGCATGAGGGGACGCCTCTGATGATTCGGAATCTTGTACGCAGACACTTCAAACCGACTCTTACACGCGCCAAGTTGCCCGCCTCTATTAGGCTTTACGACCTGCGCCACTCCTGCGCCACGCTCCTGCTTTCGGCGGGTGAGAACCCAAAGGTAGTAAGCGAACGGCTGGGGCACACTGGCGTTGCGCTCACTTTGGATGTTTATAGTCATGTATTGCCGACTATGCAGGAGGCCGCGTCTGAGAAGTTAGAGGCTATCTTATTTGGATGAAGCTTTTGCCTAAAAGCTTGACTTGCAAAAGATTTTGCATCTCTAAAAATACCATCTCCCCGCTTGCAATTATTCTTGCTATTATACGCGGGCACACTTAACCCATGCCGCCACACTGCGGCAGCAGGAATTAGTAGGCTTGAGACAGCACTAGATCAGTGACAGCACGGCCTCTAAGATGGTCAATGCTGCTTCTGTTATACCGTTTTGTATGTCGCCCGATGCGGCAGCTTCACTTGCCTTCGGTTGCTGCATTTCTCCCGCATAGATTGGAGCGGTAAGCGCCAGAGTCAGCAATGATGCTTGAATCAGTTTTCGCATTGATTTGTCCTTTGAAAAAATTTGAGCAAGTCAGTGAAAGGCACACCTCACATGAGTTTAACAGAGCTTGAATCCGCCGACATTCTCAAAACATGCGCCAAAACGTCTGAATTGATTTATGCGGGACGATACGAAGAAGCCAGAGGGGTGTTAGGCGACTTGTGGCGAGGCGTAGGTGTGCGCCCTAATGTAGATCACTATTCCCGCAAGGTTGCCGCAGAAGTCCTGCTGCAATGCGGCGTGCTCTCGGGTTGCTTAGGAAGCGCACAGGGGAAAGACGCGCAGGAAAGAACTAAAGACTTACTGACAGAAGCTCTGGAAATTTTTCAAGCTTACAATTATCAGGAAAAAGTCTCAGAGACACGATATGAACTTGGTATCTGTTATTGGAGAAGTGGAGCATTTGATGAAGCACAGATAATGTTAACAGAAGCCGCAAAGGGAGCAACTACAGAGCAAACTGGCAAGATTTTAATAGGACGTGCTGTTGTTGAAGTCTCTCACGGGCGCTATGAAGAGGCACGAGATATTCTTAATCGAGAGCGGTCTTTTTTTGAGAATGCATCCCACGCTCTACAGGGCAGATGGTACGGTCAGATGGGCTTAGTGTTGCGAAGGATGGCGCAAGGTCGGATTGAGTATTTAGATAAGGCTATCATCGAATATACCGCCGCTATTTATCACTACGAGCAGGCCAAACATATCCGCTACTGTGGAAGCAATCAAAACAATCTCGCTTTTTTGCTATATAAGCTCGGACGTTACCCGGAAGCCCATGAGCACTTAAATAAAGCTTATCGGATTTTCGCTCGTCTTAAAGATTCTGGAAACATTGCCCAAGTTAAAGAGACTAGAGCGCGAGTACTGTTAGCAGAAGAGAGATACCTAGAAGCCAGGAGGATAATCATTGAGGTTGTTGAAGCCTTAGAGCGGGCTAGAGAGCAAGCTTTGTTAGCAGATGCTCTAATCATCAAAGCAACCGTCCAAGCCCGGTCAGGAAGTACAGAAGAGTCTCTGAGAAGCTTTCGTCATGCGATCAGAATTGGTGAGGAATCAGGGGCGCTGTTTAGCGCCGGGGTAGCTGTCATTGCAATGATCGAGGAACATGGAGAGTATTTACCGGAAAGAAAACTTTACCATTTATATCGGCGCGCAGATCGTCTGTTAGCAACAACACAAGACCCTGAAGCTATAGACCGCTTGCGCGCCTGTGCTCGCCTTGTCATTCGTAAATTGTATGGGCCTGATCTTGATGAGTATTTCACCCTGCCCGAAACGGTATTGAAGTATGAAGCTAGGTATATTGAACATGCGTTAGAAGAGGAACGCGGAAGCATCTCACGCGCCGCTCGACGACTTGGGCTCTCACATCAAACTCTCGGTGCTATTATCAGAACACGCCATAAAAACCTACACGGTAAAAGAAGCCCTGAAATCAAACGCAGGAAAAGCATCATTACCAAAGGCAGATAAAAGTGCGATATGTGACTTTTGAGAAGCATACTCTTCAATAAAGTAGTGCATATCATTTTCGGAATAGACGAGGATGAAAGGAATGCTATCGCGGGGTCGGGTTGAATGAGTTGTTGGACAGCGCGCACGATAGAACGCGGGTACTGAATAACTTTCATCTCACCATACGGCTTGCAAGATCGCGTAACGCTTCAAGATTAGCTTCGGTTAGCTTGAACTTAAAGTCGTCAACCAGTACCTCCACATTTTGGGCATTTACGAGCTTCAGAAAATTCTTCTGAGAAATGAACATTGCCAGAACTTCATTACATCGGTCGCCTTCCATTTCTCTAAAACTAAATGAGACTTCTTCTTCATCAGGCTTTCTTTCGCGGAAGGGTTTGAAAGTGTGCCCAAATTTAACCAACTCCTCATCAATAAGCATCGTCAATCTTGGCTTAAAAAGGAAACTTACAATCTGGATACAAGGTATAAAACGCCAGAGAGATATGTTTAGGCTTAGCGGGCGTTTTACCCAAATACTGAAAATTTGCGGCTAGACGTAAAGAGGTTTTTGCCGATTTGGAATGCTCAATACAACTGATAGTCACTTTACGCCAAGCTGTTGTAATTGCTGCTCGGCTAGCTGGCGTTTTTGAGCGTCTTTGGATAATTGAAGAACTTTCTGTAGATCAGAAATGGCTTGTTGACGATTGCCTTTAGAGATAAGGATAAATGCGCGATTTAGGTAAACATCAACAACGTAGTCGGGCTTCATCTTTATCACTTCTTCATAGTCGCTCAGTGCTTTATCTAGATTGCCTTTGTACGTGTAGTTAATTGCACGATAAAAGATAGGTGTGGGGTTCTTTGGTTCAAGCTTAATAATCTTCTCATAGTCTGAAATCGCAGCGTCATAGTTTTTCATTTGTGTATGGATAAATGCGCGACGCAGATAAACAGAAGCGAAGTCGGGCTTCATCTTTATCGCTTCGTCATAATCGCTCAGTGCTTTATCTAGATTGCCTTTCGACTCGTAGATGCTTCCGCGAAGAAAGAGCGGCAAAGAGTTCTTTGGTTCAAGCTGAATGATCTTCTCATAGTCTGAAACCGCAGCGTCGTAGTTTTTCATTAGTGTGTAGGCGGCTGCACGACCATAATAGCCATCTCCGTCTTCGGGTTCATACTTAATGTAAACTTCATAATCTTGGAGCGCTTTGTCAAATTGTTCTTTGTCGCGATACAAGTTACCGCGATTGTAATAAACAATCGCTAAATCAGGCTTTAATTCTAACGCCTTGGCATAGTCTTTTAGTGCTTGTTCGTGATTGCCCTTAAAGTAGTACGCATATCCGCGATCTCCATATGCTTCAGCAAAGCGCGGATTAAGTTGAATGGCTGTGCTGTAACTACGAATGGCTGATTCGTAATCTCTTTTTCTTCTAAGTACGTCACCTCTAAGGATGTAAGCAAAAACATGCTTTGTGTCAAGCTGAAGAATTTTATTCAATTCATTTAGCGCTTCATCCAATCGCTCTTGTTCTTGATAAATATTACCCTTAGATAAGTAAATATCAATAAGAGAACGAGTATCAGGGCACAAATTCAAAGCCTTATCATAGTTACTAAGCGCTTCGTTCCAATCACCTGCTAGGAAGGCGACTTGAGCGCGCAAAAAGTAAGAAAATGTATCCGGGGGTAGGTCATTGATGATCTGCTTTGCTTTATCCAGATATGCACTAGCCTGCTTAGGTTCTTTCTTTAGCTTGTACAGACCATTTAAGAGTAGGTAAGCATTAACATGAAGCTGCGGGTCTGACTCTAACTCTAAAATTTTTTTACTATCCGAGATCGCTTTGTCATATTCATCTTTAACAATGTAGCAAACTGCGCGCAGCACGTAAGCTCCTGTCCTCTTTTCATCAGCCGCAATGACTTTATCAAAATCTCCAATAGCCCGATCTATCATATCAGCCCCGTGCGTAACAGCTTCAAAAAAGTAAGCTACGCCGCGCCACGCGTAGATGTCAGTCACATCTAAAATTTCGTTTGAACCATTGCGTTGATTAAGTGCTTCTGTGAAACGGGAAATAGCCCCCGTATTATCTTGCGCCCCTAAGCGCGCAAGGGCAGTCGCAGCTAAGGTGACACTCGTCAGGTCATTAGATAGGCGAGTTTGTAGAGAGAGTTGATCTAGCTCTGATAGCGGTGTGTTGTAGGTTTGCTTTCCACTTGGAAAAGAAAAAGTTTGCGATTCTCGAAGAACTTCAAAGTGAGCGTTTATAACCACATTTGTGCGTGTCTTAGTAATCCAGCCCCACAAGACAATGCTGGCATTTCGTTCTTTTCCTTTCGCGCGTGCCACGTCTCTACCTTGTAAACCCGTAATAGTTTCATACAAAGGCTCAATTTTAATATCAGGATAGACGGCGGTAGACGCTGTTAACTGTTCACGGAGTAGTCTCGTGACCGTGTAGGCTTCATTATCGAGACTCTCGAAATTTGCGACTAGAACGACAACCTTTTCAGAGGGCGATTCATTGTTACACCTTGATTGCTTAATGGGATTTTTCTGACTTTCCAAAGCCTGAAGGGTTCGAGAGCCAGCACCTAAAGCTCTCAGCCGCTTGACCGTCTCCTCGTCAATTTGGAAAGCAACTGACCTCCGTCCGATCTCAAGCGCAATAGCATTGTCTGGGGTTCGATTCTGGATCAAACCTTCTATTTGTTTAAGTGTCAGAGGGCGCTCTTGTTGTATGAGTTCTGGCGCTATAGAAGAATTAACGGAATGGGGAAGGCTCAAAAGGAGTGCGCCCAACATGCAAAGGATGGTGAGGAGTTTCATAATCTGCTCCATAACTGGAATTATAGAACCATGCGGATAATAGTAGTTAGTTATTCTTCAATATGGCAATAGTTCTTTCAATATCAGACCTCAACTTTAGCGCCTCTTTATTTTTGGGTTCCAAGCCGAGCGCCCTATTACAGAAATCGAGCGCTTCCTTGTACTTCGCTTGACTGTATAGTGCGCGTGCCCGACTAAGGTATAACGGCGCTTGTTTTACGGCTTCTTTGTTAGGAGGTTCTTGGACACGAGAAGGTGACGCTATAGGCGTAGTAGAAGGGGAAGGATTTGGTGTAGGACTAGGTGAGAGGACTTCAGAAGTATTTTCGGTGTTGTCATTACGATTAAAATGACTGACGACAGCTTCGTCATTCTTCTTATTTGAGTTAGGTGTTGAAGATCGTAGTGCGAGAATTATTCCTGCTACGGCGAGCGGTAAGGCGATAACACCAATTAAGCATCCGGTTACTGATGACCATCCAAATAAATGATAGTAGAAACGATCCCACCGGGAGACTGAGAGAACTTTCCTAACCTGCTTGGGAGTGCTTTTTTTTAAAGCTTCTAAAAGAAGTGTGACTAGCTGCTCTTTATTAACGCGGCTATAGTTTTTGACCTTTAACCTTTTAGCAATGACTATTAGCTCGTCTCGCTTGCGCTGTCTTAATCCAGTTGTAATGTCCTCGTCTGTCATACGCATCTTCTCCAAGAGAAAGATTCCGGTAATCTCAATTGAACACAGGTTCGAGAAAAACGTGCGTCGTATTTTCTTCGGCTCCATATTCGGTGACGAATTTACCGTCATGGTTAAAGGTGCGTTTTGGAAAGGTTGTTTGCCTCGCATCTTGAGCCAAAGCGATAGAAGCCAAGATTACCAATGCAGCGCAGAATAAAATGGATTTAATAATTTTCATCATCATAATCATATCATCTGTGATTCAAGCGAAGCTGTCCAACGCCCGAATTGACCGAGCGCGCATTCAATGCATCAAGCCTTCAATTCTCGCGAATGAAAGGCCAGCTAACTCGCGCTTCGGTCGAATGACGTGTTAGATTTCGTCCGACGTTACCGCTCTTCGTTGCCTGAGCCTTCGCTCTTGATTCTATCGTCCAATCTACCCAACGCCGCATGGCGATTCTTCTGAACAAAGAATCAATGCACAATGCTTGAGCGGGCTCAGAGCCTTCAAGCTACATCTTCATTCAACTACTCCTAAGCCTCTCAAAATTCAAGGCGATTGATTCAAGCATTTGGTTTGTATCATTCAACAGGAATCTAACTACTATTAGACCAACAGCGGTTTAATACACTTATGCAACGATAATTACCGCCAGCGTTCTCATCAAGCTATAGAATCTAAATTACC
Source organism: Pyrinomonadaceae bacterium (assembly GCA_036389675.1). GTDB lineage: Bacteria > Acidobacteriota > Blastocatellia > Pyrinomonadales > Pyrinomonadaceae > DASQYE01. The sequence goes on from DASVWI010000033.1 coordinate 32,753, forward strand.
GCTGCGTGCGGCCTAATCGCACAAAAGCTGACTTTTGCTGTTATCCACAGCGAAATTCAACGCTTGCTCTAAGGCATAATTCTACGCGAAAGATTCTTTTGTGGAATTTTCTCTAAAATCTTCCGCGCTGAAGTTGGCACACTATAGGCACACAAAGCTGGAAAGGGCATCCACTATGGATGCCCTAACTTATTGATTTTATTGGAGCCGGTGGAGGGATTTGAACCCCCGACCCGCAGTTTACAAAACTGCCGCTCTACCCCTGAGCTACACCGGCTTGATGCGGGATGGTTTGGGCTGCCGTGCGCGCAGCCGAGCCGATACTACCAAACAGCTCTCGCGAAAGGCAACTTACCGGGGAAATTGGCCGTTGAACTCGACTTGAGCCCGTTGCTTATTGAAGAATTCTGTTGACGGGCTCGTTGGTGGCGCAGTAGGATTGATATTGCCAAAAGAGCGGGGCCGGGTTGCTCCGAGCGAGTCGACGCGCACCTGCTCTATCTTCCAAAATACCCTGGCTGCAAACTTTCCCAAAGGGCCAGCGGCGAAACATCCCGGAATTCACGTCCCGTCCGACAAATTATAAGGAGACTTCTCGTGCGCACAAGTAATTATGCTTCCCTGACCCCGTGGGCTTTTGTCCTGCTCTTCACGTGTGGAGTGTTGAGCGCGGCGAGCGGGCAGACCGCCCCGGGCTCGTCAACCGGTTCTGCTCCGCCGCAGCAGCAGAGAGCCCCCAGGCCGACCGTCGTGCTGCCACAGGAACAGGCCGCTCGGCCCGTCGCCGGTGAAACGGAGCTTTACTGTGCGGGGTTCATACAGTCCGAGCCCGTCGTGGTTGATCTGGAGATCGTCGGCGGCGAGCAGGAGGAGTCGCGGCGCGTCTTTTCGACCGGCGACTATCTGTTCATCAACGCGGGCGCGCAGCAGGGCATGAGCGTGGGCCAGTCGTTCTCCATCGTGCGCCCGCGCACCCCCTTTAATTCCAGGTTCACGCAGAAGAAGGGCGGGCTCGGCGTCTTCGTGCAGGAGTTAGGACAGTTGCGCGTGACGGAAGTTAAAGACCGCGTCTCCGTCGCTCAGGTGACGAACGCCTGCGAGACTATTCTGCTCGGCGATCTGCTCAGAAGCGTGCCGCGTCGCGTTGCGCCCCTGACCAGAACCGAAGTCGCGCTCGCACATTTCAGCGACCCGAACGGCAAACAGCAGGGACGCATAGTGATGGCGCGCGACGGACAGGAATTGCTGACCAGAAATCAGATCGTCTATATCGATCTGGGCAGCGAAGACAGGATTAAAACAGGCGACTACCTGACGGTCTTCCGACCCATGGGCAAGGGCAATCTACTGACGGGCGTCGACAACGAAGAGATAGCGCGCAACAGCAGCCGCGGCTTTGAGAGCGATAGCCGACAGGGCGGCAAGTACTCCATACAGGCGAAGCGCCCGAAAGACTCCAACGACTCCGGCTTCTTCAATCCGCCGCTGACCACAAGAGAGATCAAGAGCCGCCGCCCACCCCTGCCGCGCAAAGTCGTCGGCGAGATCGTGGTGCTCAGCGTACAGGGCCGCACCGCGACGGCCATCATCACGCAGGTCGCGCAGGAGATACACACGGGAGATTACGTCGAGCTGCAATAGCGACCGTGCGTTTTTAAGAAGACCGCGACAATCAATTACCAGAGCCGACGCGTCGCTCCCCTGAATCGTTAAGAGGAGGTGACGCGTCGGCTCTGGAATTTTTTCGCCCGGTGGAGCGTTTTCGATGCGGTGAATATGGCCGAGCACGCTCACGTCGCGCGGCTGGGATTTCCTGCCGGCGTCGTGCTCGCGTGTGCCGCCTCGCGCGCTCGTGCGCCGCGCCGCTTTTCGTTCTTGTAAAAAGCGCGGAAGTATTCGTACATGGAGAGAAACGCCGAGAACACGACGACCCAGAGCATCGCGCGCCCCATCGTGTAGAGCAGCACCTGCCAGTCCGTCGCGGTCGTCGCTCCCGCGCCGAAGAGGTGCGAGAGGGCGACGCGTAGCTCCGGCACAGTCCAGAATTGAATCGCCGGGAAGGCGCGACCGAAGTTGCCGACGGGGGGCGCGCCCTTGGCGCTCGAAACGATCAGGAGCGCGACGGCGACGACCTGCGCCGCCATCTTAAATTTGCCCATACGCGAGGCGGCAATCACCACGCCGTCGCCCGCCGCAATAGAGCGCAGGCCCGAGACGGCGAACTCGCGCCCGATGATAATGACGACGGCCCACGCCGGGGCGAGCCTGTTTTCGACCAGCGAGATTAGAGCGGCTGAGATCAGCAGCTTGTCCGCGATGGGGTCTAAGAGTTCGCCGAAGCGCGAGACCTGATTGCGGCTGCGAGCGATGTGGCCGTCCAGAAAGTCCGTCAGCGCGGCGGCGAGAAAGATCGTCACGCCGAGGATGTGGCGCGGAACGCCGAACCAGTTTTCACCAAAGGGCGTGAGCAGCACGGCGACCAGGAGCGGCACGATGAAGATGCGCAACAGCGTCAGTGCGTTCGGAAGGTTCACGCTCACATCATCCTCTCCACCACCACCGCGAGCCTGCGGCCCGCCGGAAAAGTTTTTCTCTAAAGTGGTCTGTTTCCAAATCGAAGTGTAGGTCTCGCCTTCAAACGGTGTCAAGATAGTAGGTCGGCGCACTACTTTTACTGTTGGTTGGGAAGTTTCTACGGGCCAGCTTGCTCGATGCCCGCCGCTCAGTTAAAATCGCTGTTTCTGCTACTGCTCCCGATTCGCTCTGTAGCAGGCAAACTTTATTATTCGAGCATTATGGCTATTGACCGCATCACTGTGCGCGGGGCGCGCCAGCACAATCTCAAGGACATCAACGTAGAGATTCCGCGCGACCGCCTGACCGTCATCACCGGGCTTTCGGGCTCCGGCAAATCGTCGCTCGCCTTCGATACCATCTATGCCGAAGGCCAGCGTCGCTACGTCGAATCGCTCTCCGCCTACGCGCGACAGTTTCTAGATCAACTGGAGAAGCCCGACGTGGATTCCGTGGACGGGCTGTCGCCCGCCATCTCCATCGAACAGAAGACCGTCTCGCGCAGCCCGCGCTCGACAGTCGGCACGGTGACGGAGATTTACGACTACCTGCGCCTGCTCTTCTCCTCCATCGGCCAGCCGCACTGCCACATCTGCGGCGCGCCCATCACCCGCCAATCCGTAGAGCAGATCGTTCAGAGCGTGCTGGCCCTGCCCGAAGGCGAGCGCGTGATGATTCTCGCGCCCATCGTGCGCGGGCGAAAGGGCGAGTTCAAGAAGGAGCTTGAGAAGCTCGCCAAGGACGGTTTTCTGCGCGCGCGTGTGGATAATGAGCTGCTCTCGCTCGATGAAGAGATCAAGCTCGATAAGAGACGCAACCACACCATCGAAGCGGTCGTTGATCGCCTGCTCATCAAGCCGGGCATCAACGAGCGCCTCGCCGAATCCGTCCGCACGGCGCTGAAGCTGACGGGAGGCGCTGTGCTCGTCGCGGTCGTCGACGGCGAAGAGAAGCTCTACTCGGAACGCATGGCCTGCGTCAATTGCGGCATCAACATCCCTCCCCTTGAGCCGCGCTCTTTCTCCTTCAACTCCGCCTACGGCGCTTGCAAGCGCTGTCATGGGCTCGGCACTGTTTTGGAGGTTGACCCGGCCAAGCTCATCGCTGACGCGACCGAGCCCTCTGACAAAATCTCTTTCATGGGAACGTCCGACAAGCAGGGCTCAGCTTACCTGCGTAGCGCGCTTCTGGCCGTCATCAAACACTTCAACGCCAACCCCGGCATGCCCTTCGGCGAGCTTGCCCCGGAGGTACGCAACGCCTTCTTCTACGGGCTTGACCAGACGCTCACCTTCCGTCAGGGCGCTTACACGTACCAGAGCGAATGGAAGGGCGCTGTCCGCTGGCTGCGCGAAAGGATGAACGAAGCGCCGTCGGAAAAGGTCAGGCTCGCGCTCGAAGAGCTGGTTTCGCCCGTCGTGTGCCCGGATTGCCTTGGGCAGCGGCTGCAACCCGAATCGCTCTCGGTGCGCCTCGGCGGTCGCGGTATCGCCGAATATACGGCCCTGCCGATTGAGGACGCCATCACAGCCTTTGATCGCATACAGCTCACCGAGCGCGAGGAGCAGATCGCCGGGCTCGTCCTGCGCGAGGTCAGAGATCGCCTGCGTTTTCTCGAAAAGGTGGGCCTCGGCTACATCACCCTTGAGCGCCCTTCGGCCACGCTTTCCGGCGGCGAGGGCCAGCGCATACGCCTCGCCACACAGATCGGCTCGCAGCTTCGCGGCGTCCTTTACGTTTTGGACGAGCCCTCCATCGGTCTGCACCCGCGCGACAACCAGCGCCTGCTTGAGACGCTCTGCGCGCTGCGCGATCTGGGCAATACGGTGCTCGTCGTTGAGCACGACGAGGAGACGATTCGCCGCGCGGATTACGTGATAGACCTTGGGCCGGGCGCGGGCGCGCACGGCGGCGAGCTGGTCGCTTCCGGCACACCCGAACAGGTCTCCTGCAATCCGAAATCAATCACCGGTCTATACATCTGCGGGGCACGAGAGATAGCCGTGCCCGAGGCGCGGCGCACGCCGAACGGCAAAGCGATCACGATTCGCGGCGCGCGTCACAACAACCTGAAAGATATCGACGTGACGTTTCCGCTCGGACTCTTCACGGTCGTGACCGGAGTTTCCGGCTCAGGCAAGTCAACGCTGGTTGACGATATTCTCTATCACGCGATGGCGCGTTACCTCTACGGCTCGCTCGCCGAGCCCGGCGCTTACACTTCCATTGAAGGACTCGAACACATTGATAAGGTGATCGAGATAGACCAATCCGCCATCGGACGCACGCCCCGCTCTAACCCGGCGACCTACACGGGGCTGTTTACGCCGATCAGGGAGCTTTACGCGATGCTGCCCGAATCGCGCGAGCGCGGCTACAAGCCCGGTCGCTTCTCCTTCAACGTCAAGGGCGGGCGCTGCGAAGCCTGCGAGGGCGACGGCATGAAGCGCATCGAGATGAATTTCCTCCCCGATGTTTACGTCCTCTGCGATGTCTGTCGCGGCGCGCGCTACAATCGCGAGACGCTCTCTGTCAAGTACAAGGGCAAGTCCATCGCCGAGCTGCTGGACACGACGGTCGAAGAGGCTCTGCCGCTTCTGGAAAACATTCCGCAGATCAAACAGAAACTGCAAACCCTGCTCGATGTCGGCTTGGGCTATATCAAGCTGGGCCAATCGGCGACCACGCTTTCGGGCGGCGAGGCACAGCGCATCAAGCTCGCCAAGGAACTATCGAAGCGCGCCACTGGCCGCACCATCTATATCCTCGACGAGCCGACCACGGGCCTTCACTTCGCCGACGTGCATAAGCTGCTCGATGTCCTGCAACGCTTAGTCTCCCTCGGCAACACCGTCATCGTCATCGAGCACAACCTTGATGTCATCAAGAGCGCCGACTACGTGATAGATCTCGGCCCGGAAGGCGGCGCGCACGGCGGACGCCTCGTCGCCTCCGGCACGCCCGAAGAGGTTGCCCGCACCAGAAAGTCACACACCGGCCATGCGCTCAAGCCCCTGCTCAACGGTCACGCCGCGACGAGCAACGGTCACGCTCCCGCGCGCAGAGAACGACCCAAGAAGATCGCGTGATATAATCCCGGGCCGCAATCCTTCTCTTCAATATTGACGATCAGGAAAAGGAGCGTTAGTCGCCGTGTCCAGCTACGAAGATGATTTGCGACCGCTCAGCCTGCAAGACGTGAAGACCTACCCTCTCGCCTCGCGTCCGAGCAAAGTGACTATCAAAGATTTTGCGCGCCCTCTTAAAGAGGATTCATCGCTCAGAGATTTCCTCCTGACGCTTCCAGACATTCTGGCCGTTCGCAGCTTGCGCGAGCTGGCCGCGCAGATCAGGCGCGCGCGCGGGCTGAGCAAACCTGTTATCTGGGGCATCGGCGGTCACGTCATCAAGACTGGGCTCGCCGCTGTGATCGCGGATTTGATGCGGCGCGGGTATGTGTCAGGCATCGCCGCCAACGGCTCTGTGCTGGTTCATGATGCGGAGATAGCCATGGTCGGCTCGACATCGGAGGATGTGGACGCGACGCTCGGCTCCGGGGCGTTCGGTGCTGCTGAAGAGACCGGAAGGCTTCTGAATGAAGCGGCGCGTGACGGCGCACGCGACCGCATAGGTCTGGGCGAAGCGATGGGCCGCGCGCTGCTTCGGCTTGAGCCGCCGCACAGAGACTATTCCCTGCTCTGCGCTTCTTACGAGATGCGCGTGCCCTTCACGGCGCACGTCGTCATCGGCGCTGACATAGCGCACTTTCACAGGAGCGTGGACGGCGCTTCGCTCGGCGCAACGACGCACACGGATTTCCGCCTGCTCGCCGAGCTGGTGCGACGCATGGACGGCGGCGGCGTCTATCTGAACCTTGGCTCCGCCGTCGTGCTCCCTGAAATATTCCTGAAGGCCGTCACGCTCGTGCGCAATCTGGGCCACCCGCTCGCGGATATCACGACCGCCAATTTCGATTTCATCCAGCAATACCGTCCTCTCACTAATGTCGTCCGTCGCCCCACGGCAGACGGCGTCGGGCACGGTTATAACATCACAGGCCACCACGAACTGATGATCCCGCTGCTCGCAGCCGAAATCCTCTACGGCACGACCGGGGAGCGACCTTGAGCCAAAATTCCTGTTGACACCCACAGACTCCGCCAATATACTTAAGACTTGAAATTGAAAACCGTTTTCAATTTTACCCATTAACTGAGGATAATCGGAAAGCAACAGGGGTTTCGTCGCGACCAACCAGTTTGGTGAAGCGATGCTTGAGCCCGCCATCATACAAACCGTAGGGGCCGACGGCTTCCGGGAATTTCAAGCACGGTCGCCTGCCATTTTCAATTGGAGAATCTTCAAATGTTTGCCAGTGGAGCGCAAAGGCGCATGGCGCGCGCTTCTTGCGTCGCATCGCTCTTGCTCATGATCGGATTGTTCGTTCAGGCCACAGCCGACGCGCAAACGGAAACGACGACGGGCATTCGCGGCGTAGTCAGGGCGGAGAGCAACGGGAGCGTGATCGCAGGGGCACGCGTTCTCGTCAGGAACGAAGCGGTTCAGGTACGGCGCGAAGTCCTGACGGACAATGAAGGCCGCTTCAGTATCTACGGGCTTCCTCCAGGCATCGCCTATGAAGTTGTCGCGGAAGCGGATGGCTTCCGTCAATCAACCAATAGCGATGTCCGACTGGTCTCCGGCGATGCTCTGACTCTGGATATCAAGCTTGAGCTGCGCGCGATCAAGGAGTCCGTGACTGTTACTGACGAGACGCCCGCGGTCGTCAACAACGCGCCCGAGATAAGCCAGATTGTTGACGCGCGCCGTGTGAACGAATTGCCTTCGAGCAGCCGCAGCGTCAACCGCTTTGCCCTGCTCGACCCGCATGTCCGCAACACCGGGGGACTGGGAGCCGATGGGTCTACCGCAGCAAGGCTTTCGATCAACGCCAGTTCTTTCCGCCATACTTTCTACAAGCTGGACGGCAACAACAACTACGACTCGATCAATGCCAACGCTCCGCAGCAGCAGGTCGGGCTCTCGGCGGTTCAGGAGTTCAAGGTCTTAACCAACCAGTATTCGGCGGAGTACGGCGGTTCCTCCGCGGGTATCATCAGCACCGTGACTAAAGCCGGGACGAGGGAGTTTCACGGTCAGGGCTTTTTCTTCCTGCGCCCGAGCGGCATACAGGCTGCGCCGCCCGTCTCGACTGTGCGCGTGCCGAACGAGTTCGCTCAATTCGGCGGAGCAATCGGCGGCCCTCTCTTCGGCGAGCGCGCCACCTTCTTTTTCAGCTATGAAGGGACGAAGCAGGAGCGCGGAGCTTTCATACAATCCCCCGCCCCACTGACCTACACAGGCCATTTCCGCAACTCCACAGGGATGGCGCGCGTTGACTATAGCTTTAAAGACTCGCACACGCTCGCGCTTCGTCTTAACGCCAACCGCGACACGAACGACAATCCGAATGACAGGGTGAGCGGGTTTACGCAGCCGAGCGCCGCGCAACTGAGCAAGACCCAATCGGTCGGCGCGCAACTGACCGACAGAATGGTTTGGGGAACATCCCTCATTAACGAAGCGCGACTGAGCTACGTCAACTGGATTCCTTCCGCGAGCGTTGCGCTCACGCCGCAAGTCACCGTCATACGCCCGAACATCAGCACCGCAGGCAACTCGGCTTATTCATGGATACGCGCCGAAGCATGGCAGTTCGCCGATCAACTGGCCTATCAACGCGGTCGCCACGAGCTTAAGGTCGGAGTCGATTTTTCGCGCCAGAAGGTGCGCGATTACAGCGTCGCGGAGTTTGGCGAGTATCGCCTCGGCGTGGGCGAGACAGCGCCCGGGCCGAAGACTGAGTACACGCAGACCTTCGGCGTGGGCTTCGTTCGTTACGGGCAGACGCTCGCTTCCGCTTTTATTCAGGATAACTGGAGAGTGACGCCGCGCCTGACGGCGAATCTGGGGCTGCGCTACGATTATCAGTCCATCACCGACGACCGTAATAATTTTGCGCCGCGCTTTGGCTTCGCTTTCGATGCGGCGGGCGACGGCAAGACCATCATACGCGGCGGCGCTGGCATCTTCTACGATCAATACTACATGTACATCACGCGGCGCTTCCTGTTACAGGGCGTTGACTCGCCGACCGCGACATACAGGCTCAAGTTCGGCGAAGCCGGATTCCCGACCTTCCCGAACTCGCTCGCCGCCGCACCCTCTGGCGCGACGCCTTTGAAGCGCGACTTCATCTACCTGCCGGGCGCGGAGCTGCTCAACCCCTACAGCATGCAGTTCTCGCTCGGCGTACAGCGCACGCTTGGCGATGACTGGACGCTGACGGCTGACGCGCTGCACTCGCGCACCCTAAAGCAGATGCGCGTCAACGACATCAATGCGATCACGCCCTCGCGTCGCACGCGGCCATTCCAATCCTACGCTGGCGTTCCCGTCAACAAGATCGCCGTCATTGAAAACGACGCGTCCAGCAACTACGACGCGCTCGATCTTGGTTTAGTCCGTCGTTTCGCCAACAGCTTTCAGTTAGAGGCGCACTACGTTTACTCTTCCGCTTTGACGGGCGCGATGTTCTTCGGCGAGCCCGACACAGGCATACCCAACAATTTCGGCACGAGCGATCTGCTTGAGCGCGGGCCAAGCGATTTTCACCAGCGGCACAGGTTCGTCGCGCACGGCCTCGTCGAGTTGCCCTTTCAATCGCAGCTCTCCTTCATCGTGACCATCGCCTCGGGCTTGCCCGTCAACCCTCTGACCGGCGACGACACGAACGGCGACGGCTACAGGGTTGACCGCCCGCAGGGCTTCGCGCGCAACTCTTTCCGCACGCCTATGCAGGCGAGCCTCGACGCTTCATACGCCAAGAGGTTGAAGCTGCGAGAAAACGTCCAACTGGAATTACGCGCCGAAGCCTTTAATCTCTTCAACCGCTCCAATTTCATCAAGCTCAATAATATCTACGGCAACGCCGCCACACCCGGCCCGAGTTTTCTCGCGCCCATCGCTGGCATCTCGAATTCCGACCCCGGACGCCAGCTACAGTTCGGCGCACGCCTGATCTTTTAACCGTGAAGGCGGAGGACAAAAGTTGTCCTCCGCCTTCTCTACCTTATGCGGCGATTTTGACGGTCTTCGCCTCATCCGTGTAAGCCTTGATCTCCGTGCCCGCCTTGATTTTGGCATTCTTCCCACGTTTAAGCAGGCCGAAGAGGCCGAAGAAGACGGAGAGTGCGATGACAGTGCCGACCTTATCGCCGCCCTCATTACCTTTGGAAGCACGCAGGCGGATTTTCTCGCCGTCTACGGTCGTAGTGGATTCGATGCGTATGCCCAGCTTGCCGCCTTTACCCATGCGCCCGGCTTTTTGAGCATTGGCGATAGTGCCTTTGACGAGGGTATCTTTGGCGATCACCACCTTGCCGTTTATCTTGACATCGTCCTTAGTCCTGAAGTTGACGGCGTCGCCTTCGGTGGCCGTGCCGCTTGAAATCTCATCCTGTAGAACTACTGTCAGCTCCGTACCATCCGGAATAGTGACATCCGATGTCGTCGGAGCTGGTGCATCCTGCGCCAGAATTGTTTTAGGCGTTGGCAGACAGAAAATAGTCAGTATGAGAGATAGTGCTATAAGTTGCGTAAAGCGATTCATTTCAATTTCCTTCCAAAGAGAGTGAGTTAATGGGGCACGACCGAGCGTTTACGCCGTGCAAAGGCCGGGAAGCGGCGGGGATTATAGTTATATAAAGCGTCACCGTCAACTATAAGGAAAAGGCGCGGCGCGTTGAGGTAGTCGCCCGAGCGGCGCGCAGTCAACTTGCTCTCGCCTCGCGCGATCAAAGCTACGGTTGCATTACGTCATCGCTCGCAGAGTACGTTATAATCGGCGCGCTCGATCAAAACCGGGACGGCCATTTTGAATCGGATGATTGGAATGCTGTCTGAATAAGAACGCGGGGGACAGAGGACGCTTATGGATGAAAAGAGACTGGAACATTATCGCGGCATATTAAAGGAGCAGTTGCGCCGGCATACGGAGAATGTTCGCGACGATCAGGCCGACGCGCTCGAAGCCGTTGCGGACGACGGCGTCAAGGATAGCGTGGACATGTCGCTGCAAGATGTTAATCAGGAGCTTGCGCTTCGGCTCGGCGAGCGCGAGTCGCAGATGGTGGCCGATATAGATCAAGCCCTGCTAAGGATTGAAGAGGGGAGCTACGGCATCTGCGCGCACTGCGGCAAGCCGATTGACGAACGCCGCCTCGACGCCCTCCCGACCGCGCGCTACGACGCGGCCTGCCAGACCGCCCTCGAAGCCAGCGAAGGCAACGACGCCGCACCGACGCTGTAAGAGCACTGACGAGTGACAGGTGGCGAGTGACGAGCGAGCGCGAAAAGCATTTAGCTCGTCACTCGCCACCTGTCACTCGTCACTGTTTTTACGCCTTGGGGTGTGTCTTGTCGTAGACTTCGATCAGCTTTTCCATTGACACATGCGTGTAGATTTGCGTGGTGGAGAGGCGCGCGTGGCCGAGCAGCTCCTGAATGTCGCGCAGGTCTGCGCCGCTGTCCAGAAGGTGCGTGGCGAAGGAATGGCGCAGAGAGTGCGGGCTGATGTTGTGTATGCCCGCGCAGATGTTGATGTATTTATCCACCATCCGCCCGACCGAGCGCGTGGTGATGCGCGTCCCCTGATAATTGAGAAAGACCGCCTTCGTGTCGCGCTCAGCCATCGGCGCATTCTGTAAGAAAGCGTTGCGCACCGACAGGTAGCTCAAGAGCGCGTGGAGCGCCGGGTCGCCGAAAGGCACTATGCGCTGTTTGCGTCGCTTGCCCGTAACCTTCACCAGCTTGTTCTGAAAATCAATGTCCGGCAAATCCAGCTTGGTCAGCTCGGAGACGCGCACCCCTGTCCCGTAAAGCAGTTCAAGGATGGCGCGGTCGCGCTTTCCCAGGTCTGTTTCCGTGTCAGGCGTTTCGATGAAGCGGATCGCGTCTTCGATGGAGAGGTGGTTGGGCAGCTTCTTTTCGAGGCGCGGCGTGGAAACGAGCTTTGCCGGGTTCATCTCGACGATGCCTTCGCGGACGAGAAATTGAAAGAAGGTGCGAAGCGCCGCGAGCTTGCGCGCCACGGAGGTCTTCTTCTTCTGCGCCGCATGAAGACTGGAGAGCCACTCGCGAATCGTGATGTGATCGATCTGGCGTATGTCGACTTCGCGGCGCGCACCCCGCGCGTCCGCCGGCGCAAGGTAGTCGTAGAACTGGCTGAGGTCGCTCGCGTAATTACGCAGCGTATGCTCGCTGACGTTGCGCTCGTAGCGCAGGTGCTCGAAAAACTGTCCGAGTAGTTGTTCGATCATAGTCGTTCCCCGAATAAACCGAACCGGCAGCAGACGGAAAGCAGATTCTAACAGAGATGGACGGGATAAAAGCAAGGATGAAGGCGGAAGGATGAAGGATGAAAGGAATGCTTATCTTTCTTGAAAGCTTTTACTTCATCCTTCCGCCTTCCGCCTTCATCCTTTTCCTGTTCTTCCCTGTTAATTTGCTCACGGCATGGAATTAGAGTTGTAGTTAGTCCCGCCGTTTGAATTGCCGCTGAATCTTTCGACCTTGCGCGGGTAATAGCCTTTGCGCGCGCGCACGCGCAGGTTCGGTCGCGTGACGACGCGGACGCTGATGGTGCGAAAGAGATTGTCGCGCCTCTCTTCGTTCGGGTAATAGCTCAGAACATACTGCTGGGCCAGATCGGCGGAAATTTGCGCGAAGGCTATATCAAGATCGCTCGTTCCTCTGGGCACATAGACCGCGCCGCCCGTCTGCCCGGCGAAATCCTGCAAGCGTCTTTCGGCGGCCAGATCGCGCAGGTTGGCGTTTTCTATGTGTCCGGTTTGGACGGCGTAAATCTGGCAGTCGGATGCCTGCACGCGTCGCAGCGCGGCGTCGAAATTTATATCACTGATCGTATCCGCGCCGTCCGAGACGATGATGATCACTTTGCGCCCGTTCTGGTAAGGCCGCAGGTAGTTTGCTGCCTGCACGATGGCGTCGAAGAGGGCGGTTGCGCCCTCAGGCTTGCCGAAATGTTCGATGGTACGGACGAGCGTTTTGACATCGTTCGTCAAAGGCTGTTCGAGCACCGGATAGGTCGAGATGGAATAGATCGCGGCGAGGTCTGTCGCAGGCCGCAGCACGCTGCGGAAAAAACGTATCGCCGCTTGCTTCTCAAACTCGCGCGCCGCCGTCAGGCTTGAGCTATTGTCGAAGAGGAGCGCGATGGTCACAGGAGTCTCGGAGCTTCCAAGCTCGCTGATGGGTTTCGGCTGCCCGTCAACTCTAAGCTCGAAATCTTCCAGCTTGAGGTCTGTCACGGGTCGGCCCTGCGCGTCAATGACGGAGGCGGGAACAGTCACCAGATTCGAGTTGATGCGTACGACATCTTCGGCACCGACCTCTTCGCCCGCTGAATTTTCCGTTGAGCTTGATGCGGGCGCTTGCGGCGCAGGCTTGGGCCATGGCGGCGGCGGGCCTAAGAGCGCCGGGTCTGAAGGTATGTTCTCCTTTGTCGTCGTCGTCGCAGACGCTGGCGCGGGCTTCGGAGCCGGGCGCGGCGTCGGAGTCGTTTCCGCGCCTCCCGTGCGTCTGGGTCGTGTGGAGGTGCGCGTCGTCGAAGGCTTCTGATTTCGCCCCGATTGCGCGCCGAGCCTTGTGCAGGGCGCGAGGGTCGTCAGCAGGAGCGCAAAGCCAAGCAGCGCGCAGAAGAAGGCGGACGGCGCGCGCCGTCTTCTCTGAGAGATAGCCTGCCGGGGCATCAGCGTGTGCCCGTGGCGAGAGGCGCGAGCGCCTCCCCTATGGTTGTATGAAGCCAAGTGTCCCATGCTTTAAGTGCCAGTTCGACCTGTAATTGATGGCGTTCGCGCTTGCGGCGTATCCGCCGGCGGTGCTCTTCGGCGAGCGGCTCAAGCAGCGCGAAAGTAATATTGACCGGCTGATAATTTTTTGTTTCGGCGCTGGAGACGTAACGGGCCAGCGCGCCCATTGCGCTAGACCGGGGCGCAGTGACCGGGCTCTTCCCGGCGACCAGTTGCGCCGCATTGAATCCAGCCAGCCAGCCCGTCGCCACCGATTCAACGTACCCTTCGACGCCGCTGATCTGCCCGGCGAAGAAGATGTGCGGGCGCTCGCGCATCTGCATCGTGGCCGAGAGCACGCGCGGGCCGCAGATATAAGTATTACGATGAATCTGCCCGTACTGCAAGAACTCCGCCTGCTCAAGGCCGGGGATAAGTCTGACGACGCGCGCCTGCTCTCCGAAGCGCAGGTGATTCTGAAAGCCCACTAAGCTGTAGGCGTCCGCCATCAGGTTTTCCTGACGAAGCTGGACGGCGGCGTAGGGCTCACGTCCCGTGCGCGGGTCGCGTAGGCCGACGGGCTTCATGGGGCCATAGCGCAGGGTGTCGACGCCGCGCCGCGCTAGCTCCTCAACGGGGAGGCACGCCTCGAACCAGCGCGTCTCTTCAAAGCGATGCAGCGGGACGCTCTTGGCCTCTAAGAGCGCCGCGTAAAAGCGAGCGTACTGCTCTTCGTCAAAGGGGCAATTCAAATAATCGTCGCCGCCCTTGCCATAGCGCGCGGCGCGAAAAGCTACCTCTTCGTTGACGGAATCGGCGGCGACGATGGGTGCGATGGCATCGTAGAAGTAGAGCTGGTCGTCGCCCGTCAGGCGCATGATCTCAGCCGTCAAGGCATCCGAGCTTAAAGGCCCGGTAGCGATAATGTTGATCGCGTCTTCGTGCAGCTCGGTCACTTCTTCACGGACGAGCGTGATGAGGGGATGCGACTCGATGCGCTTTGTGACGTACTCGGCGAACTTTTGACGGTCAACGGCGAGGGCCGCGCCCGCCGGAACGCGCGTCGCTGCGGCGGCCTCCATGACGAGCGAGCGGGCACGCCTTAACTCTTCCTTCAAAAGATAGGGGGCGGTTCCCTGTTCGTCCGACTTGAGCGAGTTGGAACAGACTATCTCGGCGAGCTTGTCCGTGCGATGTGCGGGGGTCTGGCGCACGGGGCGCATCTCGTATAGACGCACGCGAGCGCCCGCCTGCGCCGCCTGCCAGGCCGCTTCCACTCCGGCCAGACCGCCGCCGATGACTACGACTTCATTCATTTTGGGTTTTAGATTCTGGATTTTAGATTAACGCTTCGTCCATCTGGGATTTTGGCTTCAAGCTTCCAACTTCCCCAATCCAAAATCCAAAATGGCCTCTCCCTATTGGTTGGGTTTCCCCTCTGCGGGGTTGTCCGTCGCGGGCGACCCAATTTTGTAGCCGCTCGTTTCGGCGTTGAAGCGCTTGTAATCGCTCCACTCATACGTGTTATTGACGCTGCCCCCGCCGAAGAGCAGCACCCTGACGGAAAGGTTGATCTGCGCGAAGCGCGGGAGCCAGACGCCGTCGCTCATGCGCGTCTGTTCCATCACGAAGGCCGCGCCCGGACTGAGCTTGAGCAGAAGGCCCGCCCCCATCTTGAAGCCCTCCGAAAGCCTTGCTTCGAGCCGCATCACCTGCTTATCAACAGGATCGATCCAGACCACTCCGACCAGCTTTGAGATAATCTCCTCTTCACGGCTTGAGGGGCGAAAGTCCGTGCGCGGGCGGAAATCGAAGACCACGGCGTCGCGCTCGCGGAAGCGCTCCGTGCGCGGAGAGACGAACTCGCAGGCTCGCAGGAATTGCGAGATACCAAGCTCTTCATCCTCTCCCTCTGCCGCGGCGGTCGCGCCGCCGCCACTGGCCTTGCGTGCGCGCTCTTCCCTCTCGCGCTGCCGCTTCTGTTTCTCCTGTTCGCGTTTCAGCTTGTCCTTCTCACGATTTTGCTCTGCCCTGACCAGCTCGTCCGTGACGCGCTTCTCTTCTTTGGCCGCGCGCTCGGGCGAAAGCGGCACGCCCTGTTCGCTGATCAGACGAGTGACCGGCCTGCGATTCGGCAGCGGGTAGACTTCGTAGACTCTGACCGTCTCCTTCTTCGTCTCGCCGCGCGCGTTGATCTCGCGCTCGGTTATCTTCTGCGTGAAAGTGTATTCGCTGACGCGCTCGTCAATCGCGTCCTGATTGCGCGAGACCTCGCGCAGGAGCGCCGGAACGTTGAGCGCCTCGGCAGTCTGCGGCGGGTCAAACACCCTCTCATCTATGCCCGTGTTATAACGCGCGCTCTTGAGCGTCAACGTCAAAGCGCCGCTGCCGCTGACATCCAAATCCATGCGGTGCGGTTCCAGCAAGCC
The DNA here is from genome assembly GCA_036389675.1 of Pyrinomonadaceae bacterium. Classification (GTDB taxonomy): domain Bacteria; phylum Acidobacteriota; class Blastocatellia; order Pyrinomonadales; family Pyrinomonadaceae; genus DASQYE01. The sequence continues at coordinate 48,627 of DASVWI010000033.1, forward strand.
GGCTTCCGCGCGGTAATCCATGAGGATGATGGAAGACTTGCTCGCTTCGTCCGAGGTTTTCAGCAGAAGCTTGCTCCGGGCGCTGAACCAGTGGCGCAGACGCGCGCCGTTACGCATGGAGAATTCAACCACGTAGGCAGGCTCTCCCGTCGTTTCATCCAGAGCGACGGTGCGCGCCAGCACGTTCAGCTTTTTGTAATCAACCAGACGGCTCGCTTCGAGCATGGCGCGCAATCTGGCCGTGCTCGCCTCTGTGCCCACGAGCGTGCGCAATCGCCCGTCGAGCCCGCGCTCCCATGCGGAGCTGGCATTGGCCGCCGTGTTGATCTCGCCGTTGCCGAAGATCATGTCGCGGCGCATGGAATGCGGCGCTTTAACCTGCGTGCGGGCTTCGCCCAACTCCTGCTCTTTGAGCCTGACAGTCCAACTGTAGGTCGCGTCCCTGATCGCGGCGAGCCGCTTTTTACCGCCGACAGCCTTCAGGTAATCGCCGACGATCCTTTCCGGCGAGGGAAGCTTTGCCGTAGGGCGCGCCTCGCTTTTACTCTGCGCGTAAAGCGGCGCGCAGGCGAGCGCGAGCAAGAGGATTGCGAAAAAAAACAGGACGCGCCGCCCGCGCCGGCGCGCGAGCGCAGACTGTCTTAACGACTTTTGACGAGCGAAAGAGTTGCCTGTTTCCATGATTAAAGCCGCAGGCTCAAGGCGTGTACCTGAGATCGAGACACACACATCCTAACCGATTTTCCCGCGTACCGAAACCGGGCGAAGCAGCGGGCCGAAAAGCAAAAGGCAGCAAATCTGTCTTGCTGCCTTCAGCCCGGCTTTCTACTGCGTTTTGTTGTTCAGCCTTTCGCTCTTTCCCTGTGCGATTGGCCCTAAGACGGCTGGCCCTCAGTGGTTTGATCTGCTTCGGGCGGCTGCGGCACGTCCGCATCCATCGCCGCCGCCGATTCCTGCTCGGCTTCGAGCTCTTCCCTATCGTCCGAGGTCTGATCTTCGCCCGAGCGGCCAGTCTTTTCCTGTGCCGTCTCGCTCATGCCTTCCCTTTGCTCAGTCATGCCTTTAGCTCCTTCATAAGTGATTGCCGACGCCTAGCGCGTCCGCGATGCTTTTCGAGTCGTGCCGACGCGGCCCTTCTTCGTCCCGCCCTTTTTGGCCGTGGCCTTACCGGCAACGCTCCTCTTTGTGCCCACGGCTTTCTTCGCGCTCTTCTTCCCGATACTCTTTTTCGTACTGCTCGCCGCTCCCTTACCGGCTGCACGTGCTTGCTTCGCTACGCCCTTCTTCCCCGCGCCACCGCCGGATGAACTCGACGCCTTCTTTTTCGCTCCCGTTGAGCGCGTCGGCCCGGAAGACGAGCCCTGCGGCTGCTCCTGTTGCTCAAGCACTTTCTCGTGCGCCTGCGTCATCACCTGTTGGATGCGCTCGGCCTCCGTCTGTGCTCCTGCGGCCTCCGCCTCGCCTTCGCGCAGGCGTCGCTCCTCCTCAGCCCGCGCGAAGCGCTCGCTTTCCTCGTGGGCCATCGCGCCCTGATTGTTATGGAAATCGAATTCGTTGATCACACCGCCGCGAACCTCAAAACGGCTTTTGTGCTTTCCAAGGTTCTTATCTTTTGGCATCCTCGTGTATCCCTCCCTGTGTTACACGACGCCGACACTTCTGCCGCTTGACAGTGAGCGCCGCGCATTCGTATATTCGATTCGCGTCACAATTCAAAGCCACCTTAGCTCAGTTGGTAGAGCAGTCGATTCGTAATCGACAGGTCTGCGGTTCGAGTCCGCAAGGTGGCTCCACAATTTTATTGCCGTATAGCTGTTCAGTCAGTTATACGGCAATCTTCTTTGAGCTTCAATCCTCGACCAGCCATTTTTATAACCGGCGGGCCTTGCCGTCTCTCGCTCTGCCTCGTCATGAGTCTTATTCAAGCGAGGGCCACTGTTGATCTACGAACTCAAGGTGGAGGCGCTTGCGGCCATCCGCCCCCAGACGCAGGCGGCGGACTGCGGCGATGACGGCGACACCGAAGTTGGCGCTGCGGACTCGGACGTAACGCCCGCGCGCGATGTTCAGGTCTGTCTTGACGGCCATTCCGCGAGGGCTGATGTTTTCGGTTGACGTGAGCTCGCGCGACTGTAGGTTGCCTTCCGCGTCGTAGACTTCGATGACCACATTGAAAGCCATCGCGCGGCGCGTCTCAGCACGGCGCTCGCCCACGCCCGCGTATCCCGGCTCCCTGTCTGGCCGCTCGCGCATGTCCCATAGATTTTCTCCGACCGGGGCTGCGTTGAGGTCGAAGCGCTGCGAGGGGTCTGCTTCAAAGCTTAAGGGAGGATGTTTGCCGACGAAGGCGACGCCGATCTCGAAGCGCGGCAGGTGAATCAGTTCCTGCGAGAGCGGCGTGGCGTGGCGGACAAGTGCCCAGACGTTGTACTGCTCGTCATCGTAATCGAAAGAGCGAAGCTGGCGCGGCAAAGGCATGGTCAGGTGAAGCAGCCTTCCGGTCTCCGTCGGTCGCCCGAGGGTGAGGCGAGCGCCAAACGGAGTGATGTCAACGAGTCGCGTCTTTTCAACCCAGCCGTGATCGGCGCTCTCGCGACAATGCACGCGGACGGGCAACGGAATCTCCAGGCGTTCGCGCAGCCGTCTGTGTGGGCTTCCAGCTTGCATGGACAGCTTCTTCTCCATTCACTTGCAGCGCGATTTATCGAGCGGCCCCGTCGAGGCGTTCAACTCTGGCAGGGTCGCATCAACCGGCCCGATGAAAATCTCCGTCGCGGGGCTTTCACGATATCCGCCGTCGATGGTGACGATGTGGCTGGCCTCTATCCCATGCTCGTTGATGAGCCAGTCCTTGGCGCGCTCGGCCCTTTCCAGCGCCTCGGTCTCGGCGCTACAACGCCCGCCGTAGACGATGATGTAGCCTTCGGATTCCGGCGCGTTGCGTAGCTCCGTGACCAGATTCAGGAGACGCGTCTTCTCAAGGTTGAAGTCCAGATCGCCGTAAGTGTCGAGCAGCCGCGCATCCTTCGGTCTGGCGACATAGATGGCGCACGAGGCCATGTTCTGACACCGCGCGGCCAGACCGCTGACGGAAACTGTCGCCGTGATGCGCCGTCCGCCCAGACCCGTCGTGTCCACTGTGATCGAAGGCGTTCCCTGTCCCGCGCTGACCGTTCCGCTCGACAGCGACCATGTGTAAGTTAAGGCTGTGCCCGTATCCTGACCCGCGACCAGCGCCGAGAATCTAAGCTGCGTGTCCTGCGGGACGATATAGAGCGGGCAGGCGATGACAAGTTGCGGGCACTGCACGGCGGGCGTCTGTGCCGAGACTATATCGAAGAGGACGCCTGTCAAAGCATTGTCTCGCGCCGGGGCAAACGCAGCGGGCTTGTCGCCTATCGTCTGGCCGTAGCCGACGGGCACAGACGAGGTTAGAAGCGCAGAGCAAAGAAGGAGAAAGAGCAGTTCGACCGCAAGGCTTTTCTTCATGGGGGCGTGGATTATATAGCTATTCGTAGAAGGGTGAAACTGTTTCTCAATCATCCCGAGAATCATCTAGTAGACGGGTAGTGTTCTCGGTCACACTCGGCGGCTGGGCCATCTCCGCCGTCTCTGCGCGCCACCTGTTGAAGTCGCTGGCGGGCCTGCCGCTTTGCTGCGGCGGCAGGGCCGGGGGAGCATAGCCGGGGCGTAGATGCGCGGTAGTAGTAGTGTTGTCGCCAGCGGGCGCGTTCAAGGCGACAGAGCGCGGCTTCGCGCTCGGCGCGCCTTCCTCAAGCATGAGGGCATAGACGAAACGGATGAACCCGCCCACGGCACAGATGATGGCCGCTATCGCGATGAATTCCCTCGGCAGCAAACCTATCCTGGCGAGCATGGCCGCGAGCGGCACGACCAGCGCGGTTAGAAGCATGAGCATCAATCCCTGACGAATGCCCTGATTGCGCGCCGAGCGCCGGCTCACGGTCGTCTCGGCTTCGGGCCAAACCAGCGCGCCGTCGGTTATCAACAGCTCTTTGACGACCGCGAGCTGGAAACCGCAGCGCGAGCAGAAGCGCACTTCATTAGATGATTGCTGCTGGCCGCATTTTGGACAGAACATTTGAAGACCTCACTATTGGTCAGTCGTACGGGGTGTCGCTTGGGCTAACCTGTCGAGCGCGTCGCCGGTGGCGCGAAAAACCGTCCACTCGCTCATCGGGACGGCCCCCAGATTTTGATAAAACCTGATCGCCGGTTCGTTCCAATCCAGCACGGCCCATTCCAGCCGACCGCAACCGCGCTCCTTTGCCAGACGCGCCAGATGAGCGAGCAGAGAGCGCCCCACTCCCTTGCCGCGAGCCTGCGGTTGCACGTACAGGTCTTCGAGGTAAATGCCCGGACGGCCCAGGAAGGTCGAGAAGTTATGAAAGAAGAGCGCGAAGCCGACCGCACGCTCGTCGCGATAAGCGATGACCACCTCTGCCATCGCCCGCTCCCCGAACAATGACGCACGGAGCAACTCCTCGGTCGCCACCACGTCGTCGGACATGCGCTCATACTCCGCCAGCTCTTTGATGAAAGAGAGAATCAAGGGGACATCACCCTCTCCGGCCTTCTCGATTCTCAGATTATCCGTTCCGGTTGCTGAACTCATATAACCTTTCTTTAGACCCACGAAGCAAGGCAATGAACAGGGATAGACGGGATGAAGAAAAAGCTATGAAGCATTCAGGCTTACAGTCTGATTCCTGTTTTCTGCTTTTATCCTGACCATCTCTGTTAATTCTTTCTGACGATATACGACTGATCGCGGATGACAGCCGTTTCCGGCTCGAAGCGGACGAAGATGTAATCCGTATCGCCCAGTATCTCGACGAAGCGCGGATCCCAACGCGACGCATCCTTTCCCAGATAACGGCTGAGCAGGCGTTTCATCCTCTCCGCGTCATGCGGCTCAAGGCGCGCGCGACCGCGAAAGCCAAGGTGTTGAACCAGCCCCGTTGACCTCTCAAAGTCTACGATGCCGATGGCGCAACGCGGCTCGCGCTCGATGCGACCGGGGAAAGTGTCCGTGCGGTAGTTTCCAATAATCCAGAGCGCTTCCCCTTCCCAAAGAAACCAGACGGGCGATTCTCTGGGCGCTCCCCCGTCGCTTGCTGTGGCTAGATGCGCGAAGAGCGGGCGCGCGAGCAGCTCCGACATCAGAGCGCCTGAGCGCTTGTCGTCCAGCTCGAAGTGGCTTCCCGTATCCTGAACTATCTTCATCGCACCTTTAAATGTCGGTCACTCAAGACGGCAAGCTCTATCCGCACAGGGAAGAAGGATGCGACCGGAAACCGGCGGCCCTTCACACCTTCGCATAGTCCGGCTGCAATGCGCTGTGCGGGGACAGAGACTTTCTGCGGCGAAGCCTGTGTCTTAAATACGAGAAGGCGAAAGGGGTCATGAGCATTACCGGCAGCGCCCAGATCAGGATATATGATAAGTACTCGACATAGCCCAGCTTCCACGGCAGATAATCATTAACGCCCTTGAAGACGCCGTTGCCTTCCTTACCATATAGCTCCGCGACAAAATCCACGTATTCCGGCGCGTAGCCCTTTTCGAGATAGAACGGCTTGACCAGAGCGGTGTCGGCCTCTATCTCACGCATATCATGTTTGACGACCACCGCCAGATCAGGATCGACGACCCACCAGCGATCATGCTCCTTATCGACCTGCGCCATCGCCACGACATGCTGATTCAGGAGCACCATTCTCGAATCGACGCCATGATCCTTGAGCATTCCCGCCATCACCAGCGCGTGGAGCGAACATATCCCGACGCCTCTCTCGATGTTCTTGTTGTGATCATAGAATTCGTACTTGCGATAGTCCCTGGGGCGTATGTAGCTCGCCAGAAAGAGCAGGTAGTTCTCATAGATGGGCACTCTCAGATTGTATTTGGCGATCCCTTCGTCCTCCCAGTAGTGGGCGATGCCTTTGTTCACCGCGTCGTTCAATCTGAGAATGTAAGCTTCGGTCGATTCGCCCGGTCTTCTTTCGCCCGCCTGTAATAATTCCGCTTCGGTCAGGGTTATATCATCTTTGTCGCGCACCTTCGTTTCCTGATAGATCGCCGGGTTTCTCATGGAGATAAAGAGCCCCGCCACATTTATGCCGAGAAGGGTAAGTCCGAGCAGCAAAGCAATGATTTTGATTTTGTTCATCGAGATAACCGTCTCCCGCTTTTCCTGCGAGCTCAAGTGCCGGCCTTCCGGCAGCCCCGCCAATCAACCAAGACATATTACCCGAATCAGTCTTGACCTTGAATCGCAGACGGCTCGACTTTGTGCTTAATGCTGATGGCAACCGGCGCGGGACTACTACGGAAACAGCGAAGATGAAAGACGGGCGGGCCGAGAGCCCGAAGGCCGGATTCGGATGAGGGGGCACGGGCGCTCCGGTCTCGTCCGCTCCGAGTTTATATGCTCGGACGCAGCAGTCCGCGAAAGATTCCCTGCACGGTGACTTGCGCGGCGCGCAATCTCATGGGAGCGAGTTGTGAATTGGCCGGGCGCAGCTCGACTTCGGAGCCGAAGCGATAGAGCCGTTTGAGCGTCGCGCGCGTGCCCTCGACGAGGGCGACCACTATCTCGCCGTCGCGCGCCTCCGTGCGATTCTCTATCAGAGCGATGTCGCCGTCGCAGATGTGCTCGTCAATCATCGAATCGCCCTTGACCCTCAAGGCATAAACGCGCTCAGGGCGCACGCGCCCCAGAAGAAAACGCGGCACGCTGATCGGCTGCGCGTCCTCGACCGCATCAATGGGCGCGCCCGCCGCGATGCGTCCCAGCAGCGGCACTTCACAAATGGCATCCGTCGGCGAATCCTCAACCGTCACGGCGAGGTTGAAAGCTCCGTCGTCGCGCCGCCGCGAGAGCAGTCCCCTGCGCTCAAGCGCCGCGATGTGCTTGGCGATGGTCGCCTTGGAGGAGACGCCGAAGTGGCGCGCGATCTGCGCGTAGGAGGGCTCGTACCCGTGTCGCGCGATGAAGCGCGTGATGTAATCGAGAATCTCTTTCTGTCGTTGCGTGCGTGGCAGCATGATAGCTCTCCGATTCTTCGATGCTGGCGTGACTGTCGCGGGAGCCGGGCGGCCCGTATCCAAAAGGTTCGCCTCGGCATCATAAGGGCGCGCTCGCCATAGCGTCAAGCTTCTTGTCGGCGCGCCCTTTAGTTGAGATCAGGCACAAACAACTCAACCCCTCTGCGCCTGTGAGATTCCCCGCGTTAACGCTTCGAGTACAGGCTGAGCGTCTGGGGAAAGATGCGTACGGAGGCGGGCATCTGTGTCATCGTCATCGCCGTGCCCGATAGCAGCTCGTGCGCGTTCTTCCCGTAGATCGCCTGATTGAGGTCGTTGTCATGACCTATGACCGCGCCCTTCAAAGAGACTCCGGCGAATGCGCCCTTGCTGCGCGAGTATGTCAGGATGCCGGCATCGAGCGTCGCGTTGGTGGTGGCCGCCGCCGTGCGTCCGACCGGCCCGGCGGCCACGCTCGCCTCGCCGCCCATCTCAAACTTGTCTTCGAGGAGTCCTTTCAATCCTTCCTGATTCATAATCAACAGCACATAGTCTGTGGAGGACGCGCCGATCTGCGCGCCGATGCTGCCGCCGCCGATGTTGAGGAACGCCGGTTCGCTCCAGCCGCCATTAGCGCGACGACTGACGACGCCCTGACCGCCGCTGCCGCCGACGATGAAGGCCGCTTTTTTGACGCCCGGAAAGACCACAATCGCTTCGGCCTTTTCCAGCAGTTCCTTCGGGATCGCGTTGTCGGGCGTGCCCATGATCTGTCTGAAGACTTTGGCCGCGTCGTTGGCGTGCCGCGCGGCATCTTTCGTCCTCTTATTGTTGGTCTGCGCTGAGGCCACGGCCACGGTCAGACACATTAAAGCCACCAGGCCGAGCGCGCATGCGGCGCGATGTTGCAAGCTATGCTTCATACTTCTTCTTCTCCTCCTCAATTTATTTGAACAGCCATTTCAAGTTTTCATTTCACAACGCAGCTCCGGGGCTGTCCTCACCTGCGAACGGAATAGCGAGCCAGCGTTTGGGGAAAGATACGCACGCCCGGCGGCATGCGCTTCATATCAATCTTGCGTGTGCCGGTCAGGATATCAATCGCTTTCAATCCATAAACAGCTTCATTGTCGTCGTTGTCAGGGTTAATCACCGTGCCCTTCAATTCGAGCCCGGCGAACAGACCCTTACTTCGCGAGTAAGAGATAATCCCCGCGTCGAGCGTCGCGTTGGTCGAAGCGCCCGCCGAGCGTCCGACCGGCCCGGCGGCGATGCTGCCCTCGCCGCCGATCTCGAACTTATCCTCAAGAAGCCCTTTGATCGCTTCCTGATTCATAAATAAGAGAACGAAGTCTGTGGAGGACGCGCCGATCTGCAACCCTATGCTGCCGCCGCCCAGATTGAAGAAAGCGGGCGCGCTCCATCCGCCCCTGACTCTGCGGCTGATGACGCCGCGCCCGCCGCGCCCGCCGACGATAAACCCGGCCTTGATCACATCAGGAAAGACCGCGACGGCCTCGGCACGCGCCAGCAGGTCGCGCGGAATCCCTTTGTCGGGCGCAGACATAATATCGTTGAAAGCCTTGGCGGCCTTCTGTGACTGGCTGGCGGCCTCTTTGATTCTCTTTCTATTCTTGTCCTGTGCCGGGGCCGCTCCCCAAAGGCCCAACAGAAGCATGAGCGCGAGCGCGCTCATCAAGGCAGGCTTCAAAACCGAAGGCTTCATACTGCGATACCCCTTCCAACGTCAGACTTCCTGATTATCCGTGTGAACAAATGAAAGAGGAGAGCACACGTCTATCCGTACCGGGACTCAGGAAGCAATGATTGTACCGTGCTTTGCTAGCGGCCCAATATTACACCCGATAACCCGATAAAGTAAGGGGCAAACATGCTGAGAGGGGACTCGGCCATTAACCTGAGCGGTGTCCCGCAGTCGCACAGAGCGTGCGCGCTTAGCATACATCGCACGAAGGCGGGGATCAGGGGTCAGGGGTCGGGGGTCGGGGGAAACCGAAACCCGGTTATCCCTTCTTCCCCGTCCCCTGACCCCTGACCCCCTTTTCAGTGTCCGTGCCCGCTCATTTTCATCCGACCGGGGCGCAGGCGTATGAAGAAGCGGTAGGAAGTCGGGTTGTTGCCGTAGATTGCGTCGAGCGTAGAGGGCTTGGAGTAAAAGGTGAAGTCGCCGCCGAGGGCAACCGAGAGTTTCTCAGTATTCCAGAGGTCGCGCGCCGCGCCAAGCGTGTATGCGCCGATGCGGAACTGCGGGTGCTGCGCGTGGCTCAGGCCCAGTGTGTGTAAGTCCTCATCGCGCAGCAGATCATGCTTGTCCACCAGCTCAAGCCGCGTATAGAGATAGTTCCTGTCGAGAAAGTTGAGGGTGGATTCCGCAAGGTAGCTGTTGAGATGAAAGGTCTGATTGGCGTGGCTTGCGCGGTTGCGTCCCCAGATCAGGCTCGAAGCCCAGTTGCCGCGCGCGAAACGCTTGTTGTAGCTGATGGAGGCGGTCGCACGGCGTATGTCTCCCGGTTCTAATGGTTCAGGGTTCTTCAACAATCCGTAGCTGACCTGCATGGCCCAGTTGTCGTTGGGCGCAAACGAGAGACGGGCCGAGCGCGAGTTCCACGGATTGAACTCGAAGTTATAACGATTCTCGTCAGGCTCGCGCCCGTTGAAGAGAGAGCCTTCGAGCTTGAACCAGCGGTAGGTAAAGCCCGTCGTGAACACTCCGAAGGAAATGTGCGTTGAATCCTGCAAGTGATGCGAGAGCGGGGCAGAAGGGTTTTCGGACGCCGACCAGCGATGCATGAAGGCCGTCGGCCCAAGCGCGGGTTCGCCCGGAAAGCCGACGTAAGTAAACCACGTCGCGCGCTCGCCCACAGGCACGGTGTACGTGCCCGAGAGCTCCATAAAGAGATCGTGCGGGTGCTGGGCGTCGATGATGGAGCGCCCCTTGTATGTCTCGCCGGTCTGGAACAGCAGGGGCGAGCCGCCCTGCGGAAAGGTAAAGGGCTCGAAGCTGAACATGCCGCGCAGTTGGAGCGTGCCGCGGCCCAACCGCGTAAACGCCATCGGCATAATCCAGTTTGACGACTCGAATTTCGCCACACCCCTTGGCCCACCCTGAGCATTGACGCCGAGCTTCATATCGCCGTGCAGAAAGAGTAGCCAGCGGCCAGACGTTTTGTACCACATGTACATGGGGGTCGTGGCGGGCTGCCATGATGAGCCTGAGCCCATCTGCCCCATCGCAATCGAATTGCGGTTAGAGGTGTTCGGCAGAAGGCGTATGTTCATCTGCTCGCCCGCCATCTCAAGCGCGCCCGCCTCCATTCTGCCCATCCCTGAAGCTTCCCCGCCGCTCATATCCATGCCCGGCATCATGTCGTGCGTCCCGGCTGGCGGCGCGGCGCTTCCGCCGCCTGTGCCGCCCGGCATGTTCTCCATGTTGTGGCCTTCATGACCGGAAGGCGCGGGTGGCTGCGCGCCGGTCGCGGGCGCTGGCAGCGACGTGGCAGGCGAAGTTGCCGGCGACGGCGCGGCCTCAGGCTGAGCCGACTCGGTATGCATCTCGTGGCCGGAGGGCGCTGTGGTCTCTTCCGTCTCCGGCTGCGTCGTGTTTGCTGGAGCAGGCGAGGGCTCAGGCGCGGGCATGTTCATGCCGGGCATATCATGCTCATGGACATCCTCTTTCTGCGGCTGAGCAGCAGCCGGAGAAGGAGCAGCCGGAGTAGCTTGCCTCGGTGCGCTCGCGCGACGTGCCGGAGTCCTCTTCGGCGTCGCTGCCCTTCGCTTCGCAGGTTTCGGCTTGGGCTTGCTCGTGCCCGGCATGTTGCTCATGTCGTGCCCCTCGTGCTGGGCACGCGCCGCAGCGAGGCCGGACACGTCACCGCTCAAGACCAAACAGGCCGCGACCAGCAGGAGCGTATAAATTTTTGCGTGTAAGTTAAGATGAAACATAATTCCCCTGAAGATATATTCAGTTCAACGGGCAGCGAAGAAGCCTTGCATCCTCCGCCCTCTATTTGAAAACCAGAACCCGCACGTGGACGCACGTGTGTGCCCACACAGGATTCTCAACAGAACCGAAACGTCCGAGGGGGATTTAGATAAGGAAAACGCTCAGGAGTAAATGCTTGCGATGAGGGGGGTAGGGTGGAGCGCCCTGAACGGGGATGATAGCGGACAAGAACCTGACGGCGGGTGGCGCAAGCGGCTTTACCTCTTGCGAAGCCGCGCGGCTGGCCTCTGAGCTGCTCCGCTCAGCTTCACGCATACTGACGGGCGCTGGCGGCAAGGAGTTATGGCTAAAGCAGTGCAGGCACGATGCAGCGAGTTGCGCGAGCGACCGCATAGCATCATTCGTCTGCGCCACAGCCTCCGTCTCACTCTTCGCTTCACCCGCCGAGCCCGCGCAATGCTCAGCCGCCACGCCGTCCTTCGCCGGGCAACAAGCATGATCGCCGTCCATCTCCATAGCTTCGGCGGGCGTTGCCGCCGCATCAACTGAAGACGCCTGCGCCGCATGTGGGCACAGCGCGATAGCCGCCACGCTGCCCCAGCCGCCGAGGGTCAGGGCACACAGTAGAACGGCGATGAATAAGAGTTGACGACGCATAAAGTTGAAGCCGTTGGATGCCTTCAAAGGCTGGAATAGTTTACCACTGTGTGCTCGATTAGATAAGGCGCGAAGCTGCGAAACGCCCCTCGAAAGCTGTCGGCTGCCGTTAAGGCTTTGTGAGCGGAGGGGTGCGCGCCGTCTCTTTTGTGTATGCTAACATGCGCGACGAGCAATTAAAGAGAGGCGGACACCTTTTGCAGCCAGAGAATGACGAGCAGGCCGTCTGGGTCGAAGAGACCCTGCGCGAGCTGACGATTGAAGAGCGCATCGGACAGTTGTTGATGCCAGACCTGACGGGGACGCTTTTACATGAGGGAAGCGAAGCCTACACCCGACTCATACACGGCGTCGAGCGTTTGGGCGTTGGCGGCTTCATCGTCTACAACGGCGATGCCTTTACGACCGCCGCGTTGACCAACCGCCTACAGCGACGGGCGCGCATCCCGCTGCTTTTCGCCTCCGATTTCGAGGGCGGCGTGGGGATGCAGCTGCGCGGGGGAACGCGCATGCCGCGTGCGATGGCGCTGGCCGCAACCGGTGATACGGAGTCGGCGGCGGCGGCGGCGCGCATCACCGCGCGCGAAGGACGCGCCATAGGCATCCACGTCAACTTCTATCCCGTGCTGGACGTAAACAACAATCCCTCCAACCCGATCATCAATACGCGCGCCTTCAGCGACGACCCCGAAATGGTGGCCCACTGGGGCGCGGCCTTTATCCGCGCCGCACAGGACGAGGGCCAGATAGCGACGGCCAAACACTTTCCCGGCCACGGCGACACCGCTCTCGATTCGCACATTCTTCTTCCGACGCTTGACGCTTCGCGCGAAAGGTTGGAGCAGATTGAGCTGCCTCCCTTTCATGATGCAGTGCGGCGCGGCGTGCGGGCTGTGATGACGGCGCACATCAATGTCCCGGCGCTCGACCGCGGGGCAAAGGAGGCGCGACCGGCGACGCTCTCGCCCGCGCTCGTCGACGGCATACTGCGCCGTGAGTTCGGTTTCGACGGGCTCATCTTCACGGACGCCCTCTCGATGGGCGCGGTCGCAGATCGCTACGAGCCCGGAGAGGCCGCCGTGCTTGCCGTCGAGGCCGGGTGCGACGTGGTGTTATACCCTGTGGATGCGGCAGCGGCACACGCCGCGCTCGTCGCTGCTGTCTCATCGGGGCGGCTCACGCCCGAGCGCATAAACGAATCGGCGCGCCGCATTCTGAGTGCGAAGGCATGGTGCGGGCTCGCGCGCGAGCGCGAGGTTTCGCTCGACAATGTCTGGGACGTACTCGGCAGCCCGGCGCACACTTCGACGGCGCGCGAGCTTTTCGAGCACGCCGTCACGCTCATACGCGACCCGCGCGGACTGCTTCCGCTTAAAAACAAGCGCGTCGCGGCGATTATCCTGAAGGATTCCGTGCCCGTCTGGGCTCATGTGCTGCGAGAGCCCGCCGGGCTGCCCTTCTCGCGCGAGGTCACAGAGAGGTTTGGCGCGCCCGTCATCGAATCGAGCGCGGAGGCGGCAGACGTGGAGCAGATACTGGCGGCGACGGTCGATTGCGAGGTAGCGCTGGTGGCAATCTGCGCGCGCGTCGCCGCCTACAAGGGGAGCGTCTCGCTCGCTCATGCTCACGCCGAAGTCCTGCGCGCGCTCGATGAGGCGGGTGTGCCGACCATCGTCGCCGTCTTCGGTAATCCTTACGTACTGCCGCGCGTGCCGCAGAGGGCGACCACGCTCCTGACCTTCGAGTCGGCGGTCGAAGCCGAAGAGGCGGCGGTGCGCGTCATCAGCGGCCTGATCCCTGCGCGCGGGCGCTCGCCCGTCCAATTACCGACGGGCTGACATCGACCATTTCCCTCGTCGTTTGACCGCGCGCCGCGAATGGTGAGACGATGCACGGCATCAAATTATATGGAGGACGGGAATCATGGAGATTGATAAGGACAAGATCGTGACGCAGGAAGAATTGGGCGAGCCTGCTCCCATCGACGAGATCGAGGGCCGCGTTGAAGCCGAGATGAAAAGACTCGAAGGTCGCGCCAAGGAACGCGTCGGGCAGGGCCTCGAAGACGCAGAATTAGAGCGCGAAGGCCAGGACCTTAAGCAGGAAGGCGAACGCGAGCTGGAAGAAGAGCGACAAGAGCAAGGATGAAGGCGGAAGGCGGAAGGATGAAGTAAAAGCATTCAAGAACGAACAGCATTCCTTTCATCCTTCATCCTTCATCCTTCATCCTTTTATTCTGTGTTTCCGCTGCGGCTGACGGAGCTGCCGGTCTCTATAAGCCAGGGGCCGCGATCATTGGCCGTGAGGTCTGAGTCCTTGACGGTTCCCGCGCCGTTCGCAAAGGCCCAGATGGCCGAATAGGCGTTGCGGTTAATCTTGCAGCGCCTGACCTGCGGGTCGCCGCCCTCGGAGGTGGCGATGCCCGCGTAGGTGTTCCTGAAAATCTCGCAATCCTCGATTGTGCCCTTGCTGTTTTTCCAGACGAAGATGCCGCTCACCTTGCTCTGTGAAATCTTGCAGCGTCGAACCGTGGGGTCGCTGTCGTCTTTGATCTCGATTCCCGCGTAGACGTGCGTGGTGATCTCGCAATCTTCAATCGTTCCCTTGCCGTGATCGTAGATGAAGATGCCGCCTGCCTTGCCGTTGTGGATTTTGCACTTGCTGATGGTCGGGTTGGCGTATTCGCCGATGGTGATTCCGGCATACTCGTTGCCGTAGACATCGCAGCTCTCGATAGTCGCCTTGCTGTTTTTCCAGACGAAGATGCCGCTCATCTTATTGTCGTAGAGCTTCGAGCGACGCACCGTAGTGTTACTTCCGTCCTTAATCTCGACGGCTGCATTCGTGTTGCCGTAGATGTCACAGTCCTCAATCGTTCCCTTGCCCTGATCGAAGACGAAGACGCCGCCGGCCTTGCCGTCGTGTATCTTCGTGCGACGAATGACGGGATCGGCCATCGTGCCGTGAATCGCCACAGAGGCCAGGGAGTCGGAAGTAATATCGCAATCCTCAATGATCAACTGCCCGCGGGGAATATCCACGGCGAATAATTCTTTGGGCGCAGTCCGGGCGCGCAGCGTCAGCCCGCGGACAGTCGCCTTCTCCGTCTGCATACGAATACAGTTGGTCTCCGTGCTTTCGACCACGATGTCGCGCAGCGGCCCGTCGCCGACGATCTCCAACTCCTTGTCTATGGCAAAGCCTTCGTTGTAGAAACCCGGGCGCACCATGATGCGCGTCCCGGGCTCGGCGTTCCTGATGGCTTCCGTGATGGTCGTGTATTGCCCGCCCTGTTTGGCGACGATGATGGTCGGCGTCCGCAGCATGGCGTAAGCGACGAAGGCGGCGACTGCGGCCAAGCCTATGAAGAGGACGACCGAGACGCCGATGATCAAGGGCAAGTGATTACTGCGGCGCGGTATGACACCGTGCGCGGCGGGCTGAGCGTAGCCTGCCGGCAGCGGCGTGTAAGGCGTTGGCCCATAGGACGGCTTCGGGCTCGGCTGCGGCCCGCCCCGTGGCAGAACATCCGTGAGGCCCTGCTCGGTCGGGCGCGCCGCGGGGATACGCAGCGTCTCCTGCGAGCTGAACGCGCCGGGCTCGACGTTCATCAGCGGCGCGCCGTCATCAAGGCAAAAGTTCAGGGCTGCTTCATCCGAGTAGGTGCGGTCGCAGGCGGGGCAGCGTTTCATGTCGGCTTCCGATCATCTACACAAGAGGCGCACCGCTCAAATCTTTCACGGCGAGGTATGGCAGCTTGTTAAGGGCGGGCGCGGATTGCTTCCGGCAAACCTCGATTGGTCTGCTGGCCGGACAACTTTTATTGACGATACATTTCCCTTGCCTTGCTCGTGCGAGTGCCCCGGCTCCTACTGCTTGCCGCCGGGGCGCAGGCGGTCTTTAAGCCTCAGACCTTTTCGTTAACGGCCAGCTCGACGGCCTCGCGCATCTGCGGCGGCGTTTGCGTCGGGCTGAAGCCGACGAAGCGCTTGAAGACGCGACCGTCGCGTGTGATGACGAAGCTCTGCGGGATGGAGTTGCGTATATTGCCCTGCATCAACCCGAGCGCGAATTCCTGAGACGCCCAGCCGATGGTGTAGTTGATGTTATGGTCGCGCATGAAGTTTTTGACCTTCTCCGCATCGACGACAGGGTCTTCGTTCGTCAGGCCGATCAACTCCACGCGCCCCTTATACTCGTTGGCAATCTCGATCAGGTGCGGAATCTCTATGCGGCAAGGCCCGCACCACGTGGCCCACAAATTAACAATCACGACTTTGCCGGCGTAGTCCGAGAGCTTGATGGCTTTGCCGTCAATCGTCTTTAGCTCGGTCGTCATCAAGCTGGCGGGCAGAGGTGTACCAGCCACCGGCCCACCGCTGCCGGGCGCAGCTGTTTTCGGCGGGCTCTCTTTCGCGGTTTCCGGTGTTCGGCTGCAACTCGAAACGCCGAAGGCCGCAATCAGCGCCAGCGTCAGCAGCGTCAGCCCGAGGCGCGCGGGCGTCCAGAATCTTCGTGAGCGAGCCTGTGACTGTTGTGGAGAACTCATACTTTTCAAATCTTCCTTTTCTTAAATCCTCTATCTAAGGAATGGACACGGGCGCGACGCGAAACGTGCCGATGCGCTCAAGGTCTGTGCCGACGATAGCATATTCGCCGGGCAGAAGCGCCTCGCGCGGGCGTATCTCCATGTAGACCATGCCGCCCTCGCGCCCGAGCACGCGATAGCGCGGCTTGACTATCTCTTCGGAGGCGATGGCATAGCCGCGCAAACCGCGCTGCGTAATCGCCGTCACGCGCCTCGCCCCGCGCTTATTGGTCAGGCGGACGAGAAACGGCGGGTGCGCGCCCGGATTATCGGGCACGAAGACGTAAAAACGCGGCTCATCCGTTTTGACCAGCGTGGCCGCACTCGTACCCTTCAATTCCACATAGCTGATCTTGTCGCTTTTCGCCGCCTCATCCGTTTTAATCGGCATCGTGCCCGCTTCAAAAGGCAAAGCGGCGAGCACGCCCTTCTCATCGATAAGATAGATGAGCGTGCGATCAGCGGGCGGCGCGGGTATCGATTCCTGCGCGAAAGATGAACCGCCGAGAGCGGCGGAAGCGGCATAGGTGAGACTCACGGCGGCAAGCAACAAGGCACTTGCGGCCAGCGCCGTGAGCGGTTTCCAAAAGGGCTTTCTCAATTTCATCATGCCTCTAAGAGATAAATTAACAGGGACAGACAGAAAAGCAAGGATGAAGGCGGCAAGGATGAAGGATGAAAGGAATGCTGCTCGTGCTTGAAACCTTTTACTTCATCCTTCCGCCTTCCGCCTTCATCCTTGCTTTTATCCGATGTCCTGCGATCTGAGCGCCATGATGGTCGCTGTGATCAGAGCGAAGAACATGATGAGCAGCACGATGGGGTTTAAGAGAACATGGCCCCACGGGTGCAGGAAGTCTACGTAATTGCTCAGGTCGGGGGGAATGCGCTCGGCTGTCGGCACTACCGGCGCATCGCCGAGCTTGGGCGCTTCCGGTTGGACGGCGGACGTGTCGCCCTGTTTCAGTCTGGCGACATAGTCGTTCATCTTCTTCTCGAAGTCGGCCTGATTGTCCTCGGCGCTCTTCTTGTAATTATCTATCTCGCGCCGGGCTCGGCTGATGTTTTCGTCGTTCAAATCCTCGACGTGCTTGTAGAGCCCGCGCCCCTCGTTCGTCCCATTCTTTTCCGAGCCCTCTTCGCGCAGGGTGTCGAGACCCGATAGCTGCTTCATCTCGTCGAAAGACCAGGTGGCGGGCATGAAGAGGCCGACGACTTTAGATGTCCCGGTCGGCACACCGACCAGTCCCGAAAAGAGAATCTGCGGGATGAGGATGAGCGGCACAAGGCTGGTCGCCATCTCGGAGGTTCTGACCACCGCTGAGATGAAGAGCCCGAGCGCGATGCCGACTATTCCCGTCAGAATCATGACGAGAACCTGCGGAAGGCCGAACATGTAGCCCTGCAACTTCATCATACCGGCGAGGTCAAACAGCTTGAGCGTGCCGAAGAGCAGCACGCATTGCACGCCGACGATCATCGAGAGAATCAAAAGCTTCGAGCCGACGTAAGGCAGGAGGCCCAGGTTGACCATCCGCTCGCGATTATAGACGGCGCGCTCGCGTATGATCTCGCGCGCCGAAACGGAAGTTCCGAACCAGACGGCCACGAGCGCCAGCACGAAGAAAGGAAAGTCGCGCGGCGCATCCTTGCCCACCACCAGATAGGTCAGGAAGGCGACGATCGGAGCCTGCCCGAAGAGGATCAGCAGGTTGAAGCGGTCGCGCCCGAGCACCTCCATGTAGCGGCGGGCGAGGGTGGCCCACTGTCGCACAGCATCCGTCACGCTCGGACGCCGCTTCGTCGGTGCAACCTGCTGCGCGTCGCGCTTCAGCCCGCTTAAGGGCTGAACGATGTTGCGCTGGTACTGAGGGGTACGCTGAAAACGGCGCTTCCATTCCTCTGCGACGGCTTCGGCGATCTGCTCCTTCTGTTTTTTGAAGGCGGCCTTCTGCTCCTTGGTCGCGTCGGGCGGCAGGGGCGGCATCTTCGCGATCTGATCTTCGATGGGAGCTTCGAGCTTGTCGTAGAGGTCTTTGAAGCTGTCGGCCTGAACGTGGGCCAGGGCCTCCTGCGGCGCGCCGTAGAAGACCAGCTTGCCTCTCATCATCACGACGATCTTGTCGAAGAGCTTGACGTTCTCCATCGCGTGCGTCGTTAAGATGACGGTGCGGCCAGACTCGGCTATCTGGCGGAAGAGCTTCATGATCTTCTCTTCGGTCGCGGGGTCGAGGCCCGATGTCGGCTCGTCCAGAAAGATCACGCTCGGCTTGGTGATGAGCTCGACGGCGATGGAGACGCGCTTGCGCTGGCCGCCGGAGAGTTGGCCCACGGGCACGTCCCTGCGCTCGGAGAGTCCCGTCACGTCCATCACCTCGCCGACGATCTGGTCGATCTCCTGCGTCGACACGTCGCGCGACAGGCGCAGGCGCGCGACGTAGTAGAGCGTGCGGTAGACGGTCAGCTCCCGATGAATGATGTCGTCCTGCGGCACGTAGCCGATGGACTGCTTGAGCGAGTCGAGGTGCTGGTAGAGATCGAGGTTATTGATGAGGACGTGGCCGCTTGAAGCCGGGCGCATGCCGTTCATCGAATCCATCAGCGTGGATTTGCCAGCGCCGGACGGGCCGAGGAGGCCGACGAACTCGTTGGGCTGAATCGTCAGATCAACGTCGTCGAGCAGCTTGATCATGCCGCCGCCCGAGCGATTCGTCACTTCCTTGGTGATGTCTATGACATCAATGCGCGTCTTGGAGCGCGTGTCGAAGATGGCGACGCCGCGCTGCGGGTCTGCCTGCAGGACGAACGGGCCGACCTGCACGATGTCGCGGTTCTGGATGGGACGACGGCCAGTGATGCGCGCGCCGTTAATATAGACGCCGTTGGTCGAGCCGACATCCTCTATGATGATCTGGCCGCCGGAGTTCAGAATTCGCGCATGGTGATTGGAGATTTGCAGGCCGTCCAGATGAATATCATTATCGGGAGCGCGGCCAATCGTGAGCTGCTGCTTGCCGTTGAAGCCGATCTGCATCAGTAGCTGCGGCTGCTGTCCGCCACCGGCTCCGATTGAGGGCTTCTGCTGTTGAAGTGAGCCCGAGCCGGATTTGACGACCATCGTGTGCATGCCGGCGACTTCGGCCAGAGGGCCTGAGACGGGCGTGACGGGTGCGACGGCTGGTGCGCCGACGCCTGCCACGGCCCGCTGTCCCGCGTGCTGCGCGCCGGCGGGGGCCGGGTGCGACGGGTCAACGAAACGCAGTATAGGCCCACCCATGCCCAGCTGGATGCGGTCGCCGTCATAGAGCGGCGTCGGGGTCGTGATGCGCTGGTCGTTGAGAAGCGTGCCGTTAAAGCTGCCCTTGTCGACGAGGATGAACTGGCCGTCGCGGCGTTGAATCTCCGCGTGGCGACGCGAGACGACAGCCGCCGAAGCCTCAATGGCTACGTCCGTCGCGGGGTCGCGCCCGAGCATCATCAAGTCCTTATTGACCTGTATGCGCTCAAGCTGGCCCGTCGCGCTGCGCACGATCTCTATGAAAGTCGGTTGCGACGGCGCAGGAGGAGGAGGCGTCGGCGTCGGAGCAGCTTTGCTCGGCGCGGATTGTTGCGGCGGCGGCGGTGGCTGTTGCTGCTGCGGCGTAGGTGGTGGTGGTGGCGGCGGAGCGGCGGCCTGCGGCGCAGAAGGAGGCTGTTGTGCGGCTGGCTGTTGGCCTGCCAGCATATCGCGGTGCGTCTCCATTTCGGCGAAGTCGACCGGCGCGGCCTTGGGCTGATCCTGCTCTATGCGTACGACGCGCATGACTGGGCCGCCTGCGCCGAACTGCGCGCGCGAGCCGGCGCGCACCTCGACGGGCTCTGACACACGCTGGCCGTCCAGAAAAGTGCCGAAGCTCGAATTGGTGTCCACCAGCAGATAGCGCCCATCCTTAAAACGAATCTCGGCGTGGCGGCGCGAGACCATGGGCCACTCCGTCTGGTTAAAGACGACCTGGCATTCAGCCGGGTCGCGTCCGATCTTGACGATGGGGCGTTCGTATATGCGCTCGGGCTTCTGTTGCCCGTTACTCTCTTCTGACAGAACTATTTTCATAGCAGTCTACCTTGATATTTTTTTTGGTTTGTCGATGTTCTGAAGTCGCCGGGCCTTGAGGCCCGGGAGCGTGCCGTCTCATCAATCGAAGCACTCAGGAGCCTGGCGCTTCCTCCGAGGACCGTCACTGGCCCAGCTTGAACGAGTTTAAGATGACGGGCAATTCGCCTCGGACGCCGACATCATCTATGCTCTTTAATTCCGGCGCAACTGAGGTCGCCAGCATCAATAAAGTCACACCGCGTTTGTCTCCATCCGTGCCCGGCGGCAGAAAGACGACGCGTCCCCAGATGGTGATGTCGCCCTTCTCCGTCCCGCGCGAGATGCTCTGAAAGCGAAACTCGTAACCGTCTATCGAGTTGATCTTTGTTTCGCCCTCGGAAAGCTTCTTGTATTCCGGGAAGGTCGCCGTGAGCTTTGTGTTGAAAGACTTGACCAGACTCGGAAAGATCGGTCGGTCGGCTTCGACCGTGCCGTTGCTCTCATAGTAGCCGACGGCGAAATTCTCCTGCGTAAAATCCGGTGGCAGATGGCGCTCGACCTTGACGAAGTTGCTGGAGCCTTCGCCGCCGGCCTTCGGGTCAAGCTCCCAGGTCTTCGGGTAATAGAATGAGAAGTCCACGAAATGCTGCGCGAGCAGGCTGTTGAGATTATTGTTAGCGCTGACGAACCTGTTCGCGTCGGGCGGGGGCGTCGCAGCCGGGCCGGGGCTGGCCGCCGCTGTCTCACCACTGTTCGCATTACGGCTCGAATTGGCGTTCGCTTTCTCGTCCGTTCTGGTATTGATGGACGTGCCGCTGCCGGTTGACTTCTCAGCCCTGTTCATCATGAACCAGATCAAAGCGCCTCCCGCACCTAGACCGAGCAGGAGCAGGACTGCGGCCCCGCCAAGGATCAGGGGCAGCTTGCCGGACTTCTTCGCAGGTTGGGCGGCGACGCCCTGCGCGCTCGCCGGCAACGGCGCTGATTGCACGGGCGGCTGCGGCAACGGCGCGGACGAGGGCAGAGGCGCGGAGGCGGGCGGCTGTAGCGCCGAAGAGGTCGGCCCCTGCGTCGGCCCCGTCACGTGGCCCTGAAATTCCGAGGTCGGCGTGGGCGGCCCGCCCGCTATGGTTCTGCCCAGATCGGGCGGAGTGATCGGCGCAGTCACGCCCTGCTGGCCCGGCGGCGGCGGCGGAAAATTCGCCTGCACAGTCTTATTGAGATCGACAATGGTGGGCGCGCCCCCGGAAGCCGAAGCGTCGCCGAGGCGTCCGCCGTCGAAGGTACAAAATTTCTGGTTATCGTCCTGATACGTACGACCACATTTCGGGCACTGCTGCATATGAGTCTCCGAAGGGATGAGGGCGGCAGTGTGAGGGATGAAAGTAATGCTGTAATGCCTTGATAGCTTTTACTTCATCGTTGCCGCCTTCCGCCTTCATCCTTTGTTTCTAGCGTCTGCCAGCTTGCTCTGTATTTCCGTGTTGCTCGGGTCGAGCGCAGCGGCGCGTTCGTAGGCGCGTGCGGCATCTTTGGCGCGCCCGGCTTTGAGATAAGCGTCGCCGACGCCGCTCAGGCCGTAAGAGCCCGCGAGCAGCTTGCGGTCTCCGGCGGAAGCGAACTCTCCCGCGCGGTTGAGAATGCGCTCCGCGTCTTCCAGACGCTCGGCGCGCAGGTAAGCGCTCCCGAGCACATAGTAGGGCGCGAAGCTGCGCGGGCTCACCTCTATGGCCGTCTTCAAAAGCGGCTCGGCCTCGCTGTAGCGCTTCTTCAAAACCAGTGAGCGCCCGAGAAAATAGTTGGCGCTCGGATTGCGCGCGTCCATTTCGAGCGCGCGGCGCAGGAGCGGCTCGGAATCGTCAAAGCGATTCTCGGATTGCAGTGTCTCTGCGATCAGTATGAGGGTCGGGGCATCACCCGCCAGCGAGATGGCGCGGCTGTAGTAGGGGTCTGCCTCGCTCGCGCGGTTCATCTTCCTCAGCAGGTGGCCCATATGCACGTGTGCGATTGCCGACGAGGCGTCCAGCTCGACGGAGCGACGGTAGGCGGCCTCCGTCTCGGCGGTCAGCACGCCGCGCGTTTCGAGCGCCTGACCCAGCCGGTCATAAGCGACCGCGTTCGTGGATTGAAGCTGAATGGCACGGCGCGCCGCCTGCTCTGCGTCGGCCAGCCGCCTGGCGTTGTTGCCGCCCGTGCGCGGCTGTATCAGGACGAAGCTGAGCGCGATCTGTGCATCGGCGGAGAGTTGATTCCATTCCACGGCCTGACGATAGGAGCGCTCGGCCTCTTCCCAGCGCTGCTGGTCGGTGTAGATATTGCCGAGCGCGTAGGCTGCGCGCCATTCTCGCCCTTTTATTTGCAGGGCTTCGCGATAGGCCCGCTCGGCTTCAGTGTAGCGCCGCGCGTCGCGCGCTTCGTTACCCTCGTCGAGCGCATCCTCCACGCGCTCCTCCAATTCGGCGGACGCAGCAGCCGTGGCCGCCGCCGGACGCCCGCCGCCGCCTCCACCACCGCCGGGTCTTCGCGCCGTCGTGCCGGGCGTCCTGTTGGTCGGGGGCTTGATTCCGGGCGCGCGGCGACGGCTGGTGGTCTCAGGGTTCTTCGGTCTGAAGATGCCCGCCGCTCCGCCGAGGTCGCCGCCCACATCCTGCGCTCTGAGCGTGGACGCTCCGGCGAGCATCGCGCCGATTAGGAGCGCAAGGATTAAGGAGCAGGAGCGCCGTTTACTGCTGTCGGATTTCATTGCTGTACCTCTCATCAAACTGTAATCGTTCCCCGTGCAAGCCTGACCGTTCGCGTTTGTCCGAACCGCCCTGCCGATTGTTGCTGGAGGCGGCGCGTTCTGAACTCGTATATTGTTTCAAAGCTCTTGAGGCGTCGCGGAAGTGCCGGGCTGTAGCTTCTCTTTCGGGAGCCGCGCGACGACGGGATATGTCTGCCGTAAAATTGAAGCGCGCGCGGGCTCCGCAATCCAGAGAGAGCCGGGCACGAATCGCTTCCGGGTTACGGGAAGCGCTGAGCCTTCCCCCTTATGAGCCTGCACGCACGAGGCGGAAGCCAAGCGTCGTGTGCTTGGTCGACGCCGGAACCCAGTCGCGGAACGTCGCCGTGATGGCTCGCTCTCCCGACGGGTCGCTCGCATATGAGCCGCCTCGCATCACGTATGAGTCCTTGTCCTGTTCGGCCACTGTTCGAGTGCTGCCCGGATAGAGCGAAGCCTTCGAAGATGTCCACTCCCACACGTTGCCGATCAGATCAACCACTCCCCATCGATTCTTCCCGCCCGGTCGCGAGCCCACCTCCTGCGGCGATGCCATCTTGACGATGGCGCTATCGTTGGCCCAACTGTTGCCCCACGGATACAGGTTGGTCTGGTCGCCGTTTCTGGCGGCATACTCCCATTCCTCTTCGGTCGGCAAGCGATAGGTCACGCCGTCTCGCTTCGAGCGCCACGCCGCAAACGCCTTCGCGTCATCTATCGACACGTTGTTGACCGGCCACTGCTCCTGCCCCGACAGCACCTTGCCTCCCGGCCAGTGCTGAGGCGGCGTGCGTTTGGTCTCGTTGACGAACTCCGCATATTCGGCGTTGGTGACTTCGGTT
>DASVWI010000034.1:0-164985 GCA_036389675.1 Pyrinomonadaceae bacterium
GACCATCGGGAACGAGAACTCGTAAGAGCCGTCCTCATACTTCAACGTCTCGACGTAGCTGAGCGTGATGGTGACCTTCTCGCCGGGCATGATGTTGGCGACCGATTGCGTGAAGATGTTGGGTCGCTCCTGATCCAGCAGACCGGCGACCTTGCCGCTCGTCCTGGCTTCGTTGTAAGCGGCCTGCGCTTCCTCCCGGCGCATGATCTTACCCTTGACCGTGCGGTCGCCGACGCGCATCGTCATATCGTCGACGGCAGCCGCCTGCGGCAGGGGAAAGGTATAGACGGCCTCGATCTTTTCCGGGAAAGAATTTTCAAACTCCTGCGTGACGGTCACGCGCGAGAGGAAGCCGCTGATCTCCGCTTTGACGGCGGTGTGCCTGAGCGGGCAAGCCCCGGCCATCTTCCCCTTTGAATCCATAACGAGAAGCGAGCCCTCCGTCGGGGTTTCGTTTTTCCTGAGGGCGTGAGCGGCAAGGGCCTCCTGATCTCTCAGCCCGAAGAGAAACAGCGTGAGGCTCGCGGCGATAATGGACAGACTCGTCCACTTGAAGATAGATTTGCGGTACATAGTCTCCTCCCTCAAAGTCGAAACAGAGTTCGACGCATTGCGGCCACACCGAGAGCGGTTGCCGCGCAAAGTATTAATGGCTTACTTTTTTTTGAGACCTCAGGAAAGGCGGTCTCCGGCCTGCAATTGTTTCGGACGGCGCGGGGGAGACTGCGCGGAGACTAAAGTTTGTCTGGCCCTATGGATGCGCGCTGCCCGTCCGAGGGTAGCCTGCCTCGGAAAATTTATTTTCAACGGCAAGACTTTACCCCTTGTGCGGCCTGAACAAATAAAGTTGAGCGCAAGCCTTCGGCAGCAAGTTATACTGGCGTCGCGTAGCTCTAAGCACTATCAATGAATCGGAAGGTGAGCCCCGCCGCGCAGAGAGAGGGTACAGGCTGCTCCCTTGCTCGCGGCGAGCGCCGGAGGAATGTCTGATTATGGAGACGATACTAAACGAAGCCGAGGTGCGCGTGCTCGGCGCGCTCGTTGAGAAGCAGGTGACGACGCCCGAGTACTATCCTTTGACGCTCAACGCGCTCGTGCAGGCATGTAATCAGAAGAACAATCGCTATCCGGTCGTGGCCTTTGATGAGCCACTCGTCTCGCACACCATCGAAACCTTACGCGGGAAAAATCTGGTCTACGTTTTTTACGGCAGCACCAGCCGCGTGCCCAAATACAAGCACATGATGATGGAGGTCTTCGGGCTCGACTCCAAAGAGCTGGCCCTCGTCTGCGTGCTGATGCTCAGAGGCCCGCAGACTCCGGGCGAGCTGCGCGGGCGGGCCGAAAGGCTTTACGATTTCACGGGTCTGGAGGAAGTCGAACAGACGCTCGACTCATTGATCGAAAAGGAGCCGCAGGCGCTCGTTGTGAAGCTCCCGCGCCAGCCCGGTCAGAAGGAGATTCGCTACGCACACCTGCTGTCAGGCGAAGTCAGCGCAGACTACCAGAGCCCGGACGTTGAAACCGAACAGAGGCCCGCGCATAAAACCGAGGCAGTGCCCGGCAGGCTTCAGGCGTTGGCGCAGGAAGTGGAAACCCTGCGCGCCGAGCTGACGGGCTTGCGTCAGGAGTTTGAAGAGTTCAAGAAGCAGTTCGACTAGGGCTCGCTCGCGTTTCCGAGAGCATAAGGGAGAAGCCGCCAACGGGTTGAAGGTTACGTCGCGGTGGAAATTAAAGGCATCATCCTGTAGCTTATAAGCGAACGGTCGTCGTACAAAGAGAACACTGTGGATAACCAGCCCTCGCATCAAGTGACACGCCTCACGCCCGACCCTGTCCCGCTCGAAGCTCAACCAACGCATGCGCCGCCAGCGGAAGAGAAGGACGGCAGCGGGCCGCGCGGACTCAGCCAGTTCAGGATTGACCTTACGCCGCTCAGGGTCTCACGCGATTTCCGTCTGCTCCTGACAGGTCAATCTGTCTCCTTCTTCGGCTCGATGATGACCTTCGTTGTCCTGCCGTGGCAGATGTACCAGCTCACCGGGTCGACGTTCGCCGTCGGGCTGCTGGGAGTCGCCGAATTCGTCCCCATACTGTTCATGGCTTTTATCGGCGGAGCGTTGGCCGATTACGTTGATCGCCGCCGCATGGTGCGGCTCACGGAGCTGCTTCTCGCCGTCGGCAGCGGCGTCCTGATCTTCAACTCGCTCCTGCCGCGCCCGCGCGCATGGCTGCTGTTTGTTTGCGCCGCGGCCTTCGCCGCCCTCAGCGGATTGCAAAGACCATCGCTCGAAGCCTTGCTGCCGCGACTCGTCTCGCCGGAGTTGATGCCCGCCGCCTCGGCCATCAATTTTCTGGCGCGAAACGTCGGCAGCGTTGCCGGCCCGTCGCTCGGGGGGCTGCTCGCCGCAACCGCCGGGCCGACCATCGCCTACTCCATAGACCTCCTGACGTTCCTCGTCTCGCTCGTCGCCCTCTGGCAGATGCGCGCCGTCCCGCCGCCGCCTGACGCAGACCGCCCGAGCCTGCGCTCCATCATAGAGGGCATACGCTACGCGAAGAGCCGACCCGAATTGATGGGCACGTATCTGGTGGACATCAACGCGATGTTCTTCGGGATGCCGATGGCCCTCTTCCCGGCAATCGCTGTCGGGTACGGCGGCGCATCCGTCGGGCTGCTCTATGCAGCGCCTTCAATCGGCGCTCTGCTGGCGACGCTGACCTCCGGCTGGACGGTGCGCATCAATCGCCACGGGCTCGCCGTGGTCATCGCCGCCGCCATCTGGGGATTCGCCATTCTCTGTTTCGGCTTCGCCGATCATCTGTGGCTGGCGCTCGTTTGCCTTGCGGTCGCGGGCGCGGCGGACATGATCAGCGGCGTGTTCAGGATGACCATCTGGAACCAGACTATCCCGGATCACTTGCGCGGGCGACTGGCAGGCATAGAGATGGTGAGCTACACGACAGGCCCGCTGCTCGGCAACGCGGAATCCGGCATCGTCGCCAGCCTCTTCAGCATTCGCACCTCCATCGTGTCGGGCGGCATTCTCTGCATACTCGGCACAGGACTGATGGCGCTCGCCCTGCCCGCATTCGTCAGTTACGACGGACGCGCCGGCAGAAAGCGCAAGCAGGAAGCAGAGGCGGCCAGACTCGCCGCGTCGTGAGAGACGACCGCTCAGCTTCTCCACCTCACTCCGAAAATAATCAGTCACAATTTCCTCCGCCTCCCTTGACAGCCTAGGGTAAGGAGCGTATATACACCCCTAGACATGGTAGGGGAGGGAACTTGTCTTGACTGATAATCGCACCGAGCTGCTTCAGGGCACGCTGGACATGCTCATCTTAAAGACTCTGACGCTTGGGCCTATGCACGGCTATAGCATCGCGGGCCGGATTCAACAGCTGTCCGACGATGTCCTACAGGTCGAGGAGGGCTCGCTCTATCCTGCGCTCTACAGGATGGAGAAGCGCGGCTGGATAGAAGCCGAGTGGGGCGTGTCGGAGAATAACCGGCGCGCCAAGTATTACAAGCTGACGAGGGCTGGCCGTAAGGGGCTGGCGGAGGAGGAGACCAACTGGGCGCGCCTCTCCGAAGCCATCTCGAAGATAATGCAGCCCGTATAGGAGCGCATGAGATGTTTCCCCTGAAAAGCTTCTTCAAGGACGTGCGCGATCTCTTCCGGCGCGAGCGGATTGATCGAGACATAGACGAGGAGCTGCGTTTTCATCTTGAGATGCGGGCCGAGGACAACATCCGCAGGGGGATGACGCCCGAAGAAGCGATGTGGGACGCGCGGCGTCGCTTCGGTCGCGTCGGGCGGATAAAAGAGCTTTGTCGTGAATTAAGAGGAGTTGGAATCATGGAGACTCTCTGGCAAGACCTGCGTTATGGCATCAGGGTGTTGCGTAAGAACCCCGGCTTTACGGTCGTGGCGGTGTTGACGCTGGCTTTGGGCATCGGCGCGAACACGGCCATCTTCTCAATCGTCAACGCCGTCATCCT
Organism: Pyrinomonadaceae bacterium; assembly: GCA_036389675.1. Lineage (GTDB taxonomy): Bacteria > Acidobacteriota > Blastocatellia > Pyrinomonadales > Pyrinomonadaceae > DASQYE01. The sequence goes on from DASVWI010000034.1 coordinate 4,007, forward strand.
GCGCCCGCTGCCTTTCAAAGAGCCTGATCGAATCATGTCCATTCAGGCGAGCAATGTGCAGCGCAACCTTCGGCAGTTCGGTGTCACGCCGCCCGACTTCCTTGATTGGAGGAAGCAGAGCCGGTCGTTCTCCGAGATGGCTGCTTTCGAGAGCACGATCTTTCGTCATACAGCCGAGACGGGTGCAGAGCGCCTTGACGGCTACTCCGTGACGGCCAACTTCTTCGACCTGATGGGCGAGAAGCCCATGCTGGGGCGCACCTTTACGCCCGAAGAGGAGCGACCCGGCAGCGACATGGTCGCCATCCTGAGTGAAACCGTCTGGCAGAGACATTTCGGCGCTGACCCTTCGATCATAGGCCAGCCCGTGAAGATGAACGACAAAATCTTTACGGTCGTCGGAATCATGCGCGGCTCGTTCAAATTCCCGGATTCCTCGGCAGAGGTCTGGAAGCCTCTGGCGTTTAATAACGAAGAGCTGCAAGACCGCACTGACTACCGGCTGGGTGTCGTAGGTAGGCTCAGGGACGGGGCTACCTTCGAGAGAGCGCGCGCGGAGATGGACGCCATCGCCAGCCAGCTACAGCAAGCCTATCCGGCGACGAACACGGGCTGGACTGTCTTTATGCAGCCGCTTCAGGAATCGGTCGTAGGATTCCTGCGCCCGGCCATGTTCGTGCTGCTGGGGGCTGTCTTCTTCGTGTTGCTGATCGCCTGCGTCAACGTCGCGAGCCTGCTTTCGGCGAGGATGACGGCGCGCAGAAAAGAGGTCGCGCTGCGGACGGCCATCGGGGCGACGAGGCTGCGGCTGCTCAGGCAACTGTTGACGGAGAGCGTGCTGCTGGGGTTGATCGGCGGCCTGTGCGGAGTGCTGCTGGCCGTCGTCGGCCTCAAGGTGCTGCTCAGCTTTATTCCGCCCAGCATCCCTCGCATCGAAGAGATCGGCATTGACCCGACAGTCCTCGGCTTTACGATTCTGATATCGATCTTAACGGGACTCATCTTCGGGCTCATGCCAGCGTGGCAGACGACGCACACCAACCTGAATGAGATTCTGAAGGATAGCAGTCGCGGCTCGACGGGCGGCAAGGGCCAGAACCGCTTCCGTAGCGTGCTGGTCGTCTCAGAGGTCGTGCTCTCTCTGGTGCTGCTGATCGGTGCGGGCCTGCTCATACGCAGTTTCGTCGCGATGAGAAACGTTGACCCGGGCTTTAAGGCCGAGGGCGTGCTCGTCAATTCTCAGCTCGTGTTGCCGCCACAGAAGTATGCGGAAGGGAACCGCGGGACGGAGTTTTTCAAAGAGCTGTTTCAAAGAGTGAAGGCGCTTCCGGGCGTGGAATCCGTCGGGGGCATCACGGCTCTGCCGCTTCAGGGAAACAGCCGCTTGCAGGCTTATGAAGTGGTGGGCCGCGCGCCGCAGCCCAAGGGGCAGGAATTAACGGCGGTCATCAACACTGTCGGCGCGGACTATTTCCAGACGATGAGCATACCTTTGCGGCGCGGGCGTATGTTCACGGAGCGCGACGACGCCAGCGCGCCCAAGTCCGTCCTCATCAACGAGAGCCTCGCGCGCCGCATCTTCCCCGGCGAAGAACCACTCGGCCAACAACTGTACCTGCGCGGCGGCAATACTCCTTACGAGATCGTCGGCGTCGTCGGCGATACCAAGCAGTACAACCTGACGGGAGACGCCAGCCCCGAAATCTTTACGCACTACCTTGAGACGCCGACCACTTTCATGTACGTGCTGGCGCGGACGAAAGGCGACCCGACGAGCCTCGCCATGCCCATCCGCCGGGAGGTGCAGGCCATTGATCCTGACCAGCCCGTCGGCAACAGGACGTTGGCCCAGCAGTTTGAAAACTCCATCTCGCAGCCGCGTTTCTACACCCTGCTGCTGGGTCTCTTCGCGGGCGTGGCGCTCGTCCTCGCCACCATAGGCATCTACGGCGTGATGAGCTACATGGTCGCGCAGCGCACGCACGAGATAGGCATCCGCATGGCGCTGGGCGCGCAGCGGCGCGACGTGCTCAGGATAGTCATCGGACAGGGGTTGAAGCTCGCCATCATAGGCGTCGCGGTCGGGCTGGTCTTATCCTTCCTCGCGACCCGACTCCTGTCGAGCCTGCTCTACGGCGTCAGCACGGTCGACCCCTTCACCTTCGCCTTCATCCCTCTGCTTCTAACGGCGGTGGCCGTGGCGGCCTGCTTTATCCCGGCGCGCAGGGCCACGAGGATAGACCCGCTGGTCGCTTTGAGGAATGAGTGAAGGAGACCTGACGGCGCTAAGCACACGAAGGCTTGACCGTCAGAGTCTTTAAAATTGCGAGCTGCCTCCGAGATAGGGTTTATACTATTCGCCTGAAGCTGCAAATCTGCCGGAGGCGGACGAAGCGACGGGCAAAATGTTAGAGCGTTTCGCAAACAGGCGGACGGGGATTGTCCTGGCGCTTGGATTCTCATCCGGGCTCCCTTTTTTGTTGACGGGCGATATCCTGCAAGCCTGGATGCATGACCTGAATTTTAACGTCGGGACAATCGGACTGTTCTGGCTTGCGACGCTACCCTATTCGCTGAAGCTGATCTGGTCTCCGTTAATGGATCGCTACGTCCCGCCGTTTCTCGGAAGGAGACGCGGCTGGATTATGATCTGCCAGACCATGCTCATCACGAGCATAGCGATGCTGGCTTTCTCGCCCAGCCCTTTCTGGTTTCCGAGAACTTTTTTCTTTCTCGTCCTGCTCGTCACCCTAGCCAGCGCCAGTCAGGACATCGTCGTTGACGCTTACCGCGCAGAGATTCTGCGTCCTGACGAATTAGGCCCCGGCGCAAGCTCAGGCGTGATCGGATACCAGTTGGGACTGCTGGTCTGCGGCGGCCTGACCCTCGTGCTCGCCGATAAGCTGCCGGGCGATATGAATTACAAGTGGCGCTTCGCCTATCTTTCGATGGCGGGCCTCGTTTTGATCGCGATGGCGGTTATGCTCGTCGCCAGAGAGCCGCGACTCGACGAGCGTCCTCCCCGGACTTTTAAAGATGCCGTCATCCTGCCCTTCGTCGAGTTCTTCAGCATGAAGGGGGCGGTCGAGATTTTTCTCTTCATCTTCTTTTATAAGCTCGGGGTGGTGCTTGCGACGGGTCTGGCTACACCCTTCCTGCTCGATTTGAGCTTTACGAAGACCGATCTGGCCGAGGTCAACAAGGGCCTCGGACTCATCGCCACCATCCTCGGAACGTTGACGGGAGGTCTTCTGGTCGCGCGGCTGGGGATAGTGCGGTCGCTTCTATCCTTCGGCATTCTACAGGGGGTGGCGATTCTGATGCTGGCGATCCTCGCCCAGCTTGGTCATCACTATCAGATGTTCGTGACCGCGATTCTGGCGATGGCTTTCTGCGGCGGGATGGGGACGGCGGCCTACGTCGCGTTTTTGATGAGCCTGTGCGATCAGCGCTTTACGGCGACGCAATATGCGTTCTTCACGAGCCTTCTGGCGCTTTCAAGGACGATCACCAAGACGCCTTCCGGCTATCTGTCGGAGGCCGTCGGATGGGCCAACTTTTTTCTCGTCGCCGCGTTGGCAACTCTGCCGGGGCTGTTTCTGCTGGCCTTCCGCTACAGAGCATGGGGGCTCGAAGGTCTGGACAGTGAGACGAAAGCTCTGCCCGGTCAAAAAGATTCTCGCAGCCGAAGATGAACATTTTTGCCATAAACACGGATGCCGTGGTGTTTTATGTAATGAGACCTGCTTGGGCTTTCTCTGTCCGTGGTGATTAACCTTGCGGAACTTTTGGGCGGGAAAGCTGTATTTAATAGTTGAATCCTGCTCGGCGTAGAGGCCGGCAGCGCTGTTAACGGAAGTATGGGTTAGGCTCGTCTTTACATCGGAACAGTTGAAGAGTCGCGTGATAGACCCTATGATTGCGCTCAGATATGAATAGGCGAAATGGATGAAAATCTTACCGCGCATCGTTCGTCCGAGACTCAGACGGATTGGCCGCCGCATTTCCAAGTGGTGGCAGCAGTATCTGTCTGCCGCGCGGATCGTCAGCATTTTTGAAGGGCTCGTCTTCGGCGGCGCGCTGCTCTACAGTCTGAGCGGCAGCCGCGCCGCCTGGATTGACCGCCTCGGCCCACGCGCCGACCTGCTGTTGCTCGCCTCCGGGATGGCGCTTCTGGCCGTGATGCACATCCTTCTCTTCCGTCATCTGGTGCCCATACTTGAACGCTACTTTTCCGCAGCGCCCTACGACGAGCGGCGCATTCTCTTCGACCTCGGACAAGAGGCGCGAGCGGCGACAAATATGGATCAGCTCTATAAGTCCATCGTCAATAAGATAGGTGACGCGCTCGAAACCGAGAGCGTCTCCATCTTTGTCCGCGATGATGAGTCTGGCGAATACGTGTGCCGCATCTGTGCGCCACAGCGAAGCGTGCATCGAACGTATGAGCCCCGCAGCCTGAGCGAAGAGGCGCTCAGCCCCCGACTCTCACTCGGGCGTGACGCTTTCGTCGTCAAGCGCCTGCACCGCCTGACGACCCCATGGGTCATAGAGGAAGCGGATTTCGACGCGTGGGAGCGCGCCTTCCTGACGGACGCGCCCTCTGTGCGCGAGGCCAGAGAGAAAGAGAGCGAGACCCTGAGACGCATCAAGGCCAGCCTCCTCGTTCAGATCAGAATCAAGCAACAGCTCGTCGGTATTCTCTCAGTCGGCCCGCGCCGCGCGCGGCGTCCCTATTCCATCTCCGACAAAGAGATGCTGATGTCTGTCGCCGGAGAGCTGGCTTTTGTAATCGAGAATTCCAAGCTGGTCGAGCGCACGGTCGAGGAAGAGCGTTTGCGCCGCGAGCTTGCGCTCGCATCCGAAGTGCAGCAGCGCCTCTTCCCGGAGAACCCGCCCACCTCAGCCAGCCTCGAACTGGCCGGCTACTGCCAGCCCGCGCGCGGAATCGGCGGCGACTATTATGATTTTCTGGCGCTCGACGACGAGCAGATAGGCATCTGTGTGGCGGATGTTGCGGGCAAAGGCATCTCGGCGGCGCTCGTGATGTCTGTCGTGCAGGCCAGCCTGCGCAGCCAGACGATGTCTCACAAGGATTCGGGTCGCGAGAAGAATTCTCTGGCCGGGCTGGTCTCGACCATCAACCGGCTGCTCTGTAGCTCGACGGGGACGGCCACCTACGTGACCTTCTTCTACGCGCAGTTTGATGAGCGTACGCGCCGCCTCACCTACACGAACGCCGGGCACAATCCGCCGCTGCTCCTCAGGTCTGTGAAGGGAGCCAAACGTCTGGCCGCCGTCAACGGTGGGCGTGAGATGAGCGAGCGCCCGCTCAGCTTAAAGAGCGTCGCGCAGGCCGAATCTGCCGAACAGTTGATCGCGGACGTGCTGGCTATGCCCGACACTCTGCCCGCAGAGTATCCGATGACGGATGGCTGCCTGCGGCTCTCGGCGGGCGGGCTGGTGATAGGGCTCTTCGACCAGACGCATTACGAACAGGAAACCATTCAACTGCACAGCGGCGATCTCCTCGTCGCTTATACCGACGGCGTGACGGAAGCGATGAACGAAGCCGGTGAGGAATACGGCGAAGAGAGACTGCAAAGCTCTCTGATGGAGCTCACACACCTGTCTGCTGATCAGGTGCGCGACCGACTGGTGAAAAGCCTGCAGGTATGGTGCGCGGGCGCACCTCAGCACGACGACCTGACCTTCATCGTCCTGAAGGTGAAGTAAATTAACAGGGATAGACAGGTCAGTACCGCCACAGGTCTCGGGCGGGTGAGGCCGCTGCTAATACCCGCCCGAGACCTGTGGCGGTACTGACCTGTTCAGCTTTCTTTCCTTACGCTGATGCCGCTTTTGTGAAGGGTGAAGATAGTTCCGCCGCCGGGGCGTTTGCGCCATGTGACATCGGCGTCGATCAGGCTGGCGCGCGCCCGAATGTTCGCCAGCCCGCGCCCCTGCTTCATCTTTTTATCGCGCGGGTCAAAGTTGTGCCCGTCGTCCTCGATGGTTAAGGTGAGTCCCTCTTCGTCGCTGGCGTTGATCTGGAAGCGCAATCGGGTCGCGCCCGCGTGGCGGCAGATGTTGTTGATGGCCTCCTGAGCGATTCTGTAAATCTGTATGCGCTCGCCGGGCGCGAGCTGTACGCGCTCCTCTATCGCCTCATCCGAGACGAACTCATACTCGAACCTGCACTCCGGCGGCGCGTGCGTGATGGCGTTGGTGAGAGCCCATTCGAGCGCCGCTGCGAGCCCGACATTCTCCAGAGCCGATGGGCTCAAATCTTCGCAGATGCGCCGAATCTCGCTTGAGACGGATTCGATCTCGGCGCGCAGGGTCGCGCGATCAGGGCCGGCCTGATGGCCGTTGCCGGACTGCTCAGCCGGAAGCTGATCGGCGAGCAGCAACAGATGGCGAAGGTCTGCGAGCGTTTGATCGTGCAGGTCGCGCGAGATACGGCGGCGCTCGCGCTCGGCTTCGTTAGCCAGTTGGAGGCGCGCCCCGGCCAGTTCGCGATGAGCTTGCGCCAGCGCAGTTGACGCGCGCTTGATTCTCCTATGCTCGATGACGGCCCAGACCAGAGCGACGAGCGAGAGCGTGAGCAGGACGGAGAGCGCGGCGGTCGTCCGAGGGAACGGTGCGCGGGCGATCTCGAACTCGAAGACGAGCGGCTCGCTCGCGACGAGGTCTCTGGTGAAAGCGCGCACCTCGACGCGGTAGTCGCCGGGGCGCAGGTTGTCCATCAGAAACTGCGAATCCACAGAGAGCTTACGCCTGACGACCTGCCCCGCGCCGTCGCGTAAGAGGAAAGCATATTGAAACTGTTCGGGGTAGGTGCGGCTGCTGAGCGCCGTGACATCGAGCGCCAGACTGTTCTGCGGGTAATCGAGGCGGAGCCTCCGACGCAACTCTTCCGGTTGATGCACGCGGCGGCTCAAGAGGCGCGTCACGATCAAAGAAGGTGCGCGCCTCCCCGGAATGTAGCGAACGATCCCGCGCGTCGTTCCAGTCAGCAGGGATTCGTTGCCCTGATTCCCCCGCAGCCGTAGAAGTGCGAAAGCCTTCTGCGAAGACAATCCCTGCTCGACATCGAGCTGCGAGACGAGGATGCCAAACTGCTCGTCGATGACCAGACGAAGCAGCCCGCCCCCGGCGGTCGCGCACCACACGTTAGGGCTCGACGACGTGCCTGGAACTTTGTCGCCGACGACGACGTGGCGCACGTCCGAGCCGCGCGCCGTCTCCAACAGCTCGCCCGACAGGTAGCGATAAAGCCCCTTGTCCGTGGCGAGCCAGAGCCCGTCCGTGCTGCTGCCGTCAATGGCCCACACGGCGCTGCCCTTTATCTTTGAGAGCTGCGCCTCCGGCGTGACCTGCTTGCCGTCGAAGACGAAGACGCCCGCGCGAGCAGTGCCTATCCACAACCTTTTATCTTCGTCCGTATGCAGGGTGGTGACTTCACGCAGGGCCGCTTCCGTTTGCTGGTTGGGCCACAGAAGCGTGCGGCGATCATCCGTCCCGAGCCGCTCGATGCCGCGCCCGTAGATGGCAATGTAGGGCGTGCCCTGAAAGATGCGTATGGCGCGCACGCTCTCGCCCGGTGTGGCGGCGTCCTCTTCGGCTTCCTCCGTTTCCGGCTCTTCTTCCTCGGCGACGCTTTCATCCTCGCTTTCGACGGGCGCAGCGGGCTGCGGCTTCACGTCTATGTACAGACCGCTGTTAGTACCGACCAGCAGCCTGCCCTGCGTGTCCTCGGCAATCGCGTAGATCGTGCGGTCGGCGAAACGCCCGAAGGGCCGCCACCCCGAGCCTGACTGGTCATAGATGAAGAGTCCGCGATTAGTGCCGCACAGCAGTCTTCCATCATTGGTGCGATAGAGCGTGCGGACGAAGTTGCTCATCTTGTCCGCGGAGACGTTCTCGTTATGAGGGCTCTGCGGGTCGTAACGACAGACGCCCCTGTCCGTGCCGAACCAGACGACGCCCTCGCTATCGACGAAGATCGCCAGCACATTGTCCGAGCGAAGTCCCCCCGCAGTGCTTTCAAAAGTGAAATGCTCAGGGCTCTTCAGCGCGGCGCTGTAGTGCAGAGCGCCGTGCCCCTGTGTCCCGACCCAGAGGCCGTCCCCACCGTCCGATTTGAGCGCCTGCACTGTGCCTACGTCGCCGCCGACCAGTTTCGGATGCAACGCGTCATTAGCCGTGTAGAGCCCGCTCGATTGTCCGCCGCGGGCCTGCGCGCCGAGCCACAGAGTGCCGCGCCCGTCAATCTCCAGAGCGTTGACGAAGAAGGGTCGCGGGCTGCTCATGATCTCCTTGACGGAATCCCCTTCGATTCTGAGCAGGCCGCGGCTGTGCGTGCCGACAATCAGCGACGTAGCGCTCGCGGCGAGACTCGTGAGCCTGAGCAGCCCGGGCTGATCGGCGGCGGCGCTTTGCAGCGGCGAGTCGGGAAAAGCCCGCACGGCGAGTGTGCCGTTCCCATTGTTGCGACACTCGAAGAGCGTGCCCTGCTCGCTCGCCAGCACAGTGCGCCCGCGCTCCGGCGTGATGATGGCCGTGATGGCTTTCCCAGCCGTCTCCGTTATAGCCTGAAACTCTCCGCCCGAGAGCCTCATCGCGCCCGCCTCCGCGCCTATCCAGAGGACGCCTTCCGCGTCGGTCTTAAGCGCTAAGACTCGCCCTGCCAGCAGACCTTCGGAGGCGATGGTCTGCGTTCGCCGCCCGTCGAACTTCGCCAGCCCGCGCTCCGTGCCGAACCACATCACACCGTCTTTGTCCTGAGTGATGGCGTGTACCTGATCCGAGGGCAGGCCGTGAAAGAGCGTCACCGCTCCCCATTGGTGCAGGTTGCGCGCGCGCGCAGATGAATCCTCCACACCGTTTTCGCTGAGCGCAACGGTCGAGGCGATGATCGAGAGGCTTAGAAAGCAGAAGACGAAAAGACGCGAAGTGACGGAATCCGGGCGGCGGCGGCGCGGGGAAGAGAAGCGACGCAGGGCCGAAGCTGTTTTCGATGAAGCTGTTTGCGCCGGGCGCTGCGCGCAAAGATCACGACGGCGCGGGCTATTCATCGTCGTCGCCGCGCTGCGACGCGCGTGTGTGCTTGTCCCGTCGCTTTTCACCGCTCACGCTCCGCCACGCTTGCGCTCCTCCTCCGTGAAGCGTTTGCGGTCGCGCTCAATCCACGTTCCAAGCTCGCGCTCTGCGTTCTCAAGCTCGTCGCTATTGATGAGGCCGCGCCGCAGCGCCTCGAAGAAAGCGCGCGTTCGCACGTTGTAGGCGAGCTTGTCGTAGGCCTCGTGCGGTGTGCCTTCGGACGTGGCGAGGAAAAGTTTTTCGTAGAGCGTGGCGAGACGGCTCTCGACGCCGCGCAGCGAGAGACTGCACTTGCGAGCGATGGCCCAGTTCGACAGGCCGAGCGCGAGATAGTAGAGCGCCTCGGCCTCGAACTCCGTCAGGAGCGGGCGCTTGAAAGAGTCCTTAAAGGCCGGGTCGATCATGTCCGCGCCGTCTTCCAGAACGGCGGCGACGAATCGCAGGAAGCGCGACTCTGGATTGTTCTTGTGAATGAAGCCGTAGGCGGGCGGCGGGTCGACCGAGCGTATGATCTTGCGTATCTCGTTGATGTAAACCTCGTGCGGAAACTGCGTCCAGAAGATGATGCGCGCGGCGGGGAACTCGCGCCAGATGGCACGCGCCGCCTTGACGCCCGAAAGCTGCGGCATCTGTATGTCAAGCACGCACAGCTCGGGCTTGTGTTGGAGCGCAAGGGCGACCGTCTCCTCGCCGTCGGCGGCCTCTATGACGGGCGCGTGCGCGCCAAACTCCCTTTCCAGAATCTCGCGCAGGTAATGGCGCTGCGCCACGTTGTCTTCGGCAATCAGGATGGACATGGTGAACTCGATTATATCCCCGGTGGAGGATGAGGGCTACACCCGCTGAGCATAAGAATGACGAGCGCGGCGCGGGAGAAGGATTTGCCCCCGGCTATGGATGGCTCTGTTCGCAGGGCCGGCATGGTCATGACTCTTTTTATCCTCGCACCGTCTTCAGGTCAATGTGGATAGCCACACCCGCGCGAGGCGTGCCGCACATGAAGGCCGCAGAGGCTGGCCCAAGGGGGCGCTGTTCGTCTCCGCGTATCGCCTTTCCGACGGCGCGCGGATAATCCGAAGCAATGAAAGTCTCGCTTACTGCAAGGACATGTCTCTTCGCCGCCCGCGCGCGTCACAGCCGTAGTCTGTTCCTCATCTCGGTCGTGCCGCAAGGGAGCGCGGCGTATTCAAGGGTGGGCGCGTGCGCGACACGGGCGGCGAAGAGACACCCGCCTAAAGGGCAAGGCGGGGGCGAGACGCACAGGGATTTTTCTTAATACCTGCGGGCCGAAGATTCTCGATTGAAAGCCTTCTACTCGACACTCCTTTGAAGGGGGCAACGTGTTCCAAACAATCTCGCGACCACCGCTCAACGAGGAGACGCGCCGTGCCCTGAAGACTGCGGGCACTTACTTTGCCGTCATCCTCGCAGCCCTCGCCTTCAACCTCTATCGCCTGCGCGCCGAGCCCGCTGAAAAAGAGTGGCCCGAGCAGGCCGAGAGCGAGCAGCCGTTCTTTTCGCTGACGACCAATCGAAGCTTCAGGACGACGGAGCAGGCGCGGCTGTGGGCCAGCTTTAAAGGCATCAGCGCTCTTGATTTTCGCGTCTACCGAGTCGCAGACCCTGTCAAATTCTTTCAGCAGTTGGATGACCCGCACCAGATCGGCGAAGAGGAGAAGCAGGAGGTCGAGAGCGATTACCGACGTGCGTTTTCGACGCTTGAGACCACCCGCTCCGTCAAGCACTGGCTTTACACGGCGATCAAGGATTATGTCCGCGACCAGCTCAAGCGCCAGCACCGCGCGACCATCAATCAGAAGTTCCGGCCAGATGCCACGCCGCAGAGAACCCCCCTCAACGTCGCAGACTATGCGCGCGTCCCGCTCCTTAACCCCAGCCAGTTGGTCAGCAGCTGGCGCGAGAAGCTGCACGCGGATTCAGAGTACGACGGGCGCTCCGTCTCGCTCGGCAGGCGCGACCCCGGCGTCTATCTGGTCGAGGCCGTGAGCGGCGACCTGCGCGCTTACTGCGTCGCAATCGTGACGGAGCTGGCGATGGTGCAGAAGACGACCGGCGACGGACAGGTCTTAACCTACATCGCTGATCGCCGGACGGGCGCGCCGCGCGCGGGCGCGAAAGTAATGGTGACGCGGCGGCAGGAGATTCTGGCGAGCGGCACGACCGACGAGGGCGGCATCTTTAAGACCGAGGTGGAAATTAAGAGAGGGGAAGGCAGCAGCAGCGGCGATCAGCACCCCGAGGATATGGACGAGGAAGCTCAAGCCGCCGCGCAGACCTCTTATCTGGTGATGGCGAGCGACCATGAGAGCTTCGCCATTTCGGATCTCGAATCTTTCTACTTCGGCGCGTACGGAGACGGTTATGACGATAGCCTGTCCGGCTACATCTACACGGATCGCCCCGTCTATCGACCCGAGCAGAAGGTCTACTTCAGGGGCATCCTCCGCCGCTGGGTCAAAGAGGGCTACGAGCAGGTCGAGGGCTCAAACGTCCGCGTGACGATTACGGATTACAACGGCGGCAAGCTCTCCGAGCAGACGCTCGCGCTCTCTGCGCGCGGCACGTTCGCCGGCGAGCTTGAGCTGCCAGCCGAAGCCCCGCTCGGTTCTTACCACATCAGCGCGCAGGTGGGCACAGCGACCGCCAGCCATTACTTCACCGTTCAGGAATACAAGAAGCCGGAGTATAAGGTGCGGGTCACGGGGCCGAAGCAATTCGCCGCCGTGGGCGAGCGGGTGCGTTTCGACATCGAGGCGCGCTACTTCTTCGGCTCGCCCGTCACGGGCGCTGACGTGAAGTACTACATACACCGCTCGCGCTATTACAACTACTGGCGCGGCGAGAGGGCGGCGGCGGACGACGACGAGGAAGATGCGGAGTTGTGGGAGGGCGAGAGCGACGACGACTACGACTACAGCTACTCCTACAGCGTGGGCGGCGACATAGTTGATGAGGGGGAAGGGAAGCTCGACGCGAAAGGACGCCTGACGGTCGATTTTGAAGTGCCCGTGCCGGAGGAGACCGACGAGTGGGACTACACCTATCGACTGGAAGCGCAGGTCACGGACGCATCGCGCCGCGAGATGCAGGCGAGCGCCTCCTTTACCGGCACGCGCGGGCGAGCCCTCGCCTACGCGCTGCCCGAGCGCTACATCTATTACCTTGGCGAGCAGGCCCGCATCAAAATCAGAACCGCCGATTACATGGGCCACCCCGTCGCCGCCCGCGTCACGCTCAGATTCATAGAGCACCGCTGGGAGAAGGTCGAAAAGGACAACGGCTACGGCTCGACCTACATTGATTACGTATCGCGCGAGCGCGAGCTTTCAACCGCCGAGATAGAGACCGGCGCGCAAGGGTTGGCCGACTATGATTACATCGTCCCTGTCGTCGGCAACATCTATCTCAAAGCCGTGCTGCACGACGGTGACAAGGATGTCGTCAATCGCGGCGGCTCCTTCTGGGCTTCTGATCACAGCGGAGAGTGGGGCGACATCTCCTTCCGCGATTACGGCGAAAGCTCCATCGAGCTTATCCCTGACAGGAAATCCTACAAGCCCGGCGACACCGCCCACGTGCTGGCCGTGCTGCCCGACGACAATGCTCACCTGCTGGTGACGACAGAGCTGGCGAGCGTGATGACTGCGCGCCGGATCGAAGCGCCCGCGCGCACGTTGATGATCGACGTGCCCATCGAGGCGCGCTACGCGCCGAACGTCTATCTGAGCGTCGCCTATGTCAAAAACGACGAGCTATATACAGCCGATCAGGTGCTGGCCGTGCCCGCGCGCGACAAGTATCTGAAGCTTGAGATCATCCCGAATAAGAAGGAGTACAAGCCGCGCGAGACGGCCTCCTACACAATCCTCGCGCGCCACGCGGACGGCTCTCCGGCTGAGGGCGCGGAGGTCAGCCTCGGCGTGGTGGACGAAGCCATCTATAGCATCGCGCCGGATAACGTCGGCAGCATTCGCCAGACCTTCTACGGACGCCGCTACAACTCCGTCGAGACACGCCTCTCGCGCTCTTTCATCTTCACCGGCTACTCTGGTCGGCACTCTGTCAACCTCGCCGCCAATCGCCCGTCCTATCAGCTCGCCGACTTTAAGAACGAGACGCCGCAGAGCGACCCCAGCGTTCGCCGCGAGTTCAAGGACACAGCCTTCTGGCAGCCGGACGTAGTCACCGGGGCGGACGGCAGGGCGACGGTCAAATTCAAGCTGCCCGACAATCTGACGACGTGGCGCGCGACCGCTCACGCCGTCACCAGCGATACGAGCGTCGGCTCGGCCACCTCGCGCGTGCTGGCGCGCAAGGATGTCATCATGCGTCTTGAGATGCCGCGCTTCCTGACCGAAGGCGACACGGTGACAATCTCAGGCGTGGTTCACAACTTCCTGAAAACACCAAAGACGACGCGCATCTCTCTGGATGTCGGCGGCGCACAGCTTCTCGACCCGTCAACCGAGACGGTGACGATTCCCGCCATGGGCCATCATCGCGTTGACTGGCGCGTGTCGGCCCGGCAGGCGGGCCAGATGCGTCTGCTGGCGAGGGCACAGACCGACACGGAATCCGATGCTGTGGAAATGCCCATGGAGATCGTCCCGCACGGCCTGAAGCAGACCATGGGAAAGATGACGATCATCACGGATGACGACGCGGAGCAAACCCTCGCGTTCGACTTGCCCGCGCACCCGGACGTGCAGGCGCGCAAGCTGCGTATAGAAGCCTCGCCGGCAATCGCCTCGACGCTCTTCGGCGCGCTCGACTACCTGACCGACTACCCCTACGGCTGCGTCGAGCAGACCATGTCTCGCTTCCTGCCCGACGTGATCGTGGCGCAGGCGCTGCGCGACGTGCAGACGACCAGCATCAGGACGACGAATAATCTGGATGAGAAGGTGCGACGAGGGCTTGAGCGCCTCTACAATTTTCAGCGCGCCGACGGCGGCTGGGGCTGGTGGAAGAATGACGAGAGCGACCCGTTCATGACGGCTTACGTCATTGACGGGCTGACGCTGGCGGGCCGCGCCGGCTATCAGGTCGAGTCGTGGCGCGTCGAGGGCGGGCGCGAGCGGCTCAAGCGCCTGATCGACGAAGGCGCACAGGGCAGGGGCGACAGGCTGCCCGATACGGAGACGCGCGCTTACATGATCTACGCCCTGAACGAAAGCGGCGAGACCGAAGCGATTTACGTTGACGAGCTGTACGAGACGCGCGGCAACCTACAGCCCTACGGGCGTGCGCTGCTGGCGCTCGCGCTCAAAGACCGTCATGACGAGCGAGCGCGCGAGGTCGTCGCGGAGCTTGAGCGGCTCGCGCACGCCAACGATTTCGAGGCGCACTGGCAGACGAGCTTCAAATCTCAGTACGGTTACGAGCGCCCCATGGACACGGAGGCGACCGCGCTCTCGCTAAAGGCGCTGGCCCGCATCGCTCCCGAAAGCCCGCTCATGGGTAAGGCCGCGCGCTGGCTCGTGGGACACCGCAGCGACGGCTTCTACTGGGTCTCGACCAGAGAAACGGCCTTCGCCATCTTCGGCCTCACGGAGTACCTGAAGGTGAGCCGGGAGCTCGCGCCGGATTACACGCTTGAGGTTTACGTTAACGACGAGCAGGTCATCTCTCGCCGCGTCACCTCTGCCGATGTCCAGACGGCGCAAACCTTCACCGTCGAGCGCAAAGGCCGGGCAGTGGGCAGCACGAATCGCGTGCGCGTCGTCAAGCGCGGGCGCGGCAGCCTGTATCTCTCAAGCACGCTCGAATATTTCACGGGCGACGAAGAGGTCGCCCCGCAGGCTTCAAACGATTTGAAGCTCACGCGCGAATACCTGCGCCTGCGCGTGACGGAGAACGGCGACGGCACTTCGCGCTGGAAGCTTGAGCCGCTCGCGGGCGAGCTACGCTCGGGTGATCTGATCGTCTCGCGCCTGCGTCTGGAAGGAGCGCGAGCGCAGTACCTGATGGTCGAAGACCCCATACCCGCCGGCTGCGTGCAGATCGCCAGTGTGAGCGGCATCAATCTCAGCTACGTGGACGGGCGTTGGAGCGACTGGTACAGCGCCCGCGAGTTTCGCGACGCACGCACGGTCTTCTTCATAGACCGCTTCGACGGCGACGCGACTTTTCAATATGCCATGCGCGTTGAAGTGCCCGGCGCATTTCGCGTCGCCCCGGCGCGCGCAGAGCAGATGTACCAGCCGACCGTGCAGGCCAATACAGGCCACACGCGGCTTAACATTCTGGATAAAAAGTGAACTGCACGGCGGGCAATTACGAAGGACTCACGCGACGGCATAAAGGACTCGCGCGTGAGTCTAAGCTTCCGACGCGCAAGTCCCTTATCCTACGGCGTCAGCACGCCATACCCGGCTACGGGTATAAGCTGCTGACGCGCGGGTATAAAGGACTTTCGCGCGGGTCTAAAGGAAATTCACGTGGTTCTAAAGAAACTTCGCGCGGGTCTAAAGGACTTTTGCGTGGGTATTAACTGCTTTTTCGCGGATATGAAGCCCTCGCAACGGGGAAAAGCCCGTTTATTGACTGTAGATACAGGCTTCCGGGCGGAGAGCTTGAGGAGGGACGGATGATGAAGGAAATGCTGATAGCGATAAGGGCGACGGCGCGCGGGCTCTGGCGAAACAGGCGCGTGGCGGTTCTACTGGCTGCGCTGTACGTCTCGCTGTTGGGGGTGCTCTATCTCTTTATCTCGACGAGGGAGTCGAGCGTCTGGCAGGTGTTGCTGACGTTGATCTTCGCCGCGCTCGTGCCCCTGCTCTTTTTTATCCTTCAGGCCGTGGCGGTGGGCTACGCGCAGGGGGAAACAAAGGCGCGGGTCTTGCTCCGGCGGTCGTTTAGGGATTCGTGCAAGCTGGCGCTCGCCAGTCTTCCGCTCATGCTACTGGCAGCCGTCTCGGTCTATCTGCTCAACAGGTTTCAGCTGCACTCCCAGCTCGTGCTCAGGCTCATCGAGCCCGCCTGTCCCCTGTTGACCCTGCGCTGGCTAGCCAGCGCGGGCGAGGTGCGGCAATGGTCGCCCGTCCTGATGGCGACCCTGCGCTTTCTTATCCTGGGTATCGTCCTGCCGCTGCTGGCGATTCACCTTTGGAGCGGCACGATGCGCGACGGGCTGCTGCCGACGCTCGGGAGCGCGCGCCGGACTCTCGCCCTCGCCCTCAGTCCGCCCTCCGTGCTCATCTACACACTGGGCCTGACCCTCTTCGCCATCATCCCCTACTTCCTTCTCTTCGGCCACACTTATGCCACAGAGGCTTGGCTTGAGGTCGCATTCCTCGTCACACGCCTGCTGCTGATCTTCCTCTTCAACCTCTACGGCTGGACATTCACTGTGAGCGCGCTGAATCAAAGGATGAAGGCGGCAACGATGAAGGATGATATAAGGTGGAAGAATGAAGGGGATGCTGTCACGGCTTGACAGCATCCCTTTCATCCTTCCTCCTTCATCTTCTCTGCGACTGTGACGGCCCACCATGGGCCGCGGGTGTTTTGGCTGATGGCAGACCAGTACCATGCGGAGGTGTCGGCCCATGTGTCTCCGGCCTCTGTGTAAATCCTTTCGGAGACGAGCAGGCGCTCCGTTCCGCGTGTGGCGATGAAGCTCCCCCAGCGCGCGCCGTTGCGGTCAACGCGGAGCGCGTCGGGGCGTACGCTGTAGCCTATGGCTTCAAAGCAATCCGAGGCGGGGTGTAGCTTGCGCGTCGGCTGCGTGACCCAGCGGATGATAATCTCGCGCCTGCCGTCTGTGAAACGGGCGAGGCGTCCGGGGAAGTCCAGACCGAATCGCTGCTCGCGCTCCGATAGCGGAAGAACTGTCAGCTCTCGACCCTCGAAGCTGCTGGGCCAACCCGGAAAGGGCGCGCCCCCTTCCTCCGCGCCGGCGTATCTCAACTGCGACTGTGGAAGCAAAGGGACTAAGGCCGCCATGACGCAGGCGATTATGTAGATGCCGGTTCGCCACATATTCTTTCTCTTCCGACGAGTCGAGCGGTCGCGACGATCACGGCGGCGACCAGCAGGAAGGCAACCATGCCCGTGTACTCGTGCGCCCAGCCCGGCATCTTTATAATTCCGGCTTCGATGTAGAAGAGTGCCACGGCGCGAAAGATATTCCCCAGTATGATCGCGGGCAGCGCCAGCCCCAGCACCAGCAGCGTCTTGAAAGAGCGCAGCCCGTAGATCGAGGCCACGGTGCAGGCCAGATAGAGGCCCGTCCAGAGCATGCGAACGCCGCTGCAAGGCGCGTCAATCCATATCAACTGCCCGCCCCAGTTGAGACAAGTGCCTTCCTGTATGACGGCGAAACCACCCAGCCTGATAAGCGGCGCGGCCACGCTCGCGACCAGCATCCTCAGCGGATAGCCGCCGTAGAATTGCAGCGTCGGAACCACCGGCAGCGAAAGATACATCAACCCCAGCACGGCAGGATGAAACCGCCTGCCGAAACGCGCGAAGCCGAGCGTCAGACCAAGAGACGTGACGGCCAGAGCGGCGCGCACGAGCGGTGGAAGTAGACCGTAGGTGGCGCAGTAAAGCAGCAACAGAAGCGTCGGCGCGACGAGCGCTTTCGTCATTCCCGGCGCGGCTGTGTGATTCGTTTCCCGCGCGGACGCCTGCCCGCGCAAAGAGAGAGCGAGGACGGTGGCGAGCGCGACGAGGCTCCACATCTCGTCTGTCGAATCGGACGCGCGCACGGCGTACCAGCGCCACACAGGCCAGAAGGCCGCCAGTTGTAGCGCGAGCAGAAGGAAGGGCTTGTAGGTCAGCAGGGGCTTCTTCATACCATCCTCCGGCTGCCCGCCTTCACACAGAGTCGATGGCGATAGAGCATCCACAGGAAGATGGCTAGGACGATTGCCAACAGCATGACCATCTCTGGCTCGGGTATGGTCGGCACTGTTCCGGGCGCGACCGGTTGAAGCCCAGCCTGATCGTATTGCGCCTGCGTTTCGAGGACAACCGCGCCGCTCACCGGCGTCACGAGTTGATAGCGCGTCGCAATCTTACTTGCCTGTTCTTCCCAATCCTTCCCCTGAGCGGTGATCAGGCGTCCGACCTCGTCGTTGGCCCAGAGCCGGGCCAAGTGTGCCGAAGTTTCTTTGGCGGCGAAAGATTCAGGCACGCGCGTAAGCTTCTCGCTCGTCCTGACGAATTCGAGCGGTTTGGCGCGCCCTGTCAACTGTGCGAACAATCTCTCCAAATCCGATTGCAGCCGATCAGTGCGCGGCACGGCTTCAATGGCGCTGATGCCGTCGAGCCCTTCCACGATTCGATCAGGGCCGTTGCCCACCTGCAAGGCGTAAAGCACAGGGCCGCCAGCGCGTCGCTCCCAACGCTGCCGCAGCTCTTCGACGGGTTGCAGCAGGAGCGGCTGCGGGCCGTGAATCCAGACGATGACGCTGCCCTGTGGATTCGCGGCTGCGATGTCCCATGCCTTCATGAGGGGCGCGACGTTATTAGCTCCGCCCTCGAAGCTGACGCTTTCGATCAGCGGCGCTATATCTTCGGCCCGACCGCTCAAGGGGTGCTGGCTCGCTCCCACTTCATAAGCACCATTGCCGTCCGCCAGCAACAGCTTTAGCTCAACGTCAGGCGGCAGCGATCCAAGAGCGGCGCTGATCTCCCTGTGCCACTTCTCCATGCTGCGCGAGGTGTCAAGGACGAGCAGGATGGTGGAGCGCGCCGGAATGTTCCGCTCGCGTATGAACTGCCGAACGATCTCTTCGTTGTTCTTCAGGGCATCGCGAGTCCAGCCCTCTGTAATCTCGCCCGCTCTGGTAGTGCGAACGAATGTGCCCTGCTCCGATAGCTCTGTGTCCCGTACTGCGCCGCGCACGGCATAAAGGTCTGCCTGCGGCTGTTCCGTCCGCAAGCTCTGACTATCGACTTCGAGCGGTGATTTGGACTCGACCCAGACGGCGTGTGTGATCATGTCAGGAATACGAAAGTTGCGCTCCAGTATGTGCGGCAGCCGCAAGCGCGCGTGTGCCCTGTCTTCGAGTATGAGCGGAGTCGTGATGCCGAAACGAATCTTCATCTGGCCGCCGCCGGGCTGGATGGGATAACACTGCACCAGAATACGCTCGCGTCCGGCTGTCGTCACAAGCACGGGGTCAAGGCGTTGACGCACGACCTGCTGGTAAGCGCCGCGCGCCTGCTCTCTTGTGGCGAACGCGGCCTCACGCTCCTGCCCGTCAACCCACAGCGTCAGACGAGACACGACGCCCCCCGGCGGAAGCTGCACCTCGGCGCGCGCCTCCTGCTGCGCGGCGGAATCGTTCCTGAAAGAGAGCGTCCATTCGATATAGCCGAGCCCGGCGTCCGAATCTATCGAGCCGTCAATGCCCGAGGACGCGAGCGAGAGCCCTTTAACTTTGCCGGCGATGATCGTCCCGCCCTGATCCGGGTCGAAGTCAAACGTCTCTCGCGGCGCGAGATGCCCGGCAATCCTCTCGGGCGGCTGCGAAGTATTAAAAGTCTCTCCCGTTATACGGTAGTAGATCGTCCGCGCCTGCTCGGGCGTCACCGGATCACTGAGGGACAGAATGAATCCGACAGGGTCTGTGGCGCGGCCATGCCTGTTGTAACAGGCCCGCAGCATGTAGTCCTTATTCCCGGCCAGCCGCAGCAATCGAAACCCGCGCGCGCTTTGCTCCGGGGAATCGGAGACGGCCATCTGTAAGCCCACGCGCGTCAGCGAAGCCGGAAGCTCGATCAGGATGATCACCCCGAAGGCCAAAGATAACCCCAGCACAAGGCCCTTCCTCCTGACGGCACTGCTCTCAGGCGCGATTGCTTTTAGCTGCCGTCGAAGGATGACGCCCGCGATGAGCGCGAAGATA
Organism: Pyrinomonadaceae bacterium; assembly: GCA_036389675.1. Taxonomy (GTDB): domain Bacteria; phylum Acidobacteriota; class Blastocatellia; order Pyrinomonadales; family Pyrinomonadaceae; genus DASQYE01. Next base: position 23,995 of record DASVWI010000034.1, read on the forward strand.
GGGGCCATCGGCAAAAGACCCATCCCGGCCATGATGATGGCGATTAACGCCATCGGCATAACAGGGAGATAGACAATCGAGTAGAAGACGGACACACCGATGGCCGCGGCGTTGGCGAGGCCGAGCAGAGCGCCGCGCTGTGTGCTGCCCCTGCGAACGGCCAGCCAGACCTGTAGGTGCGCGAGCGGCACAAAGACGACCAGCAGCAAGTGCCATAGCGTCGGGATGGGGTCGAATATATCCTCCGCGCATATGTGCGTCGTGGCTTCGACGATGATGGAAATCGACGGCATGATTATGCCGAGGAAGAATGTCAATACCTCCCCGCGCCGCACCCCTGTTTGTCGTGTCTGCTCCAGCATGTCTCCTCCTGTTGAACGAGCGTCGTGGCCGCCAGTTCCAAAACAGCGAAAATCAAATCGGAAAATTACTTTACAATGCAAAGACCTTTTTGGCAATGGATATTTTCGCGTTGACGGTTCAGGCGCGGGCAGGCGAGCGGCGCTGAAGGCGCAGGCCCGGAAGGGAAGTTAAGGTAAACTCAGAAGCGGCGCTTGTTTGAGATTGATGCTACGCGGGCTGTAGCGGCTGCGCGCGATCTCTGATATACCCGACAGGCGATTCGCGTTGATCTGTAATTTTATCGGGAGGAGTAGAGCGGGAATGTTAGAGGTGGCCGCCGAAGAATTGGGCCTCGATCTGGCGAGAGCGCGGCGGGAGACGCCCGGCTGCGAAGGCGTCGTACATTTCAATAACGCGGGGGCGGCACTGATGCCGGAGTCCGTGCTGGACGCCGTGGTCAATTACCTGCGAGTGGAAGCCTCCATCGGGGGCTATGAGGCGAAGGAGCGCGAGCACGAGGCGGTCGAGCGTGTCTACGCGGCAGCCGCGCGGCTCATCGGTTGTGCGAGCGATGAAATAGCCGTCATCGAAAATGCCACGCGCGCGTGGGACATGGCCTTCTATGCCATCGAGTTCGAGCCCGGTGACCGCATCCTGACGGCTAAGGCGGAGTATGCGAGCAACTACATCGCGTATCTACAAGTCGCGCGGCGCACGGGAGCGAAGATAGAGGTCATTCCCAACGACGAGCACGGACAGGTATCGGTCGAGGCGCTGAGACGGATGATGGACGAGCGCGTCAGGCTCATCAGTATTACGCATGTGCCGACGAACGGAGGGCTGGTCAATCCGGCGGCTGAGGTCGGGGCGGTTGCGCGTGAGGCCGGCGTAATCTACCTGCTCGATGCCTGCCAGTCGGTCGGGCAGATGCCGATTGACGTGGGCCGGATTGGCTGCGATATCCTTTCCACCACGGGACGCAAGTACCTGCGCGGCCCGCGCGGTACGGGCTTCCTGTATGTCAGGCGCAGTTTGATAGAGGAGCTTGAGCCACCGTTTCTGGACATGCACGCCGCGCGTTGGGTGGCGAAAGATAGTTACGAGATCATGACGGATGCGCGCCGGTTCGAGAACTGGGAGGCTTACTATGCCGGCAAGGTGGGTCTCGGCGTTGCCATTGATTACGCGCTCTCGTGGGGGCTGGATGCGATCTGGGCGCGGGTCGAAAAACTGGCCGGGATGTTACGCGCGCGACTGGAAGCCTTTGAGCCCGTCACCGTGCATGATCTGGGCGCGCGGCGGTGCGGCATCGTCACCTTCAGCGTCAGGGGAATTGAGTCCGCTGAGGTGAAGCGCCGTCTGGCGCAGCGCCACATCAACGTCAGCGTCTCGCAGGCCGAAGGCACTCTTCTGGATATGGATGAGCGAGGGCTCGAAGCCATCATTCGTGCCTCAGTCCACTATTATAATAGCGAAGATGAGATCGACTTTTTCTGCGAGACGCTCGCGTCTCAATTCTGATTCCAGTGAGTCTGAAAAGAAAGGGGCTCAACATAGAGCCGCAGGGAATTTATGAATAACGACACTCTGGCCGAGATGTTTGCAATTCTCACCACGCCGCTCATCGCCGACGCATGTATGAAGCAGGGTATCCCCGTGCGCGTCGCGCCGGCGGGCATCAGCCCGCTCGTCCCGCGAGCCAGACTGGCCGGCAGAGTGTTGCCGGCCAAACACTATGGCAGTGTGGATATCTTTCTGGAAGCAATCGAGACGGCGGAGCGCGGCGACATACTGGTCATTGATAATCAGGGGCGAATGGATGAAGGATGCATAGGAGATTTGACGGCGCTCGAAGCTCAGGCGGCGGGCGTCGCCGGTATTATCATCTGGGGAGCGCATCGTGATACGTCCGAGCTGGTAGAGATGGATTGCCCCGTCTTCAGCTACGGCTCATGCCCGGCAGGGCCGCAGCGCCTGGACGGGCGTGAGACGAATGCTCTGGAAAGGGTGGCTTTCGGCAGCCTGATCGTGGGGCGAGATGATGCTGTCTTTGCCGATAGCGACGGCGTCATCTTTATCCCCTTCGAGATGAGCGACCAGTTACTGATGACGGCGCGCTCGATCTGGGAGAGAGAACGCGATCAGGCTATGGGGTTGAGAGCGGGCGCGAGTTTGCGCGAGCAGTTTCGTTTCCGGAGCTTTCTTGAGAAGCGCACGGCTGATCCGTCCTACACTTTCCGCCAGCACTTGCGAGAGATAGGCGGCGCGATTGAGGAATGAAACGCTACGAGCGAGTTTGCTTGTAGTGAGATAACGGGTGATGGCGACGCAGGTGACAGTTGGGCCAAAGCAGTAAAGGCAGGCGCGCTCTTACTGCTTTGGCCCGATCGTTCCGGGAAAACAATCCCATGATTTTATTTCCCTGATGATGAGCGCCTCTCTCCTGCCATGCCGTATAACACCAGCCCGGCGACGAGGGCCGCGATGCCCGCGAGCAGGATGATCGTGCTGATGGGCCGCAGCGTTGCTGTTCGTGTGTATAGCGAAGAAAGGATGTAAAAAAGCCCGCAGACCAGACCAACGGTCATCAAAACCTGACCCGAACTCCTCCGGCTCATTCTCTTCAAAACCCCCCTCGACTCGCAATTGATTTACGACGCCTTTGCCTGCATAGATTATATGAATCGGCGGGGAAGAGGAAAGCCCTAAGGGAGAACCTAAGCGCGCCGGTCGAAGCGGGGATGCTGTAAAATAGACTCCATCCTGATTGATCGCTACGGGGATTGATGCGTAAGACCGTCCTCAGCTTTCTGGAAGATCACGCCGACAGGGGCACAGCGTTCGCGCATTGGCGCGGCCTGAGAGTCTCCGTCTGGCCGGGCACGATGGTCTTTCAAACGGCCAGAAGGTTCGCGCGCGAGCTCGAAGCCCGAAAGATCAGCAAGGGAGACCGCGTGCTGTTTGTGGCCGGGAACAGTCCGCAGTGGGTGGCGGCTTTCTTCGGCTGCCTGATGCGCGGCGTGATCGTCGTCCCGCTGGACGTGACGAGCGCGCCGGATTTTCTTGAGCGCGTCTTTCAACAGACGGACGCGAAGCTGCTGCTCCATGATGAGGGCGAGCGACCGCCGGTTATGGAGACGCTGCCGGGCATCAATCTTCAGGAGTTGGCCCGGGTGGTCGCCGCTCATCCTGCGACCCCCTGCGCGCCCGAGGCTATCGGCGAGGATGACATCGTCGAGATCATCTATACGTCGGGCACGACGACCGAGCCGAAGGGAGTAATACTGACGCACGCGAACCTGCTGGCGAATCTTTCGCCTCTGGAAAAGGAGGTGCGGAAGTATCTCAAGTGGGAGCGGCTCGTGCACCCTCTGCGTTTCCTGAACCTGCTTCCTTTGAGCCATATCTTCGGGCAATTCATGGGCATCTTCGTGCCGCAGCTTTTGGGCGGCGAGGTCTTCTTTCAGGACTCTCTGAACCCGTCGGAGGTCGTCAATACGGCGAGGAAGCGTCGCACGAACGTGATCGTCACAGTGCCGCGCCTGCTCGAAACACTGCGCGAGAAGATGGAGCGCGAGTGCGAGAGGGACGGGCGGCGGGGCGAAGCCTTTCGCTCGAAGCTCGAGGCAGCGGCGGGCTGGCATTTCCTGCGGCGCTGGTGGGCCTTTCGTGATTTGCGCCGTCAATTCGGATGGCGGCTGTGGGCGTTTATTTCGGGCGGCGCGACCCTCTCGCCCGAAACCGAAAGCTTTTGGCAGCGTCTGGGCTACGCCGTCGTGCAGGGCTACGGGATGACGGAGACGGCCTCGCTGGTGAGCGTCAATCATCCTTTCAAGCTGAGTCGCGGCTCAATCGGAAAAACTCTTCCGGGTCAGGAAGTGAAGCTGGACGAGAGCGGGGAGATCATGGTGCGCGGTCGTAACATCTCGCCCGGTTACTGGAACGGCGACGCGCCGCTTTCGCACAGAGGCAGCGAGGAAGGCTGGCTCCGCACGGGTGATATGGGAGAGCTGGACGCGGCGGGCAATCTATTCTTTAAGGGACGCCTGAAGGATGTGATTGTCACGGCAGCCGGGTTGAATATTTACCCGGAAGATTTGGAAGCCGCTTTGAAGGCCCAGCCCGAAGTGCGCGATTGCGCGGTCGTCCCGCTTGAGACGGCGCGCGGCCCTGAGCCCATTGCTGCGCTCATCATGCGCGAGGAGGGAGCGGAGCTTGCGGCGGCAGCCGCGGCGGTCGAGCGCGCCAACCGCAGGCTTGCCGAAGCACAGAAGTTGCGCCACTGGCTTCTGTGGCCCGAGCCTGACTTTCCGCGCACGGCGACGCAGAAAGTGATGAGAAGAAAGGTGGCCGAACTGTTAAAGGCGCGTCTTTCAGGCCAGCTTCCGGCGCTGCCATCGGGCACGTCTGCCTTGGCCGAGACCATCGGTCGCGTCACAGGACGCGAGCGCGCGCCGCTTGACCCGTCGGCCACATTGGCGACCGACTTAAAGCTAGACTCGCTCGGCAGGGTAGAGCTTCTGAGCGCTCTCGAAGATCGCTATCAGGTCGAGATTGACGAGGCGGCTTTTACGGCTGCGACCACGCTCGGCGAGATAGAGAGGATGATTCACGAAGGCTCGAATGATCAGGCGGCAACGCCTTATCCTTACCCTGAATGGGCTGCGAGCGCGCCGGTGATCTTGATTCGGCTCGTCGCCTTTTATCTGTTTCTGCAGCCGCTCACGCGCCTGATGTGCTGGGTGAAAGTGAGGGGCACGGAGCAACTGAAAGGGCTGGACGGCCCTGTGCTGTTCATTTCCAATCACATTACGATGGCCGATCATGCTCTGATACTGTCGGCGCTGCCCGGCAGATTCCGCAGGCATCTGGCGATTGCCATGGAGGGCGAGATACTGCGCGATCTGGCGCATCCTCCCGTGGATGCCGGACGACTGAGAAGAATGATCGGGCGCTCGCAGTATGCGCTCCTGGTCACGCTCTTCAACGTCTTTCCGCTGCCGAAGAAGAGCGGCTTTCGTCGCAGCTTCGCTTACGCGGGCGAGGCCATGGACAGAGGCCAGAGCGTGCTGGTCTTTCCCGAAGGCAAGCGTTCCGAAGATGGGCACATGAACCCTTTTATGACCGGCATCGGCGTGCTGGCAACAGGGCTGTATGCGCCGGTCGTGCCCGTCAGGATAGAGGGGCTGTTCAAGCTCAAGCAGCAGAAAAAGTATTTCGCGCGCCCCCGCGAGGTGACGATTCTTTTCGGCGAGCCCGTCAGGCTCAACGGAAAGGAAGACTCCGCGTGGATCGCCAATGAGTTGGAGAAGCAGGTCGCAACGCTAAAGGAATGATGATAATGACAGACGCGGAGCAGATGGTTATAGAGGCTTTGAGGAAGCTCGGAGTCGCTTACGAGCTGATAGAGATTGACCCGGCCTTCTCCGACACGGCGGAGTTCTGCGAGCGATATGGCTTCCCGCTGGCGCAGACCTGCAATACCATCCTCGTGACCTCTAAGAAAGGGCCGCCGAAGCAGGCGGCTTGCGTCGTCACGGCAAACACGCGACTGGACGTGAATAAGCGTGTCAGGAAACTGCTCGGTGTGCCCAAGGCTTCTTTCGCCTCAGCCGAAGAGATGCGGGCGCTGACGGGCATGGAAGTAGGAGGCGTGACGGCGCTGGCGCTGCCGCACGGGCTGCCGCTTTACGTTGACGAGCGCGTGATGCGTCCCCAGTGGATTATCCTCGGCGGCGGCGGTCGCTCGATAAAGATCAAGGTGTCGCCCGATGTCTTCAACACGCTCGGCGCACAGATCGTCGAAGATTTAGCCTTCGAGCCGCAGGATACCTGAAGAGGAATAATATGATCGAGACCGCCAACCTCAGATTGATACCCTGCGAGCTGCGACACTTCGAGGCGATCCTCGGCGACGAGCTTAAGCTAGCCTCAATCTTAGGCGTCTCGCTGGATGATGACTGGCTCGGGTTCGAGGCGGCGAGGGAAGCCATGCAGTACTCATACGAGTATCTTAAGGCTCATCCGACGGCAAAGGACTGGTGGACGCACCTGATCATCCACACAGCCGACAACGCACTGATAGGGCTCGGCGGCTTTAAGGGTGAGGCGGATGAGCGCGGCATGGTGGAGATCGGTTACAGCATCGCTTCCGGCTACAGGCTGAGGGGGCTGGCGACCGAAGCGGCGCGCGCGATGGTTGATTATGCTTTCTCTCATCCGCACGTTGCGAGAGTGGACGCGCACACGCTGGCGGAAAGGAATGGCTCTGTGAGAGTGCTGGAGAAAGTCGGGATGACATTTATGGGGGCGGTCAACGACCCCGATGACGGAGAGATATGGCACTGGAGTTTGAGCCGCGAAGATTATGAAAAGAGGGCCTGAATCTCTCGGACAGGCGTTTTTATCGCCCTGCATAAATCCTCTAATCGCAAGATCACTATTAGAAGGTCGCAATAAAACTGCAACCATTGAATTTCGATCAGGCTGTATTGTATCTCCCCAGTAGGGGACTTTTCCTTTGCAGTGAAATGGGGTCAAGTGAAGCGCCGGACTTGGGGCAGTCCGGCGCTTCTTTTTTTTAAGGTTAAGAGGGAGAGGGTCAGCGCAAGATCATTTGAGATGGGCTTGTGCTGACCTTTTTCAGAAGCTGAAGCGCAGCAGTAGCTCTACGCGGCGATTGCCTGCCGATTGATTTCCGCCGCCGCCGAAGCCGAACCTGCCAGCCGTCGAGTTCGACTGGCCGAACAGGGGTGAGCTTAGATTGCCGATGGGTATTCCGGCGTTCGTGCGGTTGAGAAGATTCTGCACGTTTAGGGAGACGGTCAGGTTATAGCGTTTCGGCGTCTCATTCGCATCGCCGAAAGTTCCGCCGCCTTCTCCCCCTCCGAATCCGCCGCCACCACGGCCACCACGACCCCCGCCGCCACCGCGTCCGCCTCGACCACCTCCGCCGCCACGACCACCACGCCCGGCTCTTCCGGTCGTATCAGGAGGCAGGTCGCCGAAGCCGAACGTCTTGCCGAGGCGCAGGTCAACCGTGAAGAAAGACGGGCCGCTTCCATAGTTGCGCGGGATAATAACGGACTGGCCCGGCACAGGGTTCGGGTCAAAAGCGCCGAAGCGTGTGACGACGACGCCGGCCTTTGTCAGGTCTGTGGCGAAAGCCGGTCGCTCGTTAAAGAGCGTGTCGCCGTTGGTGTCGCGCCCCGTAGTGATATTAAAAGGGCGTCCGGAATTGGCAGTAATGACGGGACTCAGACGCAGTCCCCACGGCAGACCGCTGATCGAGCTGCGTATGGAGAAGGTGTGTCGTATGTCCTGCGCCGCCCGCCCGTACTCGCCGCCCGTGTCGTACTGGTTGATGGGGAAAGTGCCGACGCCGTCCGTATCGCTGCGCGCGCGATTCCACGTGTAAGTCGCAAAGAGCGTGAGCCTGTTGCTGAAGCGATTGTTGGCGCTGACGATCAGCTGGCTCTGGTTGAAAAGCCCGCTCGATTCATACTGAAAGATGTTTCCGACATTGCCGAAGGGGCGCTGGAGGCCCGTGCCCGGCACGGGCGCGTTGATATTACGAGTACGCAGCGCGTGAATCGTGCGCGCCGCGATGAAGTTGACGGAGAGCGTCGTCCTGTAGGGCAGTTGATGCTCAATACTGATGGCTCCCTGCATCGTGTAAGGCGCTTGCAGGTCTTCGGCTACGACGCGCCTCGTCTGCGGAATAAGGAAAGCCGACAGTTGCTCGATGCTGGGGACGCTCGGGAAGAGATCGAGAATCGCCGGGCCGCCGACGGTTGAGGTCGTGATGACGAACTGCTGCTGGTTCTCGCCGTTGAAGCGGTTAGATTGCAGCGTCAGGTTTTCGGCGAAGCGCTGGTAGAAGATGCCGAAGCCGCCGCGAATCACCGTGCGCTGCTGGCCCTGCTGCCCGGCGGCGCGCGGCGACCACGCGAAGGCGACGCGCGGCGCAAAGTTAAAACGACTATTGATATTGGTCTGCGTCTCGTAGCGCAGGCCCAGAGAGAGCGTGAAGTCGGGACGCACGCGCCAGTCGTCTTGAATGAACGGCCCGAAATCCGTCTGCGAGACATCGGCCTCCGGGTTGCCGCCGGCAATCGAGAACTGCGTTGGCCCACCGCCGCGCGCGCGCACCTCTGCGGGCGTCAGCCCGAATTGCGGCTGCTGGAAAAAGAGGGTGCGGCGATAGCGCTCAATGCTCGTGATGGGGATGAGCACGGGATTCCCGCTGGCATCGTTGACGATCTGGTTGTTGGCGTCCAGTTGCGGCGCGAGGCCGCCGCTGAAGGTGAACGTGCCGCTGAAATTCTGCGGCGAGACATCGCGCAGGCGCACGCTGCGAAGGCGTGCCCCGGCCTTGAGCGCATGTTTGCCCATCGTCCATGAGGTGTAGTTTGACAACTCGAAGCGATCCTGATTATTGAACGAGAGCCCGACCTGCGCGCCGCCGCCCGTGAAGGCTTCGAGCACGCGTATGGTCGGCTGCTGGTTGCCGCCCGTCTGCCGGCTGCGGTCGCGCACATACTGGAAACGGGTCTCGTTGATGACGCTTTGATTGATGATCGCCGTCTCCGTCAATTGCAGCGTCTGCTCTGTGCTTTCGGTGTCGAAGGCGCGGGAGAGAAGCGAAAAGTCGCCGACGCCGGAGTTGATGGCGTTGGCACGCTGATAGGTGTAGCGCGCGACCAGCGTGTTGTTCTGGTTCAACTGGTAATCCAGACGCGGGCTGAAGGTCGTGCGGCGCGTTGGCGTCAGCACAGTCTGGCTAAACGGCGTCGGGAAAAATAGCGGGTCGAGAATGATGGCGTTGATAACGTCGTTATCGTCCGTCTCGTTGCGCTGGAAATCCAGAAAGAAAGAGGCTTTCTTAGGGATGATAGGGCCGGAGAGATTGCCGCCGTAGCGGCGCGCCTGAAAGGGCGCACGCGTCGGGGCAAAAGGGTTGCGCGAGTTAAGGCTCTCGTCCGAGAAGTTGAAGAACGCCTGACCGCGCAGCTTGTCCGTGCCGGGCTTGGTGAAAATCTCTATGCGACCGAAGCCGACGCGGTCGTATTCGGCGGAGAAGGGGTTGCGGTTGATGCGTATCTCTCTGATGGACTCCTTGGGCGGCAAGCGCCCGCCGGAAAAACCATCGATGAAAAACTGCCCGCCCTCCTGACCGGAGCCCGGCCCGGCCAGCGCCTGCAAAGCCTCCGCCAGGTCATCCGGGTCGTCTGGCAGAGTGTCAAGGTCTGTGCCGCGAAGGACGACCGCGCTGGCGTTGTTCTCCGGCTCGGTGCTCAAATCCGCCTCGGGCGCGACCGTCACTTCGACTTGCTCTATCGTCACGCTCAAGGCGACGTTGAAGGGCTCTGTGCGACCGGCTGCGACCTCGACCTCAGTATTCTCATACTCGGCGAACCCTGCGGCCACCACGCGCAAAGTATAACGTCCGGGAGCGAGACCCGTCAGAGCGTAACGACCCTCATTGTCCGTAGTCGCGGCCCTCTCGACGCCGCTCGCGTCCGCCGCCGTCACGCTCGCGCCGACGATCAGTCCGCCGAACTCGTCCGAGACCTGCCCGCGCAGTGTGCCCAGAGATTGTTGTTGTGCGAGGACGCCCTGGGAACAGAAGATGGCTGTGAGGAGCAACAGACCCGCAACGCGCCAGACCGATTTTTGAAGCATTAGCATAACCCTTGTTCGTAGACTTTCCATCTCTCTTTCAGGAATGATCGCCGCCCAAGCCTGACAGCGATGAATGATGAATATATTCGACCGAGGATGCACAGCGAGCGCAGGCTCTCAGGGCTGCTCGCGTGTGCCCGTGCCGCCGCCCAGCACATCGCCCGGCAGCCCGGGGTTCATCTGCCTGTCGCGGTTAGGGCCTCCCTGCATGCGGCGTAGGAATTCGGCCTCGCCCGTCAGGAGCGAGATGGCCGTCAGGCGAGAAGGGTCTGCGGCTGCGGTCGTGCCGTTGACGAGTACCATGTCGCCCTTCTTCAAGTCCGCGAGCGTGATGGCTGGCAGATTCTCAAGCCTGTCCTGAAAGTTTCTGCCGCCCGCGCGACCGGGACGCCCGCCCCTGCCTTCAGCATTAGCCCCCTCATTGGCGGCCTGAGCATCAGGACGTGCGGTTTGCGAAGACGGCGTCGCGTTGCCGCCTCTGGCTTCTCCGCCTCTGGCGTCGTCGCCACCGCGCCGCCCTCTTCTCTCGCCGAAGGTCGCGGCCACTTCAGGAGTGAGGCGACGCAGCGCGGATTTTGGGCCGAGAGTGATGGTCAGAGATTTTCCCGTCTGCTCATTACGCACGGTGATCTCATTGGTCGCGGCGTTAATCGCCGTAATCACGCCGCCAACGCGCTGGAATGCGCCGGAGATAATCTCTTCCGCCGTAAAGCGCTTTCCGTCTGCGCTCCTGTCGCCCTGTGCCCGCAACTGATCGCCGACGGCGACATCGCTGAGCGTGCCCGGTCTGGCATCTTTCGGATTCAGAGAGTCAGGCGCGTAACGAAGAAGCCGCACATTGTCAGGGGCAACGACCGTCACCGCCTCGCCGCCTTCGCGCGAGCGCACGAGCACAGTAATCTCACGCGCCTGCGGGTTGATCGCCGTGACCCGTCCGACGATTCGGCGGCGGCGCTCCGCCTCGCGGTCGCGCTCCTGTTGTTGCGCCACGGCTGCCCCGTTGGTAATCACTACCTGACGCGCCGCGATTGCTTTCCCGTCCGCCGTAACAGTGCCGCGCGCAAACAGACGGTCGCCGACGGCCATCTCGGCGAGCGTAATCCTTGCTGCCTTCGCCGGGTCTGTTTCACCGGGAGGCACACGCAAGAGCGCTGTCTTTGCGTCCGTCGTGATCTGGACAACCATGCCCTCGTCCGTCCTGATCGTCACCTGTCCGGTCGAAGCATCAATCGCAGTCACCACTCCGACCATGCGATTCTGCGCGGGGCGTGCGGCCTCCTGCGCGACGACGCGCGCGCCGCCCGGCCCGTAGACGCTGAGACCTGCGATGAGAGCTATCAGGAGAGCGACCCCGCGTGCCATTGAAATCTTCTTCATTTTGAAACCTCTTGTTATCACCGCCGAAAAAAAATCCGGCTGCCCCTCAAAAATGGGTTGCCGTTTGATTGGCAAACCCTGACGGCCCGAACGCATATCCCGGTCGCAGACATTCCTGTCGGAGGAGATGTCTGTCGCCGGGCCGCTTGCGAAATAAGCAGGGGAAAGTAGAACGTATTCTATATTAGAATGAAGAGGGCACATAGTCCCTGGGAACCGACGCGGCAGGCGTAAGACGCGCTTTGTCTCGCAGTTTCCACTGATTTCAGCCAAAAACACTCAGTTTTTCGCGCCCGTCTATGTGCCGGCTTCATTCAAATACCGGCACGACTGTTTTAGACGGGCGAGCTGCGCCGATGGTCTGGAAAATTTGCCGCACATGAATGTGGCCGGGACGATGATGATGATGTCTTTCTCCGAACCCACAGAGCCCGCCATCGTCATCAGGAATATAGAGACGCTCTCCGAGATGCGCGCCGTCGAAGAGCTACAGATCGAAGTGTGGGGGCCTGAGGATGTCGTTCATCTCGCGCACCTGATCGCGACCAGAGAGGTCGGAGGCATCCTCATCGGGGCATTCGATGACGAAGCGCTGGTCGGATTTGTTTACGGCTTCATCGGGCAGGAGGGCACGCACAGAGTCATTCATTCGCACATGCTGGCGGTCAAGCCCGCATATCGCAATCAGGCCCTCGGATACAGGCTCAAGCTGGCGCAACGCGAGCGGGCGCTCTTCCTCGGCTTTGACCGTATCACATGGACTTTCGACCCGCTACAGAGCCGCAACGCTCATCTCAATTTCAGCCGCCTTGGTGTCATCAGTGACAGCTACAGGATTGACTTTTACGGCGCGGAGAGCCCGAGCGCGCTGCACCGTCACATAGGGACAGATCGCCTCTGGGTGACGTGGCTGCTCGGGAGCGAGCGCGTCCGTCTCCGTCTGGAAGGTGGGCCAACCGGGGAGTCACACGTGCCCGCTATGGGCGAGCATGCCTCGCTCGTCAAAGCGGATGATGAAGGCTCGCCCGTCCTGATGGAGAGCATAAAAGGGCTCAAGGGCGAGCCCGCGCTGATAGAGATTCCGGGCGACATAGGCTCTTTGCAGCAGCACCGTCCAGAGCTTGCCGCCCGCTGGCGCGAAGCTACACGCCATGCTTTCAAGGGGGCGCTGGCCGCCGGTTACATCATCGAGGAGTTTTATCGTGGTGATCGCAACGGTCAGAAGCCCGGAGCATATCTATTGAGTCGCCTGGAGAGAGGAGAAGCGTAGAGGCCGTCGCCGCTCGCTCGTCGAAATGAAAATCGATCTCGCTCCTGCTTTCATCCGACGCGGTCGGCGCTCGATTGCTCAGGCTCTTGACAGTCGCCTGAGAAGAAGAAAGGCCGGATAGCTCGCCGCCAGCAATAGAAGCGCGTAGATGCTGTTGCGCGTATCGCTCGCTATCGCTCCGGCGAGGAATGCAACCGAGCCAAGGAGCGCCAGCGCGGTCGTCAGGGGGTAGCCCCACGCGCGATAGGGGCGCGTCTTCTCCGGCTCGCGCCGCCGCAGGACGAATACGGAGATGAATGAGATGGTGTAGTTGGCGACGAAGAAGAAGGCCAGCACGGTAATGACGCGCTCGAAGGTCTTGCCGAAGACGATAAAGAGCACGGCGATGGCCGTACACATAAACAGAGCCACTGTCGGTGTGCCGCCTTCGTTGACACGCGCCGTGAATCTTGAGAAGAGCCCGTCGCGGCTCATGGCAAACAGCACGCGCGTCGCCATCAGGTGATAGGCATTGATGCAGCTCAGCATGGAGAGGACAGTCAGCGTGCGGAAAATAGTCTCGCCGTGTGCGCCGAAGATGACCTCGGCGGCGACGCCGGCGGCGAACTCCTGCCCGGCTATGCGCGAGACCGGCAAGACGTAAACGAGCGCGAGGTTGACCAGCAGATAGATTCCGATGATCGAGAGCACCCCGCCAAACAACGAGCGCGGAATGTCTCGACCCGGATTATGCACCTCCTCGGAAAAGTAGACCACGCCCGCCCAGCCGTCGTAGGTGTAGATGACCGGCTGAATCGCCAGCACCAGAGCCGTGAACAGAGCGAGCCCCACGGGCATCGGTTTGAGGGCGGGCGAGGTCGCCGTGGAACTCGCGCCGCCGCCGAGGATAAAACATGCGGCGACCAGCGCGATGAAGGCCAGAGCCTTGATGAAGCTGGTCAGGTTTTGTATGCGGCTGCCCCAGAGTATGCCGCGCCACTGAAGGACGGCGAAGATGATCGCCACGCTCGAAGCGATCAAGACCGACCGGCCTGAGAGCGCAGGGAAAAGCGCGCCCGTAAACTCGCCGATCACGAGCGCGACGGCAGCCGTCGTGCCGCACGTCGAAATCCAATCGCTCCAACCAACGATGAAGCCGACGTAATCGCCCAGCGCGTAACGCGCGAACACATACTGCCCGCCCGAGCGCGGCAGCATCGTGCCCAGCTCCGCAAGCGACATCGCGCCGACCAGCGCATAGAGCCCGCCCAGAATCCACACCGTCAGGAATAGCCACGTGTCAGGCAGGAGCGCGGCGACGACGCCCGGCGTGCGAAAGATACCGGCCCCGATGGTATTGCCGATGATGACGGCCAGACCGAAGGCTACGCCCAGAACGCGAAGCAGGCTACCACCGCTGCCACTACTACTACTGCGCGGCTCAACCGGAAGCACTGTCTCCTGTAGGTGCTCAAGACGATTCATGTGACATCTTTGTCTTTACTTCCATCCCGCGACGGCCCACTTCTTCGACCATCCGTGAGGCGTTAACGGCGCGTTCGAGCGGAATCGCGCCGCGCTCACATTCGCCGCGCGCCATCATCTGCGCGACGATGGCCGCATGAAATCCTGTCGTGCGCTCCATGGCGGTAAAGCCCGTCGCCTCGTCGTAGAGGTCTAAGAGATCGAGCGTCATGGTCATCGGCTTTTCGTCAACGAGGCCGCGCGCCCGTATGTGAATCACCATCAAGTCCTGTTCAAGCGGGCGCGGCGCGAAGCGCGGGATCAGCAGGGCGTGCAGCAGCCTGCGCGGCGCGATGCTCGTATCGTCAACGCTGACGGGCTCAGTATCGAGTAGGCCCAGCTCGGACATCCCTTTGAAGAGCGCGTAGTGGCCCGGATAGCGCAGCGTCTTGTTCCTGAGCGTCCGCAGCCGTCCCTCGTAGGTTGTCACCATCGTGGAAAGCGCGCCCGAAGTGGTGAACGCTTCCAGTTGGCCCAGTGCGGGCACGTCGATTAACTCATACTCCGCCTCGTCAAAGCACTTGACTCGCGCCGCCCGTCCGTCCTCAATATAGAGAGCGTCGCCGGCGTATTCATTCGTGAGCCCTTCGATGTTGAAGAAACAAGCGTAGTTGAAAGGCGGGCGCGGGTGCTGCGGCAAACCGCCGTCGTAGATCAAGACCTCCTGCGGAGAGTCGAACTTTTCGAGGGCGAAGACCGCCAGGTTCGAGATCAGTCCTGGGCCGACTCCGCAATCGGGAATGACGGAGACGCCAGCGCCTCGCGCCTCTTCGTCGAGCGCCAGCTCCTGCAAAACCACGTCCCGGTTTCCGCCCAGATCGCAAAGGGAGCAGCCCGCCGCAATCGCCGCGCGCGCTACGCCGACGTTGAGGTAATAGGGCACAGCGCTCACGCAGGCGTTCAGACCGCGCAGGAATTGGCCCAAACTCTCAGGCGCGCGCGCATCGACCTCCACGGGCCGCGCGATCTCTCTTCCGATGAGCGCATTGACGCGTGCGGCGCTTTCGCTTGCGGCGTCCATCCGTGCGTCGCCGAGCAGCACCACGTCGGCATCGCCGAAACGCGCGATGTCATAAGCGGCGGCAGTCCCTTGTCGTCCCGCGCCGAGAACCCCGTAACGTAATGTCATCGTCAGTCTGATTCCAATCCGGTTATAATTATTAAGAGAGAAGACAAATCGGACACTCAGGTATCACGGCCATCGAATGAGTGTCAAGCTCCTCTTCGGTTGAAATGGAAAATGTAGGAGAATGCCCGAGCGTCGCAGGAATAATTGGAGAGGGGAATCAGCACCGTCGAAATTATCATGCGGCGTCGGGTGTAGAATGCAAAGTCGGATAAACAACTTTCGGTGAAGGAGGCCAGAGTATATTAATGAGCTACAACGCAGCCAAGCCCGCGCAGACGGACTACGCGCCGTACTACGGCAAATATGTTTCACTCGTGCCGGAGGGCGATATTGTCGCCACCTTGAGCCGTCAGCTTGACGATACTCTGGCCGTCCTCGGCGGCGTATCCGAAGCACAGTCGGGGCACAGGTACGCGCCCGACAAATGGAGCGTTAAGGAGTTGGTCGGTCATCTGATTGACTCGGAAAGAATCTTCTCTTACAGGGCGCTGCGTTTCGCCCGCAACGACAAGACGCCTCTGTCCGGCTACGAGCAGGACGGCTACATCGCCAACGCTTCCTTCGATGCTTATCCCCTGAGCGAGCTTGCCACGGAGTTCGAGCACGTGAGGCGGTCTACCCTTTTCCTGTTCAGGCATCTGGACAAAGAAGCCTGGGAGCGCAGGGGCACGGCCAACGATAGCGAGGTCAGCGTGCGCGCTCTCGCACACATCATCGCGGGGCATGAGCTTCATCACATGGAGATACTGCGCACGCGGTATCTCGCTCCCGCGTAGTTGAAAGGGGCTGGACATGTCTGAAGAAAACAGGGCTTTGATGCATCGCTGGTTTGAAGAGGTCTGGAATAAGGGACGCGCCGAGGCCATCGATGAGCTGTTCGCCGAAGAGGGCATCGCCAACGGTCTGGCCGACGAGCGAAGCGCTCCCCTGCGCGGGCCTGCGGGCTTCAAGCCGTTCTTTCAGAGATTTCGCGATGCCTTTCCTGACATAGAGGTGATCGTCGAGGACACGGTCGCCGAAGGCGATAAGGTCGCCGCGCGCTGCCGTGTTCGCGCCACACATCAGGGCGAAGGTCTGGGGTTTGCCGCGACGAACAGGCCGGTGGAGTTTGCGGGAATCTCTATCGTGAGGATAAAGGACGGGAAGATCGTTGAAGCGTGGAACAACTTCGATTTCATGAGCATGTATCAACAGCTCAACATTGCCTGGAAAACTCGTCGCGCAACAGTGAAGAAGATTTCCTTCTTTCGCCGGACATACGAAACCGGGATAGGCGGTCCCAATGCACCCATCCCGGTTCGCTCTTGGTCACGCACTGAATAACGCCTGTGCGCGCCAAATCTCAATGAGAGCGTCAGGGCTCTCAGAGCTTCATGAGGCTCACGTCGCCCGAGGCGGACGTGATCTGTAGGCTGCGAGTCCCGCCGCCGAGCCTGCCGCGAGCGTTGCTGCCGGGGCCGTAGCGCGGCTGGCGCACTTCAATCGGGAAATCGGTTCTGACCGTCCCGCTGATGGTCGACATGCGTACGTCCGCGTCGAGGCTGGCGGGCATCCTGACATGAACGTCGCCGCTCGCCGATGCGAACTTCATATCGCCCGTCCCCTCAAGGTTGCTGATCTCGACCTCCACGTCGCCGCTGGCGCTGCGGGCGCTGACTTCACCCGAAACGTTCTTGACCTCCACGTCGCCGCTCGCCGTGCTGACGCGCATGTGGCCCCTGACCCCGCTGACGTTGATGTTGCCGCTCGCCGTCGTCACCTGATCGAAGTTGTAGTTTGTGCCCCTCGGCACGCGTAGCTCGAAGCGCACGTCCACGTTGCAATTGCACTGAGACGGATAGCGCGCTTCAAGGTCCAGTCGATTGTCGTTGCTCGTGTCCACGACTTCGACCAGATCGCGGTCGCTGCCCGTCTTAAAGGCCGAGACAGTAATCGCATCAGCGTCCGTGCCCGTGATCGAGATGTTGCCTGAGACGTTGCGTATGTTGATCGAGCCGCCCGGCGCGATGCGGTATGTTTTGTTAAAGTCTTGCGCCGTCGCAGTCGTGACGAGCATCAGGCCGCAGCACGCTACCAGAAGGGCAAGACGAAAGATTATCCCGGTCATAACGTTGAAAACTCCTTTTCCTATTCGTTGATGGTTTCGTCGCATCCTCTTGCGCTCCTGACTGTCTGGCCGAACCCTTTGACCCGCAGGCGCGTTCTCTTACGCGACTATCGTTCTTCTAGCAGGAGAACACCGCGCGCGCGCCTTTTATGGCAATAATTTTTTTGAGGCCATTAAACTCTATCGAGCGCTGCCTGCTCGCCTGAGTTTTGCGCCGCGTTTCTCCCTCCGCGCGCGGTCTGTTAATCTCCGCTCAGACGTAAAGTCGCAGAAGGATACGAAAATATGGATTCGATTGAAGGAGAGACGGCGATGAGGTTCGCTCGGCGCGCGTGCTGGCTCAAGGCGATCTTGTTAATAACGGTCGCGGCGGCTGCGGCGCAGACTCCGGCAGAGAGCGCGCAGGAGCGCCTGCGCGCGCAGCTGCGTGAAACGGAAGCGCAGGAGACAGCGTTGCAGGAACGAGCGCGGCAGTTGGACGAGGAGATGAAGCCTGAGAACATCGAGCGCTCGCTGGCGCTCAACGGTTCTACCAGACCGGAAGAGCTGCGCGAGCAGCGACGCAGGGAGTTGGAGAGAGAAAAAGAGAAGGTGCGTGCCCAGCTCGAACAACTCGCCGCCAGCCGCACCCGTCTGCAATCGGCCATCTCAACCGCCGACGCGGAAGCCTACCGCCAGAGCGCGTCTCCATCGCCGCCCGCCGCTCCCACACAGCAGGCGGAAACCGGCCCTGTTCCACCGCAGGCGGTTCAACCGGCCACACCGGCAGCGCGGCAACGACGCCGCAGCGCCCGGCGTCCGCGCCAGCAGCAGCAGCGTCGTCGTCGCAGAAGCTGAGCTATCCTTCGCCCCTGACAAAGCTTTGCCGATTCCGCGCTAGGGACGAGTGAGGACGTACTTGACGATCTTGTGTCGGTTGCGCTGGCTGGCGAAGATTTCGTTCTGATCGTTGATGACGATCTCAAAAACCACTTCATTGCCGGCGAAGGAGTCCAGATAGCGACCATTGCCGTCGAAGACCTGAACGCCACGGCCAAGGTCGCAGACGTAAACGCGGCCCTGCCCGTCGACGGCGATGCCTGTCGGCGAGCTGAGCTGACCGGCCTCCTTGCCTTCGCCGCCGAACCTGTTGATGTATTTTCCGTCAGGCCCAAACTTGAAGACGCTCTTCTCACGCCTCTCCACGGCGTAGATATAGCCGTTGCCGCTCAGGGCCAAGCCGTCAAAGTTGAGGTCTTCGCCGGTCTTTTCCCTGACGTTGATGGTGCTCCTGACCCTGCCGTCAGGGCCAATGCGAATGATGTTGTAGTTGCTGCCGATGGCGTAGAGGCTTCCGTCCAACGCGACGTAGACGAATGAGTACTGCTCGTAACCGTTTGTGCCCTGCTTGCCGACTTCGCCGAGGGCACGGCCCGTCGCGCCCTCGTAGCGAGAGATAGAGCCTCTCTGCACGATGTAGACAGTCCCCTGACGATCAGCCGCCATGCTCAAGAGCGGCATTTTCGGGTCAACCATCCACTGCGTCAGGAATTTGCCCTGCGAGTCGAAGACCTGCACGCGCCCGCCCGTGTATTCAGCCGTATAGATGCGGCCCTCGCCGTCAACCGCGAGGCTTCGGGCATCCTTGAACTGTCCAGCGCCAATGCCTTCGCTTCCGAATTCGAGAGCGACGCCGGCGAAGCCCGCCGCCGATGGCTTGCCGCCGCCGGTTGTCGGCGTCTTCCCGCCGGGAACGTTTGGCGCTACAGACTGTACCTGCCTGTTGACGAAGTAGGCCGCGCCGCCTCCGAACAGAAGGAACGCGCCCGTGACGGCGACGATGAGAATGATGCTGAGGATGAGGCAGCGCCCGCCGCCCGTCCTCTTCTGATGGAACGCCTGCTCCTGCATCAGAGGGGTCATGCCGGACGGTTGGGGATGGGCGTTTGTGCTGCGGGCGGTCATCTCTGTCAAGGATATGGGCTCGCCCCTCTCTATCCTCTCGACAGCATCTTTGGCTTCCTTGAGGCCGCAGCCGAAGGTCTCGCGATAGAGCTTGATGGCCGCGATCTTATTGCCGGAGCGGACGAGCTGGGCCACCTCCGCGACTTTCAAAGCCTGATTGATGACGGGCACGAAAGAGCCTCCCGCCGCATGTTCCCCTCGTCCCGGGCCGGCATGACCGCCGCGCAGCTCCTCCGGTAAGATCACGCTGTTTTCGCAGTAGGGGCAGCGCATGGTGACTGCACCGCCGCCCGGGTAATCGAGCGGCGCGGCGCACATGGGGCATTTAAAGGAGGTCGGCATCGGCTATCCTTTCCCTTGAATGGTTTCTCGGCGCTCATGCAAATCAGGGCCGTGGGCCATTATAGCCCAGAGCGATATTCAACGATGGACGTTGATGTGGGCGCTCTATTGCCTTGGGCGTATATGCTAGGATGAGCTTTATGAAATATCTCGCTCGCTTTTCCATCTCACTCCTCTTATGTCTATCTTGCGCCGGTGCTCTCTCCGCACAGGAGACGAAATGCACGCTGGGCTCTGCACAGTCGCCGGAGCTTCGCCGCCTGCGCCTCGGAATGACGGCGGACGAGGCCAGAGCGCGCTACAAGGTTCTGGAAGCAGAGCCGGAGGACGAGTTCCACGTAACGCGCCTGCGCCTTGAGGCGGGCGACGACCAGTTGACAGCCGAAGCGGTCAGGGACATCGCCGTCGAGCTGATACGCCAAAAGGTAGTGACGATTCGCCTCGTCTATAGCCCGACCGAGCAGTGGAAAGATCAAGGCGAGTTTACGGAGGGGCTGTCGAAATCACTGCGGCTGCCGCTCGCCTGGAAACCGGAGAAGGTCGGCTCGGCAATCACGGGGATGATGATGCAGTGCGCGGGCTTTAAAATCAGCGCCACACTGATCGGAGGGAGGATTCCTGTCGTTTACCTTTCGGCCCTTGAGGCCGAGCCCATGCTCCTCAGACGACAGGCGGAGAAGGAAAGACGGCTGCGCGAATTTTTCAAGCCCTGATCGAGACGAAGCCCCTAAGGGTTACGAATTACTGAGCTGGTAGATGGCTTCCATGATTGAGGAGCGGACGGCGATGGGAAGCGAATCGCGTGTCGCGAGGTAGCGAAAGGTCTTGAGCATGTCGGGCTGCCCGCTTAAAGCCAGAAGCTTGACGAGCGCAAGGCGAACTTCGGTGCTCGGGTGATCTTCTATGGTCTCTATCAGGGACTGAACCTCACCGGCCTTAGCCATCAGCGAGAGCACGAGCAGGGCATCAAAGGCACGCTCGCCGCTCTGGCTCGAAATATCGCTGATCGCCTCACCAGCCATCCCTGAGGAAGCAATCGCAGCCCCTATCCGGCGGCGGCGCTCGGGTGTAGACGCACGCATGATGCGTTTGAAAGATGCGGCGCGGTCTTCGTTGATATTGAAGAGAGCGCGCGCCGCCGCATCGCGCACCTGCGCGACAGGGTCGTCGAAGGCCGCGCCGATGTAGCCGTAGGCCTCATCATTTCCGATGTCGGCCAAATCCAGCACGCCCGCCGCCCGCTCGTTCGCATCCTCGCTCTTAAGGTAGCTCAAAGTTTTGATTGGAATAAGAGAGGCCGCTCGTTCGGGCATTGCCGGCTCACCGACGACGCGCGCAGGCGTATGTGCTGTCGCTCCCGCCGCTGCCGCGCCGACGAATGCTTCGACCGGATTTGATTGCGTCGCCACCCCGACGGCTTCGGGCATCGGCCTCTCCGCTTCCATCCCCGTTGAGCGAATCTCGCTCATTCCTCTGTCGGCAGAAGCCTCTAAGGAAACTACGCCGTCCTGTGTCTCGGTTGTTATGGCGGGCTCTAAATCAAAGGATGCCGTCTCGGGCTCTGCGGCCTCTTCAGGCCGTGCGGCTTCGACTTCGTCCGGCTGCGAGATTTCAGGCGTTGCGGCTGGCGCTGCCGCCTCCGCCTCCATCTCTACCGGCTCATATCTATGAACCGCCTCCGGTTCTTTATCGACGCTTGCCCGCGCGCCTGCGCTTTCGGGCATCGCGGCAAGCTTCTCCGCTTTGACCTCGACTGGCGCGGCGGCGGCGGGCGTCCTGGCCTTTATGTCTTCGCCGCGCTCAGTCCTGCGACGCGCGGCGATGACGGCGTAGGCGCTCGCGAGCAGCAGTGCCGCTATTAGGAGCGGCAGCAAGTAGCGCCCCAGAGCCGTTTCGGAAGACGCAGCTTCGGGCGAGACGGAGACAGCGGCGGGCGTCTGCTGTGCCGTCGTTGTTTGCCCCGCAAGAGGCTGCGCCGTGGAGTTGCTGTTTGAAGGCTTGAGCGACGAATCTCCCGCCACCGCTTGCTGAGCAGAGCTTGTGCCCGCCTCGCCCGCAGAGCCTGCGCTTGCCTTTGCGCTCATCGGCTGATTCGCATTCTCCGTCGTGGAGTTGTGATTGTTAAGAGGCGTCTGCGGCGAGGGAGGCGTCGCCGTCCTGACCTGCGTAGCGTTGATGGCAGAAGCCTGCGAGGTTGAGGACGATGATTGCCCCGGATTGGAGGCAGCCTTTTGCGGAGCGCTGAAGACTACTTCCAGCTTGTTGAACTGCTGTGCGACGCGCGCGCCGACTCCGGGTTGGATGCGGAATGAGAGTACCGTATCGTCGCCGCGCTTCGAGACCTGCACGCCGTCAAAGCCGCGCCCGCGCATGTTTTGTCGCACGCGCGGCGCATCGGCTTTCGGTATAACCACCACGAAGCGGTCTCCCTCACGGTAAGCCGAATAATCGCTCAGCGGCTCGTTATAGGTGATCGTCACGCGCGACCCGTCCGCCGCTTCCTCATGACGAACCGGGGTCAGCCCTTTTTTCTTTTGCGGCTTTTGAGTGGTTGAAGAATCCGTCCCTCCCTGCGCCTGTGGGGCGAGCGCGGGTAAAAGCGGCGTCGTCTTCCGCGCGCTGGCGTCGGTCGCGCACGCCGCGAAAATGATTAGAATGAAGGCGGCGGAAATAATATGCGGACGGCCTGGGGAGATGGGGAACACTAAGCCTCTCATTTAACTGTTCGAGCCGGAAAAGGTCGCGTTGCCGCCTTGCACCTGATAGAACGCTCTCTGTCTGAGAGCCGATTATACGTAGCGTTGGAGGGAATTGAAAGAGGATTCGGGTGGGCGCTCACTCTATGGCGGTTCGTGTGTCGGCGAAGATTTCAGTTGATTGCCGTCTGCTGCGGGCGCTGTGCCCGTGCCTGTGCGAAGAGACCTCTTTCGATGACGGTACGCAGATTCCGCCCGTGAAAGATACGCTCAAAGTCCGTCCCGGCGAGTCCCGGTTTCAAGCACTGTTCAAGACCTATCTCGAATATGGAGTCGTCGGCGTTGGCCGAGAGGCGCGCAGCCCCGACTTGCGAGGCGAGGGCTTCGAGATAGTGCAGGGCATTCCCCACAGTATCGCCGCTGAGGACTCCCTGATGGCCCTCTATGATTCGAGCGCGCCCGCGCCTGAGCAGGCGTTCGAGGGCGGTTTTCATCAGCGCAGGCGTCGAGTAATAAAGGTAGACCAGATTGCCGACGATGTTATCGCCCACCATCAACAGGTCTGCGCCCGGGATATCGACGTTGAGCGTGCTCATCGTGTGCCCCGGATTGTAGAACACGTCCAGCTCGTAGCGTCCCCAGCGTATAAGCATGTCGTCCGAGACGAGAATGTCAGGCTCAACGAAGGGCGCGGTCTCCTCCTCCTCGTCGCGGAAACTCTCGGCGTCGTAAGTGTGCGTGTAATTCCGATGGGCGATAACGGACGCGCCGGGAAATTGATTGAGCCCGGCGAGGTGATCGCGGAAAAAGTGCGTGCAGATAATAAAGCGGACGCGCTTGCCGAGCTCTGATTCGACGAAGGCGCGCAGCCCTTCAGCGTCTTCGCGGCCCGCCATCGAATCTATTAGCAGCGCCTCTTCATCGTTTACGACGACGGTCGAGTTGGAATCCAGAACCTCGCCGACCAGACTGTAGATGTCGGGCGCTATTTGGTCTACGCGCATAGCCTCGGTTTCCTCTCGTGACGCTCGAAAATCTTCCCCGCGCAAATTATTTTATCCGCAAACTGCGAGATATGCTATGCTGCAAGTGTTGAGAAAGCAAATCGATTGTTTTCACTGTTTCGATGAGATTCATTCATGAGCGAATGACGGGGTAAGGGATTATGAAACTGGAGATTCGTCACCTCAAGCTGATCAAGGCGATTGCCAGAGAAGGCAGCGTGACAAAGGCCGGGAACCGGCTGCACCTGACGCAATCGGCGCTCAGTCACCAGTTGCGCGATGCGGAGCAGAAGCTGGGCGCGCGCCTCTTCACGCGGCTCAACAAAAGGATGCTGCTCACGCCCGCCGGGGAGCGCCTTCTGCTCTCAGCCGACAATGTTCTGGAAGAGATCAAGCGGGCCGAAGAGGACATACGTCAGATCGCCTTGAGCCGCGAAGGCGTCCTGCGTCTGAGCACGCAATGCTACACCTGCTATCACTGGCTGCCGTCCATGCTCAAGCAGTTCCAGCAGAAGTTCCCGCGCGTCGACGTACAGATCATGGTCGAAGCGACGCGCCGCCCGCTGGAAGCCCTGCTCGACGGCAAGCTCGATTTAGCCATCGTCAACTCGCCCGTGCGTAACAGCAAGATCGTCTACAAACCGCTCTTTCAGGACGAGCTGGTGGCCGTCATGCGGCCCGACCACCCGCTCGCCGCGCGCCCCTACGTCAAGGCGCAGGATTTCGCCGACCAGCATCTTCTGGTCTATCAAGTCCCGAGGGAAGAGAGCATGATTTTTCAGAAGTTTCTGATCCCCGCCGGAGTCTCGCCGCGCCGCGTCTCGCAGGTGCAGCTGACCGAAGCGGTGATAGAGATGGTCAAGGCTGGCTTGGGCGTCAGCATCATGGCGAGGTGGGCCGTCGCGCCGCAGCTCGCTTCCGGCACGCTCAGCGCCGTGCCGCTCTTGAGCCGCGGCTTTCACCGTCAGTGGAGCGCCGCGACCTTGAAGAACAAATCCGCGCCAGCCTACCTGAACGCCTTTATCGAATTGCTCGCGAACAACTCTCTGCCCGTCGAGCGCAAAGACGGAAAGAAGAGAGTCAAGGCCGGCGGCCTGCCCGCCTGGTACGAACTGGCAGGATAAAACGAAAGGATGAAGGATGAAGGATGAAGGAAAAGCTTTCAAGCACGAACAGCACTCCTTTCATCCTTCCGCCTTCATCCTTCATCCTTGCACTTAAGGAGGAACGCATGGCCCAACACATTGGCATTGTGGCGGGTAGCGCCGAGGGGGCGGCGCTCTGTTATCGCACGATCTGTCTGGAAGCCCTCAACATAATGGGTGAGCATAATCATCCCGAGATAACGATGAACTCCATCCCGATGGCTCGTCACATGGAGTTTCTGCGGGATAACAATTGGGAAGGGATTGCGGAGTTGATGCTCGAATCGGCGCATAAGGTGGCGAGCGTCGGAGCAGCCTTTGCGATCTGCCCGGACAACACCTATCATCAAGCCCTCCCCTACCTGATTCCCAACTCACCCATCCCATGGCTGCACATCGCCGAGACGGTCGCGGACGAAGCTCAGCGCCGCGGCTTCAAACATCTGGCAGTCCTCGGGACGAAATACCTGATGGAAGGGCCTGTCTACAGGGAAGCCCTCTCGAAGCGCGGTATAGTCGGCGCGACGCCGGACGCGCCCGCGCGAGTGAAGATCAACACGATCATCTTCAAGGAGCTGGTCAACGGTCTTTTCCCGGAAGAGTCCAGGCTCTACTTCAACGAGGTGATGTCGGAGATGAAGAGTGTGGGGTGCGATGCCGCCGTGCTCGGCTGCACGGAGATACCCCTGATCGTTCGCCCGGACGACGCCCCGCTGCCGACGCTCGATTCCACGCGCCTGCTCGCAAGAGCAGCACTACGCAGGGCCATAGACGAAGACCGGGCTGAACCGAGCATGGCGAAGGCCCGCGGCGAGTAGCCGTCAAGCGGCCTCCGATGATTGGGGGTAATAGTTTATGAAGCTGAGGGTGTGCATCGCGGGCGCGACCGGCTGGGTCGGAAAGCCCCTGTGCGCGGCTGTGGCGGAGGCGGATGATTTAAGTCTGGTCGGCGCTGTCTCGCGCAGAAGCGAAGGGGTCAGGCTAGGCGACGTGGTTGACGGCGTGGAGTCGGATTTAATCGTCAGCGGCTCGGTGTCAGAGGCTCTGAAGACGCCGACGGACGTGCTGGTGGATTACACTAAGGCGGACGTGGTCAGGGCCAACGTGCTGGCGGCGATTCGACAGCAGGTGCATGTGGTGATCGGCACTTCCGGCCTGACCGACGAGGATTTCGCGGAGATCGACAGGGCGGCACTGGAGGCGCAGGTCGGAGTCATAGCCGTCGGCAACTTCGCCATCACAGCCGTCTTGTTGCAGCGTTTCGCCTGCGAGGCGGCGAAGCATCTTTCCCATTGGGAGATAGTCGACTACGCCTCCGACATGAAGGTGGATGCTCCGAGCGGCACGGCGCGCGAGCTGGCCTTTCGTCTTTCAGAGATTAAAAGGCCGGAGGTCGCGCACCCGATTGAGGAGACCGTAGGCCCAAAGGAGAGCCGGGGCGCGACGCTCGGCGGCAGTCAGGTGCATTCGATTCGTCTGCCGGGCTACGTCATCGCTCTTGATGTGATCTTCGGCAAGGGGGACGAGCGCCTCACCCTGCGCTATGAGGCTGGCACGGGGGCAGCCCCCTACATTCAGCCCACGCTGTTAGCCGTCCGCCGCGTTAAGGATTACGTCGGCTTGATCAGGGGTCTCGATAAGATCATGGACTAAAATCCAAAATGGTCTCATCCGCTTGCGCGTCGCTCTCTAATAACTTACCTTTTCGGGCACAGGAGGAACACTCTCTATGCGCCGCACTCTGGTTTTGATTATGACACTGACGATGGCCGCCCTCTTGACGGGCTGTGGCCGCTCCGATACCGCCAACGCTAATAATGGCAATGTCGATGAGGGAACGGCCGGGCAGACGGTGAGCAACTCGAACATGGCTCCGACGGGAGGGCCGGGGCCGGAGCCTGAAAACGCCGGTTCGGTCGGCAAGAGCAGTAGTAGTGAAAACAAGACTGACCAGACGACAAACAGTAAGCCCGCGAACAGTAAGAAGACGGAAGGGAAGAAGCAATAGTCTAAGGGCGACGGGCCGCAGGCCCACCCGGACGTTTATGGTTTATCCTTTCGATCAGAAGAGCATCGAGTACAAATGAGGGCAGGCTACTCGTCCAGAACCATCTTCATTCTCATCACAATCGCGCTTTTGGCCCTGCTGCTCCTGAGTTGTCAGGGCGGGGGCACGGGCGGCGCAAAGCAGTTGACGCTCGCCGTCAACTCCGGCGTCGAAGGCGATGCGCTCAAGCAGGCCGCGCAGGATTACGAGGCGCAGACGGGCGTTCACATACAGATAGCGGAGTTCCCCTACGCCAACCTTTTCGAGAAGGAGCTGGTCGATCTGGGCGCAGGCACGGGCGCTTATGATCTGATCATGCTCGACGACCCTTGGTTCCCGAAATTCTCCACGCAGGGTTTTCTGACAGACCTTCAGCCGCTCTTTGCGAAGCGAGGCAGGGGCGGGCCGGATGAAGACTTCGTGCCGTCCTCAATAGCGCTGTGCCGTCATCCTTACTCCACGGGCGCGCTCTATGCCCTGCCCTACGTCGGCAATTCGCAGCTCTTCTTCTATCGCAAAGACCTCTTCGAGAAACATAACCTGAAAGAGCTTAAGACGTGGGACGACGTGCTGGCGGCTGCGCGCACTATCAACGAACGGGAGGCGACGGGCGCGCCGGGCGGGGGCAAGGTTTACGGCTACGTGATGAGGGCGGCGCAGGGCAACGCCGCCGTGGCCGATTTCATGCCGATCTTCTGGGCCTTCGGCGCGGAAATGTTCGACGCCGCGGGACGCCCGACGGTCAATAGCGCAGAGGGCGTCAATGCGCTCAAGTTCATGCTGGAGCTTGGAAAATATTCTCCGCCCGGCTACGCGAGCTTCAACGCCGACGAAGTATCGGCGCATCTCCTGCAGGGCACGGCGGCGATGTCCATCAACTGGCCCGCGTGGATCAGCTCGTTCAGTGACGCGGCGAAGTCCAAAGTGATCGGCAAAATGGATTTCACCGACATGCCGGGCGCAAAGCTCGCTGGCCGCGCCGAGATAGGCAACTGGCTGATAGCCATCCCGCGCGACGCGAAGAACATGGATGCCGCCTTCGATTTCCTACTGTGGGCGACGACGAGCGAGCAGATGAAACGCTCGGCGCTTCGCGGCAATCCGCCGACGCGCCGCTCCGTCTTTACGGACGCCGAGCTGCTGGCGAAATTTCCCGCCTACGCCGTGCAACTGCGCTCGCTGGAAAACTCGCGCCCGCGCCCGCGCACTCCCCTCTGGAACGAGATAGAGAATACCTTCGGCATCTTTCTCTCGAAAGCCAACACGGGCGAGTTAACGCCCGAAGAGGCGATGAGCCGCGCCAACGCCGAGATAGCGAAGATAATCGAGAGCGGACGATGAGACGCCGTCAAATCCTTGCCGCCGAGTATGAGCGCGCGTTGCCGTATCTGCTCGTCGCGCCGACGCTCCTCGTGCTCATAGCGCTTTCGATCTACCCGCTCATTTATGCCGTCAGGGTCAGCTTTCAGACGGGCGTGGGCACGGGCGCGCGCTGGACGCTACAGAATTTTACTCGGCTGGCCTCGGACAGTTTCTTCCTCTCGGCGCTCGCGCACACGCTCGTCTACGCCGTCGTCGCGCTCACTTTCGAATTCCTGCTTGGGCTCGGGCTGGCGCTGCTGCTCAACAGAGAGATGCGCGGGCGCAGCCTCTTTCGCGCGACCCTGCTCGTCCCCTTAATGCTGCCCCCGGTCGTGGTCGGCGTGGTGTGGCGTCTGATGTTCAACCCGAATTTCGGGGCGATCAATGGGACGCTCAAAGGCTTCGGGCTCAACACCGAAGCGCTCGTCTGGACGGCATCGCCGAAGCTTGCGCTCGCCTCCGTCATCGCCGTTGATGTCTGGCAGTGGACGCCGTTCGTCTTTCTGGTGCTGCTCGCGGGCTTGCAGGCCATCCCGCAAGAGCCCTATGAAGCGGCTTTGATCGACGGGTCGAGCCCGTGGCAGACTTTTCGACACATTACGCTGCCGCTCCTCAAGCCGGCCATACTGATCGCGCTCCTGCTGAGGACGATGGACTTGCTTAGAGTCTTCGACCAGATTTTTATCCTGACCGAGGGCGGGCCGGGCTTTGCCACCGAGACGATCAGCCTCTACATCTATCGCGCGGCCTTCCGCTTCGGCAATTTC
Source organism: Pyrinomonadaceae bacterium (assembly GCA_036389675.1). Taxonomy (GTDB): domain Bacteria; phylum Acidobacteriota; class Blastocatellia; order Pyrinomonadales; family Pyrinomonadaceae; genus DASQYE01. Next base: position 52,714 of record DASVWI010000034.1, read on the forward strand.
GGTTACGCCGCGGCGATGTCTTTCGTCCTTCTGCTGCTGACGAACATCATCAGCCTCGTCTACATACGCCTGCTTCAGCGACAGGAGACGGCGTGAAACGAGAGACGCAATCGGATGAAAGAAGAGTTTACGCGCGTGCCGGTCAAGCGCGTCGCAAAGCTGCGGCGCGTGTCTGCGTATACGCGCTCATAATGCTGGCCCTTCTGGCGACGCTCGCCCCCGTTTACTGGATGGTGACGATCTCGCTCAAGAGCGAAGTGGATCAATTCGCCGTGCCACCGCGCTGGCTACAGTTTGCGCCGACGCTGGCCCATTACCGCGACGCCTTCTTCGCGCGCTCGTTCGGACAGTATCTCATCACAAGCCTTATCGTCTCGGTCGCCTCGACCGCCTGCGCGACCACTTTGGGAACGCTCGCGGCCTATGCCCTTGCGCGGTTTCGCTGGCCCAGCCGCGTCGGCACAAGGCTTTCGCTCTGGATACTTTCGACCAGAATGTTTCCGCCCATCGTCACAGCCATTCCGCTCTTCCTGATGATGCGAGATGTCCGCCTTCTCAACACGCGCGCCTCGCTCATCATTGTTTACACGGCCTTTAATCTTCCGTTCGTGGTGTGGATGATGCGCGGGTTTTTTCAGGAGATACCACGCGATCTGGAAGAGGCCGCGCGCGTTGACGGCGATTCAAGAATGGGGGCGCTCAGGCGCGTGGTGCTGCCGCTGGTCGCGCCCGGACTGGCCGCGACAGCCATCTTCTGCCTGATCATCTCCTGGAACGAGCTTCTGTTCGCGCTCATCCTGACGCAAACCGACGCGGCCATGACGCTGCCCGTAGGCATCGCCGGACGCGTCACACAGTATGAAATCAAGTGGGGCGTGATGAGCGCCGCCGGGGTCGTGGCGATGATGCCCATCCTGCTCTTCGCCCTCTCCGTGCAGCGCTACCTCGTGCGCGGCCTCTCGCTCGGCGCAGTAAAATAAGGGCAGTGACGAGTGACAGGGCGGAAAAAGCTTTCCACTCATCACTCAACTCATCACTGCCTCTCTTCCTGCTCGTCACTTGTCACTGCACTTATGGGTGTGAGGTTCGAGAATATTACGAAGGTGTTCGGCCCGGCGGTGGTGGTCGATCATCTGAATCTCGCCGTCGAGAACGGCGAGTTTGTAGTGTTGCTTGGCCCTTCGGGGTGCGGCAAGACGACGACGCTCAGAATGCTCGCCGGGCTTGAGGAAGTTTCAGCCGGGGACATCTACATCGGCGCGGAGCGCGTCAATGATATCCCTACGCAGCACCGCGACATCGCGATGGTCTTTCAATCCTACGCGCTCTACCCGCACATGACCATCGCGGAGAATATCGCCTATCCGCTGCGCGTCAGAAAGACCGGACGCGAGGAGACGCGGCGGCGCGTGGAGCGGGTCGCCGGCATGCTGGAAATAACCGGACTGATGGCGCGCAGACCCCGCGAATTGTCTGGCGGAGAGCGCCAGCGGGTCGCGCTCGCCCGCGCGATCATACGCGAGCCGCGCCTCTATTTGATGGACGAGCCGCTGTCGAATCTGGACGCACGCCTGCGCGTGCAGATGCGCGGAGAGCTGAAGCGTTTGCAGCACGAGCTTGGAACAACGACCGTCTATGTGACGCACGATCAGGCAGAGGCCATGACGCTCGCGCATCGCGTCGCCGTCATGAGCGCCGGGCGTCTTCAGCAGTTCGATACGCCGATGAACATCTATCAGCGGCCCGCCAATCGCTTCGTCGCCGAATTCGTCGGCAGCCCGCCGATGAATTTCATAGAGGGCCGGACGGATGCGGGCGCGAGGGTGTTTCGCGGAAGCCGCGGGGTCGCGCTGCCCTTATCTGAAAATCAGCTCGGCAGAATGAACGGGCGCGAGCGCGTCACGCTCGGTATACGCCCGGAACATCTACTGATTTCGCGCGCCGCACGCGAAGGATGGCAGCCCGCCCACGTCTACGTCACAGAACTGATGGGCAACGAAACGCTGGTTTTCCTGCGCCTCGGCAATGAGAAGATCATCGCCCGCGCCGAAGCAGACTTTCGCGCCGACCCGGAAACACCCGTCTGGGTCGGCTTCGAGATGGAGCGGGCCGACTTCTTCGACGCAGAGTCGGGCGAAGCTTTAAGATAAGTCATCAATTGAAACCCGAAGGAGAACTGATGAGACTGGCACTCAATGGTGCGACGACGATGAAGGCCGATCTGGCGGAGGACGTTCGCGCAGCGAGCGCCGCCGGGTTCGATTGCCTTGAGATATGGGCCGCGAAGCTTCGCAGGTTTCTGAAGTCGGGCACGCCCGGTGAATTGAAGAGCCTGTTTGCGGAGCATGCCATAGAGCCTTACAGCATCAACTCTATCGAGCGCATCACGTTCAGGGACGCCGCGGGCGAGGCGAAGCTCATGGAAGAATGCGAGGAGTTGTGCGGCGTGGCATCCGAGATCGGTTGCCCGTATGTCGTCGTCGTGCCGAGCCCTCTGCCTGACGGGATTGGTTGGGCCGAGACGGTCGAGGAATCCGTTCGCGTGCTGACAAAGCTTGGCCGTATCGCAGAGCGGCGTGGGGTCGCTGTCGCCTTCGAGTTTTTGGGCCAACCCGATTGCAGCGTGCAGACTCTTCAGGAGGCCGACGAGATCGTCAGGCGTGTGGCGCGGCCCGGCGTCGGACTCGTCATCGACAGCTTCCATTTTTACGCGGGCGGCTCGAAGCTTTCGTCCATCGAAGAGCTCGACCCGGAAAGGCTCTTTATCTTTCACATCAACGACGCTGAGGATCGCCCGCGCGAGCAGCTGGAAGACAGCCACAGGCTGTTGCCGGGGCTGGGCATTCTCCCGCTCGGCGAGATCATCGCGGCGCTTCGGCGCATAGGGTACGACCGCGTCACAAGCGTCGAGATATTCAGACCCGAATACTGGGAACAGAACCCTCGGGATTTGGCGCGCGCGGCTCATGAGGCGACACGCAGGGTGCTGGGTATGAAGTGACGTGTAGGGAAATTGAAAGAATACCGGGGCTAATAAATGGACAAGATCAATATAGGCATCATCGGTGCTGGATACATCGGCGGAGTTCACGCAGCCGTGCTCGGGCACGATGAGCGCGTCACGCTCAAGAGCGTTTACGACGTTGACGCGGAGCGCGCCGCCGATCTCGCGCGCTCATCCGGCGCGAGGCCGACTCGCAGCGCAGAAGAGTTGATAGAAACATGCGACGCCGTTTATATCACGACGCCGAACACGCAGCACACGGCGCTCGCCATTGCCGCAGCCGGTGCGGGCAAGCACGTCTTTTGTGAAAAGCCCATGGCGACCGGCCTCGATGATGCGCGCTCTGTGCTTCGTGCGGCTGAAGAGAGCAACGCAGTCTTTCAGGTCGGCCACAATCGCCGCTTCGCTCCCGTCTATCAGAAGCTCAAAGAGCTGATCAGTGGAGAGAACAGGCCGCACTCTGCCCACATCAAGATGAACAGGGGCGAGCTGCTTAACCCCGTGTGGGTCGGTGATGCGGAAATTACGGGCGGCTTTCTCTACGAGACGACCATTCACATGTTCGACATGATGCGCTATCAGTTCGGCGAGGTGGCGGAGCTTTACGGCCTCGGCTCGACGCACGAGTACGCGGAGGTGGACGACTTCTCAGTGCTTCTCAGCTTCGAGAGCGGGCTGCACGCTACGCTCTGCTCTTCGGCTGATGCGAGCTGGCTCTTTCCCTTCGAGAGCATGGAGGTCTTCTCTCATCACGCGACCGTTGTGACGCGCGAGATGGAGACGATCAGCCACAGCACAGGACTCTCGGGCGACCACACGACGCACTCCATGCACCAGCTTTCCAAAGAAGAGAAGTGGGGATACTTACAGGAAGACCGAGCCTTCGTCGATGCAATCATCACGGGCGGGCCAGCCCCCATCACCGCGCTCGACGGGTACAAATCCGTCGAGCTTGTGGACGCCTGCTATCGCTCTGTGCGAACCGGCGAGAGGATAAAATTTAAGGACGAAGGATGAAAGTGATGCCCCAGGGTATCACTTTCATCCTTCGTCCCTGAGCCTTACTTTCTGCTGGGCGGAACTGCTCCTGCGTTGCCGTTGATGAAGCGGTCGAACCAGTAGAGTTGCCAGTTGAGGCTATCGACCAGATGGTGCGGCTCGCCCGTGCGTGTCAGGTTGTGATTCTCGCGCGGGAAGACGACCAGCTCCGTCGTGACTCCGAAATGTTTCAGGGCACGATACCACTGCTCGCCCTGTTCGAGCGGCACGCGCAGGTCGTTGTCGGAGTGAAGCACAAGGGTCGGCGTCTTGACGTTCTTCGCATACTTGAGCGGGGAGCGATCCCAGTAAAGCTCGAACTTCTCGAAGAGGTCGCCGCCGAAATCCGGCGCGTGGCCGTAGGCGTAGTCGCGCGTCCCCTCGTCGCTGATGAAGTTCGAGACGCTGCGAAGAGTCACGGCGGCCTTGAACATATTCGTATGGCCCACTATCCAGTTCGTCAGGTAACCGCCGTAGCTGCCGCCCGTCACACCCAGCCTGTCCCTGTCAACCCATGGGTACTTCCGGAGCGCGGCCTCGACGCCGTTCATCACGTCGATGTAATCATTCCCGCCCCATTCGCCGACGATGCCGCGCTCGAACTTCTGCCCGTAGCCGGTCGAGCCGCGCGGGTTGGTAAAGAAGACGGCCCAGCCGCGCGCCGCGTAGACCTGAAACTCGTGAAACCAGTCGACGCCGTACTGCCCCGCCGGGCCGCCATGAATGTTGAGAATCATGGGATACTTCTTACCCTCTTGCCACCCGACGGGCCGGACGAAGAAGCCGTCCACGTCCCACCCGTCAGCACCCTTGTAGGTGAAGCGTTCCACGTCCTGAAGCTGTAGCTGTTTCCAGAGCGCCTCGTTCAAGTTGGTGAGCTTGCGCTCTCGCTTTGCGTCAAGGTCTGCGACGTAGAGGTCGTCCTGATGCTTGAAGTCGTTGACGGTGTAAACCATCCGTCCCCCGCGCGGGCTCAAGTCCATATTACGCACGGCGCGCGGGCCGGTCGTGATAGCTTTCGTCTCTTTAGACGCCAGATTGACGCGGAACAGTTGATACTCGCCGCGCACCCCTGCGTTGAAGTAGAGAGAGCGTCCGTCGGGAGACCATTCGAGATCGGAAGGAATCAAATCCAGATCACGCGCGGCCAGCACGGAGGGTGTGCCGCCCGTGCTCGGCGCAAGCCATATCTTCGGATGGTCGCGCTCGCGTATGCTTCCTGTGAAGGCTATGGTCTTGCCGTCGGGCGACCAGCGCGGCGAGCTGTCTTCCTCGTCGTGGTCGGAGATTTTGACGAGCGCGCCGCCGTCCGCCGGAATCACCCACACTTCAGTATTGCGACTGTCCTCGTAGGCGCGGCCCGTGCGGTCTGAGACGAAAGCTATCTTTGAGCTGTCGGGCGACCACTGCGGGTCGCGATCATCCCAAAGGTCTCCGGAAGTGAGCTGTGTGGCCTTGCCCGTCTTCACGTCCACGACCCAGATGTGCGTGCGCTTGTCGTCGAACCAGCCCGTGTCGTTGGTCTTGTATTGTTGCTCGGCGTAGTGGCGCGCGTCGCTTCGCTCCTTGTTCTCCGGGCGGCTGTCGCTTGGGCCAAGACGGCTTAAGACGGCCAGCCGCCTGCCGTCGGGCGACCACTGAAAGCCGTCCACGCCGTTCTTCAGGTCTGTCACACGACGCGCCTCGCCGCCGCTCATCGAAAGGATGTAGACCTGTTTCTTCGGTCTACTGCCTGTGCTTGCGCCGTCGGCTGCGGCGGCGGCGGTCGCATCCGTTGTGTTCGGGCGCGACGAGATGAATGCCAGATACTGCCCGTCCGGGCTCCACTGCGGCGAGGTCGAGTCCTGCGGGCTGGTGGTGAATTGCCATGGCGGGCGCGTGCCGTCGGTCGTCACGAGCCAGATGGATGAGTTGCGACGATTCTGCTTTCGATCAACGGTGGTTATGACGTAGGCGACACGCTGGCCGTCGGGCGAGATGCGCGGCTCGCGCAAAAATTCAAAACTGTAATAGTCTTCGGGCGTGACGACGCGCTTCGCGTCCGATTGTTGTGCCGCTGCGATTGAAGCCAGCAAAAGCAGCACGGCCAGAGCGCCGTATGATCTAATCGAAATCCTCATATTCAATCTTTTCGCTCCTTAAACTAAAGGTCAGTACCGCCTGCGGTAGCGGGCGGGTCTCCGATGTTGCATACCCGCCCGCTACCGCAGGCGGTACTGACCTCTCTTATCCTGTCCATCCCTGTTAATTTCTTCCTCTCGATCCCAACCTTGCTTTCATGCGTATTGTCCGGCGGCGTAGCCTGAGGCCCATGCCCATTGAAAGTTGTAGCCGCCGAGTTGGCCCGTCACGTCAACGACCTCGCCGATGAAGTAGAGGCCGGGAACGCGTCTGGCCTCCATCGTGCGCGACGATAGCTCGTCCGTATCCACGCCGCCCGCCGTCACCTCTGCTTTTTTGTATCCTTCAGACCCGTCAGGCATCAGACGCCACTCTTCGAGTCGTCGCGCAATCTCTTCAAGTTCTTTGTTCGAGTAGCGAGAGAGCGGCCTTGATGGAGCATACAGGTTACACCATGCCTGTGCAAAACGGCGCGGCACGTGCTGCGATAGCAGGTTCGCGAGGTCAACATCGGACTGACGCCTCGACGCCAGAAGCTGGCGCGCGCTCGTGTCCGGCAGGAGGTTGATCTCGATGGCGTCGCCGCGCTTCCAGTAAGAGGAGATTTGCAGAATGGCCGGGCCGCTCAACCCTCGGTGCGTGAGCAGTACGTTCTCCCTGAACTGCGCGCCCTTTGTTGAGACGAGCGCATCGATGGAGACGCCGCTCAAAGCCTTCAACTCTTCGAGCCTGTTCGGGGCAAAGATTAAGGGGACGAGCGCGGGGCGCGTCTCGCGTATGCCGAGGCCGAACTGCCTTGCCAGTGCGTAGCCGAAATCCGTCGCCCCCGCGGGCGCGATGGAGAGCCCGCCCGTCGCAATCACCAGCGAAGCGGCTCGAAACTCTCCCTGATTGGTCTCAAGCGTAAAGTGCGCGTCCTTCGAGACCCGACTCACCTTGCAGTTGAGACGTATCTCGACCCCGGCGGCGTCGCATTCCGCGAGCAGCATCCCGATAATCTGACGCGAGCTTTCATCGCAGAACAGTTGGCCCAGCTTCTTTTCGTGATAGCGTATGCCGTGGCGCTCGACGAGCGCGATGAAGTCCTGCGGCGTGAAGCGCGCGAGCGCAGATTTGGCGAAGCTCGGATTGGCGGAGAGGAAATTGTCCGCGCTCGTATAGAGGTTGGTGAAATTGCAGCGGCCTCCGCCGGAGATGGCTATCTTCTTTCCGACGCGATCATTGTGCTCGATGACGAGGGAGCTTCGCCCACGCTTGCCCGCCTCGATAGCGCAAAAGAGCCCGGCAGCACCGCCGCCAATAATTATGACATCCCTCTGAACCATTCTGGATTTTAGATTTTGGATTTTAGATTAGCGCTTCGTCCGTCTTGAATTCTGGAAGCCGTGGCTCTCGGCCTGCGACGCTCGCCAATCCAAAATCCAAAATCTAAAATCCAAAATGCTTTCTGGTAATGCTAGAATACGGGCGCACTGTAAAACTAACAAATCGAAATAAAGGAGAAAGCATTAAGCATGCTCAAGGAAGGCGATACTGCGCCGGATTTCCAGACCAGAGATGAACAGGGGCGTGAGGTCAAGCTCGCGGACTTTCGCGGCCAAAGGGTCGTGCTCTATTTCTATCCGAAGGACGACACGCCGGGCTGCACGAAGGAGGCCTGCTCTTTCCGCGACTCGCATTCGGTCTTCGAGGAAGAGAACATCAAGGTGCTCGGCGTCTCGCTCGACGACGAACAGTCGCATCAGGCTTTCATCTCCAAGTACGACCTGCCGTTCACGCTCCTGAGCGACACAGACCACGCGGTCGCGGACGCTTACGGCGTCTACGGCGAGCAGACCTGGGGAGATAAGAAGTATATGGGCGTCTCGCGCAAGACGTTTCTGATAGACGAGCGGGGCGTGATTAAAAAGGTCTTCGACAAGGTCAACGTCGACGAGCATAGCGACGAAGTGCTTGAGGCCTTCGCGGCCTGATAAGGAGAAGAGAATGGCGGAAATTGATGAGAACAGGATACGCGCCGTGGTGCAGAGTGAGCTGCTCGGCATTATCAGCGACGCGCAGGAGCTTCTGGGCTTAACGCGAGACCCGACCGGGATGGCTAAAAAGGCTCTGGAAGGATTAGCCAATGTCATTCGCAAACGACAGCCCGCGACAGAGCGCGATGGTCAGTAACAAGACTTAAAGCAGAATTTTCCGAGAGGGAGACGGATGAATGGCACTGATCGGAGCCAACGAGCTGAAGCGTAAGATGCTGATCGCGGTTGACGGGCAGCCCTTCACGGTGGTCGAGGTCTTCTTCGCTTCTCCGACCGCGCGCGGCGCGGCCACGATGGTCAGGACAAAGCTGCGCCACCTTTTGACCGGCGCGGTGCAGGAGCGCAGTTTCAAGTCGAGCGAGAAGTTCGCACAGCCTGACGTGCAGTTGACGCCGGCCTCTTTTCTTTACAGTGATGCGGACGGCTTTCATTTCATGGACGAATCAACCTACGAACAGTTTGCGTTCTCCGCGGAAGATGTCGGCGATGATCGAGGCTATCTGAAGGAGGGCGTCACCGTGCAGGTCTTGAAGTATAACGGCGCGGCTGTCTCTTTCCAGTTGCCGCAGTACGTCGAATTGAAGATCGCCTCCACGGAGCTGGGCGCGCGCGGCGACACGGCAGCCGGTGGCGCAACCAAGCAGGCGACTCTTGAGACGGGGCTCGCCGTGCGCGTTCCGCTCTTTATCAAGGAGGGCGAGACGGTTCGCGTCAATACGCAGAATGGCGAAGTCGCCGGACGCGCCTGAAGCCGCTCGCTCTCTTTTTCGCATGCGGGCGGCTTAAGCTTTTTATGAGCCCGGCCCGGACGTTGGATGAGACCGAAAGAAACGAGACGACTATGGACAAGGAAGATATCACGCGGGCGGCTGAGGAGGCCGTCAAAGACCTGCAACTGGATTGCGCCGTCACGGACATCACAAGGCCCATGGGCAAGAATACGTGGTGCATTCAGTTTAGCGGCAGCTACGGGCAGTTCTGCGACGAGTTTCAAGACAAGGCCGGGAAGGAGAACAGCGCCCGCCTCATGCGGGAAAAGATCAAGCGGTTTTTTCTCAAGCAGCGCAAGCCGACGCGTATCGTCAGGGGCAGAACGCCTTCAACGCGGAGCAGCGCCGTGGGCGAAGAGAATCTGCTGGGCACGCTCCTGCGCGTCGGCGAGCAGGCCATCAAGCAGGCGTCGCGCATCACAAGCGAAGTGGTTGAGCGCGCGACCAATCTGAACGAGGCCGTGCTTAAGTCTCAGGCCGATATGCTCGAAGGCATCAGCCCCACAGCCGCCGCTGTCTTACGCCCGGAGGGCGGCGGCAGCGCGGGCCTAACCCAAGGCCCTCCGCCGCAGAGGATAGTCGAGCCCGTCTCGCACCAAAGCATCGGGCCGGTCGCGCCCCAGCGGCGCTCGGGCGCGACCGCGGCAGGGAAAGCAGCCGCCGAAGCGAAGGGTGCGACGCCAAAGCGCGCAGCGAAAGATTCGCGGTCGCGCGCGACGACAAAGGCGACGAAAAAGGCTGCCGCGAAGAAGAGCGCGAAGGGCACGTCCGGTAAGAAGGGCGTGAAGGCTGCGGCCAGAAAAACGAGCAGTAAAAAGAGCGCCGCCAAGACGCGCCGATAACCTTGAATGCCCTTTGTGCCGAATCCTCAACCGATGATATTTCGATTGAGTAGGATATGGGGCTTCCTTCGGGGCGAGGAGGCTTTTATCAGCAGGCACACTTTCTTCTGGCTGCTCTGCGCGCTCGTGATCGTCATGCTCATCGTCGGGCCGGTCAAGCAACTGCGCTCGGGCGTGGTGGAATACAGGAAGCGCCACTCGGGCGAGAGTCAAAGAAGACTCCTTCGCCGCAACGAGCCCGAAAAATTCTTCCTCTATGTGGTGGTTGAAACCCTCTCGCTGATTTTCTTTCTGGTCATGGCCTACCTGTTTATCTACAGGGGCTAATCCGTCAAAGCGTTCGATTCCGAACAGCGTCGTCCCGGAATTGGGAAATTAAAGTTCTGGCTCGCGTCATCGCCCAGCGATTTCACTCGACGGACAGCCCGTTGAGCCACGGCGCGCGCCATGGCACGGTATTTCCATAGCTGGAACGAAGCACTCTTATTTTCAACGGATAGCGCGGGAAAGAAAAAGCGCGAAGATGGGAACTCTGCTGTAAATTGTTCGTTCTAGTCCTCAAGAAGTATCGGCGGCGATGGGAGCGCCCTCCTGGTCATGATGATCCAAACAAGAAACGTAGAGAAGTTTTACGAGCACGGCGTACAGAAGACTTACGTGCTGCGGCGCGTCGATATAGATATTGAAGAAGGCGAGTTCGTTTCCATCATGGGGCCGTCCGGCTCCGGCAAGTCAACTCTCCTGCACATCCTCGGCATGCACGACAGCGCATGGACGGGCGAGTACTACTTCATGGGCCACCCCGTGCACAAGCTCGGCAAGAAGGAGCGAGCCCAGCTCCACAAACAGTATATGGGTTTCGTCTTTCAAAGCTATCACCTGCTGGATCACCTGACGGTTTACGAGAATCTGGAGATACCGCTCTCCTACAAGGACATTAAAAAGAGCGACCGCGACTCGACGGTCGCCGACACGCTCGACCGCTTCCAGATCGTCGGCAAGAAGGACTTGTACCCGAACCAGCTCTCCGGCGGTCAGCAACAGCTCGTCGGTGTGGCGCGCGCCGTCATCATGAGTCCGAAGCTTATCCTTGCCGACGAGCCGACGGGCAATCTGCATTCGAGCCAGGGCAAAGAGATCATGGAGCTATTCAAGCGGCTCAACGATCAAGGGGTGACGATTATTCAGGTGACACACTCTGAGCAGAACGCGTCCTACGGCAACCGCATCATCAAGCTACAGGACGGGTGGGTCGTGAAGGAGTAGAGGGCCTCGAAGGGGATGGAAATAGTTTGAGCCCCGGCTCATTCCATCCATTTGACTGAAAGCATTTCCTTTAGCCTCTGCCTCGCGTCCCTTTTGTTCGATTCCGAACAGGCTTTTCCCGGAAGCGAGAATCCGGGCTCGCAACGAAACCCAGGAGCTTTGGTTAAGCCAAGCTATTCTTTAGTTTAGCCGTCCCCGTGGGGTGGCACGTGGTTCGCTCTGTAAGGAGCGGAGTAAGACATGGATATTGTCCGCAAAGATAAAGATAAAAAGAAACGCAATCGCCGCGTGCGGCAGATACTTTTCGCCTCGCTCGCCATCGTCGCCATCGCGCTCATCACGCTGGGCGTGTCGCGTCTCAAGCCGGCTGCGCCGAGCATCGATCGCGGCACAGTCCTGATCGATACGGTCAAGCGCGGCCCTATGCTCAGGCAGGTGCGCGGCCCCGGCACGCTCGTCCCCGAAGAGGTCAGGGTGATTGCCGCCGCCACCGAAGGCCGTGTCGAGCGCATCAACGTTCAGGCCGGAACGGAAGTCACTGCCGGAACGGTGCTGCTGGAGCTGGTCAACCCGACTCTGGCGCAGGAAGCGCAGGATGCGGAGTTCGCCCTGCGCGCGGGCGAGGCCGATTACAATAATCTGAAGGTTCGCCTTGAGAGCGAGCGCATGACTCAGGCCGCCGCCGCCGCCACCATCAAAGCGGACTACCAGCAGGCCAAGCTCCAATCCGACACGGACGAGCAGCTGGCGAAGGACGGCTTGATTCCCGCTCTGAACCTCAAGCTATCCCGCGTCAGAACCGAAGACCTCGCCAATCGCTACAAGATCGAGCAGCAGCGTCTTGAGGTGAGCGCCAAATCCGTCAAGGCCCAGCTGGCCGCGCAACAGGCGCGTCTGTCGCAGCTTCGCGCGCTGGCGCAACTGCGCCAGAGCCAGCTCGGCACGTTGAAAGTGCTGGCGGGAACCAACGGTGTGCTGCAACAGATGGTCGTCGAGGTGGGCCAACAGGTCACGCCGGGCACGAATCTGGCGCGCGTCGCCGAGCCGCAACACCTCAAGGCCGAGCTGAAGATCGCCGAGACGCAGACCAAAGACATAGTCGTGGGCCAACCCGCTTCGATTGATACGCGCAACGGTATCATCCCGGGCCACGTCATGCGTATAGACCCGGCGGCCATACAGGGAACCGTGACGGTGGACGTGGCGCTGGACGGCGAGCTGCCGCAGGGCGCGCGTCCTGCTCTGTCTGTCGACGGCACAATCGAGCTTGAGAACCTGAGCGATGTGGTCTACGTGGGCCGTCCGGCCTTCGGCCAGTCGCAGAGCACCGTCGGCATGTTCAAGCTCGAAGACGGCGGCAAGAGCGCCGTCCGCGTACAGGTCAAGCTGGGTCGCAGCTCCGTCAATACGGTGGAAATCATCGAAGGCTTACAACCGGGAGATCAGGTGATCTTGTCCGACACGTCCGCCTGGGACAACTACAACCGAGTTCGCTTAAATTGAAAATGAAGCTATCAGTAGCCGGTAATCAGTAGTCAGCCGGTATAGGGGTGTACCCGGTCTGATTACTGATTACTGGCGGCTGATCACCGATTACTCTAACTGAGGAAAAATCCATGACTCAATCCGGCCAACCACTCATTCGCCTAGAAGGCGTGACCAAGGTTTTCTATACGGACGAAGTAGAGACGCACGCTCTGGCAGGCACTCACCTTGACATCGGGAGAGGGGAATACGTCTCCATCACAGGCCCTTCGGGGTGCGGCAAGTCCACGCTGCTCTCCATCCTCGGTCTCCTCGACTCGCCGAGTGACGGCGCTTACTGGCTCGACGGGAAGACCGTCTCAGACCTTTCGCTCTCGGAGCGTGCCCGCATACGCAATCGCGAGGTCGGCTTTATCTTCCAGAGCTTCAACCTGATCGGCGACCTCACCGTCTATGAGAACGTCGAGCTGCCCCTGACCTATCGCGGCATGAACGCCGCAGACCGCCGCAAGCGCTGCACGGACGCCCTTGAGAGGGTCGGCATGGCCCACCGCGCCAAGCACCTTCCCTCGCAGCTCTCCGGCGGTCAGCAGCAGCGTGTCGCCGTGGCGCGCGCCGTCGCCGGCGAGCCCCTGATTCTGCTCGCCGACGAGCCGACGGGCAATCTCGATTCGACCAACGGCGAGGCCGTCATGGAACTGCTGCGCGAGCTGCACCGAGGGGGGGCGACCATCTGCATGGTGACGCACGACCCGCGCTATGCGCGCTATGCCGACCGCGCCATACACCTGTTCGACGGACGCGTTGTCAAAGAGGAAGAAAGTGTAGAGGCTGCATAAATGTCTACGCTGTGGCAAGACCTGCGGTATGGCGCTCGGATGCTCAGAAAGCGGCCCGGCTTCACGCTCGTAGCCGTCATCACCCTGGCTCTGGGCATCGGCGCGAACACGGCCATCTTTACGGTCGTCAACGCGGTCTTGCTGCGCTCGCTCCCCTACGAAAACTCCGAACAGCTCGTTAGAATCGGCAGCGCGAACCTGCAGAAGGGAACGCGCCTCGGCACGTTCAGCCCGCAGGACTTCTACGACTGGCGAGAGCGCAATACGGTCTTCGAGAGCATGGCCGCCTATGATGGCTGGTCTCCCAGTCTGACGGGCACGGGCGAGCCCGAGCGGCTCGCAGCCGGGCGCGTCTCCTCAAGCTTCTTCGATGTCCTCAAGGCCAGACCCGCGCTCGGTCGCTCCTTCCTTCCCGCCGAAGAACAGCGCGGCAATCATCTGGTCGCCGTTCTGAGCCACGGCCTCTGGCAACGTCGCTTCGGCGCTAACCCCTCGATCATAGGCCAGAGCATTACCTTAAACGGTCTGAGCTACACGGTCGTCGGCGTCATGCCGCAGGGCTTTGAGCCGCCGCAGTTCTCAGGGCTCGACTTTGAGCGACCTGAGCTGTGGGCTCCGTTTGCGCCAGACCTCTCGCAGTGGTCGCGCAGCGGGCGCGCCGTCGATGCAGGCATCGCACGACTCAAGCCGGGCGTCACGCTTCAACAGGCAGAGGCCGAGATGGCGACCATCGGCCAGCAGCTTCAGCAGCAATACCCCGAATCGAACGCGGGTTTCGGCACGAGCCTCGCTTCCTTACAGGATCAGCTCGTGGGCAGCATACGACCCGCGCTCTTCGTCTTTCTCGCGGCGGTCGGCTTCGTGCTCCTGATCGCCTGCGCCAACGTCGCCAACCTTCTGCTGGCGCGCGCCGCGACCCGCCAGAGAGAGATAGCCATTCGCACTGCGCTCGGCGCGGGCCGCCTGCGCGTCATCCGTCAGCTTTTGACGGAGAGCGTGCTGCTGGCCCTCCTGGGCGGCGGCCTCGGGCTGCTGCTGGCGTTGTGGGCGACGGACTTTCTGGTCGCGCTCGGCTCCGGTTCGATCCCTCATCCGGGGAAGATCGGTCTCGACGGGCGCGTCCTCTCCTTCACGATGGCTTTGACGTTTGTGACCGGCATCGTCTTCGGACTGTTGCCGGCGCTGCAAGCCTCCAAGCCCGACCTGAACGAGACGCTCAAGGACGGGGGGCGAAGCGCCACGGGCGGGGCGGGACGCCAGCGCCTGCGAAGCCTTCTGGTCGTCAGTGAGATTGCGCTCAGCCTCATGCTGCTGGTCGGCGCAGGATTGCTGGTGAAGAGCTTTATCCGTTTGCAGCAGGTCAATCCCGGCTTCGACCCCGCCAACGTGCTGGCGATGTACGTCTTTCTGCCCGGCGCGAAGTACCCGGACGACGCCAGGCAGGTGGCCTTCTTCGATCAGGTCGAGCAGCGCGTGGCGGCTCTGCCCGGCGTCGAGTCGGTCGGGATGGTCAGCAATCTTCCCATCAGCGGAAACTTTGATCAGGTCTCTTTCTACATCGAAGGCCAGCCGACTCCCAATCCCGGCGATGTGCCGGATGTCGAGCGCTACTACGTCAACGCCGATTACTTTCGTGCGCTCAGGATTCCGCTCAAGACGGGCCGCCCCTTCGGCCCGGAAGATCGCGCCGATGCTCCGAGGTCGGTGATCATAGGCGAGGCGACGGCCCGCCGTTTCTGGCCGAACGAAAGCCCTATAGGCAAGCGCGTCAAGCTCGGAGCACTCGATAGCTCTGACCCGTGGCTGGCAATCGTCGGCGTGGTCGGAGATGTCCGGCATTATGCTCTGGATATAGCACCCGCGCCGCAAATCTACCTGCCCTACACGCAGTCTCCATCTCAACAGATGACGCTTCTGGTGCGCGGCAGCACGTCTGACCCCGAAAGCCAAGCGGCAGCCGTGCGTGATCAGGTCTGGGCCGTTGATCGAGACCAACCCGTCTATAACATCAAGAGCATGGAGCGCGTCGTCGCCGAATCGATGGCGCAAAGGCGCTTTACCGTGCTGCTGCTCGGCATCTTCTCTGCGGTCGCGTTGATGCTGGCCGTCATCGGCCTCTACGGCGTGATGACCTACATGGTCACACAGCGCACGCACGAGATAGGCGTTCGCATGGCTTTGGGCGCGCAGGCCGGTGATGTGCTCAAGCTCATTGTCGGACATGCCATGACGCTCGTCGTCATAGGCGTCCTTATGGGGCTGGCCGCGTCCTTCGCCATGACCCGCGTGATCTCAAGTTTTCTTTACAACGTGAGCGCCACAGACCCATGGACTTTTGCCGGAGTGCCGCTCGTATTGTGCGCCGTCGCCGCGCTGGCGAGCTACATCCCGGCACGCCGCGCAACCAAAGTAGACCCGATGGTCGCACTCCGTTACGAATGAAGGGATGAAGGATGAAGGATGAAGTAAAAGCATTCCAGAACGAAAAGCATTTCTTTCATCCTTCCGCCTTCATCCTTCATCCTTGCTTTTGAGGTACAGATGGGAACTCTCTTACAGGACTTACGCTACGGTTTGCGAATGCTGGTTAAGAGTCCGGCTTTCACGCTCGTCGCCGTGCTGGCGCTGGCTTTAGGGATAGGGGCCAACACGGCCATCTTCTCGGTCATCAATGCGGTGCTGTTGCGGGAGTTGCCTTACGATCAGCCGGAGCGTGTCGTGAGGCTGTGGGGGACAAACACGCAGCAGAGCGTGCCGCGCGGCGAGGGCGACTATTACGATTTCAACGTCTCGCCCAACGACTTCGTAGACTGGCGGGCACAGAACCACGTCTTTGACTCAATGGCCGTCTTCAGCAGCCTCGGCAGCGTCACGCTGACGGGGCGCGACGAGCCCGTCCGGCTCAGGTGTCCGATAGTCTCAACCGAATTCTTCACGGTGCTCGGCGTGCGGCCCGCGCTCGGTCGTTTCTTTCTCCCGGAGGAAGAGCAGATGGGCAAACATCGCGTCACCGTCCTGAGCTACGCGACATGGCAGGGACGTTTCAATGCCGACCCGAACATCGTAGGCCAGACGCTAACGCTCAGCGGCAACAGCTACACGGTCGTCGGCGTCGCGCCGAAAGAGTTCGAGCATCCGAGGCCCAACCCGGCGGCTGAGCCCGAGATGTGGAGGCCGCTCGCGCTGCAACTCCAAGCGGGCGAGCGAAACAATCACTGGCTGCACGCCATCGCGCGACTCAAGCCCGGCGTCACGATCGCGCAGGCTGAGGCCGAGATGAGTCTCATCAATCGCCAGTTGGAGCAGCAGTACCCGGACTCCAATGGCGGACGAGGCACGAGGCTCAGCTCTCTTCATGAAGCGATGGTGGGCAACATTCGCTCCGCTTTGGGGGTGCTGTTCGGGGCCGTCGGCTTCGTGCTTTTGATCGCGTGCGCCAACGTCGCCAACCTGCTTTTAGCGCGCGCCTCTGTTCGACAGAGGGAGATGGCGATTCGCGCGGCTTTGGGCGCGAGTCGTCTGCGGGTCGTCCGGCAACTGCTCACTGAAAGCTTGTTGCTGGCCGTCGTGGGCGGAGTCCTTGGGATGCTGATGGCGCTCTGGGCGACAGACTTGCTGATCAAGCTCGGCGCAAACGAGATACCAAGGCTTTCTGAGATCAGGATTGACGGGGCGATGCTGGGTTTCACGGCGCTCGTCACGGTGTTGACGGGAATCATCTTCGGCCTCGTCCCGGCGCTCGAATCCTCCAAGACAGACCTTAACGTCTCGCTCAAAGAGGGCGGGCGCTCGGATGTTAGTCAGGGGCGACAGAATTTCCGACGCCTGCTGATCGTCTCCGAAGTGGCGCTCAGCCTAGTGCTGCTGGTCGGCGCTGGTCTGATGATGAAGAGCTTCTGGCGGCTGCAAAATGTCCAGCTCGGCTATAACCCTGAGAACCTTTTGACGATGGACATTGCGCTGCCGCAGACTCGTTATCCCGAGAGGAAACAGACTGCCGCTTTTCAGCAGCAGCTCATCGAGCGAATCAAGGCGCTGCCCGGCGTAGCTTCCGCCGCCTCCGTCAATATCCTTCCCTTAAGCGGCGGAAACTCCTGCGACGGAATGACGATTGAGGGTCGCCCGCCGGCATCCGCCGCGGACGTGCCGTGCGTGGAGGTTCGCTCAAGCTCTCCCGACTACTTTCGCACGATGGGCATACCGCTCATACGCGGGCGCGTGCTCAGCGAGCATGATAACAGCGATGCTCCGCCGGTCGTCCTTATCAACGAGAGTCTGGCGCGCAAGTTCTTTCCCGGCGAAGACCCCGTAGGCAAACGCATCAACCATAGCGCGCCGGATGCCGCGCCGGTCTGGCGCGAGATCGTCGGCGTCATCGGTGATATCAGGCATTTCGGGCTGGACGCGGAACCGATGCCGGAGTTTTACGAGCCGATGATGCAAGCGCCCAACTGGGGAACGGCGCTCGTCGTGCGCTCGGATTCCGACCCGGCGAGCCTGGCCGCAGCCATTCGCGGCGAAGTCCACGCGCTGGACAAAGACCTGCCCATCTATAACCTCAAGAGCATGCGAGACCTCGTCTCGGAATCGGTGGCGCAGCCGCGCTTTCGCACCCTTCTGCTCGCCATCTTCGCCTCGGTGGCGCTGCTGCTCTCGGCCACCGGGCTCTACGGCGTGATGAACTACTGGGTCACGCAGCGCACGCGCGAGATAGGCGTTCGCATGGCCCTGGGCGCGCAGGCCGGTGACGTGTTGAGGATGGTCGTCGGTCAGGGCATGGTGCTCGCGGGCGCAGGCGTACTGGTCGGACTACTGGCCTCGTTCGGATTGACGCGCTTGATCAGCAGCCTGCTGTTCGGCGTCACGGCGACAGACCCTCTGACGTTCGCGCTCGTGCCGCTCGTGTTGTGCGCGGTCGCCTTCGTGGCGAGCTACATCCCTGCGCGGCGCGCAACGAAAGTAGACCCGATGGAAGCGCTCCGTTACGAGTAGGCGCGCGTTGATGATACAGCGCTGTCGTTTGCGGCTGCTCCGAGCCGCGCGACGCTTCAGATATTCATAGTCTTTACGATCAAGAAACGAGTCCCAGGCAAAACCGAATCGCCAGGATGTCCCAGGCAGAAACGAAACAGGGAAGGACAAAAGCATTTTGGGTTTTAGATTTTGGATTGGCGAGCGACGGAACTCCAGTGCTCGCTTCCAAAATTCAAGACGAACGAATCGTTAATCCAAAATCGAATCATCCCTGTTAATTTTCTTCTCTTGTCATTCGGGAAGTTCTTTAGACGCTCTATCCGACGCAGGCTGTCACTGGCTTGTGAGGGCTACCCGTTTAACCTGTGAGGCGGAGCGTGTCAGCAAAGAGGTGATGTGATGGGCATATTGATTCAAGACCTGCGCTACGGCTTTCGCATGCTGGTGAAGAATCCCGGCTTTACTTTGATAGCCATTCTGGCACTGGCTCTGGGCATCGGCGCGAACACGGCCATCTTCTCGGTCGTCAATGCCGTGCTGCTTCGTCCGCTGCCGTTCGCGGAGGCCGACCGCCTCGTCTATCTACAGGCCGTCAATCAGACGCAGGGCATCACGCGCAGTAACGTTTCGCCGCCGGATTTCGTCGACTGGAAAAATCAGAGCCAGAGCTTCGATGACATGGCGGCCTTTATCACGGGCGGGGCTATCCTCTCTGGCGGCAGCGAGCCGGAGAGAGTGCCCTCGGCTATAGTCACCGCCAGCTTCTTTTCTGTCCTCGGAATCAAACCGGCGCTCGGTCGCGCCATCCTCCCGGAAGACGACCGGCCCGGAATCGAGGACGTAGTCATCCTCAGCCACGGACTGTGGCAGCGACGCTTCGGCGCAGACCCCTCGATCATCGGCAAAAAAATTAATGTCAGCGGCCAGAGCATCACCGTGATCGGGGTCATGCCCGCCGGTTTTGAATTCATGGAGCCGATAGATGTCTGGAGGCCGATGTCGCTTGATTACGCCAAGGAGCGGCGCGACAACCGTTATCTGCAAGTCGTGGCACTGCTCAAGCCCGGCGTCACGATTGAGCAGGCGCAGGCGCAGATGAACACCATTAGTCAACGCCTCAGCCAGTCTTACACGGAGACCAATTCGAGCTGGGGGACGAAGCTGACGGGATTGCACGAGCTGTTGGTTGAGGACGTTCGACCGGCGCTCCTGCTGCTGCTCGGGGCGGTCGGCTTTGTGCTGTTGATCACCTGCGCCAACGTCGCCAACCTGCTTTTAGCGCGCGCCGCTGCGCGACAGAAAGAGATCGCCGTGCGCGCGGCTCTGGGCGCGAGCCGCATGCGCGTCATCCGTCAACTGCTGACCGAAAGCCTGCTGCTCTCTTTGACGGGCGGCGCGCTCGGTCTACTGCTGAGCGTCTGGCTCACAGACCTTCTGATCTCGATCAGCCCCGCGAATTCGCCGCGCCTTGACGAAGTCAGCCTCGATGGCCGCGTGCTTCTCTTCACTCTGGCGGTGACGTGTCTGATCGGGCTGCTGTTCGGGCTCGCGCCGGCCCTGCAGGCTTCGCACGTCAATCTCAATGAAGCGCTCAAAGAGGGCGGGCGCGGTTTCTCGGAAGGCTGGCGGCGCAACCGCGTGCGAAAGCTGCTGGTGGTCTCCGAGGTCGCACTCTCTTTGATACTGCTTGTCGGAGCGGGGCTTTTGATCAAGAGCTTCATGCTGCTCAGAGAGACCAACCCGGGCTTTGATTCCGAGAATGTTTTGACGATGCGCGTCAGCGTTCCGGGCGTGAAGTATAAGGGCGTGCAAAAGGCCGAGTTCTTTCAAAGGCTGACGGAGGAAGTCTCTGCGCTGCCCGGCGTCGAAGCGGCTGGCGCTGTGCTGAGTCTTCCTTTGGGCGGCAGCAACTATTCTGTCGGGCGCTCCTTCATCCCCGAAGGCCATCCGCACACGCCTGAGGAATCCGCCAATGCGGCCTACGCCGTGGCGACGCCGCAGTATTTCCGCGCGATGAAGATACCGCTCATCGCCGGGCGTCAGTTTACCGAGCGCGACACCAAGGACGCGCCGCAGGTCATCATCGTCAACGAGACGCTGGCCCGTCGCTACTTTCCGGGCGAGAGCGCCGTCGGGAAACGACTCACGGTCTGGCGCGACGAGGACTTCCCGCGCGAGATCGTAGGGGTGGTCGGCGATACCAAGGCCGAGGCGATGGACGTAGAGATGGGGCCGCAAATGTACGTGCCGCATATGCAGGACGCGGGCTGGGGCGGAATGTCGCTCGTGGTACGCACGACGACGGGCACGCCGACGGCCATGGCTGCGGCTGTGCGCTCGGCTGTGCTGGCGCTCGATAAAGATCAGCCCGTCTTCAATATCAAAACGATGGATGACATCGTCTCGGCATCGGTCGCCAACCGTCGCATCTCCATGCTCCTGTTCAGCGTCTTTGCGAGCGTCGCGCTGCTGCTCGCTGCCTTGGGCGTCTACGGCGTGATCTCCTACTCCATCGCGCAACGCACGCACGAGATAGGCTTACGCATGGCTTTGGGCGCGCAGCGCAGCGATGTGCTGAAGCTGGTTCTCAGGCAGGGCATGAGTCTCGTTCTGGTCGGCATCGCGGCGGGGCTTCTGGCCTCCTTCGCCGTCACGCGCGTGATGGCGAATCTTTTATACGAGGTGAGCGCCACCGACCCGCTGACCTTCGGCGGAGTCGCGCTGCTGCTCACACTGGTGGCGCTCGCGGCCTGTCTAATCCCTGCGCGCCGCGCCATGAAAGTAGACCCGATGGAAGCGCTCAGATACGAATGAAAGGATGAAGGATGAAGGATGAGGGATGAAGTAAAAGCATTGAAGAAGAAAAAGCATTCTTTTCATCCTTCATCCTTTTCTTTTGAGAGGGAACTTATGATGGGAACACTCTTGCAGGACGTGCGGTACGGCTTTCGGATGTTGTTCAGGCGGCCCGGGTTTACGCTCGTGGCCGTCATCACGCTCGCTTTGGGCATCGGCGCGAACACGGCCATCTTCTCTGTGGTCAACGCCGTGCTGTTGAGACAGTTTCCGTATCCGCATGCGGAGCGGCTGGTGACGATGCGCTCGAATATGTCGCTGCCGGATTTGGCGGACATTCAGGCGCGCAGCCAGTCGTTTGAAGAGGCCGGCGGCGTCGTGCTTCAGGCACTGGATTTCACGGGCGGGGCAGAGCCGGTGCAGGTGCAGGCCGGGCTCGCGACCGCCGGGGTGTTCAATGTGCTGGGCGCGCAGCCAATCCTCGGGCGCTACTTCACGCCGGAAGAAGACCGCATGGGCGGCGAGCGCGTCGTTGTGCTCAGCTACGGATTCTGGCAGCGCCAGTTCGGCGCAGACCCCTCGATCATTGGCAAAGAGATTCCCTTGAGCGCCAATAACTACACCGTGATCGGAGTTCTCCCGAAGGATTTCGATGCGCCGCGCGAGAGCCCCGAAGTGTGGGCTTCGCTCCGGGTCGTCAATCCTCTGGCGGCTGGCGCGCGCGGAGTCCATTTTCTTCGCACCTACTGGCGGCTCAAACCCGGCGTCACTATCGCGCAGGCGCAGGCGGAACTGGCAAACATCGACGAGCGACTTGAGCAGGAGTATCCGGCGGAGAACAAGGGGCGGCGCTCAAGGCTCGTGTCGCTGCACGAGCGCGTCGCCGGAGATACGCGCCCGGCTCTCTACATATTATTCGGGGCGGTCGGGTTGGTGCTTCTCATAGCGTGCGCGAACTTCGCCAACCTTCTGCTGGCGCGCGCCACTTCGCGCGAGCGAGAGATAGTTATCCGCGCCGCGCTCGGGGCCGGACGCGGGCGCTTGATTCGCCAGCTACTGACCGAGAGCGTGTTGCTGTCCTGTCTGGGCGGAGCGAGCGGCCTGATGCTGGCGATGTGGGGTCTCGATCTACTGCAAACGCTCAAGCCCGCGAATCTGCCGCGCCTCTCGACGATCAGCATTGATGCTTCGGTGCTTTTCTTCACGCTTGCGCTCTCGCTTTTGACAGGGCTCATCTTCGGGCTCGTGCCGGCCTTAAACGCCTCGCGCCTCAACGTCAACGAAGCGTTGAAGGAGGGCGGGCGCAGCGCCACGGCTGGGATTGCCCGTCACCGTTTCAGCAATGTGCTGGTCGTCTCGGAGTTGGCGCTGGCGCTGGTGCTGCTGGTGGGCGCGGGCCTGCTCATCAAGGGGTTCTGGCGATTGCGCGCCGTCGAGCCGGGGTTCGCCACCGATAATCTGTTGACCATGAGGATTGAGCTGCCTGCGGAGCGCTATAAAGAGATTCCCCGGCAGACGCAGTTTCGCGAGCGCGCGCTGGAAGCCATTAATACGCTGCCGGGGGTCGAGGCGGCGATGGTCAGCGAGATTCCGCTCGGCGGCGACTCGCTCTTTCACAACTTCGTGATAGAAGGACGCCCGCCCCTCTCTCCGGGCGAAGAGCCGGAGCTTTATTCGCGCAGCGTCAGCGGCGATTATTTTCGCACGATGAGAATCCCGCTCATCAAGGGACGAGCCCTGACGGCTGAGGACAGGGAAGGCTCGGCGCTCGTCGGCGTCATCAACGAGGCGATGGCGCGCGAGTACTTCGCCGGGCAAGACCCCATCGGCGCGCGCGTCAGGTGGGCACGCGAAGACGGCGCGCCGAGATGGATTACGATTGTCGGCGTTGCGGGCGACGTGAAGCACTTCGGATTGGAACAGCCCGAGCAATCGGCCCTCTACACGCCATACGCGCAATCCTCCCAGCCGTGGAAGCGCTGGATGAGCGTGGTCGTCAGAAGCAGCGGCGACCCTGCGACCATCGCCAATATGGTGAAGGCGCGCATCTGGACGATCGACAGCCAGTTGCCCGTCACCAAAGTCCGTTCGATGACGGAGGTGATGGCCTCATCCGTTGCCGCTCAACGCTTCATGATGTTTCTGCTCGGCCTCTTTGCCGCCATCGCTCTGATACTGGCGACGGTCGGCATCTACGGGTTGATGTCGTACTCGATCACGGAACGCACGCACGAGATAGGCATCCGCATGGCCCTCGGCGCGCAGGCCCGAGACGTGCTCAGGATGGTGGTCGGACAGGGCCTGAAACTGATCGTCATCGGTATAGGGCTGGGGCTCACGGGGGCGTTCGCGTTGACGCGTATTATGAGGAGTCTGCTCTACGGCGTGAGCGCCATTGACCCTGTCACGTTCGTTGCCGTCTCCGCTCTCCTGATGTTGGTCGCGCTACTGGCCTGCTACATCCCTGCGCGCAGGGCTACGCGCGTAGACCCCATGATCGCGCTTCGTTATGAATGAGAGGTCACACTAGAGATGAGAACAATCTGGCAAGACATACGTTATGGCGCGCGAATGTTGTCGAAAGCGCCGGGCTTCACTCTCATCGCCGTGCTGTCGCTGGCGCTCGGCATCGGCGCAAACACGGCTCTGTTCAGTCTGATTGATACGGTACTGCTGAAGAAGCTGCCCGTCAAAGACCCTGAAGAGCTGGTGCTGTTCGACTGGGTGGCCGGCGAGAGCTTTCGTATTCCCTCGATTGACGGCTACTCAGCCCGCGACGAGAAGGAGGGCTTTCAGAGCAGTACGTCGTTCTCCTACGCGGCCTTCAAACGATTGCGCGAGCAGAATCAAGCGCTCTCGGAGTTGTTCGCTTTTGAAGCCACCGGACGATTGAATGTGCAGGCTGGCGGGCAGGCCGAGGTTGCCAGCGGTCAGCTCGTCTCCGGCAACTACTACGCGGGACTCGGCGTTGCGCCTCTCATTGGCCGCACGATTACGGACGAGGATGACAAGCCGACGGCGACCCCTGTGGCCGTGCTCAACTATCGTTACTGGCAGCGAGCCTTCGGGAGTGACACCAACGTTGTGGGCCGACAGGTCAACGTCAACAACGTCGCCTGCACCATCATCGGCGTCACACCGCGCGAGTTTGACGGAACTTTGCAGGTGGGCGAATCGCCCGACCTCTCTTTTCCGATGGCGCTCGAACCTCAGCTGAGAGCCAATAGCGGTTCGTATCTGAATGACCCTCAGTCGTGGTGGTTGCAGATGATCGGTCGGCTCAAGCCGGGTGTCAGCCGCGAACAGGCGCGCGTCGCTCTGGAAGCCATCTTTCAGCAGAGCGCTCTGGAGATGGAGGCCGCTCTGCCGCCGCCGGGGCCGGGCCAGCCTCCGCATCTCTTAGAGAAGGACTGGCCTCGTCTGAGATTGTCTGCGGGCAGTCAGGGTTTGAATGAGCAGCGTAAGGAATACCAGAAGTCCCTGTGGCTGTTGATGGGAGTCGTCGGGCTGGTCTTGCTGATCGCGTGCGCCAACGTCGCTAACCTTCTGCTTGCGCGTGCGGAGGGGCGACGCAAGGAGATAGCCGTGCGGCTGGCGATGGGCGCGAGCCGCTGGCGGCTGGTGCGGCAACTCCTGACGGAGAGCCTGCTGCTGTCTGGGCTGGGCGGTCTGGTGGGAACGCTGATTGCGCTGTGGGGTAAGGATTTGCTGTTGATGCTGCGCCCCTGGGGCGGCGGCCCCGTGAGCATTGAGGCCGAGCTTGATCTTCGCGTCCTCGGCTTTACTCTGGCGTTGTCCATGTTGACGGGTGTGCTGTTCGGGTTAGCTCCGGCGCTGCGCGCCACGCGTATGAGCTTGACGACGGCGCTCAAAGACAGCGTCAAGGGCTCGGGCGGCGGCACTGTGCGCTCGCTGCTCACGAAGTCTCTGGTCGTCGTTCAGGTGGCGATGTCCCTGCTGCTGCTCGTCGGCGCTGGCCTCTTCATACGCACGCTGCGCAACCTGCAAAAGGTGGACGCCGGTTTCAATCAACAGAACCTGCTGCTCTTTCGCGTTGACCCGCGCGCCAACGGTTACGAAAAGGAGCGGCTGGCGAATCTCTACCAGCAGATGTTCGACCGCATAGAGGCCGTGCCGGGCGTGCGCTCCGTCACGTTCTCGCGGCACAGCCTGCTCTCAGGAGGCGCTAACATCAGCAGCATCTACTTTCCCGGGGTGGAGATCAAGGTCGGCGATAAAAACCTTGTCTATCGCAACATCGTCCGGCCAAATTTTTTAGAGACGATGGAAATCCCGCTGGTCGCGGGGCGTGACCTCGGCCCGCAGGACGACGCGCGCGCGCCGTATGTGGTCGTCGTCAATCAAGCCTTCGCGCAGCGTTACTTTCCCAATGAGAATGCGGTCGGCAAGCGCTTTGGCTTCGGCCCGAAAAAGACCGACGAGATAGAGATCGTCGGCGTCGTGCGCGATGCGAAGTATTCCCAACTGCGAGATGCGCCGCCGCCCACCGTTTATCGCCCTTACTTGCAGGACACGCTCGGCCAGATGAATTTCGAGGTACGCACCCATGGCAACCCGGCGGCGGTCGTCCCCGCCATTCGACAGGCCGTCGGTGAAGTTGACAATCGGCTGGCGATCTTCGACATCAGAACGCAGGTCGAGCAGGTGAGCGCGCTGCTCACGGAGGAACGCCTCTTCACGACGCTGCTCAGCTTCTTCGGCGTGCTGGCGCAGTTGCTCGCCTTCATCGGTCTCTACGGCGTGATGGCCTATTCGGTCGCGCAGCGCACGCACGAGATAGGCATCCGCATGGCCCTCGGCGCGCAAGCGCACGACATTCTCAGAATGGTGGTGGGACAGGGGATGACTCTGGCGATCATCGGCGTCGGCGTCGGGCTCGGCGGGGCTTTTTACCTGACACGCCTGATGGCAGCTCTGCTCTTCGGCGTCAAGGCTTCCGACCCTCTGACTTACGCCGGGGTCACGTTGATCCTGTCGGCTGTGGCCCTTCTGGCCTGCTACATTCCCGCGCGCAGGGCAACGCGTGTCGACCCCATGGAAGCGCTTCGTTATGAATGAGAGGCGGTGAGATGAGAACACTCTGGCAAGACATGCGCTACGGCGTACGGCTGCTCCTGAAGCGTCCCGGCTTTACTCTCATCGCCGTGCTGACGCTGGCTCTGGGCATCGGCGCGAACACGGCCATCTTCTCGGTCGTCAACGCCGTCGTGCTTCGTCCGCTGCCTTACGCCAGTCCGGACAGGCTGGTGATGATCTGGGAGACGATGCCCGGAAACGATAAGCGCTGGGTCGCGCCCGGCAATTTCATTGACTGGCGAAAACAGTCACAGGCGTTTGAGCAGATAGCCGGTTACAGCAACGCCAACCTTAACCTGACGGGCGAGGGCGAGCCCGAAAGGCTGACGGGCACAGCCGTCACCTCAAACGTCTTCGCCACCCTCGGCGTTGAAGCAGCGAGGGGGCGCACCTTCACTCAGGAAGACGAAACGCGTGAGGACGGGCGCGTCGTTGTCCTGAGCGATGGCCTCTGGCAGCGTCGCTTCGGCGCAGACCCGGGTGTCGTGGGACGAAGTCTCACACTCGACGATAAGAGCTATACGGTGGTCGGCGTGATGCCCGCGAGCTTTCGTTTCCCGGTGCAGAGCGAGCTGTGGGTGCTGGGCAATCACGGCAGCGCCGTGCCGCCTTCGCTCGCCGTGCAGTTTCCCGAATCCGATCTCTCGAACGACCGGGACATACACATCTACAGCGCCGTCGGGCGACTCAAGAACGGGCACACGCTCTCCGACGCACAGGCGGAGATGAAAGCCATCGCCGGACGACTCTCCGCGGCATATCCTGAGACTAACAACGGCCTCAGCGTCAATCTTATCCCGTTGCATACGGAGATAGTCGGCGGCGTCTCGTCCATCCTCTTTATCCTGCTCGGGGCGGTGGCGTTCGTGCTGGCTGTGGCCTGCACGAACGTGGCTAATCTTCTGTTGGCCCACGCGACACAGCGCGAGCGCGAACTCGCCATACGGCTCGCTCTGGGCGCTGGCCGCTGGCGGCTGATTCGACAGATGTTGACGGAGAGCCTGCTGTTGAGTTTGGTGGGCGGCACGCTTGGGCTACTGATTGCGATGTGGGGAGTTGATCTGTTCGTGGGCCTGAGCCCCGGCGACATTCCGCGCCTCAACGAGGTCGGGATGGACGGACGCCTGCTCGGCTTTACGCTTCTCGTCTCGCTCGTCACGGGGCTCGGGTTCGGTCTGCTCCCGGCGCTGCAAGCGACCCGGCTCGACCCGCAACACGCGCTGAAGGAAGGCGGCACGAAGGCGACGGAAGGCGGAAGGCGTCTGCGCGTACGCAACCTGCTGGTGATTACGGAGATTGCTCTGGCGCAGGTGCTCCTGATCGGGGCGGGCCTGCTGATTATGAGTTTCCTGCGGTTGCAGGCGGTCGAGCCGGGCTTTAATCCTTCCAACCTGCTGACGGCGCGCCTTTCGCTCTCGGTCGCGAAGTATTCCGACCAGAAGAAGAAGCTGGCCTTCTACAACCAGTTGCTTGAGCGGCTGCAAGCCGTTCCGGGCGTGCGCTCCGCCGCCCTTGTGATGAACCTGCCCTTGAGCGGCTCGAATATGAATCGCGGCTTTCTCGTCGAGGGAAGACCAGAGCCCGGGCCGGACGAAAACGTCACGGTGGATTATCAGGTCATCACCCCCGGCTATTTTCAGACGATGGAGATTCCCTTAGAGCGCGGGCGCAGCTTCACAGACCGCGACACGGAGGGCGCGCCCCGCGTCGCCATTATTAACGAGATAATGGCGCGCAAATATTTTCCGGGCGAAGACCCCCTCGGAAAACGTATAGCATTCGGAGACCCGACGAAGGAAGACGCCTGGCGCACCATCGTCGGCATCAGCGGGAACGTTCGTCATCAAAGCACGAGCGAACCTGCTTTCCCCGGCGCTTATACGCCTTCGGCGCAGGATAGGGAGTCGTGGCCGCGCGTGGCTCTGGTCGTGCGAACAAGCGGCGACCCGTCGGGGCTGGCCGCCGCCGTGCGTAGGGAGATGATGGCGATTGACCCGGGGCAGCCCATCTCGAACATGCAGACGATGGAGCAGTTGATGGCCTCGTCGATCAAGCGCCCGCGCTTCATCATGATGCTGCTCGGACTGCTGGCTTCGATTGCGCTCGCGCTCGCGCTCGTCGGCATCTACGGGTTGATGTCGTACTCGATCACGGAACGCACGCACGAGATAGGCATCCGCATGGCCCTCGGCGCGCAGGCCCGAGACGTGCTCAGGATGGTGGTCGGACAGGGCTTGAAACTGATCGTCATCGGTATAGCGCTGGGGCTCACAGGGGCGTTCGCGTTGACGCGTATTATGAGGAGTCTGCTCTACGGCGTGAGCGCCATTGACCCCGTCACGTTCGCTGGTGTCTCGCTCTTACTCTCCGTCATCGCTCTACTGGCCTGCTACATCCCTGCGCGGCGCGCCACCAGAGTCGATCCGATGGAAGCGCTCAGATACGAATGAAAGGATGAAGGATGAAGGATGAAGGATGAAGTAAAAGCATTCAAGAGCCGTTAGCATCCCTTTCATCCTTCATCCTTCCGCCTTCATCCTTAGTTTCATTGGAGGTTTTGTGATGGGAACTCTCTGGCAGGATATTCGCTTTGGCGCACGAATGCTGTTTAAGAGTCGCGCTTTTACGGTGGTGGCGATTCTCTCGCTGGCTTTAGGGATTGGCGCGAACACGACGATCTTCACGCTGGTCAATGCCGTCTTGTTGCAGCCGTTGCCGGTGGCAGAGCCCGCGCAGTTGATGTCCGTCTACGGCAGCGATCAGAAGAACCGTGGCAACCAGCTTGATTATGCGCCCATTTCCTACCCCAATTACGTGGACTATCGAGATCAGAACGATGTCTTCTCGGGGCTGCTGATTTTCGGCGGGGCGGCGATGAACCTCTCCGGCACGGGCGAGCCCGAACAGATCAACGGCCTGATCGTTTCCGGTAACTACTTCGACGTGCTCGGCGTCAAGGCTAAACACGGGCGCACCTTTCTGCCCGAAGAAGATAAGACGCCGGGCACGCATCCGGTGATCGTCGTCAGCAACGCGCTCTGGCAGCGACGCTTCGGCGGCGACCCGGCGCTCGTCGGGAAAACCATCACCCTCAATAATCAGGGCTTCACCGTGATAGGCATCGCGCCGGAGAGTTTTCGCGGGACATTTGCTATCGGCGCGGCGGACTTCTGGGTTCCGATGTCGATGCACGATCAGGTGCTGACGGGAACTTTTCTCAAATGGTTCAACGAGCGGCGCGCGCTGCTCTTCAACGTGATTGGCCGACTCAAGCCGGGCGTTTCGATGGCGCAGGCGCAAGCCTCCATGCAGACCATCGGGCGGCGGCTTGAGCAGGAGTATCCGCAGGCCAACGAGCAGCGCAACGTCGTGCTTGTGCCGCTGGCGCAATCGGCGATCAATCCCAACCAGCGAGAATTATTCGTGCGCGCCAGCGGAGTGCTGACGACCGTGGTGGGACTGGTGCTGCTGATCGCCTGCGCCAACGTGGCTAATCTGATGCTGGCGCGCGCTACCGCAAGGCGCAAAGAGATCGCCATTCGCGCCGCTCTCGGCGCAGGGCGCATGCGTATTATCCGCCAGCTGCTGACGGAGAGCCTGTTGTTGTCCGTGCTGGGCGGGGCGCTCGGGCTCTTTCTGGCCTACTGGAGCTTAGACCTCTTGTGGGCTTTCCGCCCGCCCTTCTTCAATCAAAACGCGCTCGCGCTCAGGCTCGACGGGCGTGTGCTGGGCTTCACCATGCTGTTGTCCGTGTTGACGGGCGTGGTGTTCGGGCTCGCGCCCGCGCTGCAATCCTCGCGGACGGATTTGGTCACGGAGCTTAAAGATAAAAGCAGCAACCCGCTCAATCAGAGCAGGCGTCGCTTCAACCTGCGCAACGTGCTCGTCGTCGCTCAGGTTGCTCTCTCGCTGGTCGCGCTGATCGGCGCGGGTCTTTTCCTTCGCAGCCTGCGTAACGCGCAGCAGCTTGACCCGGGATTTGAAACCCAGAAGCTCATGGTGCTGTCGTTCGATCTGGGCGCGCAGGGTTACAACGAAACGCGCGGGCGTGAGTTTGCCCGGCAGGTTCAGCAGAGAGTTGAGGCGATACCGGGCGTGACCTCGGCTGCTCTGGCCTCGAACGCGCCGCTCAACGGCGGTCTGATGCGAAGCGTCTTTATAGAGGGGCAGGAGCCGCCGCCCGGCGGGCGCGGCATTCTCACGCTCGTTAATACCGTGAGCACGAAGTATTTCGAGACGCTGCGCATACCGGTCGTCAAGGGGCGCGACTTCAGCGAGACGGATCAACAGAACTCCGTCAAGGTGGTCGTCATCAACGAGGCGATGGCGCGCCGCTTCTGGCCCAATGAGGATGCCGTCGGCAAGCGCTTCAAATTCTTCGGCGACGAATTCCTGACTGAGGTAGTGGGCGTGGTGAAAAACAGCGACTCCATATCTCTGGGCGAAGACCCAAGGCCGCTCGCCTACATGCCGCTTTCGCAGAGCTGGACTCCGGCTGTCACGCTGCACGTCAGAACCGACAACGACCCGAAGACCGTGCTCTCGACGGTGCGCCGCGAGGTGCAGGCCATTGACTCGAACCTGCCGCTGGTCGCTGTCTCTCCGATTTCCGAAGTCCTCGATCAGGTGCTGTGGGCTCCGCGTATGGGCGCGGCGATGCTGGCCGTCTTCGGCTTGCTGGCGCTCATGCTGGCGGCTGTCGGCATCTACGGCGTGCTCGGCTACTCCGTCACGCAGCGCACGCACGAGATAGGTTTACGCATGGCCTTAGGCGCGCAGCAGAGCGACGTGCTCAAAATGGTCATCGGGCAGGGAATGATTCTGACGCTCGTCGGGGTCGTGACGGGGCTCGTCGCCTCTTTCCTGCTGGCGCGTTTTATGTCGAGCCTGCTGTTCGGCGTCGCGGCCACAGACCCCGTCACCTTTATCGGAGTCTCGCTGGTGCTGGCGGCGACGGCGCTTTTGGCGGCTTTCATCCCTGCGCGCAGGGCTACGAAGGTAGACCCTATGATCGCGCTCCGTCATGAATAGGAGAAGTAGAGATGTCAACACTGTGGCAGGATTTGAGCTACGGCTTTCGGATGCTTCTGAAGAGTCCGGGCTTTACGCTGATCACGATTATGGCTCTGGCGCTGGGCATTGGCGCAAACAGCGCGATCTTTTCTGTCGTCAACGCCGTGCTGCTCAGGCCCTTGCCCTTCTCGACCGCCGAGCGTCTGGTGTTCATCTCGGAGTGGAGCCAGCAGGTGCAGAACATGTCCGTGTCCTATCCGAACTTCACGGACTGGCGCGAGCAGAATCGCTCGTTCGAGCAGCTCGCGGCCTTTCGCGGCGGGGGGCTGATTCTGACGGGCGCGGGCGAGCCCGAACGCGTGGACGGGCGCGAGGTGTCCGCCAGTTTCTTTTCCGTGCTCGGCGTCAACCCTGCGCTTGGGCGAAACTTCGCGCCCGCCGAAGACCAGCCGGGCGGCAATCGCACGGCCATCATCAGCCACGGATTCTGGCAGCGACGCTTCGGCGCAAACCCTTCGATCATCGGCCAACAGATGATGCTCAATAACGAGAGCTATACGGTGGTTGGCGTGCTGCCGAAAGATTTCGAGTGGCAAGCGCCCGTTGATGTCTTCGTGCCCATCGGTCTGGGTGCGGACAAGATGCAGGAGCGCGGTAATCATCCGGGCATCTACGTGATCGGCCTCCTGAAGCCGGGCGTGACGGTCGAACAGGCGCGCGTCGAGATGGAGAGCATCGCCGACAGGCTCGCGCAGCAGTACGTAAAGTCGAACGAAGGCACTAGCGTGCGCCTCGCGCTCCTTCAGGATTTCGCGACGAAGGAGATTCGCCCCGCTTTGCTCGTCCTGCTCGCGGCGGTCGGCTTCGTGCTCCTGATCGCCTGCGCCAACGTTGCCAATCTTCTGCTGGCGCGCTCGGCCTCGCGCTCAAAGGAGATAGCGATTCGCACGGCGCTCGGCGCTGGTCGCTGGCGTCTCATCCGTCAACTTCTCACTGAGAGCGTGATGATGTCGCTTCTGGGCGGGCTGCTCGGACTGCTTCTGGCGATGTGGGGCATCAAGGGGTTGCTGGCCGTTATTCCAGACGACGTGCCGCGCCTGCTCGTGACGAACATAGGCTTGGATGCGCGTGTCGTCGCCTTCACGCTCGTCATCTCGGTTGTCACGGGTCTGCTGTTCGGCCTTGCGCCCGCCCTTCAAGTCTCGAAGACCAACCTGAACGAATCCTTGAAGGAAGGCGGGCGCGGCACGACGGCGGGCGCGAGCCGTCAGCGTGTGCGTAATACGCTGGTCGTCTCCGAGGTGGCGCTCTCGCTGCTGCTGCTCGTCGGCGCTGGGCTGCTCATCAAGAGCTTTCTCAATCTCAGTCAATCCGATGTCGGGTTCGATCCCGAAAATGTTTTGACGATGCGCGTGGCGCTGCCCGAAGCCCGCTACAAAGAGAACGAGAAGATAGTCAACTTCTATCAGCAACTGTTACAGCGCGCGCAGACGCTTCCGGGTGTCGAGAGCGTTGGCCTGACGCGGGGGCTGCCCATGAGCGGCGGCATAGAGAGCGGCATCACGGTCGAAGGGCAGGAGGTCACAAACACGAAGGACACGGTCGTGGCCGTGAACCTGACCGTATCGCCCGACTACTTTCGCGCGATGGGCATCCCTCTCATCCGTGGGCGCTATTTCACGGAGCAGGATAAGACGGGCGCGCCCGATGTCGTTTTGATTGACGAGATGCTGGCCGAGCGTTTCTTCCCGAACGTCGACCCCCTCGGCAAGCGACTCAAGCTCGGCGGCACGGATTCTCCCTATCCCTACATGCAGATCGTCGGCGTGGTCAAACACGTCAAGCACTACGGCCCGGACGAGGAGGGGCGCGTCGAGATTTATCGTCCTTACTTTCAGCTTCCGCAAGTGCCGGATATGCAGTACGGGCGCAGCATGGTGCTGGCCGTGCGTATGAAGACGGCAGACGCCGGGAGCATGACGACGGCGCTACGTAACGCCGTGCGCGAGATTGATAAAGACCAGCCTGTGTCGAACGTACAGATGATGACGCAGGTGGTGGCCGCCACCATCGCGCCGAAGAAGTTCGCGACGTGGCTGCTGGGCCTCTTCGCGGCTGCGGCCCTGCTGCTCGCAGCCCTTGGCATCTACGGCGTGATGGCCTACTCGGTGGCGCAGCGCACGCACGAGATAGGCGTTCGCATGGCCTTAGGCGCGCAGCGCAAGGATGTTCTAAAACTCGTCGTCGGGCAGGGGATGAAACTCGCGCTCATAGGCGTCGGTGCGGGGCTCGTCGGAGCGTTCGCCGTCATGCATTTTATGTCGAGCCTGCTCTTTGGCGTGACGGCCACAGACCCTTTAACCTTCATCGTCGTCTCCGTTTTGTTGTCGAGCGTGGCGCTGCTGGCCTGCTTCATTCCGGCGCGCAGGGCAACGCGCGTAGACCCCATGATCGCGCTTCGTTACGAATAGGAGGACGGAGAGATGTCAACCCTCTGGCAAGACCTGCGCTACTCGGTTCGGATGCTGCGGAAGAATCCGGGCTTCACCTTGGTCGCGATACTGGCGATAGCGCTCGGCATCGGCGCGAACACGACCATCTTCAGCGCCGTCAACGCGCTCATGCTGCACCCGTTCTCCTATGCCAATCAGGAGCGCTTGATGATGGTCTATGAGAGTATCCCGGAGGTCGGCATCAGGCGCGCGTCCATTGCGCCGGGAAACTTCACGGACTGGCGCGACAACAATCATGTCTTCGAGGCGATGACGGCCTTCAATCAACGCGCCTTCAATCTCACGGACGGAGCGCAGCCCGAGCGTGTCTCGGGCGCGCGCGTCTCTCCCAGTTTCTTCACAGTGCTTGGCGTGGGTGCGGCGCAGGGGCGCACTTTTACAGAGGACGAGGGCCAGCCCGGTCACGAGCAGGTCGCGCTCGTCAAGCAGACGCTCCTTGAGCGACGCTACGGTTCTGACCCAAACCTCGTAGGCAAGCAGATAATGGTTGACGGCAAGAGCTATACCGTCGTCGGCATCATGCCTGCGGACTTCAAGTTTCCCCTCAACGGCTGCGAGGTGTGGACGCCGCTGGCGCTCGATGCCAAAGAACAGAGCGCGCGCGGCACTCATTACCTGCAAACGCTCGGACTCCTTAAGCCCGGCGTTACCAAAGCGCAGGCTCAGGCTGATATAGCCGCCATCTCGCAAAGAGCGCAGCAGCAGTTCCCGGAAACCAACGGCGGAAGAGGCGCGCTCGTCGAAGGCATGGACGAGACCTACACGAGAGGCTCAAGAATCTACCTGCAAGTGTTGATGGGCTCGGTCATCTTTGTGCTTTTGATCGCGTGCGCCAACGTCGCCAACCTGCTGCTCGTGCGCTCGACCTCGCGCCAGAAAGAGATCGCCGTTCGCATGGCGCTGGGCGGCAGCCGCTGGCGCTTGATTCGTCAACTGCTCACCGAGAGCATCGTGCTTGCCGCCCTCGGAGGCGGGCTCGGTCTTCTGCTCTCGGTCTGGGGCATCGAGTTTATCAAGACGGGCATGCCGGCCAACTTCACACAGTTTATTCCCGGCTGGGATAACCTTCGGCTTAACTCATCCGTGCTCTTCTTCACGCTCATCATGACGCTTTTGACGGGCGCGGTCTTCGGTCTTGCGCCTGCGCTGCAAGCCACAAAACTCAATCTCAACGAGTCGCTTAAAGAGAGCGGGAAGGGAACGTCCTCAGGCGCGAGCCGTAATCGGCTGCGAAGCCTGCTGGTCGTTTCCGAGATCGCGCTCTCGCTCATCCTGCTCGTCGGGGCAGGGCTGATGATCAGAAGCTTCATTCATCTCATACGCTCGGACCTCGGCGTCAATACGGACAACGTGTTGACGATGGAGCTTTCCATCTCAAGGCTCAAGTATCCGGAAGAGCAGCAGCGCGTCAACTTCTTTCAGGAGCTGCTCGGGCGCGTACGCAACCTGCCCGGCGTCGAGAATGCTGCTGCCGCCAACTACGTGCCGCTGGGCCGCGACAATTCGTCCATCACTTTTCACGTCGACGGCCCACCGCCCCCGCCGAAAGGCAAAGATCCTTTCGCAGACTATGAGATAGTCTCGCCGCTTTATTTCGAGACCATCGGCACGAGGATTCGTCAGGGCCGCTCCTTCACAGAGCAGGACAAAAAGGACGCGCCGCCGGTCGTCATCATTAACGAGCGTCTGGCCCGTCGCTACTTTCCCGACGGCGACGCTCTGGGCAAGCGCCTCGTCTTCGACGAGAAGGAGGGCGGGGTGGAAATCGTCGGCGTCGCCGCTGATGTCAAAAACGATGATCTGGATGAAGAGGCCAACCTGACCGTCTATCGCCCCTTCCTGCAACAGCCCTGGTGGTCTATGGCCGTGATCATACGCACCACCGCCGACCCCGTTCAGCTTGCAACGACGGTGCGTAATGAGGTGCGGGCCATTGATCAGGAACTGCCCATCTACAGCGTCAAGACGATGGAGCAGGTCGTCGAAGAATCAATCTCGCCGAAACGGCTGTCGATGTTTCTGCTCGCCTTCTTCGCCTTCGGCGCGCTGGTGCTGGCGGGCATAGGCATCTATGCCGTGATGTCTTACTCGGTCACGTCGCGCACGCACGAGATAGGCATCCGCATGGCCCTGGGCGCGCAGGCCGGAGACATTCTCAAGATGATCGTCAGGCAGGGATTGATACTGACCGCGATAGGCGTCGGCCTCGGCCTCGTCGGAGCTTTCGGCCTCACGTGGGTCATGACGGATATGCTGAGCGGAGTGAATGCCACCGACCCGCTCACCTTCGGCGGCATCTCTCTCTTGCTCTCGGCGGTGGCTTTCGCCGCCTGTTACATCCCTGCGCGCAAGGCGACGAAGGTAGACCCGATGATCGCGCTCAGATACGAGTGAAAGGATGAAGGCGGAAAGAAGGAATTGTCAGGGATGGACAGGATGAACAGGACAAAGACAGAAAGCAGCGGGAAAACTAAAAGCATTAATGCAGAATGGTTTGATGCTTTCTCCTGCTCCTGACGATCTCTGTCCATCGCGCTTGGTTCTCTTCTTCTTTCATCCTTCCTTTTAAGCAGGAGGATTTCAGGATGCGGAGTCTGTGGCAAGACCTGCGTTATGGTCTGAGGATACTGCTCAAGCAGCGTGGCTTTACGACCGTCGCGATCATCGCGCTGGCGCTCGGTGTGGGCGCGACGAGCGCCGTCTTCAGCATCGTCAATGCGGTGTTGCTTCACCCGCTCTCTATCGATGAGCCGGAGCGCGTCGTGATGCTCTGGGAGAATAATACGGCGAGGAATCATACCGAGGTCGAGGTCTCGTATCCGAACTATATTAGCTGGCGCGAGCGCAACCACGTCTTCGAGGAGGTCGCCGCTCTGCCGTCCGTCAACTTCGACATGACGCTCACGGGCAATGGCGAGCCGCAGCAGGTCGAAGCCTCCACCGTCTCGGCTAACTTCTTCAAGCTGCTCGGCACACGCGCCGCTCTGGGTCGCACCTTCGCCCCCGAAGATGAAAAGGCTGGTGCGCCCGCGGTCGTGCTCATCAGCGACGGGTTGTGGAAGCGCCGCTACGGCGCGGACGCAAGCGTCCTCGGCCAACAGCTTACGGTCGAGGGCGAGAGCGCGACGATCATCGGAGTGATGCCCGCCGACTTTGATTTTCCGAAGGGCGTCGAGCTGTGGACTCCACTTACGCCGTCGCCCGGCGGGTGGACTGAGCAGCGCGGGTTTCGCGTGCTGCGCGCGATGGGGCGGCTGAAACCGGGCGTTAGCCTTGAGCAGGCGCAAAGCGAGATGGACGCAATCTCGCGCCAGCTCGCCGAGGAGTTTCCGAAGGAGAACAAGGGCTATGGTGTGACCAGCGTCCCTCTCATCAAATCCATCTTCGGTAATGCGCGACCGGCGCTCTTCATCCTGTTCGGCGCGGTCTTTCTGGTGCTGCTGATTGCCTGCGTCAACGTCGCCAATCTGCTGCTTGCGCGCGCGGCGTCGCGACAAAAGGAGATTGCGCTCAGGCTCGCATTGGGCGCGAGCCGTGTGCGTCTTATCCGTCAACTCCTGACCGAGAGCGTGATCTTAGCGCTTGCCGGTGGAACGCTCGGGCTGCTTCTGGCTTCCTTCGGCGTAGAGTATCTGGTGAGGCTCGCGCCGCAGGACATCCCACGCATTATGAGCGCGGGCGTCAACGTTAAAGTCGTCATGTTCGCGTTCGCGGTTTCGTTCCTGACGGCGATTATCTTCGGGTTAGCTCCGGCGCTTTCCGTCTCGAAGCCTGACCTGAATGAAGCGCTCAAGGAAGGCGGCGGCAAATCGCAGGGCGGTGCGCGCAGTAAGCGCCTGCGCTCGTTTCTGGTCGTCTCGGAAGTGGCTCTGGCTGTGATCCTGATGGTCGGGGCGGGGCTTCTGGTACGCAGCTTTAATAATCTGCAACGCATTGACCCCGGCTTCAATGCTGAAAATATCTTCACCGCGCGCGTGGCGCTCGTGCAGTCAAAGTATCCGGAGGGCACGCAGCAAAAAGCCTTCTTTGAACAACTCCTGGAGCGCGTCAAGACTCTGCCCGGTGTCGAATCGGCAGCCGTCGTGTTGATGCGACCGCTCTCCGGAACTGTCGGCTGGGACCCGCCTTTCGCCGTCGAAGGCCAGACGCCGGAAGAGCAGACGGCCAATCCCTACTCCAACTACGAAGCGATCAGCCCCGATTATTTTCGCACGATGGGCATACCTCTGATTCGCGGGCGCGACTTTAACGATCAGGACAGGGGCGATGCCGTGAGCGTAGTCATCATCAACGAAATGATGGCCAGAAGGTATTGGCCGGGTGAAGACCCCATCGGAAAGAGGCTCAAGTTCGGTAAGGCCACTTCGACCGCCCCATGGCTGACTGTGGTCGGTGTGGTCAAGGATGTCAGGTATCGCGAATGGGATGCGGTCAGGCCGGATATCTACGTCCCATACTTACAGAACAGCGAATACCGGACGGACTTCGTCATACGCACCAGTACGAGCCCGCTCAGCCTCAGCGAAAGCTTTCGCCGCGAGGTCTATGCGCTCGATAAAGATCAGGCCGTGGCCGCCGTGACGACGATGGAAGAGCTGCTCTCGTCCGCTCTAGCGCGCCCGCGCTTCAACACCTTACTGCTCTCGATCTTCGCGGCGCTGGCGCTCTCACTGTCAGCCGTCGGCGTCTACGGCGTGATGGCCTACACCGTCACGCAGCAGACGCACGAGATAGGCATCCGCATGGCCCTGGGCGCACAGGTACGCGATGTCCTCAAGATGGTCTTGAGACAGGGCCTGAAACTTATCGGCATCGGCCTCCTGATCGGCGTGGCCGGAGCGTTTGCGCTGACGCGCCTGATGACGAGCCTCCTCTACGGCGTCAGCTCTACAGACCCTTTGACCTACATCGGCGTCGCGGGACTCTTAGCGGCGGTGGCAATCGCGGCCTGTTACATCCCGGCGCGGCGCGCGACGCGCGTAGACCCTATGATCGCGCTTCGTTACGAATAGGAGAAGAAGAAGAGATGAACACCCTTTGGCAGGATTTGCGTTACGGACTAAGGATGCTTCTGAAGAATCCGGGCTTTGCGGTTATCGCCGTCATCGCTCTCGCTCTCGGCATAGGGGCTAACGCCGCCATCTTCTCTGTCGTCAATGCCGTCTTGCTGCGCTCGCTCCCCTATGATGACCCTGATCGCCTGATCGTCTTAAGAGAGAATAAGATTCCGCAATTCCCCGAGTTCTCGGTCTCGCCCGGCAACTTTCTGGACTGGCAGAAACAGAATACGGTTTTCGAGAAGCTCGCGGCGATTCGCGGCTTCTCTTACAACCTTGTGGGCACGGGCGAGCCGGAGCGCCTGCGCGGTGCGCGCATCTCTGCCGGCCTCTTTGAGATGCTCGGCGTCAAACCGGCGCAGGGCCGCACCTTCCTCGCCGAAGAAGATCAGCCCGGGCGCGATTCGGTCGTCATACTCAGCAATAGTCTCTGGCAGAGACGGTTCGGGGCCGACCCGAACATTCTCGGGCGAGCCCTGACGCTGAACGCCTCCACCTACACGGTCATCGGCGTCATGCCGCCGGACTTTCAATTCCCCGACCGCGAGACAGAGCTTTTTACGCCCGTCGCCTTCGACGCAAAGCAGGCAGAGCAGCACGGCGCTCACTACATCTCCGTCGTCGGGCGTCTCAAGCCGGGCGTGGGCCTTGAGCAGGCCCAGACGGAAATGAGCGCCATCGCCGCGCGCCTCTCGCAACAGTACCCGGACTCGAATGCCGGCTGGGGTGTCTCGCTCTTTCGTATGCAGGAGTACGAGTCGCGCGACATCAAGCAGGCGCTGCTGGTCTTGCTCGGCGCGGTCGCGCTCGTGCTTTTGATCGCGTGCGCCAACGTCGCCAACCTTCTGCTCGCGCGTGCGACGGCGCGGGCGCGTGAGATCGCCATACGCACGGCGCTCGGCGCGAGTCGCTGGCGCGTCATTCGTCAACTGCTGACCGAGAGCATTCTGCTCGCGCTCGTCGGCGGGGGCTTGGGGCTGCTGCTCGCCGTCTGGGGCATGGACTTGCTGCTGGCGCTCGCGCCCGAAGATTTGCCGCGCGTCAAAAATGGCGCGCTCGACGCTCGTGTGCTCGGCTTCACCATTCTCATCACGCTCCTGACCGGCATCGTCTTCGGGCTTGTGCCCGCGCTGCAATCATCGAGGCCGAATCTCAACGAGACGCTCAAGGAAGGCGGAAGGGGCACGACGGGCGGCCATCATCGCGTGCGCGGTGCGCTCGTCGTCACCGAAGTCGCGCTCGCGATGATGCTCCTGATCGGCGCTGGCCTGTTGATTCGCAGCTTCTATCGCTTGCAGCAGGTCGATCCCGGGTTCAACCCGAAGAATGCTCTGGCCGTCACCGTCTCGCTGCCCGCGAAGAAATACGCGGAGGAAGAACAGCAGGCGGCCTTCTTCACACAGTTGATTGAAAAAGTCTCAGGGCTTCCGGGCGTCGTGGCCGTCGGCGCGACTCAATCGCTTCCGATTCAGGGCGACTACGTGCTCGGATTCAACATACAGGGACGCCCGCCGGATGCTCCCGGCGAAGAGCCCAGCACGAACTACTACGCCGTGAGCCCTGACTATTTCAAGGCGATGGGCATCCCCCTGTTGAGAGGGCGACTGTTCACCGAGCGTGACAAGAAGGACACGCCGCGTGTAGCCATTATCAACGAGACGATGGCGAAGAAGTTCTTTCCGGGTGAAGACCCTATCGGCAAGGGCATCAACGTCACGAACGGCCCCGAAAGATTTCGCGAGATTGTCGGCATCGTCGCCGACGTTAAGCAGTACGGCTTAGACAGGCCCACGACGGCGCAAACCTACGAGCCTTACCTGCAAACGCCCTTCTCCGGCATGACGCTGATCGTCCGCACCGAAGGCAACCCGACCGCCTTGAACGCGGGCGTGCGCGGGCAGGTTCTCTCCATTGATAAAGATCAACCCGTCTCGCGTAGCAGGACGCTCGAAGAGGTGATCGCCGAATCGGTAGCCAAGCAGCGCTTCGCTATGATGCTGCTCGGCATCTTCGCCGTCGTCGCGCTCATTCTGGCGGCGGTCGGGCTCTACGGCGTGATGAGTTACTCGGTCACGCAGCGCACGCACGAGATTGGCATCCGCATGGCCCTCGGCGCACAGCAGAAGGATGTGCTCAAGCTGGTCGTCGGTCAGGGGATGATACTGGCACTGATCGGCGTCGGCGTCGGCCTTCTGGCTTCGCTTGCGCTCACGAGCGTGATGAGGACGTTGCTGTTCGGCATCACGGCGACAGACCCTCTGACCTTTCTGGCTATACCTCTATTGCTCGCGGTGGTCGCACTGGCGGCAAGCCTCATGCCCGCCCGTCGCGCGATGAAGGTAGACCCTATGATCGCGCTCAGATACGAATAGGAGAACGTGATGGGAAGTCTGCTGCAAGACCTGCGATACGGGTTCAGGATGTTGTTGAAGAAGCCGGGCTTTACGGTGGTGGCGGTGCTTGCTCTGGCCTTGGGCATCGGCGCGAATACGGCCATCTTCAGCGTGATCTATACGGTGCTGCTGAGCCCGCTGCCGTATCCGAATGCTGACCGGCTGGTCTGGATATGGGAGACCAACCCGGCGAGCGATATCAAGACCGAGCCGGCCTCTCTGCCGAACTTCAACGACTGGAAAACACAGAGCCGGAGCTTTGAGGGGATGGCGGCCTTCGCCAAATCGGCGCTCACGTTGACGAGCGAGCGCGAGCCGGAACGCATACGCGCCTGCATAGTCTCCGCCAACTTCCTGTCGGTGCTGGGCGTGGAGCCCATCATGGGCCGCAACTTCCTCGCCGAAGAGAACGAGCCGGGAAAAAACCGCGTCGTCATCCTCAGCCACTCGCTGTGGCAGCGACGCTTCGGCGCTAATCCGGGAATCCTTAATCAAGCGATCACGCTCAACGGCAACCCCTACACGGTCGTCG
Organism: Pyrinomonadaceae bacterium; assembly: GCA_036389675.1. GTDB lineage: Bacteria > Acidobacteriota > Blastocatellia > Pyrinomonadales > Pyrinomonadaceae > DASQYE01. Next base: position 94,490 of record DASVWI010000034.1, read on the forward strand.
GGGTGCTGCCGCCGACCTTCAAAATCCCCAGCACCGAAAACCCCGCGGCGACAGAGCTTTTCGCGCCGCTCACCATCGACTTGCAGCAGGCGCAGCGGCGCGCAGATTACCTTGGGGTGATCGCGCGTCTCAAGCCGGGCGTGGGGCACGCGCAGGCGCAGGCCGAGTTGACCACCATCGCCGCGAGGTTGGAGCAGCAGTATCCGGACAGCAACGCGGGCTGGACTGCCCGCCTGCTTCCTCTACACGAGAGGCTGACGGGCGACGTGCGCTCCGCCCTCTGGCTGTTGATGGGCACGGTCGGCTTCCTGCTGCTCATCGCGTGCGCGAACGTCGCCAATCTTCTGCTCGCGCGCTCGACGGCGCGGCAACAGGAGATAGCCATTCGCCGCGCGCTCGGCGCAGACCGCTCGCGCCTTATCCGACAGTTTCTAACCGAGAGCGTGTTGCTGTCGCTGCTCGGGGGAATTCTGGGCTCGATGGTCGCGATGTGGGGCGTTGAGATTCTGGTCGCGCTCAGTCCGGGCAATATCCCGCGCCTCGATGAGGTCAGGTTGAACCTGATGGTGCTGGCCTTCACGCTCGGCGTCTCCGTCATGACGGGCATCATCTTCGGCATCTTTCCGGCGTTGCACGCGACCAATCCGAGTCTCACCGAATCACTCAAAGAGGGCGGGCGCAGCTCGACCGGAGGCATACGCGGTAATCGACTTCGCAGCTCGCTGGTCATCTCCGAGATCGCCATTGCGCTGGTGCTGCTCGTCGGCGCTGGCTTGATGATCAAGAGCTTCGTGCGGCTGCAAGAGGTCGACCCGGGATTTCGCCCCGAGCGCATACTGACGGCGGACATGTCGCTGCCGCGCGCAAAGTATAAAGAGCCGGCGCAGGTCATAGCCTTTTACGATCAGTTCATGAAGCGCATCAGCTCGCAGCCCGGCGTCGAGTCGGTCGCCGCCATCACCACGCTCCCACTGAGCGGAGGCGGCGCAATCGCTTCCTTTGAAGTCGAGGGCCGACCCGAGCCGCCGCCCAATCAGGTCGTTGACGCCGAGTATCGCGTCGTCACTCCAGCCTATTTCACGACCATGGGCATCCCTCTCATCCGCGGCGAGGGTTTTACGGAACGTCACACCAGGGATGCGCCGAGCGTGATGATTATCAATGAGACGATGGCGCGCCGCTACTTTCCGGGAGAAGAGCCCATAGGCAAGCGCATCAATCTGGGAAATCCGCAGAGCGACCCATGGCGAACGATCATCGGCGTCGTCAAAGATGTTCACGACGAGGGATTGGACACAGACCCTTACCCGCAAATGTACTCGCCCTTAGCACAGTTTCCCGCCAACGCGATGACGCTCGTGGCGCGCACGGGTGGTGATCCGCTCGCCCTTGCCCCGAACATCAGGGGCGAGCTGGCCGCTATCGACAGAGACCAGCCCCTCACCAACCTGCGCACGATGGAACAGGTGATGTCGCAGTCCATCTCGCGCCAGCGTTTCAACATGACGCTGATCGCCATCTTCTCCGTCGTCGGATTGATTCTCGCCACGGTCGGCATCTACGGCGTGATGAGTTACTCCGTCACGCAGCGCACGCACGAGATTGGCATACGCATGGCCCTCGGCGCGCAGGCCCGTGATGTGCTCAAGCTGGTGGTCGGACAGGGCATGCTGCTGGCACTCGTCGGCGTCGGGGCAGGGCTTGTTATCGCCTTCGGTCTGACGCGCGTGATGTCGAGCCTGTTATTCGGCGTCAGCGCCACAGACCCTTTGACGTTTGGCGCGGTGGCGCTGTTGCTGGCAGCCGTGGCGGCGCTCGCCTGCTTCATACCGGCGCGCCGCGCCATGAAGGTAGACCCGATGGTCGCACTCCGTTACGAATGAAAGGATGAGGCGGCAGCATGAAGGCGGAAGTAAAAGCAATGAAGAAAGAGAAGCCTTCCTTTCATCCTTACGCCTTCATCCCTGCTGTTAAGGGGGCTTTGTGATGGGAACATTATGGCAGGACGTGCGCTACGGATTGCGTATGCTGTTTAAGAAGCCGGGGTTCACCGTGATGGCGGTGTTGACGCTGGCTTTGGGGATCGGCGCGAATACGGCGATCTTCTCCGTCGTCAATGCCATCCTGCTCAAGGAGCTGCCCTACAGAGAACCGTCGCGGCTCGTGTGGGCACAGACCGCTCAGGAGCAGAACGGCCAGCGGCAGTCTGCCGCCGTCTCGCCCGCGGAGTTCCGGGAGTGGAAAGAGCAGAGCCGGACCTTCGAGCAGCTCGCGGCCTTTCGCGGCGACGCCATCAGCCTGAAGGACGCCGAACAGCCGGAGGCGCTGGCGGGCGCGCGCGTCTCCGTCAACTTCTTTCAGACGCTCGGCGTTGGGCCGATGCTCGGACGCGCCTTCGCCGCCGAAGACGAGCGGCCCGATGCGCCTGAAGGTGTCGTCCTCAGCTATCGACTCTGGCAGAGACGTTTCGGCGGTGACCCTTCAATCGTCGGTCGCACGCTTGAGACAATCGAAGGCCCGAGCGTGGTGATCGGAGTGATGCCGCCGGATTTCAAGTTCCCCAGCTTCGCAGAGGCGTGGGTTCCGTTCTCCGGAGCTTCCAGCGAGATGCGTGTTCGCAATCGCTACCTTCAGGTCTTAGGTCGGCTCAAGGCCGGGCACACGCTTGAGAGCGCGCAGGCGGAGATGAAGACCATCGCCAGCCGCCTCGAAGCCGAGCATCCGGATTCAAATAAAGGCTGGACGGTTCAGCTAACTCCGCTCAGAGAGAGATTGACGGGCGAGACGAGGCCCGCGCTTCTGGTCTTGCTCGGGGCGGTCGGCTTCGTGCTCTTGATCGCGTGCGCGAACGTGGCGAATCTATTGCTGGCGCGGGTGGCGACGAGGCGCAGAGAGATGGCGATTCGCCTCGCTTTGGGCGCGCGCCGCGCACAGTTGTTGCAGCAACTCTTAATCGAAAGCGTTCTGCTGGCGCTCCTTGGCGGGGCGATAGGCTTATTGCTCGCCGCATGGGGCGTGGACTTGATGGTCGGCCTTCTGCCTCAATCCAAAGAGGTCTACCAGTTTCCAAACACGGTCGGCATAGACAGAGTCGTACTCTGCTTTACGCTGGGCGTCTCTGTGCTGACGGGAATTCTCTTCGGCCTCGTGCCGGGATGGCAGGCATCGCGCCCGGATGTCAACGAGTGTTTGAAGGAAGGCGGCTACTCGACTAAAGGCGAGCGCCGTCAGGGTGTGCGCGGCGCTCTGGTCGTTCTCGAAATCGCCGTGACGTTAATACTACTGGTCGGCGCTGGGCTGCTCGTTCAAAGCTTCGTGCGCTTGCGGCGCGTCGAGCTGGGGTACGACCCGCACGGACTTTTGACGATGTGGATTTCGGCCCCGTTCTCAAAGTATCCGAATGACGAGAGCCGTGCGCGTCTTTACAGGGAAGTGCTCGAACAGGTGAAGCAAGTGCCGGGCGTGGAGGGCGCTACGCTGACCAGCGGGCTGCCGTTCGGTTTTCTCTCCTTCCCCTTCAACATCGAGGGCGAGCCGCTGCCTTCGGGCGATGTGTCCGTCCATTACAGCGCGATCAGCGCGGGCTATTTCGATGTCCTCAAAGCGCCCGTGCGGGCGGGCCGCGCCTTCACCGAGCGCGACGACGCGCAAGCTCCGCAGGTTGCGATCATCAACGAAGCTCTGGCCCGGCGATACTTCGGTGACGCAGACCCGCTCGGACGGAAGATTTCGATCAGCTATCTTGGCCGGCGTGTCGTGCGCGAAGTGGTCGGCGTGGCCGGCAATATTAAGCAGGATGAATTGGGAGTGCCGACGGAGCCTGAAGTCTACGTCCCTTTTCAACAACAACCATGGCTCGGACAGACGCTAGTCCTTCGCACGCGTCACGCAGACCCCCTGAGCCTGAGACGCGATGTGCAGCGCGCCATCTGGACGGTGGATAAAGACCAGCCCGTCTCGCGCGCCGAAACAGTTGACCAGATGCTTTCGGAGCTGGTCGCAGAGCCGCGACTGTACACGCTGCTTCTGGGTGTGTTTGCCGCGCTGGCGCTCTCGCTCTCGGCTGTCGGCATCTACGGCGTGATGAGTTATACGGTCACGCAGCGCACGCACGAGATAGGCGTTCGCATGGCCTTAGGCGCGCAGGCCGGAGACATTCTCAGGATGATCGTCAGGCAGGCGATGGCGCATGCTCTGTTGGGCGTAAGCTTCGGAGTCGCGGCATCACTGGCGCTGACGCGATTGATCACAAGCCTGCTGTTCGGCATCACGGCGACAGACCCGCTGACTTTCGTCGGCGTCTCGCTCGGGTTGTTAACGGTGGCTTTCATGGCGAGTTTTATTCCGGCGCGCCGCGCGACACGCGTAGACCCGATGATCGCGCTCCGTTACGAGTAGATCGAATGTGAGGGGAGAAAGATGATGAGAACAATCCTGCAAGACGCTCGGTACGGACTGCGTATGCTGCTCAAGAGGCCGGGATTCACGGCGGTGGCAGTGCTGGCGCTCGCTTTAGGCATCGGCGCGAACACGGCCATCTTCTCGGTCGTCAATGCCGTGCTGCTTCGTCCGTTGCCGTTCGCGCAACAGGAGCAGCTCGTGCAGGTGTCGGGCCTTGATACCAAGCGGGGGCGCGGTCAGTTGCCGTCCTCATACCCGAACTTCGCCGACTGGCGCGACCAGAATCAAGTCTTCGACCACATAGCCGCATACAGCGAGTCGGCTGCCATCCTGACGGGTGTGGACAATCCCGAACAACTCAACGGCGTGTCAGCTTCCGGCGATCTGTTCGCGGTGCTGGGGACGCCTGCGGCGCTCGGTCGCGCGCTCACGCCCGACGACGAGAAGCCCGGCAGCCCGCCCGTCGCCGTGCTCAGTTATGGATTGTGGCAGCGGCGCTTCGGCGCTAATCCCGCGCTCGTGGGCCAACAGGTGATGCTCGACGGTGTGAGCCGAACGGTCGTCGGCATTATGCCGCAGGGCTTTGTGTTTCCTCTGAGGGCCGTCAAGCCTGAATACTGGATGCCTCTCGACCCGAAGAGCGAGGAGAACATGGAGCGCGGCGCGAATTATCTGAGCGTCGTCGCGCGCCTCAAATCCGGCGTCACTTTGCCGCAGGCGCAGGCCGAGATGGAGACGATTGTGCGCCGTCTCGAGCAGCAGTATCCCGAAAGAAACGCCGGAAAGGGCATCGCACTCTCATCCATGTACGAGAGCGTCGTCGGCAATATTCGACCGGCCCTCTACATACTGCTCGGCGCGGTCGGGTTCGTGCTTTTGATCGCCTGCGCCAACGTCGCCAACCTTCTGCTCGCCCGCGCCGCATCGCGCCAGAAGGAGATAGCTATACGCACGGCGCTCGGCGCTGGTCGTCTTCGCATCGTGCGACAACTGCTGACGGAGAGCGTATTACTTGCTGTCATGGGCGGCGGCCTGGGGTTGCTGTTGGCCGTCTGGGGTCTTGATCTATTGATGGCCGTGATCCCGACGGATTTTCCGCGCATGGCGGAGATAGGGCTCGATGCGCGCGTGCTGGGCTTTACGCTAGGCGTCTCGCTTTTGACGGGAATCGTGTTCGGGCTCGTCCCGGCGCTCAGGTCTTCAAGGCTGGATTTGAATGAGTCGCTCAAGGAAGGAAGTCGCGGCTCGTCCGAAAGCATCAGTCACAATCGCGTGCGTAGTCTACTGATCGTCTCGCAGGTGGCTCTCAGCCTTGTGCTGCTGGTCGGCGCGGGCCTGCTCATACGCAGCTTCAAACAGTTGCAGGAGGTCAATCCGGGTTTTGAGCCGCAACGTGTGCTGACGGCGAGCGTCGCGCTCCCTGATGCCAAGTATCACGAAGAGAGCCGGATGAAGGCGTTCTTTCAGGAAGCCCTGCGACGCGGTGCGGAAGTGCCCGGCGTTGAGGCCATAGGCGGCGTCAGCCCGCTACCACTGAGCGGCGACATCGCCATGAGCGGCCTCACCATAGATGGGCGACCCGCTCCCGGCCCCGGCGAAAGACTCATCACGCACTCTCGCATCATCACCCCCGACTATTTTCGCGCGATGGGCATTCCTCTCATCAAAGGCCGCGTCTTCAACGAGCAGGACACCGAGGATTCTCCGAGGGTGGTCGTCATTAACGAATCGCTCGCCCGCAAATACTTTCCCGGCGAGGAAGCCATAGGCAAGCGCATAGACGTGACGGTCGCCGAGGACAACATGGCGGAGATCATAGGCATCGTCGGCGATGTCAGGCACATGACTCTGGACAAAGAAGCCGGGGTCGAATCCTATTTCACCTATCAACAGGTTCCCGTCCCCTTCATGACGCTTGTGGCGCGGTCGAAATCCGACAACCCCGCGAGCCTCGGCGCGGGCCTGCGCCATGCAGTGGAGCAGGTCGATAAAGATCAACCCCTTTCCGACATCAGGACGATGAATCAACTGCTGTCCAACTCGTTGGCCCGCCGTCGTTTCAACATGCTGCTCCTGGGCATCTTCGCCTCGGTGGCGCTGCTGCTCTCGGCGGTCGGCATCTTCGGCGTAATGAACTATTCCGTCACACAGCGGACGCACGAGATAGGCATCCGCATGGCCTTAGGCGCGCAGGCCCGAGACATCCTGAGGATGGTCGTCAGTCAGGGCATGATTCTGGTTCTGGCCGGCATCTGTCTGGGGCTTGTCGGCTCGTACTTTCTAACGCGACTGATGACGAGCCTGCTCTACGGCGTGACGGCGACAGACCCGCTGACCTTCATCGGCGTCGCGCTCGTTCTCTCAGCCGTATCGCTCGTCGCGTGCTTTATTCCCGCACGCAAGGCGACAAAGGTAGACCCGATGGTTGCACTCAGGTACGAGTAAAGAAAAGGATGAAGGTCGAAGGATGAAGTCAAAGCTTTCCACGCAGTTGAAGCTTTCCTTGCATCCATCGGCCTTACAAACGTGGAGGAAGAGTGATGAACACATTATGGCAGGACTTGCGATATGGATTCCGTATGCTGCTCAAGAAGCCGGGCTTTACGGTGGTGGCTATTCTGGCGCTGGCTTTAGGGATCGGCGCGAATACGGCCATCTTCTCGGTCGTTAACGGCGTGCTGCTCAGGCCGCTGCCGTTTGAAGACCCTGACCGGCTGGTGCGAATCGGGGAATGGAGCCAGCAGGTTCCGGGCATGTCCATCTCCTACCCGAATCTGCAAGACTGGCGCGCGCAGCAGCAGGTCTTCACGCAGATCGCCGCGACGCGCTTCAATAGCTATAACCTGACGGGCACGGACGAGCCGGAGCGCTTGCAGGGCAGAGATGTCTCGGCCAATTTTTTCGACGTGCTCGGCGTCAAGCCCGCTCTCGGGCGCAGCTTCCTCCCCGAAGAAGATCATGCCAACTCGAACCGCACGTGCATTCTGAGCCACGGGCTGTGGCAGCGTCGCTTCGGCGCTGACCCTGCCATCATAGGCAAACAGTTGACGCTGAGCGGCCAGAGCTACACGGTCGTCGGAGTATTGCCGCAGAGTTATCGCTTCGGCACGCCGACGGATGTGTTCGTTCCCATCGGACTCAAAGAGGCAACCGATATGTTGGCTAGCCGAGACAATCACCCGGGCATTTATGCCTACGCGCGCCTGAAGCCCGGCGTCACCTTCGAGCAGTCGGTGGTCGAGATGAAGGCCATAGCGCAACGCCTCGCGCAGGCCTATCCGAAGGAGAACGCCAACAACAGCGTGACGCTCATCCCCCTGCGCGAGTATTTCGTCGGCGACATCCGAACCTCTCTGCTCATACTACTAGGCGCGGTCGGCTTCGTGCTCCTGATCGCCTGCGCCAACGTCGCCAACCTTCTGCTCGCGCGCGCCGCATCGCGCACGCGCGAGATAGCTATACGCACGGCGCTCGGCGCTGGTCGTCTTCGCATCGTGCGACAACTGCTGACGGAGAGCGTGCTGCTGGCGCTCATGGGCGCAGTCGTCGGATTGCTGCTCGCGCTGTGGGGCATAGACGTTCTGCGGACGGCGAGCCTTGAGGCAATCCCGTCTGTGGCCGAGATCAAGCTCGACACGAGCGTCTTCCTTTTCACTCTCGCCGTCTCCATTCTGACGGGCGTGATCTGCGGGCTCGCCCCGGCGCTGCAAACCTCCAAGCCTGACCTGAACGAATCGCTCAAAGAGGGCGGGCGCACGGGCACGGCTGGCGCGACTCGTCATCGCATACGCAACGTGCTGGTCGTCTCCGAAGTCGCGCTCTCTCTCATCCTCCTTATCGGCTCCGGCCTTCTGGTCAAGAGCTTCCTGCTCCTGCGCGAAACGGAGACGGGCTTCAACCCGGATAACCTTCTGACCATGCAACTCTCCTACTCTGCGGGCGAGGGCGAAGGGATGAAGGTGGCTAATTTCTTCAAACAGGTGGAGGAGCGAATCAAGGCTCTGCCCGGCGCAGAGTCGGTCGCGCTCTCGAACGGCGTTCCCATGCTCGGCTCAAGCGAGACCTCTTTCGCCATCGAGGGCCGCCCGCCAGCCGAACCCGGCAAAAGACCCATGACCGTCCTCTTCGTCACGACGCCGGATTACCTGCGAACGATGGGCATTCGCCTCCTGCGCGGAAGATTTTTCACCGAGCAGGATACGCGCAGCAGCCCGCTCGTCGCCGTCATCGATGAAGACTTCGCCCGCCAGCAGTTTCCGAACGAAGACCCGATCGGAAAATTCCTTGAGGGCAATAAGGAATTGGACATCCCGCACATGGAGATTATCGGCGTCGTCTCGCACGTGAAGAACTACGGGCTCGACACGCCCGGCCCCGTGCAGGCCGAGCTGTACTATGCATGGAATCAGGTGCCGGAAAAATTCCTGCCTGATGTCGGCGGCAGCACGAGCCTCTTGATACGCACCTCCGCCGACCCCTCAGCCCTCACGGCTGCCGTGCGACGCGAAGTGCAGGCGATAGACCCGAACCAGCCCGTCTTCAACGTCAATACGATGGAACAGGTGCTGACGGATTCGCTCGCCACGCAGCAGCTCTCCATGCTGCTTTTGTCGGTCTTTGCCGGTGTGGCCTTGATTCTGGCGGCGGTCGGCATCTACGGCGTGCTGTCCTACACGGTCGTTCAGCGCACGCACGAGATAGGGATTCGCATGGCGCTGGGCGCGCGCGTCACGGATGTCTTCAAGCTCGTGGTGGGTCAGGCGATGATGATGGTCCTGCTCGGCATCGCCATCGGCCTGATCGGGGCATTCGCCATCACGCGCGTGATGGCAAGCCTGCTCTACGGCGTGAGCGCCACAGACCCGCTCACCTTCGGACTGGTCTCGCTGCTTCTGGCGACCATAGCCCTGATCGCCTGTCTCATCCCGGCGCGACGCGCCACGAAAGTTGATCCGATGGTTGCGCTCCGGTACGAGTAAGCGAAAGGATGAAGGATGAAGTAAAAGCTTTCAAGAACGATCAGCACTTCTTTCATCCTTCCGCCTTCCATAAAGTGGAGGAAGAGTGATGAGTACATTATGGCAGGACTTGCGATATGGATTCCGTATGCTGCTCAAGAAGCCGGGCTTTACGGTAGTGGCTATTCTGGCGCTGGCTTTAGGGATCGGCGCGAATACGGCTATCTTCTCGGTCGTTAATGCCGTGTTGCTGCGCCCTTTGCCCTTTGCAGACCCGCAGCAGCTGGTGATCGTCTGGATGGACAACCGCCAGCAGGGGGTGAAGGAAGACATTCACTCATACCCTAACTTCGTGGACTATCGCGACCAGAACAAGGTCTTCGAGAACCTGACGGCTTACAGGAACACCAGCCTCAACCTGACGGGGATGGGCGAGCCGGAGCGCGTCCTCGGCGCGTCCGCCACCGCGAGCTTCTTTGAAGTGATGCGGGTCGTGCCCGCCATCGGTCGCGCGTTCACTGTCGAAGAAGACCAGCCGGGCCACGACAATGTGATGATACTAAGCTATGGTCTGTGGCAGCGTCGTTTCGGCGGAGATAAGAACATCATCGGCAAGAGCGTGCAGATGAGCGGCGCGACCCGTACCGTGATCGGGGTGATGCCGCCCGACTTTAGTTTCCCCTCGAAGGACACCGAATTCTGGACTCCGCTCGCGCCGCCCAATCAGGTCAAAGACCAGCGTCAGGCCTTCTGGCTAAACGTCATCGGTCGACTCAAGCCGAATGTGACGCTTGAGCAGGCGCGCGCCGAGATGGAGACCATCGCCAAACGTCTGGAGCAGCAGTACCCTGACGCCAACTCCAATTTCGGCACGAACCTCGTGCCACTGCGCGAGCAGACGGTAGGCCCTGTGCGCCCGGCACTACTCGTCCTTTTGGGCGCGGTCGCCTTCGTGCTCCTGATCGCGTGCGCCAACGTCGCCAACCTTCTGCTCGGACGCGCCGCCGCGCGCGAGCGTGAGTTTGCGATTCGCATGGCGATGGGCGCGGGCCGCCGCCGCATCGTCCGCCAGTTGCTCGTCGAAAGTCTGCTGCTCGCCTTCTTCGGTGCGGCGCTCGGCGTGATGCTGGCGATGTGGGGGCTCGACGCCCTGAAGCTGATGATGCCGGCGGATATGCCGCGCATAGATCAGATAGGTGTTGACGCCCGCGTGCTCTCGTTCACGATCCTGATCTCTTTCCTGACGGCGCTCCTGTTCGGGCTTGCGCCCGCGCTGCAAGCCTCTCATCCGGACCTGAACGAGACGCTCAAGGACGGTGGCGGCAAAGGCGGGTCAAAAGGCGTCCGCAGCCGCCAGATGCGTCGCCTGCTGGTGGTGTCCGAAGTCGCGCTGGCGCTCGTGCTGCTCGTCGGCGCGGGCCTGCTTCTTAAGAGTTTCAGCCGCCTGCGAGACTTCAACCTTGGCTTTCGTCCCGAAGGTGTATTGACGGCGAAGATTCAGCTCCCGGGCCTGAAGTACAGGGAAGAAAGCCAGCGCAGAATGTTTACGCGTCAACTGCTTGAGCGGTTGTCCTCCACGCCCGGCGTCGAATCCGCCGGGATGATCACCAGCGTCTTTCTCAGCAAGACTCCGAACTCAACCTACTTCAGCATCGAAGGCCGTCCTTCTTTCCTGCCCGGGCAGCGCGTCGAAGTGCCGCTCGATTCGATCAGCCCCAACTACTTTCAGGTGATGGGCACTCCCATCATCAAAGGGCGCGCCTTCAACGATCAGGACACGGAGAACGCTCCCCGGGCCGTCATTATCAACGAGACGATGGCGCGACGCTTCTGGCCCGGTGAAGACCCCATCGGCAAACGCATCAAGTACGGCGATGCAGACGCGCCCGAAGATGAGAGCCCCTGGCGAACGATTGTCGGCGTCGTCGCCGACACGCGCCGCACGGGCTTCGAGTCTGAAGTGAGGTCTGAAACCTTCCTGCCCATGGCGCAGGAACCGCCCGGCAGATTAACGCTCGTCGTGCGCGCCGCCGGTAACGCAGACCCGTCCGGGCTGGCCGCAACCCTGCGCGGCGCGGTGCAGGCGATAGACCCTGATCAACCCGTCTATGACATCAAAACGATGACGCAGTGGGTTTCCGAGACCATCGCGCAGCGCCGTCTCAACATGATCCTGCTCGGCACATTCGCCCTGCTCGCGCTTCTGCTCGCAGCGGTCGGCATCTACGGCGTGATGTCTTACTCCGTCACGCAGCGCACGCACGAGATTGGCATACGCATGGCCCTCGGCGCGCAACGCCGTGATGTGCTCAAGATGATTATCGGGCAGGGAATGGGCCTCACGCTCATAGGCATAGGCGTAGGCTTGATCGGGGCGCTCGCCCTCACGCGCTTAATGTCCAGCCTGCTCTTTGAGGTGAGCGCCTTTGACCCTTTGACCTTCTTCGGCGTCTCCGCACTGTTGACCTTCATCGCACTGCTGGCCTGCTTCATCCCGGCCCGAAGAGCCATGAAGGTAGACCCCATGATCGCCCTCCGTTACGAATAAGAGCAAGGCGGAAGGCGGAAGGCGGAAGGATGAAAGATAAGCTTCAACTCAGTTGATTGCTTTTACTTCATCCTTCATCCTTCCGCCTTCATCCTTTCTAAACAGTCGCCCGCCGGGGAATGATTCTTGCTTGTATTGTTGGCGTCACCGTTTTGATCGCTGCTTTCGCCTTGATGGTCCAGTTTGAAAGTTTGCTTCGCGGCGTCAAGGCACTGGCCCGTTGACGGGCGCGCAGGAGCCTCGCAGGTGCGGAAAATCATGGCCCCCGGGGCGAATTTCATTCCGGCAAATCCTGTGGCGGGGGCTGGCACGGCGCTGGCTCTCGGATACGAAAGGATTTGAGGGATGAAGGCGTGAATCTCAGATTTGGGATGCTCAATCTCGGATTTGAGAATTCTCGATTTCAAAAGTGCGGGTCTCGGTTCTGAGATTCCCGTTTGTAAATCCGAGAATCCGAATTCACGGGCGGCTGCACCCCTTTCGCCTTTCAGAGACGTGGAGACGAGCATGATGGGAACTCTGTTGCAGGACTTGCGCTACGGCGTGCGAATGCTGGTTAAGAATCCGGGGTTTACCGTGATCGCGGTGATCGCGCTCGCTCTGGGCATAGGGGCGAACAGCGCCATCTTCTCCGTCATCAACGCCGTGCTGCTGCGCCCGCTCCCCTTCGAGAATCCTGACGAGATCGTGACGCCGCGTGGGCGCGGACTCGACGGCGGCGAGCGCACCGCGATTGTTTCTCATCCTGACTTTCAGGATTGGCGAGAGCAATCGCAATCTTTCGAGCAGTTGGCCGTTTACAACACCGCCAGCACGCTCATCCGAGAAGGCAACGACCCCGAGTCTATCTCCGGCGCAATCGCGTCTTCGGAGCTGCTCCCTTTGCTCAGGGTGCAGCCCCTGCTCGGTCGCGGCTTCACGCGCGAAGACGATAGGGCGGATAGCGCACCCGTCATCCTCATCAGCTATAACCTCTGGCAGCGACGCTTCAATGCCGACCCCAACATCGTAGGCCGTCAGATCAGATTGTCCAGCCGCAGCGCCATCGTCCTGGGAGTCCTGCCGCAGGGCTTTAAGTTTCCCGCCGACGAGGGCCGCACGGACTATCTACAGCCTCTCGCGCCCAACATCGGCGAATACTTCAACAAGCGCAGCGCCTACTTCCTCAGGGTCGTGGGCCGACTGAAACAGGGCGTGACGATAGCGCAGGCCGAGACGGAGATGCGCGCCATAGGCGCACGGCTTGAGCAGCAGTACCCGGACGAGGGCCGCAGGCTGGGCACGAGCCTCGTTCCGCTGCATGAAGATATTGTCGGCGGCGTTCGACCCGCCCTGCTCCTGTTGCTCGGCGCGGTCGCTTTCGTGCTCCTGATCGCGTGCGCCAACGTCGCCAACCTTCTGCTCGGACGCGCGGCATCGCGGCACAAAGAGGTGGCGATACGCACGGCGCTCGGCGCTGGTCGTTTTCGCATCGTGCGGCAACTGCTGACGGAGAGCCTGTTGCTGTCTGTGCTGGGCGGCGGCCTCGGGCTACTGGTCGCGATGTGGGGCGTTGACCTGCTCGTCGCCACGACGCCCGTGGACATCCCGCGCTTGAAGGAAGTCGGTCTGGATGCTCGCGTGCTCTCGTTCACGTTTGTAATCTCCATGCTGACCGGAATCGTCTTCGGTCTGGTTCCGGCCATGCAGGCCTCAAGGGTTGATCTGAACGAATCCCTGAAGGAAGGCGGGCGCGGCTCGACCGAAGGCATCATGCGTAACCGCGTGCGAAGCATTCTGGTCGTCAGCGAGATTGCGCTCAGCCTTGTGCTTTTGATCGGCGCAGGTCTTTTGATTAAGAGCTTTATGCGGCTGCGCGAGGTTGACCCGGGCTTCAAAACAAAGAACGTGCTGACCACTGGGCTCTCTCCCTCAAAGGCCAAGTACGCGGACGCCGAGCAACAGAAGAATTTTTACCGCGAAGTCCTGCAACGGCTGGGTACGCTGCCGGGAGTCGATGCGGTCGGGCTCGTTGACCCGCTACCTCTGAGCGGCAATGTCTCGATGGTCACTTTCACCGTCGAGGGCCAACCCGTCGTCGCGGGAAATCCGCCGAGCTCCAACCGCCGCACCATTAGCCCTGACTATTTCCGCGCGATGAGCATTCCTCTCGTCAAGGGACGAGCCTTCGAGGAGCGAGATGCTCGGGACTCCAAGCCGGTCGTCATCATCAACGAGACTTTCGCGCGCCGCTTCTTCGCGGGCGAAGACCCCATCGGCAAGCGCATCGTGCTCGGCGCTGACCCGCGAGACAACCCTAACCCGCCGCCGCACGAGATCATAGGCGTCGTCGGCGACGTGCATCACGAAGATTTGGAGACGGAAGCCGGGCCGGAACATTACATCTCATATCAACAGGCTGCGCCCAGATATGCGGAGCTGGTGGTACGCACCACAACGGACAACCCGGCGAGCATAGTCGCGAGCCTGCGCGCTGCCATTAAGCAGGTAGATCAGGAACAGTACATCTCCGCCATCCAGCCGATGGATCAACTGCTCGCGGAGTCCTTCGCGCGTCGTCGCTTCAACATGATGCTGCTGGCCGTCTTTGCAGGCGTAGCGCTGCTTTTGGCAGCGGTCGGCATCTACGGGGTGATGTCTTACTCGGTCACACAACGCACGCACGAGATAGGCATCCGCATCGCCCTCGGCGCACAAACTCGCGACGTGCTCGGGATGGTCGTCCGCCAGGGCATGACGCTGGTGCTCATCGGAGTCTCGATCGGAGTGGTCGCCGCCTTCTCGCTAACGAGAGTGATGCGGAGTCTGCTGTTCGGAGTCAGCCCGACAGATGTCATCACGTTTGGGGCGGTGTCAGTGGTTTTAGCCGGGGTCGCACTGCTGGCGTGCCTGATCCCGGCGCGCAGGGCGACCCGGGTAGACCCGATGGTCGCCCTCCGATACGAGTGAAAGGATGAGGGCGGCAGCGTTGAAGGATGAAGTAAAAGCTATCAAGGCGTTACAGCATTCCATTCATCCTTCCGCACTCATCCTTCCACCTTTCTCATGGAGGTTTCGCAATGATGATTAATGTTTTTATCTCGGCAGCGTTTCTGCTGCTTTCGCCCGCGAGCGCTACTATTAGTTCGGCGCGGGTGGCCGAGCCTTCGGGTGCGGTCGCGAACGGGTCTTCTCTGCCTGCGAGAGCCGGTGCGGCAGAGGAGCGTAACACGTGGGTCTGGTCGCACAGAGACAATGGCGTCCTGATGGAGATCAGGGTCGAGGGCAAGGTCGCCTTCACGGATGATTACTCGGACATCAGGAGTGTTTCGGAAGACGGGTTGTTTCAGGCGAGGGATGAGCGCGGCGGCGTCGCCAGAAAGCTGCGAGTGGTGAGAGGCGCGGACGGCGCGCCAGAGCGCTCTTACTTCGTCAACGGTCGAAAGCGTGAGCTGGATGCGGAGGGTCGTGCATGGCTCGCGAAATTTCTGCTTGAGGCCGTGCGCGGGAGCGGGCTGGATGCGAAGGCCAGAGTCCTGCGTATTCTTCAGGAGCGCGGCGCGCGTGCCGTGCTTGATGAAATCTCTCTGATCAAGGGCGACTACGCGAAGCGCCTCTATTTTGAGACGCTCATCAAAGAGGGGGCATTGAGCGGTGACAATCTGGAAAGCGCCCTGAGGCAGGCGGCCCGCGAGATATCTTCCGATTACGAGCTTGCGGTCTTCCTGATCGAGTCCGTGGATAAGTATCTCGCCGTGGACAAAATGATTCCGGTCTTCTTCGAGGCGACCAGAAAAATCGGCTCCGACTATGAGCATCATCGTGTGCTTTCCGCCGTCGTGGAGAAGCGGCCAGACAGGCGAGTCCTCGCGCCCATGCTTGAGTCTGCGGCGTCCATCTCTTCCGATTACGAGAAGGCCAGCTTTCTCATAGAGGCCGCGTCGCTCTACATGGCCGAGGCCAATCTTCGCTCTGCCTTCATGAAAACGGTCAATTCCATCTCTTCCGATTACGAGCGAGGGCGCGTGCTCTCCGTCGTGGCGAAGAAGACTCAGTTCGGCTCGACCTCGGATTAATCAACTTTTGAAAGGCGCTTTTTAATGGGAACCATCTGGCAAGACCTGCGCTATGGATTGCGCACGCTGAGGCAGCGACCGGGCTTTACCTTTGTGGCCGTCCTCGCGCTGGCGCTGGGCATCGGCGTCAATACGGCCATCTTCTCCGTCGTCAATACGCTGCTCATCAGCCCGCTTCCGTTTCGCGACTCTGAACGGCTCGTCATGGTGTGGGAATTCAATCGCACCCGCGACCGACACCAAAACGTCATCAATCCCGCCAACTTTTTGGATTGGCGCGAGCAGAGCACGTCGTTTGAAGAGATGGCCGCTTTTCGCGACGTGCGCGTGAACCTGACAGGCAAGGGCGACCCGGTTGAGATTCCGTCGCAGCAGACGACGCCCAATCTCTTCTCATTGCTCGGCGTCGAAACCATTATGGGGCGCAGCTTCAAGCCGGAAGACGGCGAGCCCAATGCTGCTCCGGTCGCCGTCATCAGCTATGGCCTGTGGCAGAGACAGTTTGGCAGCGACCCATCAATCGTCGGCAAGACCGTCACGCTCAACGGCACTGGCGTCAACATCGTCGGTGTGCTTCCGGCAGGCTTTCAGTGGTTCATCAAGAAGGGCTCGTTGACGGACAAACCGGCGGAGCTATGGATGCCGCTGGCCTTCACGGAAGAATTGCGTGTGCGTCGCGGTCGTCACATGACAGCGGTGGCGCGCCTGAAGCCCGGCGTGTCGCACGCTCAGGCGCAGGCGGAACTGTATACCATCGCCGCCCGCCTCGAACAGCAGTACCCGGACGTAAACACGGGTTGGGGCGCAGAGCTTGTCCCGCTGCGCGAGCAGTTCGTCGGCGATGTGCGGCCAGCCCTCTACGTGCTGCTCGGCGCGGTCGGCTTCGTGCTCCTGATCGCGTGCGCCAACGTCGCCAACCTGCTGTTAGCGCGCGCCGCCACGCGTCACAGAGAGATAGCCATACGCACTGCGCTCGGCGCTGGCCGCTGGCGCGTTATCCGCCAGCTGCTGACGGAGAGCGTGCTGCTCTCGGTCTTAGGCGGCGGGCTCGGCCTGATGATCGCGTGGTGGGGAACAGGGGCTATCGTCGCGCTCAGCCCGAGCGACCTCGTCAACCTTGAGAGCGTCAGCATCAATTTACCCGTGCTGCTTTTTACCCTGCTCGTCTCTATCTTGACCGGCCTGATCTTCGGCCTCGCACCGGCGCTCGAAGCGACGAAACTGAATCTCACCGAGTCCTTGAAAGAGGGCGATAAGGGCGGGTCAGGCGGCACGCGAAGTCGGCGCTTACGCAACGCTTTTGTCGTTGCGGAAGTGGCGCTGGCGCTTGTCTTGCTGGCGAGCGCGGGGCTGATGCTGAAGAGTTTTTCACGGCTGCAAACAGTCAACCCGGGCTTTGAGACCGAACGCCTTCTGACCATGCGTCTCGTGCTGCCCAACAACAAGTACCCGGAGGATTACCAGCGCACGGCCTTCTTTCGTCAGGCGATTGAGCGCATAGGCCGATTGCCCGGCGTACAGTCTGCGTCCGCCGTCAGCTTCCTTCCGTTTGCAGGAATCGGCTCGGCCACCAGATTCACGATTGAGGGTCGTCCCGCGCCTCAAGCCGGCGATGCGCCCACAACGGACGTGCGCGTAACCGATGCCAACTACTTTCGCACGATGAACATTCCGCTCCTACAGGGGCGCTCGTTTACCGAGCAGGAGGCGACGGAGAAAAGGGGCGTCGTCATTATCAACGAGACGCTGGCCCGGCAATACTTCGCGGGCGAAGACCCCATCGGGAAACGCATCACCGTGAATATGGGCTCAGAGCCCAAGCCCACGGTCATCATCGGCGTCGTCGGAGACATCAGGCACGTTGACCTCAATAGCGAGATCAGACCGATGGTCTACTGGACACATCCCGAGCTTGCATACTCGTCCATGACCATAGTGTTACGCACCGCTGGTGAGCCGATGAGTCTGGCCGCGGCGACACAACGCGAGATTCAGGCGATTGACCCTGATCAGCCCGTCTCGGACATACGCACGATGGAGCAGCTGCTCTCCGCCTCGGTCGCGCGTACGCGCTTCAATGCCCTGCTGCTCGCGCTCTTCGCGGGTCTGGCGTTGATTCTCGCTTCCGTCGGCATCTACGGCGTGATGGCCTACTCGGTCGTGCAGCGCACCAGAGAGATAGGCATACGCATCGCGCTGGGCGCGGAAGCGCGCGACGTGGTCAGGATGATCGTCGGGCAGGGAATGATTCTGACGCTCGTCGGCATCGGTCTCGGGTTGGTCGCGGCCTTCGCCTTGACAAGGCTCATGTCCAGCCTCTTGTTCGGCGTCAGCGCCACAGACCCCCTGACCTTCGCCGTCGTCTCTTTGCTGCTCAGCGCGGTGGCCTTTCTGGCCTGCTATATCCCCGCGCGCCGCGCAACCAAAGTAGACCCGATGGTCGCACTCCGTTACGAATAAGAGCAAGGATGAAGGCGGCAACGATGAAGGATGAAGTAAAAGCAATTAAGAAAGAGAAGCATTACTTTCATCCTTCCGCCTTCATCCTTCATCCTTGCTTCCAGAGGTGATTCGATGGGAACTCTATTGCAGGATATGCGCTACGGCGTACGCATGTTGTTAAAGAGGCCGGGCTTTACTCTGGTCGCGGTGATCGCGCTCGCTCTGGGCATAGGGGCGAACAGCGCCATCTTCTCTGTCGTCAACGCCGTGCTGCTGCGCCCGCTCCCCTTCGACGGACAGGAGCGCCTGATCACGGTTCAGACGAAGAACCTGACGGGCAGCTCGCTCAGCGGGGTGCTGTCGTATTTGAACTTCGCAGACCTGCGCGATCAGAGCCAGACACTGGAATACGCAGCCGCCTACAGCCAGAGCGCAACCTTCCTGACGGCGGGCGACGAGATGGAGCGCCTGCGCGGTGTGGTCATCAGCGCCGACGTGTTTCCCATGCTCGGCGTCAAGCCCATGCTCGGTCGCGCCTACACGCGCGAGGAAGATCAGAAGGGCGCGCGCAAGGTCGTCGTCTTAAGCTACGGGCTGTGGCAGCGCAGGTTCGGCTCTGACCCGAACATCGTCGGGCGGGAGATTCCTATTGGCTCAAGGCCCGCGCTCGTCCTCGGCGTGATGCCGAAGGGTTTTAAGTTTCCGGTCGAGCCCGAGACGGTCGAGTACTGGCAGCCGCTCGTTCCCAATCTTGCGGACAATGACGTACAGAGACGCGACGCGCAGTGGCTCTCTGTGGTCGCAAAGCGTAAGACGGGCATAACGGAGCAACAGGCGCAGACGGAGATCAATACCATCGCCAGCCGTCTCGAAGCGCAGTACCCGGATACGAATACCGGGCTAAGTTTTGCGCTCACACCGCTACAGGAAAAGCTCGTCGGAGACCTGCGCACGGCGCTCTTCGTGATGCTGGCCGCGGTCGGCTGTGTGCTCCTGATCGCGTGCGCCAACGTCGCCAACCTCTTGCTGGCGCGCGCCGCCACGCGTCATAAAGAGATTTCGATTCGCAGGGCGCTCGGCGCAAGCCGCTGGCGCATCGTCCGTCAGCTTCTCACGGAAAGTTTGTTGCTGGCGCTCGTGGGCGGCGCTCTGGGGCTGCTGCTGGGCTGGTGGGGCGTTGACGTGCTGATGGCGGCAATCCCGACGGACATTCCGCTCGCCGGCGAAGTCTCGCTCGACTGGCGCGTGCTCGGTTTCACCGCCGCGCTCTCGGTCATGACAGGCATACTGTTCGGGCTCGCCCCGGCGATGCAGTCCTCAAAGCTGGACTTGACGGAATCGCTGAAGGAGGGCGGGCGCGGCTCGACCGAGGGCAGCGGAGGTCGTCTGCGAAGTGTGCTCGTCGTTACGGAGATCGCCGTCTCGATGGTGCTGCTGGTCGGCGCGGGGCTTCTGGGTCAGAGCTTTATGCGGCTGCTGGACGTGTCGCCGGGCTTTAACCCGCAGGGGGTCGTGGCAACGGATGTCGTCTTCGTCAATAAGAAGTTCAGTGAAGACGAGCGTAAGGTGGCGACGCTGGACGAAATCCTGCGCGGGGCGGCTTCGCTTCCCGGCGTGGAGGCGGTCGGCACGGTTGACCCCGTCCCGCTCGGCGGCAACTTCGTCGCCTACAGCTTCAACATAGAGGGACGCGCGCCCTTTAATCCGAGCGAAGCGCCCTCGGCTGACCGCCGCACGATCAGTCCAGACTATTTCCGCGCGATGTCCATCCCGATCGTGCGCGGGCGCGCCTTTACCGCGCGCGACGTGAAGGACTCTCCGCGCGTCGTCATCATTAACGAAACCTTCGCGCGGCGCTTCTTCGCGGGCGAAGACCCCTTGGGCAAGCGTCTACTCTTTGACGATCAACCGGGCGCGCCGGCGCGCGAAATAGTCGGCGTCGTCGGCGACGTGCGCCACGCCGGTCTGGACGTTGAGGCAGGCCCGGAATTCTACCTGCCCTACGCGCAGGAGCCCGCCACGCGCGCTACGCTCGTCGCACGCACGAACGCCTCCGACCCGGCAAGCATCATCCCCTCACTGCGCGGCATGATTCGTCAGCTGGACAAAGACATCCCCGTCTACAACGTTAAGACGATGAACGAGCTGTTGTCCGAATCGGTCGCGCGTCGTCGCTTCAACATGATGCTGCTCGGCACGTTCGCTCTCGTCGCCCTCTTCCTCGCGGCCATAGGCATCTACGGGGTGATGTCTTACTCGGTCACACAGCGCACGCACGAGATAGGCATCCGCATAGCCCTCGGCGCACAAACTCGCGACGTGCTCGGGATGGTCGTCCGCCAGGGCATGACGCTGGTGCTCATCGGAGTCTCGATCGGAGTGGTCGCCGCCTTCTCGCTCACGAGAGTGATGCGGAGTCTGCTGTTCGGAGTGAGCCCGACAGATGTCATAACGTTTGGAGTGGTGTCAGTGGTTTTAGCCGGGGTCGCACTGCTGGCGTGCCTGATCCCGGCGCGCAGGGCGACCCGGGTAGACCCGATGGTCGCCCTCCGATACGAGTGAAAGGATGAGGGCGGAAGTAAACGCTTTCAAGGCAGGAAAGCTCTTCTTTCCGCCTTCATCCTTCCTCCTTTCCTGAAGTGGAGATGGCGATGGCAGGGACTATGTGGCAAGACTTGCGTTACGGCATACGGACGCTCCTGAAGACTCCCGGCTTCACGTTCGCGGCGGTGCTGGCACTGGCTCTGGGGATTGGCGCTAACAGTGCGATCTTCAGCGTGGCGAATGCTGTCCTGCTCAGACCGCTGCCGTACAGTGAGCCCGAGAGGCTGGTGATGATCTGGGGCAATCTTTTAAAACCGGGTCTCGAAGAGATAGGAGCTTCCGCGCCCGAGTTCAAGGACTATAAAGAGCAGGGCAGCTCCTTCGAGCGTCTCGCCTGTTACAGAGAGACGGGCTTTAACCTGAGCGGTGGCGGAGAGCCCGAGCGGATCAACGGCGCTTACGTCTCGGCTGACCTGTTCGCGGTGCTCGGCGTCGAGCCCATTGCCGGGCGGACTTTTCTGGCGGAAGAAGACACGCCCGGCCATGAGCAGGTGGTCGTCTTAAGCCATGGCCTCTGGCAACGCCAGTTCGGTGGCGACGAGAGCGTCGTGGGAAAGACGCTAATCGTCAACGGCGCGAGCGTCGTCGTCGTAGGCATTATGCCCGCCGGCTTTCAGTTTCCCGACGGCGGGGTGGAGGTATGGAAACCGCTCGCTCTGGATGCCGAAGACCTGAGCGAAAACAATCGCGGCTCACATTTTCTGGATGTCATCGCGCGACTCAGGCCGAACGTGACGCTTGAGCAGGCACAGGCCGAGTTGAGCACCATCACCGAGCGCATCAGGCAACAGCATCCTTCTCTATACGAGACCGGCTTTAGCGCAAAGCTGACCCCTCGTCATGAGCAGGTCGTAGGGGAAATCCGGCCCGTCCTCTACATACTGCTCGGCGCGGTCGGCTTCGTGCTCCTGATCGCGTGCGCCAACGTCGCCAACCTGCTCTTTGCGCGCGCCGCCACGCGTGAGAGAGAGATGGCGATACGCACGGCGCTCGGCGCTGGCCGCTGGCGCATTATTCGTCAACTGCTCACGGAAAGCATGCTGCTCTCAATGGTCGGCGGAGCCGGCGGTTTATTGATGGCGCTCTGGGGCGTCGATCTGCTGAAGGCGCTTGCTCCCGGCGATATTCCGCGCCTGAGTGAGATCAGGCTGGACGTGAGAGTGGTGGGCTTTACCATGCTCGTCTCGCTGCTGACGGGATTGCTCTTCGGCCTTGCGCCGGCCTTGCGTCTCTCGAAACCCGACCTTCAGGAATCACTCAAAGACGGGGCCAGAGGTGCGAGCGAGGGGTTTCGCCGCCAGCGCATGCGTAACATTCTGGTGGTCGCGGAAGTGGCGCTCTCGCTGGTTCTGCTGATCGGCGCTGGCCTTATGATCAGAAGCTTCATTCAGGTTCAGAAGATCAATCCCGGCTTCAACCCTGAGCGCGTCCTGACGATGCGCGTCTCGCTCCCGCAGGCAAAGTACATGGAGCCGCAGGCGCAGCGCGCATTCTTCCGGCAGCTTCAAAGCCGTGTCGCCGCGCTTCCCGGCGTCGAGTCGGCGGGGCTGGTCAATTTCCTGCCGCTCAGCCATACGGGCAACATGATGAGCTTCGCCATCGAGGGACAGGGCAACATCGGCCCCAACCTACAGTTTCGCATGATCAGCCCGGACTACTTTCGCACCCTCGGCCTGCCTCTCAGCCGTGGGCGAGGATTAACGGAACAAGACCGCGAAGGCTCGCCCCCGGTTGCCGTCATCAATGAGACCCTGGCGCGCACCTTCTTCCGCGGTGAAGACCCGCTCGGCAAACGAATCAGGCTCGGCAGCGTTGACTCGCCCTTCCCATGGCTTACAGTCGTCGGCATCGTCGGCGACCTCAAGCACTACGGGCTCGACGACGAGACGCGCCCCGAGCTCTATATTTCCTATCAACAGCCTCCGCTTCCAAGGTTCAATGTCGCATCGCTTTTCCTTGCCGTACGCTCGACGGCAGAGGCGACGGCTCTCGCGGCAGCCGTGCGAAAGGAAGTCTACGCGCTCGACAAGGATCAACCCGTCGCCGATGTCAGGACGATGGAACAGCGTCTATACGAATCGGTCGCACCGCGTCGCTTCAACATGTTCCTGCTCTCGATCTTCGCCGCTCTGGCGGGACTTCTGGCAGCGGTCGGCATCTACGGCGTGATGTCTTACTCCGTCACGCAGCGCACGCACGAGATTGGCATACGCATCGCCCTCGGCGCACAGACGAGCGATGTCATAAAGATGATTATCCGTCAGGGCATGACGCTGGCTTTGATCGGCGTGGCCCTCGGCCTCGCGGCGGCCTTCGCCTTGACACGAGTGATGACGAGTTTGCTCTACGGCGTCACGGCCACGGACACCTTGACCTTTGCGGCAGTCTCATTGCTTTTAGCCGGAATCGCGTTGCTGGCGTGCCTGATTCCGGCTAAACGGGCGACCAGGGTTGATCCCATGGTCGCCCTCAGATACGAGTGAAAGGATGAAGGCGGCAACGATGAAGGATGAAGTAAAAGCATTCAACGCATTGAAGCATTCCTTTCATCCTTCCGCCTTCATCCTTCATCCTTGCTTTCGGAGGTGCTTGTGATGGGAACGTTCTGGCAGGATGTGCAGTATGGATTTCGGATGCTCTTGAAGAGGCCGGGATTTACGCTCGTGGCGCTGGTGGCGCTCGCTTTAGGCATCGGCGCGAACACGGCCATCTTCTCTGTTGTCAATGCCGTGCTGCTTCGTCCGCTGCCGTTCGATAAGCCCGAGCGACTTGTGATGATCTGGGGCAGCGCGCCGCAACTGGGCTTCGACGTGCTTCCGCCCACTGCGTCCGAATCTGTGGACTGGCGCGAGCAGAGCCACGTGTTCGAGCAGGTCGCGGCCTTCAAAAGCTGGGCGTGGAACATGTCCGGCACGAATGGGCCGGAGCAGGTCTGGGGCGCACGCGTCAACGCGAGCCTGTTTCCCGCGCTCGGCGTCAAGCCCCTGCTTGGCCGCACCTTCCTGCCCGAAGAAGACAGGGCGGGCGGAGCGAAAGTCGTCGTCATGGGCCATGGGCTCTGGCAGCGCAGCTTCGGCTCTGACCCCGCGATCATCGGGAAGACTGTGACGCTCAATAACCTCTCCTACACGGTGGTCGGTGTGATGCCGCCGGGCTTCAAATTCCCCGGCGGCGAAAACATGTTGTCCGGTCTTCAGTTCTCACCGAAGACGGAGCTGTGGGAGCCCATGGCCTTCACGGACGAAGAGTTGAGCAATCGCGGCACGCATAATCTGGCCGTCGTCGCGCGTCTCAAGCCGGACGCGACCCTGTGGCAGGCGCGCACCGAGATGACCACGATCGCCGCCCATCTGGCAGAGCAGTATCCGAAATTCAATAAGGGCATCGGCGTCAAGCTCGTGCCTCTGCATGAGCAGGTCGTCGGAGATGTCCGGCCAGCGCTGCTCATTCTGCTGGGGACGGTCGGCTTTGTGCTTTTGATCGCATGCGCCAACGTCGCCAACCTCTTGCTTGCGCGTGCCTCTTCACGTCAGAAAGAGATTGCCATCCGCACGGCGCTCGGCGCGAGTCGCCTCAGAGTCGTCCGACAGTTGTTGACCGAAAGCGTTTTGCTCTCGCTCATGGGCGGCGCTGCCGGGCTTCTTCTCGCCCTCTGGGGCATAGATGCGCTCGGCGCTTTGATTCCCGAGAATATTCCGCGCGCAAATGAAATAGGCGTGGATTCGCGCATGCTCGGCTTCACTCTTTTGATCTCGCTTCTGACGGGACTCATTTTCGGGCTCGCGCCCTCGCTGCAAGCTTCCAAGACGGACATCAACGAAGCGCTCAAGGACGGAACGCGCGGCGCGAGCACGGGCTCGGGTCGCAATCGCTTTCGCGGCATGCTGGTCGTCTCCGAAATCGCGCTGGCGCTGGTTCTACTGGTCGGCGCGGGCCTCCTGATCAGAAGCTTTATGCGGTTACAGCAAGTCGATCCGGGCTTTGAGCCGAAATCGGTGGTCGCGATGGAGATCGTCCTCCCCTTTATCGCCCCGTCGAATTACAAGGAGCCGGAGCAGCAGGCGGCATTCTTCCGTCAGACCCTGGAGCGCGCAGCGACGCTGCCCGGCGTACAGGCCGCAACGGTCGTCTCCAGCCTTCCTTTGAGCGGAGCTTTCGAGAGCACGGACGTAATCATAGAGGGACAGCCCGAGCCGCCCAACGGTGACTGGCCGCCGGCCAACTACACGATGGTGAGCGCGGACTATTTTCGCGTCATGAGCATTCCGCTGATGAAGGGCCGTGCCTTGACCGAGCGTGACACGAAGGAGAGCCCCGGCGTCGTGGTCATCAACGAGACGATGGCGCGTCATTATTGGCCGGGCGAGGATGCAATCGGCAAGCGCCTCACCATGGGTTTTGAAAAGACGCCGCGCGAGGTCGTCGGCGTGGTCGGGGATGTCAGGCAGAACTCGCTCGATGTCGAGACGCCGCTTGCGGTCTATCTGCCCTACCAGCAGTTCCCCTATCCGGGCATGACGCTCGTCGTACGCACTGTGTCAGACCCTGCGAGCATGGCCGCCGCCGTGCGCCGCGAGGTGCAGGCGATAGATGCTTCCTTGCCCGTCTCCAACGTGAGAAGCATGGACGAGGTGGTGGCTACTTCCGTTTCGCAGCGGCGCTTCAACATGACGCTGCTCGGCATCTTCGCGTCGGTCGCACTGCTTTTGTCGGCGGTCGGCATCTACGGCGTGATGAGTTACTCGGTCACGCAGCGCACGCACGAGATTGGCATACGCATAGCCCTCGGCGCGGGAAGCCGCGACATACTCAGGCTCGTGGTGGGTCAGGGGATGCTGCTTACCCTGATCGGCGTCGCTCTGGGGCTCGCGGCATCGCTCGTGCTGACGCGGCTGATGGCGAGCCTCATCTACGGCGTCAGCGCGACAGACCCTCTGACCTTCGCCGGCGTCTCGCTCGCGCTGGCACTGGTGGCGCTCCTTGCTTGCCTGATACCCGCACGCCGCGCCACAAAGGTTGATCCGATGGAGGCGCTCAGATACGAATAGAAGGAGACGTTATGATGGAGACATTCCGGCAGGACATTCGTTATGGAGCGCGCATATTGATGAAGCGACCGGGCTTTGCACTCGTGACCGTGCTTGCCCTCGCTTTAGGTATCGGCGCGAACAGCGCGATCTTTAGCGTCGTCAATGCCGTGTTGCTTCGTCCTTTACCCTATCAAGACCCGTCACGCCTTGTCATGGTCTGGGAAAGCCGCCCTCGACAGAATCGCGACGAGAACCCGGTCGCGCCCGCCGACTTCGTTGACTGGCAGCAACAGAATCAATCCTTCGAGAATATGGCGGCCTACGCGCCCGTGGCCTTCAACCTCACGGGAGCAGGCGAGCCGGAGCAGATCAACAGTCAGCTCGTCACGCCGGAGTTTTTTCAGGTGCTGGGCGTCAAAGCCGAACTCGGGCGCACCTTTCTGCGCGAAGCCGACGAGCCGGGGGGCGAGCGCAAGGTCGTGCTCGGCCACGGCCTCTGGCAACGCCGTTTCGGCGCAGACCCCGGCATCGTCGGGCGCTCGCTCATGCTCAATGACGAGAGCTTTACGGTGGTCGGGGTGATGCCCCCGCACTTTCAGTATCCTGAAAAATCCGTGGAGTTGTGGGCGACCCCCAAACGGACGGTTCCCGAAATGACTGTCTCCGGCAACACGGATGCGGCGTCGATTCGCACGCTGCACTATCTGAGCGTCGTCGCGCGTCTCAAGCCGAATGTCACGCTCAGCCAATCACAGGTCGAGATGGAGACCATCGCCAGCCGCCTCGAACAGCAATATCCAGCGGAGAATACGGGACACACGGCGCGCGTCGTTTCTCTGCATGAACAACTCGTGGGCGACGTGCGACCGGCGCTTCTGGTGCTTCTGGGAGCTGTCGGCTTTGTGCTTTTGATCGCGTGCGCCAATGTCGCCAACCTGCTTCTTGCGCGCGCCGCCGCGCGTCACAAGGAGATGTCCATTCGCACCGCGCTCGGAGCCGGACGCTTTCGCCTGATACGTCAAATGCTGACCGAGAGCATGCTGCTCTCGCTCATCGGCGGCGTCGTCGGATTACTGTTCGCTTTGTGGGGCGTTGACCTGCTGGTCGCCATGAGCCCGGAGAATCTTCCCCGCCTCGGCGAGATAAGCCTGGACGCCAGGGTGGTCGGCTTCACGCTGGTTATCTCTCTGCTGACGGGACTGATCTTCGGGCTCATGCCGGCCCTGCAAGCTTCCAGACTTGATCTCATCAGCTCGCTCAAAGAGGGCGGACGAAGCTCTCTGGAAGGCTTCAGCCGTCATCGCATGCGTAGCGCCCTGATCGTCGTCGAAGTGGCACTGGCCCTCATGCTCCTGATCGGCGCTGGCCTGATGATCAGGAGTTTTCAGCGCATACAGCAGGTCGCGCCGGGGTTCAATCCGAACAACCTTTTGATCACGGAGCTTTCGCTGTCTCGCACAAAGTATGCCGAGAAAGAGCAGATCGTGAATTTCCAGAAAGAGGTGCTGGCGCGCATCTCTTCGCTGCCCGGCGTCGAGTCCGCCGCCGCGACGTGGACGCTTCCACTGAGCGGGCAGGACGCGGGCCGTGGCTTCGACCTCGAAGGCTACACGCCCGCGCCCAACGAGCGCACCAATGCCTCCTTCAGCGCCGTCAGCCCTCGTTATTTCCAGACGATGGAGATACCCGTCACCGCCGGGCGCGAGTTCACTGATCAGGACAACGCGGCGGGAGCGGGCACGATCATCATCAACGAGACCTTCGCGCGGCGCTACTTTCCGAGCGGGGATGCCGTCGGCAAGCGGATGAAGTTGAGGGGAGATGACAACCCCTGGCTCACGATTGTCGGGGTCGTCCGTGATGTCAAGCACACGGAACTGACCGCACAGCCGAGGATGGAGATGTATCTCTCCGCGCTTCAATCACCGTTCAACTTCATGAACATAGTCGTGCGAACGTCAACAGACCCGGCGAGCCTGACGACGGCGGTGCGTAAAGAGGTCTGGGCCGTGGACAAAGACCAGCCCGTCTCCGATGTCCAGACCATGCTACAGCTGGTCTCGAATTCGGTGGCGCGCGCTCGCTTCAACACGCTCCTGCTCGGTCTCTTCGCCTCCGTCGCCCTGCTGCTGGCGGCCATCGGCCTCTACGGCGTGATGTCTTACTCCGTCACGCAGCGCACGCACGAGATAGGCATCCGCATGGCCTTAGGCGCGCAACGCCGTGATGTGCTCAGGCTGGTTGTCGGGCAGGGGATGATACTGGCTTTGATCGGCGTGGCCCTCGGACTCTTAGCGGCCTTCGCCGTGTCACGAGTGATGTCGAGTCTGTTGTTTGGTGTGAGCGCCACAGACCCGCTGACCTTCATCGCGCTGGCCGTGCTCTTAGCCGCGATAGCGCTGCTCGCCTGCTTGATACCGGCGCGCAGGGCGACGCGCGTAGACCCGATGATCGCCCTCCGTTACGAGTAAGTTTGATATGAAAGAAGGAAATGGTAGGGATGAACAGGATAAGACAGGTCAGTACCGCCTGCGGTAGCGGGCGGGTTTCTTTCGCATCAACACCCGCCCGCTACCGCAGGCGGTACTGACCTGCTCATTTGGTTTATCCTTCAGGAGATTAATAGATGAGAACGATGCTGCAAGACATCCGTTACGGATTGCGCGTGCTATTGAAGCAACCGGGATTTACGCTCGTGGCGATCGTGGCGCTGGCTTTGGGCATCGGGGCGAACACGGCCATCTTCTCTGTCGTCAACGCCGTGCTGCTGCGCCCGCTCTCCTTTAAAGAGCCGGAGCGTCTGGTCGCCGTGTGGGAGACCAACAATCAGCTGAGCGCGGACATGCGTAATCGCAACGAAGTCGCGCCGGGTAATTTCCTCGACTGGCGTGAGCAGAATCAGGTCTTCGAGCAGTTGGCCGCTCTCGTTTATGCGAACGCCAATCTGTCGGGCGTTGACGAGCCCGAACGGATTCAGAGCATGCTCGTCACGACCAATCTCTTTCAGGCGCTCGGCGTCCAGCCCCTTATGGGGCGCGCGTTTCTGCCGGAGGAGGAAAACATAAACAGCCAGCGCGTGGTCATCCTCAGTCATGAGTTGTGGCAGCGGCGCTTCGGTGGTGACCCGTCCGTGCTGGGACGCACGCTCACGCTCAACGGCAATCAGACTGTCGTAGTCGGTATTATGCCTCCGGCCTTCCAGCTTCAGTTTCCGGTGAATACGAAGGTTGAGATGTGGATGCCTCTGCGTCTGAACCCCGCCGATGCCGGTCGCAAGGCTCACTATATGTACGTGCTTGGGCGTCTCAAGCCGGGCGTTTCCGTCAGTCAGGCCCATGCCGCGATGAACGGCATCGCCGCCCGTCTTCAGGAGCAGTATCCAGAGACCAATGCCGAGAAGGGCGCGAACGTCGTCTCGCTGCACAAGCAACTGGTCGGCAATGTCCAGCCCTACCTCTACCTGCTGTTCGGCGCGGTCGGCTTTGTGCTTTTGATCGCGTGCGCCAACGTCGCCAACCTTCTGCTCGCGCGCGTCTCCGCGCGCCATAAAGAGGTCGCCATACGCATCGCGCTCGGCGCGAGCCGCTTAAGGCTCATTCGTCAACTGTTGACCGAAAGCATTATGCTCGCCGGCTTAGGCGGAATGCTGGGGCTGCTACTGGCCTACTGGGGCATTGACCTGCTTATCGCTCTGAGCCCTGCCGATGTCCCGCGCCTCGAAGAGATCGGGCTTCACGGGCCGGTCTTCGCATGGACGCTTCTGGTCTCGCTCCTGACGGGCTTGCTGTTCGGGCTCGCACCGGCTTTGCAAGCCTCCAAGCCTGATCTTAACGAAGCGCTCAAAGAGAGCGGCGGGCGAACCACCGGAGGGGTCGGACGCAGCCGGCTTCGCAATATGCTGGTCGTCTCCGAAGTCGCGCTGGCGCTCGTCCTGCTCGTCGGGGCAGGGTTGATGATACGCAGCTTTATGCGCTTGCAGCAGACGAGCCCCGGCTTTGAGCCGAAGAACCTGCTGACGATGAACATCTCTCTGCCCAGACAGAAATACAAAGAGCAGCAGCA
This sequence comes from Pyrinomonadaceae bacterium, assembly GCA_036389675.1. Taxonomy (GTDB): domain Bacteria; phylum Acidobacteriota; class Blastocatellia; order Pyrinomonadales; family Pyrinomonadaceae; genus DASQYE01. Next base: position 124,590 of record DASVWI010000034.1, read on the forward strand.
GGCGAATGTTTTCTTCGAGCAACTCTTACAGCGCGTCAGGGCAGTGCCGGGAGTCGAGTCGGTCGGCGGCATCGACCCGCTGCCCCTGAGTGATAGCAACGAGACGACGGGCGTGCTCGTCGAGGGGCAGCCCGCGCTGGCCCCGGCTGACCGACCCGAAGTCGGCTCGCGCAACGTGACGCCCGGTTATTTTCAGACGATGCGCATCCCCTTGTTGAAGGGCCGACCGTTCACGGAGCAAGATCGGGAGGATGCGCCGCCCATGGTTATCGTTAACGAGGCGCTGGCCCGTCGCTTCTGGCCGGGCGAGGACGCCATCGGTAAGCGGCTCGGCTTTGAAGACGACGAGGGCAAGCAGGAGTGGCGAGAGGTTGTCGGCGTCGTCGGCAACGTCAGGCACGAGCGGCTCGACGTGGAAGCCAAGCCCGAGGTGTATGTCCCTTACCGGCAGTTGCCGAGAAACTTCATGACCCTCGTGGTGCGTACCTCCTCTGAGCCTGCGAATATGATTGCCGCGATACGCGATCAGGTTCTGGCCCTTGATAAAGATCAACCCGTCTTCGGCATCAAGACGATGGAGGAGCGCCTCTCGAAGTCTGTGGCGCAAAGCCGCTTCATAATGATGCTGCTCGCGGTTTTCTCGGCGCTCGCGCTCTCGCTCGCCGCCATAGGGATTTACGGCGTGATGGCCTACACGGTCTCTCAGCGCACGCACGAGATTGGCATCCGCATGGCCTTAGGCGCGCAGGGCGGCGACGTGATGAGAATGGTCGTTCGTCAGGGCATGACGCTCGCCATGGCCGGAGTCGTGCTGGGCCTCGTCGCGGCATTCGCCCTGACGCGCCTCATGACCAGCCTGCTCTACGGAGTGACGGCGACAGACCCTTGGACGTTCGGCGTTGTGCCGGTCGTTCTGAGCACAGTCGCACTCCTTGCGATCATCATCCCCGCACGTCGCTCCACGCGCATTGACCCTATGGAAGCACTCAGATACGAGTGAAAGGATGAAGGCGGAAGGCGGAAGGATGAAGTAAAAGCTTTCAAGAATGAACAGCATTCCTTTCATCCTTCATTCTTCATCCTTCATCCTTACTTTTGGAGGTAGTTGATGGGAACACTCTTGCAGGACATGCGGTATGGGTTTCGGATGTTGTGGCAGCGGCCCGGTTTTACGCTCGTGGCGGCCTTGACGCTGGCTTTGGGCATCGGGGCAAATACGGCCATCTTCTCTGTCGTCAACGCCGTGCTGCTGCGCTCTTTGCCTTACTCTGACCCGGACAGGCTGGTCGTCTTGTGGCAGGCCAATGAGCGAAACCGCAACATTCACGTCTCGCATCTTAATCTGGTTGACTGGCGCGAGCAGAGCCGCTCGTTTGAATCCTTTTCGGCTTACAGCGGGCGCTGGGGCGGAAAAATGACGGTCATCGGCGGCAACGAGCCCGAGCGCGCCTTTGCCGTCGCCGTCTATCAGGACTTCTTCAAAGTGTTGGGCGTCGTGCCCGTCGCGGGCCGCACCTTCTCCACGGAAGATCACAATCCCGGCGCGACTCCGTCCGTGGTCGTCAGCTACGGTTTCTGGCAGCGACGCCTCGGCGGTGATGCCGACCTCTCGAACAAGAAACTCAGCCTCGGCGACGCCACCTTTAATGTCATCGGCGTCATGCCGCAGAGTTTCGGTTTCCCTTCGGACACAGACCTATGGCTGCCTAAAGAACAACTCGGCACTGACACGAGCGCACGCTCGGCTCACAACTTCGTGAGCATCGCGCGCCTCAAGCCGGGTGTGACGCTTGAGCAGGCGCAGGCGGAGATGAGCTCGATTGCGGCGCGTCTGGCCGAACAGTACCCGGAAGACAATCGCGGGATGGGCACGAGCGTCGTCTCTTTACGAGACCAACTGGTCGGCTCGGTCCGCCCGGCCCTGCTCGTGCTGCTGGCAGCCGTCGGCTTCGTGCTGTTGATCGCGTGCGCCAACGTCTCGAATCTACTGCTCGCACGCGCGCTCGGGCGGCAGAAGGAGATCGCCGTGCGGACGGCTTTGGGAGCGAGCCCATGGCGAATCGTCAGGCAGTTGTTGACGGAGAGCCTGCTTCTATCTTTGCTGGGCGGCGCGCTCGGGTTGCTCCTTGCCGGGTGGCTCATTGGCCCACTGGTCGCGCTAGGCCCAGAGACCATCCCGCGTCTGGGCGAGGTAGGTATCGATGGCCGCACGCTCGCCTTCACCCTTGGCCTTTCAGTATTGACGAGCTTGATCTTCGGGCTGCTACCGGCGGTGCGTTTTTCCAGGCCCGATCTGCAAGTGGCGCTCAAGCAGGGCGGGCAGACACCCACGGGCGGTTTAAGTCTGCTGCGTAGCGTGCTGGTCGTCGCGGAAGTGGCGTTGACACTGGTGCTCTTGATCGGCGCGGGGCTTTTGATGAAAAGCTTCTGGCGGCTGATGCAAACCAACCCGGGCTTCAATCCAGAACGTGTGCTCACGATGCAGATCGCGCTTCCCGAAGCGGAGTATAAGGAAGAGCAGCAGATGGTCGCTTTCTACCGGCAACTGTTGGGACGCGCGGGAGCTTTAACGGGAGTCGAAGCGGTGGGCATGATCAATAATCTGCCCCTGGGCGGCGTCAACATCAACGGCGGCTTCGAAGTCGAAGGCCGAGCCAGAGAGCAGGGTGGCTACGGCGGTTTCCGCATCACGAGTCCGGGCTACTTTCAGGCGATGAGCATTCCCGTCGTTAAAGGCCGGGCATTCACCGAGCAGGATAATCAGAACTCGCTTCCCGTCGCCATCATCTCAGAGCGCGTCGCGGGCACAACCTTTCCGGGCGAAGACCCTATCGGAAAACGCATCAGGTCAGGCATGGACGCAAGGTCGATGACGGATGACATCGCCGGTACGTGGATGACCATCGTCGGAGTCGTCGGCGATGTCAGGCATTCGGGTCTGGAAGGTAAAGCCTCTGCGGAGCTATACGTGCCTTACACGCAGCGGCCACGCCGCGCCGGAGAGATGACCGTCGTGATGCGAACCGGCGTCGAGCCGACGAGCCTCGTCCCCGCCGTGCGCGACGAGGTGAAGGCGATCAACAAGAACCTGCCGGTCGAGTTCGAGCCGATGGAGAGAGTCTTCCAAAGGTCTGTCGCCAGCCGCCGCTATAACATGCTACTGCTCGGTACGTTCGCTGCGCTGGCCCTCGTCCTCTCGGTGATGGGTATTTACGGCGTGCTGTCTTACACCGTCAGCCAGAACACGCGCGAGATAGGCATACGCATGGCCCTCGGCGCGCAAGCCCGAGACGTGCTCCTGATGATCGTCCGTCAGGGGATGACGTTGGCTGCGGTCGGCGTCTCAATCGGACTTCTCTCGGCATTCGCTTTGACGCGATTGATGGCTTCCTTGCTCTACGGCGTGACGGCCACCGATCCGCCGACGTATGCGGGCGTCTCTGCGCTCCTTCTGGCGGTGGCTTTTCTGGCCTGCTTTATCCCTGCGCGAAGGGCGACGCGCGTTGACCCTATGATCGCGCTTCGTTACGAGTAAAACGGCGGCTGACCTGTTCTCTAAATTAAATTAATTGCGGGAGGGCGCGCACCCTTCGAGGGGCGCTAGCGTTCGAGTTGCGAGCCGATAACGATTACAATAAGACTCTGTTTGTCGCGCCGCAGGGGCTCGTGCCGGTGTTGCGCGCCGATGATAGTCGTGATAAGTATTTCGACCACTACATGAAGACTTCGGAAACACAAAACCGCCGGATTCTGATCGCCGACGATCAGCGCGACGTGCTTGAGGCGCTCCGCCTGCTGCTCAAAGGCGAAGGCTTTAAGACCGAGACGGTCACGTCTCCGGCGGAAGTGCTGCCCAAGCTCGAAACGGGTGACTTCGATCTACTGCTGATGGACTTAAACTACGCGCGCGACACCACCTCCGGGCAGGAGGGCTTAGACCTTTTATCGCGCATACAGGCGGCGGACATCACCCTGCCCGTCGTGGTCATGACCGCATGGGGCAGCGTCGAAGTGGCGGTCGAGGCGATGCGGCGCGGCGCGCGCGATTTCGTCCAGAAGCCATGGGAGAACGCCCGCCTGCTCTCCATCCTGCGTACACAGATAGAGCTTGGACAGGCTTTGCGACGAGGGCAGCGGCTTGAAGCGGAGAACCAGTTGCTGCGCGAGGACGAATCGCGCCCGACCTTAATCGCACAGTCGCGCGCCATGCAGCCCGTGCTTGAGCTGATCGCTCATGTTGGCCCGTCGGAGGCCAACGTCCTGATCACGGGTGAGCACGGCACGGGCAAGGAGGTCGTGGCGCAGACGCTTCACTCCATCTCTGCGCGCGCAGCGAAGCCCTTGGTCACGGTGGATGCCGGCAGCCTTTCCGAAGGAGTCTTCGAGAGCGAGCTGTTCGGCCACGTCAAGGGCGCGTTTACAGATGCCAAGACCGATCGTGTCGGTCGCTTCGAGCTGGCCGACGGCTCAACGCTCTTTCTCGACGAGATAGCGAACGTGCCCATTAACAAACAGCCGAAGCTGCTGCGCGTGCTTGAGATGGGCGAGTTCGAGCGCGTCGGCTCTTCCAAGACGCGCCGCGTCAACGTGCGCGTGCTCTCGGCCACCAACGCAAACCTTGACGAAGAGGTCTCAACGGGGCGCTTTCGACAGGACTTGCTCTTTCGTCTGAACACGGTCGAGATCAACCTCCCGCCGCTGCGCGAGCGCCCGGAAGACATCCCCCTCCTCGCCGACCACTTCCTGCGCCAGCACGCGCAGCGCTACCGGAAAAGGCTCGCAGGCTTCGACGACGCTGCAAACCGCGCGCTTTTGGATTATCCTTGGCCGGGTAATGTCAGGGAACTGGAACATGCTGTGGAGAGAGCCGTGCTGATGGCGCAGGGTGACAGAGTGGGGGTGCGCGACATAGGCTTGCAGCGCGGCGCGCGCGAGGGCTCGCGCCGCCTCGAAGATATGAGCCTCGAGGAGGTCGAAGCCTTCCTCATACAGAAAGCCCTGGCCCGCTTTGACGGGAATGTGGGGCAGGCAGCGCAATCCCTCGGCCTCAGCCGCAGCGCCCTGTACCGACGCCTGCAACGCTACGGCCTATGAAAAAGATCAGATTTTGGACGGAAGATGAGATCTACGCTCCGTATCCAAAATCCAAGCCCAAAGACCCGGGATTGACTCACGAGCGACGCGTTATACTGATGGCCCTGGTGTCGGGCCTGCCGGGCACGTTCGTCTCGCTCCTGCTGTTGTGGACGGGCGGCTACACCACCAAGGTGCAGCTCACACTCACGCTTTTTATCGCCGCCGTCTGGCTCGGCTTCGCCTTCGCCCTGCGCGAGCGCGTCGTGCGTCCCCTGCAAACCCTTTCAAATCTTCTGGCGGCGCTGCGCGAGGGCGACTATTCGATTCGCGCACGCGGCGCAGATCACCGCGACGCGCTTGGCGAAGTGATGATAGAGGTCAACGCACTCGGCGAGACTTTGCGCGAGCAGCGATTGGGCGCGATGGAGGCGACGGCGCTGCTCCGCACCGTGATGTCGAAGATTGACGTGGCGATCTTCGCCTTTGACCCGGACGAGCGTTTGCGGCTGGTCAATCGCGCGGGCGAGCGATTGTTGGCCCAACCCGCCGAGCGTCTTCTGGGTAGCAGCGCCACGGAGCTTGGCCTTGATGATTGCCTGCGCGGCGCACCGACGCGCACGCTGCAAATCACCTCCGACGAAGGCACGGGACGCTGGGGCGTGAGCCGCAGCACTTTTCGCGAGCAGGGATTGCCGCATCAATTGCTGGTGCTGTCGAACCTGAGCCGCGCGCTGCGCGAAGAGGAGCGTCAGGCGTGGAAACGCCTTGTGCGCGTGCTGGGCCACGAGCTGAACAACTCGCTCGCCCCGATCAAGTCAATCGCCGGGAGTCTGGAAAGCCTGCTCGTGCGCGAGCCGCGCCCGGCTGATTGGGACGAGGACATGGGACGTGGCCTCGCCGTCATCGCCGCGCGCGCCGAAGCCCTCTCCCGTTTCATGGAAGCCTACTCGCGCCTCGCCCGCCTGCCGCAGCCGCGCTTCGCGCCCCTCAACGTCAGCGCTTGGATTGAGCGCGCCGTAGGGCTAGAGACGCGGCTCAATGTTTCGGTCGCGCCCGGCCCTGAAATCACCATCCATGCCGACGGCGATCAGTTAGACCAGATGCTCATCAACCTGCTGCACAACGCCGTCGACGCTTCGCTGGAAACGGGCGGCGCTGTCCGCGTCCGCTGGAGCAGAAACGGCACGCACCTCGACGTGATTATCGAAGACGAAGGGCCGGGCCTCTCCAACACGGCCAACCTCTTCGTGCCCTTCTTTACCACCAAGCCGGCGGGCACAGGCATCGGCTTAGTCCTGAGCCGCCAGATCGCAGAGGCCCACGGCGGAACGCTCACCCTTGAAAACAGACTGACCGGCCCGGGCTGCCAGGCACACATACGCCTCCCGCTTTAAGAGCAAGGATGAAGGCGGAAGGATGAAGGATGAAATAAAGCATTCAAGACATTGAAGCATTCTTTTCATCCTTCATCCTTCATCCTTGCTTTTCCAGCCATCTCTTCAGGACTGAGATTATGTAGAGCTTCTCTTCGGGTTGAAGCATTCGGCCTTTGGGAATCTTGTGCCATTTCTCAAGGCAGCCGCGACAGCAGGTGGCCGTTGCGTGTTGCGCGATAAAGACCGGATGATTGCGCATGGGGGTTTGCTTACCGTCGTTGGCGGGATGCGCCGGGGCCAGACGCTTCTCTATAAAATCGGCGGCGTGTTCGAGGATGACGCCGAGCCCCTTTTGTTGGAGATAGGCCAGCTCCTTCCCGCGCAGGCGAAAGCGACGGCGGAAATCCGAAGTGTTGAGAGCGTTGAAAACTTCATCCAAATCCGGCATCGCTAAACCTCTGAGCGTCGTCAGTACCGCAGGCGGTACTGACCTCTTGAACTCTAAAACAGTGACGGGCCGGACGAGAGGTATTGTTCCATCATGCCGAATGGCGCGCTCGTCAGAAGATGCGAGTAGGCCACAAGGCGCAGGCCGTTCTCAAGCGCGAAACGGATGGCCGCGTGATTAACGCCCGGTATCATCAATCGCACTTGCGACGCATCCCTTCCGGCTTCGCCGCACGCCGCTTCGATCAACGCCTCCGCATCCTTCGCGTTGGCCCACGCGGCTGGGCCAATGACCCCGTGATTCACGTAATAATAACCAACGACGCGACCGCCGCTCGTGAGTTGGCGTCCCTTAACAGAGGGCTGCGCGAGCCAGAACCTGTGGTCGACTTCTCGCCCCGTTGCTCGCACTTCAATGTCCAGAGCAATCGCGTTGGCGATCTCCAGCGGCTGCACTTCATATCCCGAGCGCTGCTCCGGCAGCTCACGCCCCAGCGCCCCGCCGAAGGTGAGTATCTGATAGCCCGGCAGCATTCCTATCTTCATGTAGCTAGCCATCGCCGTCATGTCGACCGACGACCATGTGAAGAAGGTGTCAGCGCCCGCGCGCTCGCCCGCCGCACGAACGCCCCTGAGGAGCTGGCCGCCGATCTTCCGCCGCTGGAACTCCGGCAGCATCCAGAAGCCCGAGAGAAACCACAAATGATCACGCACCACGGCATGACAGACAGCCGCGATGCGCCCGCCAACCTCGGCCACGTGATAGATGCCCGTCTCAAAGGTGTGACGGTAATACGTCGCGATCACGGCGCGCTCAGGCGCAGGCGTATTGATGCCGTGACGCCGGTACATGTCCGTCACAGCCGTCAGGAAGATTTCGACCGTCTCGTCTATCTCGGTCGCACGAACGGGCCTGTAATTAACTGCCTCCATCGTCTGCCACTCCGTTCTCATGCTGGCCGCGCTCCTGAAACTTCCGGCGGCGCTAAGACTTCTCCACTTCCACTTTCCAGACGCGCGCAGACACCTGCCCGGCTACGATGTCAACGTCCAGAAACTTCCTGATGATCTTGATGTTGGTCGTCGTGTGCAGCGAGAGCGGCCCGGTCAGGAATGAGCCGCCTCCGGCCAGCGCCAGCGGAATGAGCAGTTGATCTGCCAGATGTTGGCCGACGGGCGCATCCGTCTCAAGATATTCCTTTGCTTCTGCGACGGCCCTCTCGGCGACCGTCTCGGCGCGCACTCCGCGCTCACCCATACCCGTGATGATCTCCGTCACATGCTCGCTCTCTAATCTGATCGTCAGGACATTACCCGGGCTTAAAGCGTTCGTGGAAGTGACTACCTCCAACTGCTCGTCGCTCCACCCGAGCTTCTGCTGTATGACGCCGAGCTCTCTGTAAGAGATGCTGGCCGGGAGATTGACTACGAGAGCCCTTGCGCGCTTGCCATGTATGAGCCCACGCGCGGGAATGTCCAGCCGCTTCAGCTCCGCCGCCGGCTCAATCGAGACTTCGAAGCGACCCCCACCGGGCGGATAAAAGCCGTAGCGCTGAAGGCTGATTTCAATCTGTGGGCCTATGCGACCAATGAGCGGCAGAAACGTTTCGGCGAGAAACTCGAACGGCGGCGCATGAACATTATGCGTTCCGCCTTCGAGCACCAGACGGCTCGGGGCAGAAGCGATCATCAGCGGCGGAAGCACCGTCTGTAGCACGAGGGTGGCGCTTCCGGCTGTGCCCACGCTGAAGGTGTAATCGCCGGGCATGACCTCGCGCGGCGTAAAGGTGAACTGCTCTGAGCCGAGGTGCGCGCCGCTCGTCTCCGCGCGCCCGATCTCGGCGGCTGAAGTTACCGCCGTCAGGTGTTGTCGTTGAAGGCCCGGCTTCTCGCGCCGCGCGCGCACGTGTTCGATGCGAAAGGGTTTGCCCGTCACCAGGGATAGCGCCAGCGACGTGCGTATGATCTGGCCGCCCCCCTCTCCCAGAGAGCCGTCAATGCTAATCATATTGAAGTCTCACCCGCCATCGGCGTGCCTGCCTTTTCGGAACATTCTTTCAGAAGCCGAGCTTCTTGACGAGCCGCGTCGTTCCGCCATATCGTGCCGCTGATAAATTAACGTGAATTCGACGACAATGTCACCTGACTTTCTACTCTACGGCGCGAATGGCTACACGGGCGGGCTCATTGCGCGCAGAGCCGTGGAGCGCGGCCTGCGTCCAAGGCTCGCCGGACGCGACCCGGCCAAAATCGAGCCCGTCGCGAAAGAATTCGGTTTAGAGCACGTCTCGTTCGCTCTGGACGACGTGCCCGCGATTGATGCTGCCTTGAAGAGAGAGAGCGTCGTCCTGCACTGCGCCGGCCCTTTCTCTCGCACCTCTGGGCCAATGGCCGATGCCTGCCTCAGAACGCGGACGCATTATCTGGACATCACGGGCGAGATAGCGGTCTTTGAATCCCTGGCGGCCAGACGCGCCGAAGCGGAAGCAGCCGGAGTAATGCTTCTGCCCGGAGTGGGCTTCGATGTTGTCCCGTCGGATTGTCTGGCCGCGCATCTCAAAAGGCGTCTCCCTTCGGCGACGGCGCTCGCGCTGGCGATTCAAGGCTTAGGCCGCATCTCGCACGGTACGGCGACGACGATGGTGGAGAATATCAATCGCGGCGGCCTCGTCAGGCGTGATGGACGATTAAAGACGGTTCCCGCAGCGTGGAAGTCGCGCGAAGTGGATTTCGGTCGCGGGCCTGTGAGGGCGACGACGATTCCATGGGGCGATGTCGCCACGGCCTTCTACAGTACAGGCATTCCCAACATAGAGGTCTTCGCGGCGATTCCTTCATCCATGCGTATGATGATGAAGGCCAGCCGCCCCTTTGGCCCACTGCTGGCCTCCGCTCCCGTACAGAGGTTTCTGAAAAATCGAATCAAGGCACAGCCCGCAGGCCCTTCGGACGCAGAGCGCGAGCGCGGCGCGAGCTTCGTCTGGGGCGAAGTGTCGGACGATGAAGGCCATCGAAAACGCTCGCGTTTGAGCGGGCCGGAGGGCTACACGCTGACGGCCCTGACGGCGGTTGCCATCGTCGAGCGCGTGCTCGGCGGTGTTGCTCCCGCAGGGTTTCAAACTCCCTCGCTCGCTTACGGCGCGGATTTTATTCTGGAGATAGAAGGAGTCGAGCGCGAAGATTTGGATTGACGCCCGACTCCCGCGTAACCTTCAGTGCAGCTTATTCGCCGCCTCCGCCGAGGCTATAGGCGAGCAGGCGATTGTCTTTTGAAGTGTAGAGTAGCGCGCTCGCCTCATCGGCGATGAAGCGCTCGTCCGGGTCGTTCAGGCGAACGGCACGCTCCGTCGCTCCCGTGTTGACGTTGACTCCGGCCAGCCCGCGCCCGCCCCTGAGGTCAGTGTAGTAATACATCCATTCGCCGCGCAGTGCGGCCAGACGCCGACGACGCCAGAGAAAACGCGAGAGCCGCTCGAACTGCCTTGCCGGGTCGAGACGGTCGAGCAGGCGTTCCTCTATGTCATCACGCGAAGGGCGTGGGATGGAGGGCGCTCTAACTGTCGGAGCAGAAGGGCGTTGGCCCAGACGCGCGGCGATGCCGAAGGGCGTGAAGCGCGTCGTCACGTAATCACGCGCCGAGTCCGTGGCGAGCGTGGTCAGATTCGGCATCGCCACGCGCGAGGCAAGGCCAGACCAGCGCAGTGTGCTTAAAGTGCTGATGGAGCGTGCGAGCTGCACTCCGCGAAAGGCTGTCGTCGCCGCGCCGCCATAGCGGAAATAGAGCGAGGCCGCGCGCGCAGCAATCGCGCCCAGTGTACGCAGCAGCCCACGGCCCGGCGGCTCGTGCCGCGCGCGCCATCTTTCGCGCCCTGTGCCCGGATCAAAACCCGCTATCTCATCCCGCCCACCGACGACCCCTTCGCCCCGCTCGTTGATGAGGACGAAAGCGGCGCGCTCGATTCGGTGAGAACTCTTCATGCGACGCTTTCCCGTCTGCGCGTCCAGAAAGATCAGGTCGTCGCGGTCTGCGATGATAATGGTGGAAGCGTCCGGCATCGCGATGTTGGTGATTCCTTTGTCCGCCCCCTTGTAGCGCCAGACGACTTTGCCGCTCGACGTGTCTATCGCGCTCACGCCGTAAGGGCCGCGCTCGACCGTTTCGCCGTCTCTGAGGCGCGTGAACTGCCCGCCCGTTCTCACGTAAAGGACATCGCGCGCAAGCACCGTCTCGGGCGTCAATCCCAGATCCTTTGCCTCCCAGACCTCCTCGCCCGTGCGGCGCGAGACGGCGCGCACACGTCCGCGACCCGTGGTGTAGATGTAGCGCTCGTCCAGAACAGGGTCGGCCTCCGTGCGCGCCAGCCCTTCCTCGTTGACGCGAAACTTCTCGCGTTGCCGCTCTTTGCCCGTACGCATGTCCAGCGAAGTGACGCCTTCGTAAAAGAGGTAGAGACGATTATCCAGAAAGACCGGCGGGCGATAGTTGTCCAGAGTGTAAGGTGTCTTATCCTTTTCGCTCCACTCGACCGGCATCATCTCGACTTCGCTTTCAAGCTCGTGCTTCCAGAGTTCCCGGCCTGAGCCCAGATCGAGCATGTGTACGACGGGCTTGCGCTTGAAGCCTTCGCGCGCTACCTCGCGCGCATCGCGCACAAGGACTACGGCCAGTAAGTTAGCCTCTGTGTCAACCGCCATCTGCATGACCGCGCCGCGCGTCTTCTCGCTTTGCCAGATGGTCTCGCCCGTGAGCAGGTCTGTCGCTTCTATGCGAGTCTTATCGCCGCGCTCAAGGCTTAATAAGATGAGGTCTGTGCCGGGCACGGGCGCAATATCGGTCTCGTCAAGGCGAAGATTCCTGCGCCGCCACAGCACGTCGCCCGTCTCGCCGTCCACGGCGTAGAGCGAGCGTTCCGTCGAGACGACGACCACGCCAAGCTCAGTCGCCTGATAAAAAAGGACGCGCCCGTCCAGCTTCGTAGACCAGTTCGGCGCGGCAGTGGCCCATGCGCTTACCGTCAGCAACAGAAAGAGACAGGTCAACGCGGCGCGTCCCTTCACGCCTAGGCGCGCACTCTTCGATGAAAAGCTATGCATGTGGGATTCACCGAGCGATTCGCAAAGTTTACGCAAATTCATGTAACGTCAATACTCTCCGGTTGACTTGGCTGGCCGAAAAAGTGTGAACTATTCAAACAGGGGAGGGGCGCGCCACCAATCGCGCCCTTCCATTTTAAGCTTTTATCCGGGGGGAGAGTAAAGCGCCGGGCGAGAGCCACAATCAGGCTATGCTTCAAAGGGAGAGAACTGATGAATAATCCAAACGAGAAACAAGGTCAAGCCGTCGATGCTGGTTCAGGCCCATCGCTCGATCAGACCACCGAACAACCCGTCGAAGAGGCGGAGGATAATCTCAGCCGTCATTCGACGAAAGACTCAAGCCCGCCGATTGCGGAACAGGGCCGGACGACGGAGAAGGTGACGGCGGAGCAGCCCCGCGCCGGCTCAGAGCTGAGAGATCAGGACGAGGGCTCGAAGTAGCAGCCAGAGGCGGAGTCTCAACGGCGCATACGTCATGTCCACTATTTCGGAACAGGAATTCAAAAAGCTTTGCGACGATGTTTACGCAGACCGCTTTCAGATTTACGCCTTCAACCCGAACGCGAGTAGGAGAGAGGCGCTGCTGTGGATGATACTGGGCTGTCTGCTGACACTGCTGAGCGTCCCCGTACTGGAACAGCCGAGCGCCTACGGCGGAGCAAGCGACGACCCTTATGGAGATGCCATCATTGAAGTGTTGAAGGATCGCAGAGAGACGGACTTTGACCCGCAAACGTACCTCGGAGAACTGTCAGGAAGAATAGAAGCTGAGTAGTAGCGAAGGATGATTCCGTTGTATAAATAGAAAGATCACTCTGTTCAAAAGGCGCATGGGAGAGGTTCTATTAATGGAATATTATGAAAATGTTTTAGGGCTCGTCGGTCACACGCCGCTCGTGAAGCTCAACCGGCTGACGCAGGGAATCAAGGCGACGGTGCTCGCCAAGATGGAGAATCTCAACCCCGGATTCTCCGTCAAAGATCGCATCGGGCGGGCGATGATCGAAGCCGCCGAGCGCGACGGCATTCTCAAACCGGGCGGCACTATCGTCGAGGCCACGTCGGGCAATACGGGCATCGGTCTGGCGTTGGCGGCAGCCGTCAAAGGCTATCGCTGCATCTTCGTCATGACGGACAAAGCCTCTACGGAGAAGGTTCGTTATCTGAAGGCGCTCGGCGCTGATGTCGTCGTCACGCCCGCCGCCGCCAAGCCCGGTACGCCGGATCACTATGTCGCCACGGCCCAGCGCATCGCCGCCGAGACTCCGAACTCCTTCTACCCTGACCAGTATTCCCATCCGGCCAATCCGCTGGCGCATTACCAGACGACCGGGCCGGAGATTTGGGAGCAGACCGAAGGCCACATCACGCACTTCGTGGCGGGCATAGGTACGGGCGGAACCATTTCGGGCACGGGCCGCTTTCTCAAAGAGAAGAACCCGAACATACGGGTCATCGGCGCAGACCCCTACGGCTCAATATTCAAGACCTACAAGGAGACCGGAAGGGTCATAGAGGCGACGCCGTACCTCGTCGAAGGCATAGGCCAGCAGACCGTACCCGATAACGTCAATATCAAGTACGTGGACGATGTCATCAACATCACCGACCGCGAATCCTTCGACCTCTCAAGACAGCTTGGCCGTATGGAAGGGATATTCTGCGGCGGCTCGACGGGAACGAATCTGGCGGCGGCCCTGCGCGTGGCGCGCGATCTGGACGATCAGGCCGTGGTTGTCTTCATCGTCTGCGATACGGGCGAGCATTATCTTACCAAATTTCATTCGGATGAATGGATGAAGGAGAAGCGACTGCTTGAGCCGCAGAAGATCACCGCCGGTCTGATCAAAGAGACGAAGGGGCAGAACTCTCCGCCGGCTCTCATCACGGCCAATCCGTCTGATCGCGTTTCCGATGCGCTCGCAAGGATGAACGAGTATGACCTGACGCAGTTGCCGGTGCTCGAAGAAGGGCGTTCGGTCGGCTCGCTTCGTGAAAACAGGGTGCTCGGCAAAGTGCTCGGTAATCGTGAGCTGCTCGATTCACCTGTCAGCGAGGTGATGGAAACGGGTTTCCCCGTGCTGGATGTGGACGCCAGCTCGGCGGAAGTCATACGCCAGCTACAGGCCAGCCCCGCTGTGCTGATTGAAGAGTACGGGCGCATCACGGGCATCCTCACACGCCATGACGTGCTGGACGCGCACCGGTAATACGCCCGCGCTTGAGTGAGAAGCTCATCAGCGGCTCACTCTTTATGCGCGCTCGTAAAATGTGACCTTGAGATTTTCTTCGAGCGAGAGGGAATCAACCGGCTTGAAGCCTTGAAGATAATCGGCAGGCATAAATGTGTCAGCGCCTTCGACAGAGAGCGGGACTTCAGTGACGACCCATCGCTCTATCTCATCCTGAAAGGCACGAAAGACCTGCTCGCCGCCGATGATGAAGAGGTCGCAGGCGAGATAGGGTCTTAATGAAAGCACGGAGGCGCGGTCTCTGAGCGTAATGACGGATTCCTGCGGCCCGATCTCTGAAGACCTGCTCAGGACTATATTGAGCCTCTCCGTCAGGGGCTTCCCGAGCGAGAGCCACGTTCGCCGGCCCATGACGCAGGCGTGGCCCGTGGTCTGCCGCTTGAAGAATCGCAGATCAGCAGAGTAGTGCCACGGCAGCGTGCCGCCCTTTCCAATCGCCCTGTTCCTGTCTACGGCGACAATGCCGATGATCGCCATCGCGCTTGGGCCTTCCTTACCTCGAAGTGAAACTCTCTTATCGTCTTATTGTACGTTCGCGCTCCGGCGATGTATAGCACCGGACACGAACTGAAAATTGACATCTACAGCAATTGAGTCCAAGATAGGGCTGAATAGAGCTTAGCTCACTCCCTTCTCAGTCTTTCTGGAATTCACCAGATCACCTGAAGTCAACAGCTCACCGTATGAGTGGCCGGAGGAACTGTTAAGGCTTGCGTGCTTAAACAGCTCCGGGTCGCGCGCAGAGAAAGATTTATGACCATCATTAGCAGGACGGACGAGCCGTTTACCGCAAGGATTATAGAGACCGACTCGAAAATCCTTTTGGAGTTGGTGAACGCCACTGACCAGACGCTCGAATGTGTCGAGATTCTAACCGTCTTTCTCAAAGACGAAGAGATTTCCGGCGGTGGCCCCTCGCGCGCTCATATTAAATTTGAGGATATCAAGTCTATCCGGCCCAAAGAGAGAGCTGTGCTCTCGCACAGAACATGGATCGACGGCAAACCGACGGACTCCACACACGACCAGCTGCAACGCCTGCAAGTGATAGCGGGTGAAGCCAAACCTTACGTGCTGGATATTTCCTGGCAGGACACCGGGGGGAAGACTCGTTTTCAACGGATAGCTATCGGGCACTGATGAGCCGAACGAGAGGCTATCGCTGATAGTTTCGCCCGGCTTCCGCAACGACTCTCTAAAGAAAGCTGATCATGATAATTTGTGAATTCTGTTTGCAGTACGGGCCGGACGGTAAATGCCGTCTGGGCCTCAACCTCGCCAAGGCGATGAGTTGTCGTGAGTTCGGCCCGGGCTTGGAGAGATTCTGCTCCAACCCGAATGATTATGTGGATACGAAACAGATTATCCAGATGGCTACTTATTTCGGAATGAAGGGAACGGAGCTTAAGAAGGTCAGGCTGATGGCTACGCGAGAAGAAGGCATAAGGTCGCAGATTCCCGCCGGACAGAGGACGACCGTCAGTTGAGACGTTAAAGCAGAAGCACAACCTTCCTGAAGCGAATCATATGCTTTCAAGCTTTGCCCGCAGGATAGGCGAGTCGGCTGGCTTGACCTAGATCTTTCCTCTCAGTATCTCCTGCCTGACGGCAATCTCCTGACCCCGGCCAGACCATAAAACACCAGCCCGGCGATGAGCGAGATGATTCCCGCGTACAATAATGTAGTGCTCAGGCGAACGGGGATGGTATCCCCTCGGAGTAGCGAGGCGAGCACATAAACGAGCCCGCAGGCTACGCCCACCACCATCAAGACCTGCCCTGTCATCTTCCTGTTCATCTTATTAACCTCTTTCACAAAATTGTACCCCATGCGAGGTCAGGGCCGTCTGTGCGTTAGGACACATATATGATATTCTCTCTCGCGTAAAGCTTTTCACGTTGGATTTGCAGCCCAAAGAATCCGCTTCCCCTCATCGTTTTAAAGCCGGGCTGTCTCCACACGCCGAACGCACTTTTTTAAAGGGAAGCACAGCCGGGAGACGCTCATGTCCGTATTAGCAAGACCTTATCATACGGTTGAAAACCGGCTTCTCGCCGCGCTTCCCGGCGAGGACTATGAGCGCCTTCTGCCGCACTTAGAGCCGCTCTCCTTTTCTCTGGGCGAAGTCATTTACGAATCCGGCGGGCATCTGGACTACGTCTATTTCCCCACCATTTCGATCATCTCTCTGCTCTACATCATGGAAAACGGCGCGAGCGCCGAGATGGGCATGGCGGGCAAGGAGGGCGTCGTAGGCATAGCCCTCTTCATGGGAGGCGACACCATGCCCAACCGCGCCGTCGTCCAGAGTGCCGGGGGCGCTCTCAGGATGAAGGCGAAGGTGCTGCAAGATGAGTTTGCGCGCGGCGGCCAGCTTCAGCGCTTACTGCTTCGCTATACGCAGGCGCTCATTACGCAAATCTCACAGACAGCCGTTTGCAACCGTTTACATTCTCTGGAACAGCAGCTCTGCCGCTGGCTCCTCTTGAGCCACGACCGCCTCAAGGGAGACGAGTTAGTCATGACACAGGAACTGATCGCCGATATGCTGGGCGTGCGACGCGAAGGCGTGACCGTGTCCGCCGGCCAGTTGCAGGATATGGGCGCGATCAGCTACGTCAGAGGCCGTATCAGGATTCTCGACCGCGGGAAGCTGGAAGCGACCGTCTGCGAGTGTTACCGCGTGGTCAAAGACGAATTTGATCGCCTGCTCGGCTAGAACCCCTCATCGCTCACAACCCCTCTTCGGCTATGTGTGTTAGCGCACCGACAGCCGCTATGAATGATGATATAACCAATATGCTTGTCCTTTAGATCAATTTTCGACCTCCTGATTGAGTCAATCCACCTCCTTCTTGCGCCGTCTGTTGTCTTCTGTGACCGACTGGAAAGAAGGAGGCACTAATGTCATCTCAAAAACGACCGGAACGGGTTGCTAACCGCCTGCTCTCCGCTCTGCCGGCAAAGGAGTATCAACGCCTGATGCCGGAGCTGGAAGACGTTAACCTGATTTTCGCCGATGTTCTCTGCGAACCCGGCGAGCGCATACGTTTTGTCTATTTCCCCAACGACTCCATCGTCTCTTTGCTAGCCGCGGTGGGAAACCATTCGACCCTCGAAGTGGGCATTGTCGGCAGCGAAGGCATGGTCGGCATAAGCGTCTTTATGGGTGTGGATGTGTCGCGCAATCAGGCTCTGGTGCAGGGCGCGGGCACGGCCATGAGAATGAAGGCGGCGGCTTTTCGCAAGGAGGCTCAACAATATGGCTCGCTGCACCGCCTGCTGCATCGTTACTCACACTCTCTGCTGACACAGGTTTCACAGTCGGCTGCCTGCAATCGCTTTCATACGGTGAACGCCAGACTCGCGCGCTGGCTATTGATGACGCACGACCGGATGGGGGTGGAAGAGTTTCGGTTGACGCAGGAGTTTATGTCCAACATGCTGGGAGTCAGGCGCGAGGGGGTCAATCATGCCGCGGGTGCTCTGCAACAAGCGGGGTTGATCAGTTACAGTCGCGGCATCATTAAAGTTCACGACCGCACGGGACTGGAAGCCATCGCCTGCGAGTGTTATCAGATCATCAAAGACGAAAGCGATGGCTATCTGGCTAAAGGTTGATCGGGAGGCTTGAGTTGAAAGCGCCCGCTGAAAGTCTTGTTTTGCTGGGCTGGGTCATTATGATAAAGGAGCTTTTTATGAGCGAGAAGGAAACACCGATTGTGGACACGGATACGGCGGAGTTCAAAAGGGGAGTAGAAGCCGGGCTCAATTCCAAAGAAGATACGAGGAACTGGCTGGCCGGTAACGAGCTGGGCCGGGCGCTGAAAGATAACGATCAGATTAAAGAGCTGGTCAAAGATATGCCGCTTTTCCTCAGTGGGGGCGGAGGCTCGGACGGCCAAAAGGGAAATGCTCAGGATGAGAAGGACGGGATAGGAGAATAACTTTTCCGCTTGTCTAACCAAAGCGATGCACTCAGGGCTCAACTATCTCGCGAGTGTGATATAAAGGATTCGTTATGTCTGAAGACGTGCAACCTGAAATCGTCAAATCGAGCCCACGGGGACAGCGCTTCATCATCTATGCGGTCGTGCTGCTGGTGGTCTTCCTGCTCGGCCTCGTTCCGATGTGGCTAAAGGCGCGTGAATGCTCCGCGGCTCTTGCGGAGTCGGAACACCAACTGGTTCTCGTCAGGACGCAGGGCACTCTCGCCTCGGCGGTTATCGACGCACGACGAGGCGATTATGAGCCGGCGCGTCAGGCCGTCAGCCAGTTCTTTACATCCTTAAATGCGGAGATTGACAAGGGGGACGCGTCCGCCTTCACACAGGCCCAAAGGGGTGGGATGCAGCCGTTGTTAAGCAGTAGGGATGACATCATCACTCTGCTTGCGCGCAGCGACCCGGCTTCGGCTGACAAGCTCTCCGATCTCTTTGTCTCATATCGTAAGATTATGAACGGCTGAGATTAATGACAACCATAGTGCCCGCTGGCGCATCCTAGCTGGTAGTTGAATCCTTCTCTTGCGTATTGACGGTGATGCGCCACGCGCCTTGAAAATGGCGGCGGCGTTCTGGGATAGTTCGAGAGCAGGCCGATTTTCACTTACAGAAGCCGCTCCGCAAAAGAGCATCCGAACCCGAAGCCTTCGCTGCTACCGTTTCATCGAAGCCACTTAGATTCGCAGCTTCTCTTTACACTCCTAATAGTGGAGAGGAAAACATATTCATGTCCATGAAACTTTACGTCGGTAATCTATCGTTCGAGACTTCGAGCGAGACTCTACAGCAGCTCTTCGCCGAGGCCGGGACGGTCGAGTCGTCCGCAGTCGTGGAAGACCGCGAGACGGGCCGCTCACGTGGCTTCGGCTTCGTCGAGATGTCCTCCAAAGAAGAAGGCGCGGCAGCCATCGCGCAATTCAATGGTAAGGAAGTCAATGGCCGCGCTCTGAACGTCAACGAGGCCAAGCCGCGCGAGAATCGCAACGGCGGTGGCGGCGGGCGCAGCAATTACAGCAGATAGCCGCTGGCCGCGCCACAGGTCACGCGCATTCAAGGCTGACCAGCGCGGCTGGTAAAACATAGAGCGCCCCGGCACAACACGACAGTCTCGCCGGGGCGCTTTACGTCTATCAGCCGCCTATGGAATCCGCCGGAGAAGGCGGATAAGAAGAATCCTCAAACGGTTGAAGCTCGCTGGGCACACAACCTCCACATTCCCCTCGCTTATATTAACGTCCGGGTCGTTGATTTTGAGATGACAAACTTTCTTAGAGGCTAAAACGATGGTGACAATCAAGGTGATACATAAAAGCTCCGGCAATCCCGTCAAGGGGAAGAAGGTGGCCCTCGGGATCGATGCGTCATTTTCCAGCGGAGTCACGCACGGCGAATGGACGGATGCCAACGGCGAGGCCCACTTCAACGTGAAGCCCAATCATGGAAAAGTTTTTATCGATAGCTCCAAGAAGTATGAGGGGCATCTATCGGGCGAAGTAGTGGTCTATATCTGACGGCAGACACGAGCCATGTGCTTGGCGAGCCCCTTCCAGCTACACTCCCGTTAATTCATCCTTCAGACGGCCACCGGCGCAGCGATGTGAGGGTGGGCCTTATAATTAACGATCTCGAAATCTTCAAACCTGTAATCCGAAATAGAATCCGGTTTCCTCTTAATAATCAGTTGGGGCAGCGGATACGGCTCGCGCGTGAGCTGTAATTTCACCTGTTCGATGTGATTCAGGTAGATGTGGCAGTCGCCCCCGGTCCATATGAAATCACCGACGCCGAGCCCGCACTGCTGGGCAATCATGTGCGTCAGCAGCGAGTAACTTAATAGATTATAGGGAAGCCCGATCAGCGTATCGGCTGAGCGTTGGTAAAGCTGGCAGGACAGCTTCGCGTGCGCCACATAGAATTGAAAAAAAGCGTGGCACGGAGCGAGCGCCATCCTGTCCAGCTCGCCCACGTTCCAAGCGGAGACGATCAGGCGGCGAGAGTCGGGGTTGGTCTTGATCTCGTCGATCACCCGACTGATCTGGTCAATCGCTTTTCCGTCAGCCGCTTGCCAGCTGCGCCACTGCTTACCATACACCGGCCCTAAGTCGCCCCTCTCATCCGCCCACTCGTCCCAGATGCTCACGCCATGATCTTTGAGATAGCCGGTATTCGTATCCCCTCTCAGAAACCATAATAGTTCGTAGATTATGGAGCGCAGGTGAAGCTTCTTTGTGGTCACGACCGGAAGCCCTTCCTCCAGCGGAAACCGCATCTGGTGTCCGAAGACACTGATCGTACCTGTCCCCGTGCGGTCGTCCTTACGGACTCCGGCTCTGAGAATGTGATCGAGCAAGCTCAAGTACTGCTGCATGTTTTCCTTCGTGGCCTCCGGCGCTTATTTGTGCTTCTTCAGATCAAGGGCGAAGCAGACCGTTTGATGCTTTGAGCCTTCGAGCAGCGCCGCGCCGAAGAGAAGCGGTATGCGATTCCCGTCCTTGCGTATGAACACTTTCTCAAACGGCGTGCATGCTCCGCTCTCTCGCATCTCCTCAATCGCCTGATCGTCGAGATGCCTGAGCTCCGGGCGAGTGATGTCGTCCCAGCGAACCTTTCCCGCGGTCAGGTCTTCGCGTGAATAGCCGATCATATCCAGAAAGGCATCGTTGGCGTCCGTGACTGTGCCGGTCAAGTCCCAGAACATTATGCCGATCATGTTGGACTCGGAGACGCGGCGGAACTTCGCCTCGCTCGTGCGAAGCTGATCCTCTATACGCTGGCGCTCTTCCAGCTCAAGCTTCAACTGGAAATTGGCTCTGGCGAGCGCGTGCGTGCGCCTTTCAACCAGCTCTTCCAGCTCGTCCTTCTTTTGCTGCAACTCCTCTTCGACCTTCTGCTGCTCGACGACGTAGAGGCTCAGGTCGTTGGCCTTCTGCTGTATGGCCTTTCGCTTGCGCGCCTCCCAGGTCGCATCCATCAGCAAGACCCAAGTGCCCGCTTCGCCCGTGAACAGGTAGATGTCGGCAGAGAGGCCGGAATCCGTCTTCATGTATGGAAGAAAGAGCGGGGAAGTATCCAGCGGCAGCATGCCTTCGAGGAAGAAGACCTGCTCTCCGACCGGCTGGTCTTTGCGTAAGTCCTCTATGCCGTAGGAAGCCAGATCGCCGCCCCACTCTGAGAGACGGCCATCCTTGTTCACCAGCAGGTAGGCGGGCGAGCGCGTGTCCACGTTAAGCTTGAGCATGAATTCGCTGATCGGCGGCGGAAGAGCAGGCATCTATACCTCCATAATCTTTTCGGCGAGAGTGAGAAAAGCATCTTCGACATGCTGGCCCGTTTTGGCGCTCGTCCTGTAGACGCTCCAACCGCTTTCGGTCAGCTCGCCGATAGCCTTGTCGTCAAGAGCCCACTGCTCGACGAGGTCAGACTTATTGATGACGACGACGAAGGGAACAAGGCCCATGTTCTGCTGTGCGCTCTGTTGTATGGCGTAGGCGGTATCCAGAGTTTCGCGGCGCGTGCCGTCAACGACCAGCAGATACCCGGCTGCGCCTCTCAGGTAAGAGGGACGAAGCTTCTGCACTCCGTCTTCGCCCTGAATGTCCCAGAGTAGCAGCGTGACCTCCTGACCACCGGCGATCACAGATTTTTTGTCAACCTTCACGCCGACCGTCGTGTGATACTTGTCCGAGTAGACGCTCTCGACGAATTGTTTGACGAGACTGGTTTTTCCGACGGCGAAAGCGCCGAGCATGCATATCTTCTTCTGAATCATGGTTGCTCTAATCCGTTCCTTAAGGTGCGTCCGTCAATGTGATTTTCAGGGTCACGCTGCGATTAAAGGGCCTGTCTTCTTCCGTGCGTTCTTCGCGCAGTGGAGCGCTGGCTCCGACGCCAGTGGCCGTAAGCTCGACGGCGTTGCCCAGCTTCGCGGCCAAGAGGGAGCGCACCTGCTCCGCCCGCTCGCGGCTCAGGAGCAGGTTCGTCTCTTCCGTGCCGAGCTGATCCGTGTGACCGACAACCTCCACGCGCACGCTCTTTTCGGCGTAGGGCGCGAGCCTCAGAAGCTCCCGCAAATCTGCGCCGAGCTTCTCCAGATCATCGCTCTGCCCCTGGGCCAACTCGGTCGTGTCCAGTACAAAGAGGATGACGCGCCTTTCCGCGCGTTCCTTGACGGCCAGCGCCTCGCTCAGGTTGGTGTCCACCAGAGCGTCCTCGTTGAAACGCTCTATGCCGGGAATGACTCGCACGAGCCTTCTGGTATCAGCTATCCAGCGATGCGGGGCGGAGCCCGACGCATAAAGCACATTGGGCTCGGCCCTGAAGGTCACGCTCGCGGGCGGATTCAAAAGAGCGTTGGCGCGCGTCACGACGAACTGCGGCGTCAGCGAATGATAAGGCTCCCAGCGGCTCTCGACATCTTCCGGGTCTAGCCTCGCTTCCCTGAGCAGCGCGGAAGGGTCTGCGGCCAAAGGGTCGCGCAGCCCCGCGATGCTGTAGCTCCACCAGTGTCTTTCCGCGTTCGTCACGACAATGCCGGGCTCATTCTGTAACCTCGCCAGATAATTACCCCAGCGCCAGCGGTCGCGTATAGAGAAAAATCCCCAGACCAGAAGGGCGAGGAGAAGAATCGCCGCGACCACGCGCATGGGCGTGATGCGCTTTTTCTCTGTGCTCGCCTGTCGGCTCTGATCGTACTGGAATTGCAGGCATGCTTCCAGATATTTCCTGCTCGGCGCGAACGCCTCGGCATCGCCCTCGAAAGACTCAAGCTCTTGGGCAAACTCCCGGTGAATCTGTTCCAGCGTCTCGTGAAAGAGGTTGCGTAATTCCTGCGGGGCATTGCCGCGTATGACGCCGGCGAGGATGGCGCGCGGCCCTTGCTCTATCCAGACCGTCAGCCCTCCGACCTGCAGGGTTTCGAGCGCGTCCCCCTTTTCGGCGCTGAAAGAGTCGTGGACGAAATCCTGAATCGCCGTCAGCATCCCCGACACCATATCGGCGTCCTGCACGACCGCTTCCCCGGCGAGGACGTGTTGCAGCAACAAGCCCGTTTCCCTGTGAATGAGAAAGACCTGCTCGACCCTGTAGAGCAGCGTGTGCAGCATCACCACTTCGGCGAACGTCCTGCCCGTGCGCCATGCTTCCAGCCGCCACTTCAAGCCTTGCGGCGAGAGGCTGTGCTCAAGCGTCTGGTTCATCGTCTGAACCATTCCGGTCAGGGCTTCGGAGATGGCGCGGCGGATGGCCGGGCCGATGACCGGAAAGAGCGCGTCGACGAGCGTCTGAGGATTCTTGCGCACCGAGATGCCGATGGCCTCTTCGACCGTCGGCAGCAGCGCCTCCGTCACCTTCTTGTCCTTGTGCGCGCGAATGGTGACGGCTTCGGGCAGCACACGGCTGATGTCCTCCGGCAGCAAATCCTCCTGCCGGTCAAGCCGCTCCTGTATCCTGACAAGCTCCTGCTGCTCCGGGCCAATCAACAGACGACGCAGCT
This sequence comes from Pyrinomonadaceae bacterium, assembly GCA_036389675.1. Lineage (GTDB taxonomy): Bacteria > Acidobacteriota > Blastocatellia > Pyrinomonadales > Pyrinomonadaceae > DASQYE01. The sequence continues at coordinate 148,334 of DASVWI010000034.1, forward strand.
CGTCCAGTCGGTCGTGATTGTCCGGCTTGTCGCGCACGGCCTTATCGAGAGTCTCAGGAGACGCAGGCTCAATCATCGTCTATCTCCCGAATCCTCGGCGCGTTTGAGTTTTCATGTGTCACCGGGCGAGCGGTTCGTCTCAAGCTATTCAGCGCCGGGAATCTTAAAATCATTGTTGAGCCGCATCGCCACCTCCGTGAACAATGCTGCCAGAGCCGAGCGGTCTGTCTTGTCCGCGCGCAGCTCTTCGGCTTCGCGCTGTAGCAGCGTGGTCAGCTCTTCATACTTCTGGCGGATTTCGTCGTTGAGGCTCTTGGACTGATCCAGAATCTGCTGGCGCAGCTCGCGCTGGCTGCGCGTGGATTGCTCATCCATCTGCGCGGCCCTCTTCTCAAAAGCGCGGGCAGTGTCTTTGATCCCCTGCGCTAAGCTTTCGGCATTTTCGTTGCGCGCGTTCTGTTCAGCCGTCAGGCGCTCGGTGAGGGATTCCAACTCGTTTTTGAGATAAAGCTCCAGAGCGTCGAAACGCTTCTTCGTGTCATCCCTCAAATTGTTCGACTCTTTAATCAGCCGCTCTTCCAGACGCGTAAATCTTTTCTCGTAGTCACGCATCTGGACGCCGAACAGTATGTCCCTGATCTTGTCTATGTTGCCTGTGCCTGCGAGGTCCGCTTCGCCTGTGGCGGGTGGCTGTGCTTGGGATGGGGCTGCCGCATGGCCGTCCAACGGCTCGGCCATTTGCGGTGAATGTTGCGCGTGCTCTTCGATTCTCTCCATGATGTACACCTTTGCTGTATTGGCTGTCGAGATACCCGGGATTTAAGCCGGGGAACTTCGGTGAAATGGCTCGATGTGATGCTTAATATTCCTTACTTATCCCAGAATTGTAAAGAGTGAAGCGCACGCTTCGCCCTTAGGGCCTGGCCGCACCTTAAGGCGGGCCGTCGCGCCCGAGCAGCTCGATCTCTCTGTGCAGAGACCTCCTTTCGAGCAGGAGGCGAAGGAAGAGGCCGCGCCGCCTGAGCAGGACGAGGACGGCTTTGAACCAGCCGCGCATGTCATAGAGCGCTTCAAGTGAGCGCATCGCGGCATAGCCGCACACGATGACGGACGGGAAAGCCAGCAGCGCCGCGCGCCATCCCCAGTACATATAAGCGAGGACGGTGCAGGCAATCCACGTCAGCGGCATCAGCAGCATGGCCGCCAGAATCTTGACTGTCGAGGCGATGTCGTCAGCGCCGTGCGTGCGGTACAGCCGCGCCATCAGCCCGCACAAAAGATATGCTGGCAGGTGGAGGAGCGCGCCCGCCAGCGACCACGGAAGCAGTATCAGCAGGAGTATGCCGCGCACGAGAAAGTGACGAAAGACGTACCATGCGGAATGCTTCGAGAGGGAAAGATTCTCGGGCGTAATGCCTATGCTCCGCAGTTCCGCTTCGTACTCGATAATCCTTTGCCTGAGAAGGTCTATCGAGGCGGGCGCGCTCGTGCGCTCACGCCTTCGCCCGGCGGCAAAGCGCCTGACGAAATTGAACCTCGCCGTAATGCTGCTCTCGATATCCATCCCCTCGTAAAGGGAAGAGAAGAGCTGCTCGGCATAGTTGACGACTTCCAACTCGCGGTCGTCCTCGACGTTGAGTGTCACTTCACGCAGGGCCGCCTCTATGCGCTCGGACAACCGCCTGACTTCATCGCGCGGCGGCTGGCCCTCTTCGTCCAGCGCAACCCCTCGGACTTCCAGATATTCCCCGAAGCGGAGCAGCGCCTCGCTGCGAAAAGATGTCTTTGACGTGTAGTAGAGCCCGACGGGAACAATCCTCAGAGTGGGCACACGATCATTCTCATCTTCGCCGAAAGAGATAGCGCCTAAGGCTATACGCGCCGCTCCCGTCTTGAGCGGCAGAAGCTGCGTCGCGTTGTGAGAGATGCCTTCGGGGAAGAGCGCTATACAGCGTCCCTGCCTGAGCAGCTCGTGACAGGCGCTGAACGTGCGCTGGTTCTGGCTCGGGTCTACGCCCACATCGACGCGCCTGTAGAGGGGCAGCGCCTCCATCGCGCGCATCATGAAAGCGATAACAGGGATGTGGAAGAGCGTGGACTTGGCGAGGAAGGAGACGCGACGCGGAAGGGCACAAAAGACCAGCGCCGGGTCAATCAACCCGTTCGGGTGATTGAGGACGAAGATGAGCGCACCAGTCGCCGGCACAAGCTCGACGCCGCTCGTCTCTATCCGCCGGAAAAAGAGGCGCAGAGCGATACTGACAGCGCCATGTACGAGCCGACGCGTGAAAGAACCCTTCTGGCGAAAGACCATCTCGCCAAAGCGCAGCACCCTCGTTTCCGGCATCGCATGATTAAAGCAGATTCAAACAGGGATGGACAGGACGTACAGGATAAAAGCATAAAGTAGGATGAAAGCAGAAAGCCTGACTGCATTCATGCTCCGTAGCATTCTCTTTATCCTGACCCTCTCTGTCCATCGCTGTTCATTCCGTCTACACGCCGGGCATGGCTTTCTTGAGCGGGCGGAGCAGGAAGAGCAGGACGACGGCCATGACGATGGCGCAGGCGCTCAGGAAAATCCAGAATGTCGAGTGCAGCCAGTCGTCCCACAGCTCGCCGATCTGCGTGAGCTTGTTGCCCATGGCCGTGGCGACGAACCACCCGCCCATCATCAGCCCCCGCATCCTGATGGGCGCGACCTTCGAGACGAGCGAGAGCCCCATCGGTGAAAGCATCAACTCGCCGAGCGTCAGCACGCCGTAAGCGCCGAGCAGCCAGACGGGCGACATCTTGTAGGCATAAGGGTCTGCGCCCGGCGCGAGCGACCCCTCGCCCATCTTGGCCGCGATGAAGAGGATGAAGAAGGCCAGCGCCGTCATCACCATACCGAAGACCATCTTCGTCGGCGTCGAAGGCTCAAGCCCACGCTTGTCGAGCCATCCCCAGAACCAGACGAGCGGGAAGGTCAGCAGGAGCACCCACATCGGATTGATCGAGTTCGAGATGATGCCTGTTACCTTCCAGTCCGTATTGTCATTGGCCCAGTAGGTGATGGTCGTCGAGTTCTGATGAAAGACCATCCAGAAGACGATCACGATCAGGAAGATGACGATGAGAGCGCCGATTCTTTTCCAGTCGGGCACGGCGTCAATCGCGTTCTGGTGGCTGACGCTCGCGGGCGGCGCGTCGACGGCGACGGCGGCGGTGTTGGCCGTAGTCTTTGGGCCGCGGCTCGACGGGCGGTCGGCCATCTCGATATGCTTCTTCAAACGCCAGAGGATGATGACCGAGATGAGCATGCCGAAGGCGGCGACGGCGAAAGCCGGGTGATAGCCGAAACGGCTCTGCACGATCTCCATGACGACAGGGGCGAGGAACGCGCCGACGTTGATGCCCATGTAAAAGATGCTGTAGGCGCGATCTTTGAGGTGGCTGCCTTCCGAGTAGAGGTTGCCGACCATCGCCGAGACGTTCGGCTTAAAGAAGCCGTTGCCGACGACGAGGCAGGCGAGCGCGGCATAGACGACGCCGATTGAGCGAATGGAGAGCAGCAGGTGGCCGGCCATGAAGAAGAGGCCGCCGATCATGACGGCTTTTCTGTAGCCGATCTTCTTGTCCGCGATCCAGCCCCCCACGAGCGGGCTCGCGTAGACGAACATCAGGTAGTTCGAGATGAGCGCCTGTGTGTTGTCAACCGACCAGGCGAAACCCTGACCCGTCGTGTCGCGCATGTAGAGCGCGAACATCGCGAGCATCGAGTAGAAGCTGAAGCGCTCCCACATCTCGGTCGCGAATAGCACATAAAGACCTTTCGGGTGTTTCCCCGTCGCCACCTCAGTGCCCGCTATCGCCTCGTCAAATGTTGTTGTTGCCATCTCTTCTTCAAGCTCCTCTCCCTAACGGTTTGCCACTACTGACGGGGGCTCTTTACGCCTTCCCACACTTTGCGCGTTCGCACGGAGTTTGCTGTCGCCCGACATTATCACACGCCGCGGCCCGCGTCACACACAATTGATGAAAGGCACGTTCCGGGCAATTATGAATAAGCCACCGCCCGACTTGCAACCCTATTCGTGCAACGACGCCGGACGCGCATGTCTTATGCTAACGTGAACGAGTGGAATAACAATACTACCCAGATCAACGCGAAGCCCACGGAAAGCAGGATGAGAATCAGGGTAACGGACTTTCGCCAGTCGCCGCCTCGTCTGCCAGCGTGAGCGGCCCTCTGCCCTCACCGAAAAGCTCTTTCTCAAATCCCTTGACCACCGCGCGCCACGTCCGCTGATGAATGCGACCGGCCACATTCACCCACAACCACATCAACGTCAGGAACAGACCGGCGGCGCAACCCGTAACCCTCGTCACTCTGTCCGCCTGATTTGTAATGTTAAGAGTAAATGCCAGAAGGCCGGTCTGACTCAGCAGAAAGAAGTTATTACGCGTCCAGATCAACTTCGGATGCTCGCGCAGTTGAATTAAAGACTCTCTATAAGCCGTCGTCAATTGTTCCTTATCCATCGCCTTACAGCCTCTTCCGGGTGAGCGTAGAGCAGCGACCTGATAGTGTCAACGTCCAGCCGCAAATACCTGCATCATCGTCCCTATTGACATCCTCGCAGTACAAGAATACCGTAGCCCGCGAACTGCTTCTCAAGACAGCTCTCTTTCTGTATCCCTTGAGAGGCTTCCGTTAACCTTTTCTCACTCAATTCGGGAGGCACGCATGAGCAGATTTTTCAATTCGAGTCGCACGTTGCTACTACTAGCGCTGATGCTGGCTGCGCTGCTCTTTTCAGGCAACAACAGATCAGACGCTAAAGTCCGCCTCACCACCTGTCAGGATCAATGCCAACAGCAATACAACCAGTGCTTGAGCTTGGGCATTGACTATTACACTTGCACACAGCAGCGCAATTACTGCCTTTACCACTGCCATTGAGATTTAAGCAGACGAGGGAGGGACGGAATGGCTCTGCCCCTCCATCGTCTTGCCAAGCCGGGTAAACCAAAAATCGTAAAATTTACGATTATCAACTTCAAGGATATCGAATGGGGTGAAAGAGGGGTGAAGCCTATGTACGTTGAATGAATTGTTAGACGCGGCTCAATCGAAGACACTCTCGTATAGTGACTGTACACCCTTCGCTTATGCTATAGTCTCATCCGCCAAAGGAGCATGATCATGAGCGAACCTTTCGAACCTAATGAAACTGACACCGACATCCTTCTACAATTTGCCCGCAGGGGTGGTGACTCCTCCGCTCTCATGGAGGCGCTAAGCCTGAGTGCAGAAGAGGTCGAGACTCATCTTCAAGAGCTGGTCAGCAATGGCTACCTCGAACAGCACGCCAACGAATCAGGCCCACCAACCTACGGCCTCGCCGAAAAGGGCAGAAAATACCTCGCTCAGAAAAACTTCGTTTAGCCGTTTACAGCTAAATCCCCCGGAAGCAGAGGCACAACGCCCGAATTAATCGGCCTGGAGTAGCTGTTTGACGATCTCCACCAGTTGAGCCACATCCGAGGGCTTCACCAGATAAGCCTGCGCTCCTGCTGCCATTGCCTGTTCCCGCTCTGACTCGTAACCGGCTCCCGTATAGAACATAATCGGAGTAGATGAGTCGCTCTCCCGAATCTCGCTGCAAAGCTCAACGCCCGAACCTCCCGGCAGCCAATTGTCTAGGATGTACAGGTCGAAATGTTCGGTTCTGATCTTAACTCTCGCCTCAGCCGCCGTTCCGGCACCGGTCACTTCACAATTCACGAGGGCGAGTAAGCTGCTAATCATGTCGCAGGTGTCTTCATCATCTTCCACGCAGAGGATGCGTTTCTGGTGAGGATTCATTTGTCAGCTATTACCTTTAGTCTCAGGGTTCATTGTGAGGCCCACGAGGTAAAGCTCTCCTGGGCGGGAAATCCGTCTATGACACAGGCAAGATATTCCAGCATGAGATCACTGTCAATCGAAAGCCTAAATGGCGGGGCACTAACCACTCTACGTCAGATTTCTAATAAACCCGTCATAGAGCAGACAGTCCGTCGCGTGGTGATGGCCGATTAGATTGGGAGGTCTATCGGCTTATGCGTGCGGCTAATCGACCAATCTGTCCGGCAAAGTGAGTTGCAAATGAAAGTTGGTCTATTCATCGCGCCGCTCCTTTTGCCTCGCGCGAGCTGGCTCGCGCAGGGCGAAACGAGAAACGCGGCGAAGCTCTTCATAAAGCCGCCGCTCATCGTTGCTCACTTCGCGCGGCGTGACGACTTTCAAACGAACGTACAAGTCACCGCGCCCGCCACGCCGCTTGTTCAAGCCTTGGCCGCGTAGCCTGAGCCTCTGTTCGTTCTGAGCGCCCGCCGGGATGGTCATCTCGACCTGCCCCTCTATGGTCGGCACTTCAACACGCGCGCCAAGCGCGGCCTCCCAAGGGGCTATGGGCATCTCCACCTCAAGATCATCGCCGCGCACAGCAAACACAGGGTGCGGGCGCAGGCGTATGCGCAAGTAAAGGTCACCCGCCGCAGCGCCTTCGCTACCTGCGCCGCCCTGACCCCCCAATCGTATGGTCGAGCCATCGCGCACCCCTGCGGGGATGTTCGCCTCAATAGTTTTCGGTTTGAGCACTTGCCCTGCGCCGCCGCACGCCCGGCAAATCTGGTTGCCGCCTGCCGCTCCCGTGCCCTGACAGGTCAGGCAGATTTCCGCCGCCTGCATCTGTAACGTGCGCCGCCCGCCCCTGTGCGCCTCTTCGAGCGAGAGTTCCAGTTCGGCCCTAACGTCCTGCCCGCGACGGCTGCGGCGCGCTCCCGCACTCCGGCGCGCCCTGCCGCCAGCGCGATCGAACAACTCCTCAAAGATGTCGAAGCCGCCCGCGCCGCCTCCGCCGGAGCGGAAGTCGCCGAAGTCAAAGCCGCCGAAATCGAAGGCGTCAGCGTGCGCACCTTCTCCTCTGGCGCGCCAACCTTCCCCTCCGGGAGGCGGTGCGCCCCCGCCTTGCTGAACGACGCGCCAGTTCTCGCCGTACTGGTCGTAAAGGTTGCGCTTCTCAGCATCAGAGAGAACGTCGTAGGCTTCCTGCAACTCTTTGAAACGTTCCTCGGCTGTCCTGTCACCCGGATTCAGGTCAGGGTGAAACTTTCGGGCGAGCTTACGATATGCCGCCTTAATCTGCTCGTCGGTCGCGCTGCGACCCACATTCAGCACCCTGTAATAATCTATCGTCTTCGTCGCCATCGCAGGTCACTCCTCTTACGCTGGCTTTCCTCCCAGGTGTAAAAATCCCCCACACTCTAAAGTGTCAGAGACAGCTTAGTGAGCCGGAGATTCTCGCCATACCTTTTGAGTTTTCGGCCTGACACGGGAAGCGGCTCTAGACCCTTCGCGCCACAGTTCCTTCATGTCGCGCAGCAGCCCTTCACGAGCCGACACGACCGGCACGAACATGAAAATACAGCCCGTCGCCAGAACGACCATGAACAGGAACGTGCTGTCAACGCCTTCCGTCCAAAGCCTGCCGCTCACAATGAGCCAGAGGCTCACCGCGAACGCAATGATGGCCGCCGCCAGCATGAGACAGTTGTAAAAGATGGCGTGATAGATATAAGTTCTCTTCTCGCTGCTCATCGCTTTGAACCTCCTTCTTAGTTTTTCACCACTACTAAGGCCGAAGCCTCCCATTTAAGGGACAACCGGACTCCACCAGTCCCGGTTCCACCGTTCATACCGTTTGCGCAAGCGCCGGACGCGGAATGCGAGCGCGATGCTCAGCACGCCGACGAATAGGAGGAGGCCGGAGATCAGCCCTATCAACAGCGCAGGCATCAGGATAATCAGCAAGCCGAGCGCAATCAGGCTTACACCCTCAAGCAGGTAGAGCCACCAGGTCTTACTCACCTCGGTCGTATAACGGTCATAGAAAATTACGTCACGAAACATAAAGGTCACTCCCTTCTGAGCTGGCCGAGCACGCTTCCGCCGAGAGACGGAATCGCTCATGGCACAGCTAAATACTAATGTATAGAGATTTTAGGGGATCTGGGGAGGTGACGGCTTCAGACGGAAGCGCCTCCTCCGCCGGAATCCTGACCAGATTTTACTTATCGAAAATTTTTTGTCAAGGGGCTTGACAAGGCAACACTCAGATTTTATATTGGCATCGTAATCACGGCTGCGATGCTCAGCCTGACTCTGACTTTTAGGAGGTGGAAAGCTATGACCAATTTGATGTTACGCGATCCAATCAATCTGCTTCCCATCTTTTCGAAGCAGATGAACCAGTTGTTCCAGAACCCTTTCACTTTTGATAACGGGCTGGCGAGCACTCTTCAAGGGCCTCCTGTTACGGTTTACGAGACCCCTGATGAGTATGTCTTCTTGGCCGAACTACCGGGCTGGAAGCGCGATCAGGTTTCAATCAACTTCGAGAACCAGACCCTTACTCTGAGCGGCCAGCGCGACCTCTTGGCAGAGGACAATCGCCAGTACCACCGCGTGGAGGGCTTCTACGGCCAGTTCACGCGCTCGTTCACCGTGCCCGGCCACGTCGATTTCAATCGTGTCGAGGCTGAACTCAAGGACGGCGTTCTGACCATCCATCTGCCGAAGCGCGAAGAGGCCAAGCCACGCACGATTGAGGTCAAAACGATGCAGTAAGCCGTAAATCTGAAAATCCATCTTCGAGCTTGCACGTGAGCACCTGACAACCAAGCTTGAACCCAAGAGAAAGGCCGCAAGCTCGAATCATGAGTCTTGCGGCCTTTGGATTTTTGGAAACCGAAAGGAGTAAAGGAATCATGCGTGGTGGAAAGCTCAGACTGATTCGCATCCTAGCGATCATCCTCGTGGTCGGTTTGGCTCTTTTCTCGCCGCTCTTCAGTCCATCAATCGATGAGGCGGCCAAAGTTGACATGAACGTACCGCAGCAGTTTGCGCGCGTAGCAGAACTTGACCGCCCGCGCACGGAAGTTCGTATCGAGCGTGTGCTGAATTTGGACGAGTTCAAGGGCTTTGACCCCGACCTTGCGTCCGGTTTGAGGAATTCGCGTGAGCGGCGATTCTCGGATGACGCATCGGCGGTCGAGCAACTCGCATCTTTGTCAACCGAACACGCAAGCGATAACGTGCGATGAGAAGGCAGCTCTGCATAAAGGGGGTAATCCGGCATGAAGCATGAGATTGAGTCTTATTTCGAGCCTGACATAGCGTGGCTTGGTGAGATTAACCGGCGTGTGCTCCAGCTTGAGCGCGAGGTGAGCGTCTTTCCTCCGCAGCAAACGCACCTGCACTGCGCGCTCTGGCGCGGTAAGGAAGGCCGCTTGGGCCTCACGCTCACACTGAGCGTCGGCAACATGGAACTGTACAGCCGTGCCGAAGATTCTTCGCCGGTCGTGGCGACAAAGCGCGCCTTCGATGAGCTTCATAGTCGACTTGCGGAATGCCCGATTGAGTTTCAGGGCAAAGACATCTGGCCGCGCAGCAAAGGCAATCGCTCCGCGTCGGATACACGAAGTGGCATTAGGCCAGAGTTGACGACCTACCTGACGCAGAGCAGCCTCACCCCGGCGGACAACTCATTGCGAAGTATGAGGAATTGATAGAGGGGAGGTGAAAGGTATGCTGAGCAAGTTACTGAAATTGATAATCCTAATCATCTGTTTCGCATTCTTTACCTCGCTGCCCGAAGTCATAGTCACGGCCTCTCCTGCCCCAGAGCACAGCCAACCGGCGTATACGGCGGAGCACGGCGTACCGGGCACGTTCGAGGTCACGAATGAGGCGATCAATACCTCCGGCGAGCGTAAGAGCGAGCACGAGGAGAAGCGCGAAGGCTATTACCGCTCGGAGCGCAGTTACGGCAGCTTCTATCGCAGCATTCCGCTGCCGGAAGGCGTTAACGCGGATGATGCCAATGCGACTTTCCGCAACGGCGTGCTGGAGATCACTATGCAAGCTCCGCAGCGGCAGACCGAGCGCAGCAGCCGTCGCCTTGAGATTAAAGAAGGGACTGAAGGCCAACAACAAACGCAGGCGCACGGTGCAGCCGCCGGTCAAAAGCGGTGAGTGATAGAGGCGGGCGCGCGGGTCTCTGTGCACGCGCCCGCCCTCCCGCCGACATTGCAATCAGGGAATTCGCGAACCAGTGATTTCTCATACACATATTGGTAGGAAAGATAGAACGCACATAACAAGGAGGAGCTTATTATGATAACTCGTGGCTTGATCATTCGTAGCAAACGACCCATCGCCCGGATGAGTAGTCTGCTGCTCTCAATTTTTCTGATCCTTTCATTTACCGCGTGCAAGGGGAATGCATACACAACTACGGCATCCTTTTCTCCCCCCGCAGAGAACAATGTTGCCGGCTCGAACGTCGCGCCGCTGGCGCAGAATTCCTATGCAGAAGTTGTCAGCCGCGTTTCACCAGCGGTCGTCACGATTCGCTCCGAGCGGCGTGTGCGCGCCGCAGAGCAGTTTCCCTTCATGGATGACCCCTTCTTCCGCGAGTTCTTCGGCGACCGTTTTAGGAACTCGCAGCCGCGTGCCCAAGAGCGTCTTCAGAGAGGGCTAGGATCGGGCGTGATCGTCAGCGCGGACGGCTTTATTTTGACGAACCATCACGTCATTGATGGCGCGGAAGAGATCAGAGTTGAGCTTAACGACAACCGCACTCTGGCGGCGAAGGTGGTCGGGTCTGACCCGCCGAGTGATTTGGCCGTGCTGAAAGTAGATGCGCAGGGTCTTCCCGTGTTGCCGCTCGGCGACTCTGATCGCGTGCGTATCGGCGACGTTGTGCTGGCAGTCGGGAATCCTTTGGGGGTGGGCCAGACTGTGACGATGGGCATCATCTCGGCCAAAGGGCGTTCGACCGGCCTCTCCGACGGTAGCTTCGAAGACTTTTTGCAAACGGACGCGCCCATCAATCAGGGTAATTCCGGCGGCGCGCTCGTCAACACGAACGGCGAACTCGTCGGCATCAACTCGCAAATCTTGAGTCCTTCGGGCGGTAACATCGGCATCGGCTTTGCGATTCCGGCCAACATGGCGCGCTCCGTAATGGATCAACTGCTTAAAGGTGGAAGGGTTCATCGCGGGATGCTCGGCCTGACCATTCAGCAAGTGACGCCTGACCTCGCTTCGAGCCTCGACCTGCCGAACGTGCGCGGCGCACTCGTCAGTTCGGTGCAGCCGGGCAGCCCTGCGGAGCGTGCAGGTCTCAAGCGAGGAGATGTGATTATGGCTATCAACGGCGCGCGCGTCAGCGACAGCAACTCTCTTCGCAACCAGATCGCGCGCACGCAGCCGGGCACGGAAGTGACGTTGACTATCTCGCGCGATAACCTCTCGCGCGAAGTGCGTGTCACCCTCGGAGAATTGCCCGCTGATAAAAGCAGGGCAGCAGCGGAGGACAATAGCAGAGGCGCAACTGATACGGGCAAACTCGGTATTAGTGTCGAACCGCTGACGCCCGCTCTAGCCTCTCGTCTGGATTTGCCAAGCAGCGCCGAGGGTCTCGTCGTTACAAATGTTGATCCGGTAGGCCCGGCGGCGGAGGCCGGCATCCGCGAAGGCGACCTCATTGAGGAAGTAAACCGGCAGCAGGTTCGCTCGGTTGCTGATCTACAATCGGCGCTCGGGCGAACGGGGACGCGCCCTGCGCTCCTTCTCATCAACCGGCGTGGCGACAGCCTATTCCTGACAGTGCGCCCACGCCAATAGAAAACTTGAAGCTTCAGAAAATGTCTACCAGAAGAGTTACGGGCAGCCGATGGGCTGCCCGTATTTTATTAAAACTAAAGATGAGCCGAGCAGGACTCGAACCTGCGACCCACTGGTTAAAAGCCAGTTGCTCTACCGACTGAGCTATCGGCCCGTTGATGTCATGCATTCTACATGGGATGCCGTGAGGGGGCAAGATGGGGGATTGTCGCTTTTATCTTGAGAGCCATGTGCCGAGGGCGGAGTCGTTGATGATGATGGTCTGGGCGCGTTCGGGGCCGGTGGAGACAAGACCGATCTCGACGCCGATAGAGTGGGAGAGGAATTCGATGTATTGACGGGCCGCAGGGGGAAGGGCGTTCATGTCGGTGATGCCTTCGGTTGAAGTGTTCCAGCCGGGGAGGGTAACGTAGACAGGCTCTATGCGGCGCAGGTCTTGCGAGACGGCGGGGAATGACTCGCAGGGTTGACCGTCGAGTAAGTAGCCGGTGCAGACCTTTATTTTGTCGAGCGCGTCGAGCACGTCCAGCTTGGTAAGCGCGACGGAGGTGAATCCGTTGATCTCGGCTGCGTAGCGCGTGGCGAAAGCGTCGAACCAGCCGCAGCGGCGCGGGCGGCCCGTGACCGCCCCGTACTCGCGCCCGCGCTGGCGTATCAGTTGGCCCATCTCCTCTTCGCCCTCGAGCATCTCCGTGGGGAACGGCCCCTCGCCGACGCGCGTGGTGTAGGTTCGGACGATGCCGAGCACGCCCGTGATTCTGTGCGGCGCGAGCCCCGTGCCGGTTGATGCGCCGCCCGCCGTGGTGTTTGAAGAGGTGACGAACGGGTATGTTCCGTGGTCAACGTCGAGCAGCGTGGCCTGCGCTCCTTCGATCAGGATGGTGCGGCCTTCGCGCGCGGCCTTGTTCAGATAGTGGGTCGTGTCGGCGATGAAGGGCGCGAGGCGTTCGGCGAAGACGGAGGTTTCGTCAAAGATTTGATTGGCGTCGAGCGGCTGGCCGCCGTAGGCTTCGATGATGCGATTGGCGTCTTCCAGATTGCGCTCAATGCGCGAGCGCAGCACGTCGGGCACGAGCGCATCTGCGACGCGTATGCCACGGCGTCCAGCCTTGTCCTCGTAGGCCGGGCCAATGCCGCGTAAGGTTGTGCCGACGCGCTCGTTGCCGAGGCGTTCCTCGCTCGTATGATCGAGCGCGCGGTGGTAGGGAAGAATCAGGTGCGCGCGAGAGCTGACGAGGACGCGCTCGGGCGTGACGCTGACGCCCTGCGCGGCCAACTGGTCGGCCTCCTCGAAGAAAGCCTTCGGGTCAATGACCATCCCGTTGCCGAGCACGCACACCTTGTCGGGATGGACTATGCCCGAAGGCAGTAGACGCAGCACGAAGGAGCGGTCGCCGACATAAACGGAGTGACCGGCATTATGCCCGCCCTGATAACGCGAGACGATCTGAAAGCGCTCGGCAAGCAGATCAACGATCTTGCCCTTGCCTTCATCACCCCACTGCGCACCGATAACGACGATAATCATAAGTCAGGTGTCAGGGGCCGTGAGCCGGGAAAGACAGGTTTTAACCGTCCCCCGGCCACGGCTTTTTCAGCTAGCTTTCTCCAGCTTGATCGGCCTCTCTATGAAGTAAAAGCTGCACGAGCCGCGCACCTCTTCGAGGTCACGCTTTTCGATGGGAAAGAGGCGGCATTGATTGGGCCTGTCTTCGTAGATGCCGCAGGTGGTCGTCCCATCTTCGTGCTTCTTGAGGAATGGGCATTTGAAGAGAATCTCGCAGCACGCGCCGCAGCGATTGCAGTCGCCGCGCCGCAGCGAGAGCGCGGCGATGACCTCCTGCTTTCGGAAATTTGCACTGACGAAGCGGCGCAGCTTGCCTTGCGCCTGCCGGGCACGAAACTTTGCATCCTCGACGGTGCGCGAGCGCAAACGCTCGGCGAGCCGTTCTTCGAGTAATCGCTGCCGCTGGCTGCGACCCTTACGCAATTGCTTCATACGGTGCAGTGCTTCCGATTCGCCGGTCAAAGAGAGCCGGCGCTTGGCCGCAGCAATTAATGCACACTGCGTTCAGGCTTGACTACCTACTGTGGACTCAACTCTCCACCTCTTAAGAAAGGGAAGCGGCGCGGACACCGGCTTCGCAAAGCCCCGAGGCCCGCGCCGTTTCGATTCTGAACATCAGGCGGTCGCGGCGCTGACGTGTTTGTCGATCATGCGCGAGATCGCCTCTTTGGATGTCGCGCCGACGACGCGCTCCTCTTCCTTGCCGCCCTTGAAGAGAATCAACGTCGGGATGCCTTTGATCCCGTAACGCTGCGAGACGGAAGGGTTCTCGTCGACGTTGAGCTTGACGACGCGCGCATTGCTCGCATACTTCTCGGCGACGGCCTCGACGGTCGGAGCCAGCATACGACACGGCGCGCACCAGGCGGCCCAAAAGTCCACAAGCACGGGATGTTCCGACTGTAGGACATCCTTCTCGAAACTGCTATCGCTCACTTCAGTAACATGTTCACTCATTATGCATCTCCTTATTCCTGACTATACGACCCGCTTTTGTGAGCAGTGCGGCCCCTCTCACGCCCAGCGTCCGATCTCTTTTCTCAAACCTTCAAAAAAGGCGCGTCGACCCAAAAACGCCGGGGCGCAGACTCGCTTCGCCCCCAAGGCCCGTCAACGCAGGTAATCTATCCTGCCATTCATGGCCTCACAACTCGGTCACCGAGCGGTAAAGATTCAGATACTTTTGCGCCACGGCTGACCAGGAGTTATCCATTCGCATACCGTTGGTCTGAATTCTACGCCATGTCTCGGGTTCGTTATAACAGTAAAGCGCCTCGCGTATTTTTTCAAGCAGGGCGGAGGCCCTGTAATCCCTGAATTTGAAACCCGTGCCCTCGCCGCGCGCCCGGTCGAAATCCTGCACGGTGTCGTCGAGCCCGCCAGTCGCGCGCACCAGCGGCACCGTGCCGTAGCGCATGCTGTACATCTGGTTCAGCCCGCAAGGCTCGTAGAGCGACGGCATGAGGAAGATGTCTGCGCCCGCTTCGATCTGATGGGCCAGCGGCTCGCCGGCATAACCCTTGTAGATGCCCACACGCTGCGGCGCGTGATCATGCAGCGCCTGCAAAAAGTCTTCGTACTCCTTCGCCCCTGCGCCGAGCGCGATGAAGAAAGCGCCCTCCGCCAGCACAGAGCCGATGACCTGACGAATCAGGTCGTAGCCCTTCTGCGCGACCAACCTTGAGATGATCGCGACGATGGGCCGCTCAACCTCTTCCGGCAGCCCGAAGCGGCGCAGCAGGTCCAGCTTACACGCACGCTTGCCGGATAAATCCTCGGCGCTGAAGTGAGCGGCGATGTGCGGGTCTGTCTCCGGGTTCCAGACGTTATAGTCCACGCCATTGGTGATTCCGACGAGACGGTCGCTGCGAGCGCGCAGGAGCCAGTCGAGGCCGCAGCCCTGTTCGGGCGTCTGTATCTCAAGCGCATAGCGACGGCTCACGGTTGAGAGGGCGTCGCTCGCCACGAGCCCGGCTTTCAGAGCCGAAGCCGCGCCGTTGAGAAGGAAAGTGTTGGCCTCGTCCTCCGAGCCGAAACCCAGAACCCAAAGCTCGCCCGGGTCGAACGCACCCTGATAGGCGAGGTTGTGTATGGAAAAGAGCGTGCGCGTGCGCGCAAAGAAAGGATCGGCGGCCCGCTGCCTTCTCAGCTCTACGGAAGCGAAACCGCAGGGCCAGTCGTTGCCGTGAATAATGTCCGGCGGCGCGCCTGTGCGCTTGAGAAGCGCGAGCGCGGCGCGCGAGAAGAAACTGAAGCGCTCGTGGTCGTCGCCGAACCCGTAGATGGCGGGGCGAGCGAAATAATCGGGCGCATCAATGAGAAAGGTCGGCGCTCCCGCAGCGAAGCTGTAAAGCACGCTCGCGCGCCGCGTGCCTCCGCGCCACTCGACTTCAAGATTGTCAAAGACCGGTTCGTCCAGCAGCGCGCGATCAACCTGCCCGTAGAGGGGCATGATCAGCACGGCGTCTGCCCCGGCTTCGCGCAGAGCACGCGGCAAAGCGCCGGCTACATCGGCGAGCCCGCCCGTTTTGGCGAACGGCACAGCTTCGGACGTAAGTATCGCAACGCGCAAATTTCTTCACACTGTGCCCAACACGAAGGGCGAGCCGCGAATGATTCGGATTAGCAGAACGTTGACAGCAATACTATATACAGTGACGAGTGACAAGTGAAGAGCCCGGACTAAGCTTTTAACTCGTCACCCGTCACTGCGCTTATCAGCTTTGCTGCATCGAAGCGAGGAATTCGGCATTGGACCTGGATTTCTCCAGCCGCTCAAGCACGACCTCCATCTGTTCGACGGGTGAGAGCGGGTTCAGGACGCGGCGCATGACCCAGATGCGGTTGAGGTCTTCCTTGCTCAGGAGCAGTTCCTCTTTGCGCGTGCCGGAGCGTTGCAGGTCAATGGCAGGAAAAAGGCGCTTGTCCGAGAGGCGACGGTCGAGATGGATTTCGCAGTTGCCCGTGCCCTTGAACTCCTCGAAGATCACGTCGTCCATGCGGGAGCCAGTCTCCACGAGCGCGGTGGCGATGATGGTGAGCGAACCACCCCCGTGGCTCTCGGCCACCGCGCGTGCCGAGCCGAAGAACGCCTTCGGCTTGGCCATCGCCGTCGCGTCGAGGCCGCCCGACAGCGTGCGCCCCGTGCCGCGCTCCACGGTGTTGTGAGCGCGGGCGAGGCGGGTGAGCGAGTCGAGCACGATGACGACGTCCTTCCCCTGCTCGACGAGTCGGCGCGCGCGCTCCAGCACCATCTCCGTCACCTCGACGTGCCGGTTGGCCGGCTGGTCGAAGCTGGACGCGATCACCTCACCCACCCCCCAGGAGATCGCCTCGCTCACCTCCTCGGGACGCTCGTCCACCAGC
>DASVWI010000035.1:0-90712 GCA_036389675.1 Pyrinomonadaceae bacterium
TCACCTCCGTGGATCTGGACTTCGGGTCGCCATAAGGGATGGGACGCGTGTCGGTGGGAAACAGCAACGGGTCGGCATCGATGGTGGCGGCCACGGGCAGCGATGGATTCTTGATCCTGGGAGGATTCGGATCAGGAGCTAAGACCTGCGGGATGGTGAGGGAAGCCTGCGGGAGCTTGCCGAAAGAGGCAGGCTTCTGCTCTTCGCGGCCACCGCCGCCTCCGCCTCCGGGCTTATCCTGTTTGGGCTTTGAGCCTCCGCCAGTGCCCTTGTTCGTGCCCGCCGGCCCTTTGTCGCGTGCTTCCTCTTCGGCAGGGATACTTGTGGCGTCGCCGATGTAGTCGAGATCGTCGCGCACCTTATCCGCCGTCTGCTGTGAGCGCGATGCGCGCCAGCGATCAATGCCGACGAGCCCAATCGAGATGCTCAGCATAAAGACGATGGCGGTCAGCGTGGCGACGGCGACGTTGGGCGACCTGAAGAAGCGCCAGAGCATCAGGCTGTAGGCGCTCAGTAAGCGCCCCGTAAAGCTGAAGGGGTCGCGGCGAAACTCCGGCCAGGTCAGTTGTGATTCGCGGGCTATCTGGCGCAGCTCTTCGCGCAGGCGGGAGGTGAGCCCCTCGTCTTCGATGATCGTCAGGTGATACTCGCCGCTGCTGTAAGCGATGCGGTCGCGTCCCGTGCCCGCACGAGCGATGAAGTCCGGCGGGGCAGAGCCCGTGAGGGCCTCTGCCAGTTCATTGAGCGGCGTGCCGTCGACAGGACAGAAACTGAATTTGTCGGCAAACTCTTCGCGGCAAACTGAACACTGTTTCATAACGATTACCTCTCGATTGGCTGACGAAGAAGGTGTTGGGGAGATGATTCTTTTCCAGAGCGGCGCGCGCTTTGTCTGTTGACGAAACGCTGCGACGATGCGGCTATCCAGCGTCGGCGACACCAGCGGCGCTCGCCATTGCCTGAGCAGGGCTTTCAGCTCCGTGTCTTCCGACAAATGCGCGGCGTGCTCTGCGCCGTGCTCTGCCGTAGCATCGCGTCCGTCGTCGCCGAAAAGTGGATGCGTGTCGTTTTTCTCGCTCATCTTGTGACCTCCGGGGCGGCCACCGCCGCCTCACGCTCGCTGCTCAAATAGGGGGCGAGCAACCGTCTGAGATTCTGGCGCGCGCGATGCAACCGCGATTTGACGACGCCCGTGTCGGCCCCAATGACCAACGCAATCTCCGCGAGCGTTAGCTCCTCATACTCGAACAGGATCAGCGCCTCGCGTTGCAGCGGCGGCAGGCTCTCTATAGCCTTACGCACTTCAGCCGAGAGCTCTTCATCCAGCAATTGTCTGAGCGGCTGCTCGCCCTCAGGGCCAGACGGCTCTACGATCAACTCGTCAATCGTCACTTCCGCGCCGGGCGAGCGCAGGTGCTTCAATGCGAGGTTACGCGCCGCCGCGTAGAGGTACGTTCTGAGTGCCGCGCGCGACGGGTCGAAACGCTCGGGCGCTCTGATCAGGCTCAGAAAGCAATCGTGCGTCACGTCCTCCGCCAGCGCGACCGCGCCCGTCAGACGATAGGCGAAGCGAAACACGGCGTCGCGGTGACGCTGGTACAACACCAGAAAAGCCGCTTCATCGCCGCGACTGGCATTCTTCAGCAGTCTTTCGTCTGTCATCTACTCGAGTAACCTTCGCGCGCCTGAGAGATCGAAGCAAAACCCGCTTGCTATACTGTTATTACCGGGAATCCCTGAAAAGATACGGGACACACGGAAAATATTTTCGAGCCTTCCTGTTTCGGACATGCGCCCGTGCGGGCCGCCTTTCGGTTGGTGGCGCTCTGATGCCGCAAGCTCACCGCCGGGTTGGCCCACGGCCCGGCGGCGCTTCAACCGAGCCTTCGCGCGCGCGCCGGTTTCACTCTCGAAAATTTTTTCAACACTCATTGGCCCGATTATGAGAGGATAACGGCCATGACAAACGATGCTTCCGGCAGCGGGCAGCCGTCGCCATCTGAGAAAGAACACTCGGCGCACGAGGTGCGCGACACTCAGGAAGTGGACTGTTGTGTGGTCGGAGGAGGGCCGGGCGGCGTCGTGCTCTCGCTGCTGCTGGCGCGCAACGGCATCAGCGTCATGCTGCTCGAAGCGCACGAGGATTTCGACCGCGACTTTCGCGGCGATACGCTTCATCCCTCGGTGCTTGAGATCATCGCGGAGATCGGCCTCAGCGAGCGCCTGCACGAGCTTCGTCACAGCAAGATAGAAACCTTCAGCTTCATGACGCCCGATGGGCCAATCAGGGTGGCGGACTTCAAGCGGCTCAAGACGCGCTTTCCTTACATCATGATGGTTCCGCAGGAGCAGTTCCTCGAATTGCTGACGACAGAAGCGCGCGGCTATCCGAATTTCCAGCTCAGGATGGGCGCGAGCGCGCAGGAATTGATAGAGGAGAACGGAGAGGTTCGCGGCGTGCGCTATCGCAGCCATGACGGCTGGCACGACGTGCGTGCCCGCCTGACGGTCGGGGCCGACGGTCGCTCATCGCGCGTGCGTCGTCTGGCGGGCCTTGTGCCCGTCAAGACCTCGCCGCCGATGGACATTCTCTGGTTTCGCCTGCCGCGACGAGAAGAGGACGGCGCGGGAGCGATGGGGCGCTTCGGTCGCGGCCACATATTAGTCATGCTCGACCGCCTTGAGCAGTGGCAGATGGGTTACGTCATTCTCAAGGGCAGCTATCAGGAGGTGCGCGACGAAGGCCTGGAAGCGCTGCAACGCTCCATCGCGGAGCTGGCCCCGGAGATGAGAGACCGCGTCGCGCTCTTGCAGGACTGGAAGCAGGCCGCCGTCCTCTCCGTCGAATCGAGCCGTGTCCCGCGCTGGTACAAGCCCGGTCTGCTCCTGATCGGCGATGCGGCGCACGTCATGTCGCCCATCGGCGGCGTCGGCATCAACTACGCGATTCAGGATGCTGTCGCGGCGGCAAACCTTCTCACCATCCCGCTCAAGCGTGGCGAGGTGAACGTGAGCCATCTGGCCGCCGTCGAGCGTCGCCGCGTCTGGCCCACGGCCCTTATTCAACGCATACAGACGCTGGTGCAGCGTAACGTCATCGCAGCCGCGCTCGACCCTGACAGGCCGTTTCGGCTGCCCGTCGCCCTGCGCCTGATGCTACGCGTTCCCTTTGTGCGCGACATCCCCGCGCGCATCATAGCCTTCGGCTTCTGGCCTGTTCATTTGAGAAAAGATTTAGTCTGAGCCCGCGCTCACTTACTACTCTTGTCATCATAGAGGTAGAGGCCGAGGCCGAACTTGGCCGTCGCGCGCTTGAGGGCCTGCGCCTCGGCGTTGCTCGAAGAGTCTCCCCAGCTGGAAACCTCCTGATCTTCCTGCCCCGTCGCCTCTCTATAAACCAGCCCTTCGGCGCAGAGGATGCTGATGCGCGCCACGACGATCACCTTGCCGCCGATGCCCGTGACCTGCCGAATCTCGTAAGACCAGCCGGGCGCGTAGAGGTCTAGGAATTTGACCGCCGTATGCCATGGCAGAAAGCGAATCTTCTGGCCGCCGACCGTCTTGGTGCGAAGCAGGCGCGCCGGTATCGGCTTCGACAGGTCAGCGATAATCTCAGTGATGCTGCGCGGCTCTGGGCTCATCCGTACAATCCTTTCCTGATCGCCATCGTCGGCCCCTAAAATATCACATCGCGGCTGGCACAAGCCGCCCTGCATCTCCACTTACGGCTTCGTGAAAGTTCGCTTCGGTTGACACTTCTGATCGTTGTACGGTAAGTTAAATCGCCGCCATCATGCGAGACAGGAAAGCGACGTATAACACGTCGTTCGCTACACTTTCTCTCTTGAATCTGCCCGGCAAAACTCGGCACGCCACCTGAGTCCCGTTCGTCTAGTGGCCTAGGACACCGCCCTTTCACGGCGGCGACACGGGTTCGACTCCCGTACGGGACGCCACTACTGCCCAACTACTTACAGACAGTAGAAGCGCACGCGCACAGAGACCCATCGGCGCGAATCATACGAGTATGCAAAATGGCCGGAGTGCAACAGGCACGCGGCGAAAGCGGCGCAATGGGAACGCCGCGAACATAATGGCCCTCTTCGCCTCTCTCTATCAAAAGACCCTTCGCCAGCTTAACGCTCACCGAATGCTCAAGCTGAAAAGTAACGCTTACGCATCAACAGAAGCCTCACCCAAAATCATCTGTTCGACTTCCGCTCTGGCGCGTTCGACTTCCGCCCGCGCCTCGCGCTCCAACTCTCTGGCGCGTTCCCTGAGCGATTGAATATGCGCGGCGATCTCGTCTTGAATCTCTATCGGCGGAACGGGTACTCGAAAGTTTTTGAGAAAATCAACCGAAACTCTTTGCTGTCCAGCCGAACCGCCGAAAAAGTTTTGGGCGTTTTCTAAGACTCTTTTGTTGCGAAGTAAGAAGTGCAAATAATCGACCGAAACGTCTTTTGTCCTTGGACGAATCACATAGAACTCAGTCGAACCGCAAGCAAATCCCTGTTTCAGATTCCTGGCGACCGCCGATTTTCCGTTCTGCATACAAGGGGTTATCTTCGCCCAAATCAGATCGTTTTCCTGAAAGCGAGTGAATCCTGTCGTCTCTCTAACTTTTTTCGAGCGTAATTCTTCGATGGCTCCGTCTCGTTCATTTATAACTTCCATCGGCACGAAGGAGATTTCGCTTTCGCTGTCTAACTTTTCAAAAGTTACTCTCGGATTGATGAATGCAATTTTCGACAGTTTTTCGATTGGAAATTTCGATGAATCGTAATTGAAAGATTGTCTATAAGCGGGAGCATCAAACCTATTGCCGAAGATGATTGAGGAGCGAACGAAGAAAGTTTTTTTCTTTTCTGTAGCGGCGGGGGTTTCGATGCCAAGACGTTCGAGCAAGTACGCGTCAATGCCATCGAGCAAACTCTGGGCTTGGGCTTCCTTGGCGCGTTTGGCAGCAACGGCTTTCTTTATGGTTTCAATGATTTCAGGTTTGAAAACAATCGGAATGGATTTCAACGCACTGTAATCCAGAGCTGGCCTTGTTCCACCTGTTGCTCGCCTTGAGGCAAGTTTTTCGCCGATGTCTGTATTAAGGAAGGTTGCTAAAACTTCGCTTGTTTTAAAATCTTTCGTCTTAATAACAACTAAATGTTGATTCGTATTTCCTTCAAAACCCTCCGGCACGACACTTGAGACCGCCATGCGACCGACGCCTGTAATCTTAACGAGCAAGTCACCTCCTTTCACTTGACTTCGATTTAGATATTTTCGATGCGTCTCATGATTGATGTATCGCAGATCATTCAACATCAATTCGTTCGTCGGGCTTAAATTTTGCACCCTGATAAAGGGCACACCGTTCACTTCATCAGAATAGAATTTTTCTTCTTCTTTGACCGAGGGTGTCGCGCCGCTGGACATGGCAAGGATAAAATCTCTCAACCGCAGAGATGATATTTGGCGAATTTTCTTTTCCAGCTCGACGATTGACGGAATGTAATAAAACGGGTCTTGTCTGCCTTCCATCTCGCCCTTTCGTACCAGAAAAACCTTTTCTGAATTCACGAAAGGGCGGAGGCGAAAAAATCGTCTTGCCCCGCTTCTATGGCTTCGATAAAGCGGCGCAGTTCGCCGACGATTCCGGCGTCAGGCGAGACCTTTTCGCTGACGGTGGTTTCAGTATCTTTACCGTCCTTGAGCTCGCGGCGTTTGATGAGCTCGACGGTGAACAGATCGTTTTGCTGAATCTCTTTGATGAATTTCACGCCGTCGGCGTCCTCATATTCTTCGCGGCGGAGTATGCGATAGGTGTTCTTGCCAGCGGCGTCGTAGCCGATGTTATCCGCAATCGCCATGAAGATCGGATAGTCCAGAAGCTGGCGCTGCTTTTCGGCTTGATAGCGTTCTTCCAGAGCTTCCTTAAACTCGTCGATCTTTTCGCCATACTCTTCGGAGATTCGCTTTTTCTTCTTGTCGCTCTCTTCCGTCTTAACATTGAGCAGCGGCTTGAGCTTTT
The DNA here is from genome assembly GCA_036389675.1 of Pyrinomonadaceae bacterium. GTDB lineage: Bacteria > Acidobacteriota > Blastocatellia > Pyrinomonadales > Pyrinomonadaceae > DASQYE01. The sequence goes on from DASVWI010000035.1 coordinate 6,029, forward strand.
CTTTGCGCTCGCGCTCCCACGCCTCGAAGGTTTGAGAGAGCTTCGTCTCTCTGGCTAAACGATCTTGCAGGCCGCGCTTCGTGCTGCGGATTCGCTCGGTCGTCTCCGCCGTGTGTTTCTTCAAAAACAGAATAGAGCTCTTTACGCCCGCGCCCGTGTTGGTGAAAGCCGTTTGCGGCAACGAGACGACGCCGACGATGCGAAACCGTTCTTCAATCGAATCGCGGACGTATTGCGAGCTGCTGTTCGTCAAAATGCCGTCGGGGACGACGACCGCCAGATAACCGCCTTCCTTCAGGAATTTATAGCACTGCTCGATAAACAAGACTTCCGTGCTCTGGTTCTCTCTGCCCGTCACCATGTGCTTGCCTTTGATCTTCGCGTCAATCCAATTCGTTTCCTTGAGCGCGAAGTTGTAATAAGGCGCGGTCGCTTTATCAACCTGCATGTAGGCTTTTTCCGATTGCTTGACGATTGAGCCGAAAGGCGGATTCGTGACGATGAAATCAAAACTGTTTTCTTTGAAGCCGCGATTGTTTTTGACTTCGGCGATGTGGTCGATCTGATACAGGCCGTCGTATGTGACGACGTTCGTGTGCCCGTCGTCGTGAATGATCATATTCATCTTGGCGACGCGGCTGATCTGGTCGTTTATCTCGATGCCGAACAGATTTTTCTCGGCGAAGGTGTGCCAGTAGTTATAGTGGTCAATCGCTTCTCTGGCGTTAGTCAGATCAAAATACTCGTCGGCCTGCCGGCGCACTTTATCCAGCACGTAAAGAAGAAAGCCGCCCGAGCCGCAGGAGGTATCAAGCACTCTATGCTCATTCGTGATCGGCAGGGCTTCGACGGCGAACTTGACAACATTGCGCGGCGTGAAATACTGCCCGAACTCGCCGCGAAAGTAAGTCCCGAGGAAAGTCTCGAAGGCTTTTCCTTTACTGTCTAAATCAGTGTCCGTGAAGTTGATGCTTTGAAAATACTCGACGACGGTTTTGATTCTCTCGTTGGTTAAATCAATCGGCTTGTTGAAAATCTCCGGGTCTTTATCCTTGCCCTTGTCGTAGAGCGCGAAAACTCTCTTTCGGAGTGATGCCAGATTCTTTGCGTCGTCGTCATATTCGCTGAAAATCTGAAATTGGTACGGCTCGCCTTTTCTGGTGTTGCGCTCGTCCCAGACTTTGCAAAAGATGAGTTTGTCCAGCTCGTCAAATGCCTGCGACGGGTTCAGCTCGCCGCCCGCCCAGAGCGCGTCGTGCGCTTGTTTGAAGATGCGCGTCAGCTCGCTCTCGGCGACCTCTTTAATGTCATCGGTTTTTATCCGCTCCTCTTTGCCTTTGATTCGGTCGATGTAGAATCCGCCTTTCGCGTATTTGTATTTTTTCGTGGCGGTTTGACCGAAATAAGGTAGATCGACTTCGATGGTTCGCTTGTTCTTCTCTTTATCAAAGCGATAAAACTCCTGCTTGTTGCCCTTCGTGACCCAGATAAATTTAATCGTTCCGGCAATCGCATAGGCGTAAGAGAAAGCCTGCTCGACGGCTTGCTTAAATTCCATTTCCGAAACTTCAGGGCTCTTGCACTCGACAATGATGTAAGGCTTTTGGCGCTCGTCGTCTGCATAAACGATCATGTCGGCCTCTTTGACAGCAACGCCCATCCTGACAGTTGAAAACATCTCTATACGGTCAGCTGGATATTCATATTCCAGAACGAGCCGGCAAAATGCTTCGGCTTGCACCTTTTCTTCAGGGTTCTGAAAGTTGCGCCTTTTGCCCTGCCGAACATACGTGATGTATTTCCGTTCCTCATCAAAAGCAATCAGATTGCGCTCGACGGCTCTTTGCAAAATGTCCATCTTGTTTTTACTCAAAGTCCTTAACGTGGGATGAAAGGCGGTATCAAAGTCCAAATCTTTTGTCGGGTGCTTCCAGATGTCGAGAATTTTACGCGGGTTTAGCAGTTACTTGCAATTCCTGAAGCAGATGCCCGTAGGTGTTGGAAGGATTGAATGAAACTGAGGTAAAGACACCTTCAAACAGCCCCTACAGGTTTGCGCGCCGCCGAAATTTTACGCTGGCGGGTGATTCATTCGACGGCCATTTTTCGCGTTTACAAATAGAGCATCAATTTATTCACAAAATAGGAGCTGGAAATGCTGAGAAGCAATAATCATCATCAAGGAACAACCTCGAACTCCGGGACGAGCCGGTTGGAGTGGGCCAACTTTTTTCGCGCGCGCAAGCTGATGAAGTCGACGGCGCTTGTTGTCGCTCTGCTCTGTTCGACTTCGATAGCGCTGGCGGACATTAAGATCACGACGAAGAGCGCGGCAGGCGGACGCAGCATCACGGGCACGACCTACATCAAGGGCTCGCGCCAGCGCACGGAAGGCATGGGTTATACGAGCATCTATCAGTGCGACCTCAAGCGCACGATTCAGATCAACGACAAGACCCGGACATACTTTATCGCGCCGCTTGATTCTCAGGACACGTCGGGTGCGGCAAGCGCGCAGAGACAGGGCACGCAGCGGCGCGGCGGTGTGGTCACATACACGACGACAAAGACGGACACGGGCGAGCGCAGGGAGATGCTGGGCCTGACGGCCCGCCACCTCAAGTCTAAGGTCGTCATCGAAGCATCGGAAGGCGCATGCGCCTCTATGAATATGGAGATGGAGACCGACGGCTGGTACGTAGACCTTCCCGGCGGCCTCAACTGCGCGACGGATGGCTCAGCCGTGCCCAATTTTTCCAGCGATGCCGATTGCGTGGACGAGGTACGCTTCAAGACTGTGGGCACGGTCAAGCTCGGTTATCCGGTCATGACCACCACCCGTATGAAGTTCAACGCGGGCGAGGACGGCGCGGCCAGCATCCCCGAGTCGTCATCGACGCAGGAAGTCGTAGACCTCTCCAAGGCCACTCTGGACGCCGCGCTCTTTGAGATTCCCGCGGGCTACAGGGAAGTGAAGAGCATGCAGGAGCTTGGCAGCCCTTACTAAAAACCTGCCGACGCAGGCTCGGTTCACCGAGATGTTAAAGCTGAGGGCCGGGGTATGTTCCCGGCCCTCAGCTTTACTCACTCGCAACTTTTCTTAAGGCTCGTGCCCAACAGTTTGCGCGCGGCGACCCTTCATCTAAAGGGCTTGAACGCCCTTCACTTCCCCGGGCCTATTCATACCTGAGCGCCACCATCGGGTCTACCTTCATCGCGCGTCGCGCCGGAATGAAATTGGCGACGAAGGCGACGACCGACAGCACTATCGCCGTGACGATAAAGGTCGCGGCGTCAACCGGGCTGATACCGTAAAGGAAACTGACGAGCAGGCGCGTGCCGATTAACGCCCCTATCAACCCCAGCGCCGCGCCGATAGCCACGAGCGTCATCCCTTCGCGCAGGACGAGCCCGAGCACGTCCGTTGTCCTCGCGCCTAAGGCCATGCGTATGCCTATCTCGCGCGTGCGCTGCGAGACGGCGTAAGCCATCACGCCGTACAACCCGACCGCCGCGAGCAGCAACGCCAGCCCCCCGAAGACGGCGATCAAGACCGCGCCCATCCGCGCCGCGTAAAGCGAATTGCCTATCTGCTCGCTCATCGTCCTGATATTCGTGACCGGCAGATTTCGTTCAATCGATTGCACCGCCTGCCGGACGGCTAAGGCAAGGCCAGCCGGCTCATTGCTCGCCCTGACGAGCAAAGTCATTCCGGTTTCGTGGTTCTGCGAAAGCGGCAGGTAGGCGAAGGGCGTCGCCGCTTCACCGAGCGTGACGTACTTGCTGTCACGCGCGATGCCGATGATCTCTCGCCATGGCCCCTTCTCGCCTTCCAGACTCAAACGCTTGCCCAGGGCATCCTGCCCGCCGAAGTGACGCTTCGCGAAAGTCTCGTTGACGATCAACACGCCGGGCTTGTCTTCCGTGTCCTGCTCATTGAAATCACGCCCAGCGAGCAAGCTTATGCCTACGGTCTGAAAATACTTCGGCCCTACGACGCTCAGGCTGAGCTCGTTCTCGCCTCCCGCGCTAGGGTTTCCGCCTTCGCTACGAAAATTGCTGTTCGGCCCGGTTCGTCCCTCAATCACCATACCGCGAATCGAGCTGCCGCCGCTCAAAGGCACAACGCGCGTCAGACTCGCAGACTCGACGCCCGGCAGCGCCTCGACGCGCTCGACCACCTGCCGATAAAACTCTCTGCCCTGCGCGCGCGTGTAGCGCAGCAGGTTAATGCTGAGCGGCGCGGTGAGCAGCTTTGTCTCGTCAAAGCCCGTCCTGATGGCTTGTGCCTGCCAGAGGCTACGCAGAAACAGGCCCGCTCCGATGAGCAGCATAAACGAGAGCGCCACCTGTGTGATCACCAGACCGTTTCGTAAATTGAATCGCCAGTGGTTGTGATTGAGCGTCGGCGAATCGTTTTTCAGCGTAGATACCAGATCGGGCCGAGAGGCTTGCAGTGCCGGTATGATGCCGAAGACGATTCCTGTCACTGCCGACAACGCGAGCGTAAAAATAAGCACGCGGCCATCAAGGCTGAAATCCAGACTGACCGGCAACACGCCGGGGGGCGGCGGCGCGCCCTTCAAAGCATCCACGGCCCATACGGCGAGCAGCAGCCCTGCCGCTCCGCCCAGCAAAGACAGCAGCAGGCTCTCCGTCAGCAATTGACGAACAAGCCGCGCGCGACGAGCGCCGAGCGCCAGCCGCACAGCAATCTCCTTGCGCCGCGCCGATGCGCGCGCCAGCAACAGGTTCGCCACGTTCGCGCACGCAATCAACAACACAATCCCGACCACCGTCAGCAGCAGGCTCGCGACCGATCGTAGCTGGGAGCGCGACTCAGGGTCTCCGTCACTGACTCTCGTGAGCGTCAGGATACGATTGCGATTGGTGTCAGGATAAAGCTCGCCCTGCTGTTTTGTGATCGGAACCAGAGCGGCCTGCGCCTGCTCCATGGTGACACCGGGTTTGAGACGCCCGATCAGCGATAGCCAGCGATTACGACGAACCTTCAACAGGTCAGGATTCATCTCTCCGGAGTATCCCGCGCGGGGCGGGCGCATCACCGCCTGCATCATCATCGGCACATAAAAATCGTCCACTCGATTCGGAAAAGCGCTCCTGTAATCGTTCGGCAGCACCCCTATGATCGTGAAGCTTTGTCCGTTCAGACTGATCTGCTGACCTATGACTCCGGCGCTGCCGCCGAATCGCCGCTGCCACAAGCCATGACCGAGGACGACGACCGGATGCGCGCCCGGGGTGCGGTCATCTTCGTTTGTGATGGCGCGCCCGAGGGCCGCGCGCACTCCGATGAGGTCGAAGAAATTACCGGAAACTATCGCGCCGACGATCAGGTCGGTCTGGTCGTTGCTGTTGATGCTGGCCGAAATACCGGCCCACGCCGCCAGCCCGGCGAAGACCTGATTCTGGTCGCGGAACTCTACATAATCAGGATAGGAGGCATTGCTGTAAGGATTGTTCGGATTGCCGCTATGAACATAGACTAGACTTTCAGGCTCGGATACAGGCAGTTGCCGCCATAGCGTAGCGTTGATCAAACTGAAAATCGCCGTGTTCGCGCCGATGCCCAGCGCAAGGATGGCGACGGCGATAAGGGTGAAGCCCGGTCGCTTGATCAGCATCCGCACACCGTAGCGCACGTCCTGCCAGAGGTCGTCGATCAGGCCCAGGCCACGCGCGTCGCGGCATTGCTCCTTGGACTGCTCGACGCCGCCGAAACTGCGCCGCGCCGCATAACGCGCCTCTTCAGGGCTCATGCCGCCGGAGATGTTCTGCTCGACATCGCGCTCAAGATGGTAGCGCAACTCCTCGTCCAGCTCTTGCTCCATCTCGCCCCGTCGCAGCAGTGCCCGCAACCGTCTGCCTAACCTGCCAAGCATCATGAAATCCTTTCCGCTCATGCATCGCGCAGAATCAATTCGACGGCATCCGTGAAACGCTCCCACGTCTTACGCTCCGCCTCAAGCTGCTTACGCCCGGTTGTGGTCAGGCGGTAAAACTTCGCCCGCCGGTTATTCTCAGACGCGCCCCACTCAGCCGAGACAAGCCCCCGCTCCTCCAACCTGTGCAGCGCCGGATAGAGAGACCCGGGAGTGACGCTTAACACATCCCCGGAGACTATCTGGATGCGCTGCATAATGTCCCAACCGTTCAACTGCCCTGACCCGAGTATGCGCAAGACCAGCAGTTCAAGAGTCCCCTGCAAAAGATCGGTCTTAAAAGGATCGGTCTTATTTTGCTTCATGCTCCTCCTCTAGCCATCCGATAGGGGCCGAGTATAGGCCCACACCTATCGAATGTCAATAGGTGTGCCGGCAGGGATGATCAAAGGGGATGCTCCGGACTGTAGATGTCCGGAGCATCCCCTTCAATTGGATTAGGATTCGGTTTGGATGAGAGCGGTTAGGCGGCGCAGACTTTGCTCAGGGATTGTGCCCACTTGCTTACCACGACCGTGCCGTACATCTCCTGCTCTTTCTGGCGACGGATAGCGCACGCGCGGCGGAAGGCTCCCATCTCTCCGTACTTTTTGATTGAGACGGAGGTCTGGCCCCTCTTCTCTCTACCTGCATGCCAGGAGACTTCATACACTTCGTTCAGGTAAATCTTACCGTCTTTACCCTTGTACTTCTTGACTGCCCGCCGCACACCGACGACTCCGCTCCGGTTGCGCGGGTTATTGCCGACCACGACCCAATCGGTGCGCGGTTTGCCTAGCTCCTGCTCTAACTGATCGCGACACTCGACGGCCTTCACAAGGGCCGCTTCTTTGCCGCCGTGTATCTTATCGCTAATGAACTTCGACTTCGTGACGTTCTTTAGCCTGACTCTGACATACCATCCAACAGTCTTTCTCTCAGGGCAATCAATCCGGCTGATGCCTTTATGACCACTCTTTGCCATAAATTGTAAGCCTCGCTCGTTAGGGATTAAAATATAGGTGAGTGAGTAAAACTTATCGCGTCGCAGCCGAGATGTCAAAGCGCCAGAGCGAGTTTGACTGTAGGAGGCCGGAAAGGAAGTTGAAGCCTGTTACTCTAAAACCGCCGGCCCCCATGAATTGTCAACGACGATGAGCCAGTCGCCGTCCGGCTGCTTACGCAGAATGACAGAAGCATAGGACTCTCTGGACACCTTTGTTCCATCCGGAGTCGTGCCGTTGTAACTCCACTTCGAGGTGAACAGGGCTATGTCATCGCTCTCGATGACGTGTGTTTTTTCCTGTCGCGCAGTCCCTTTGATATTGCTCAGAATCCATTCATACGCGCTCCGCAGTTGGGGCTTTCCACTGGCGAGCCTTCCCGGCTCCACCACCATCGTCGCCCCCTCTTCGTAGAAGCTCAGGATCGCTTCGAGGTCGCCGCGATTAAAGGCTTCATCAAGCTGCTCTACTGCTTCAAGCGGGCTCTTTGCCATCACTCATCTCTCCTGCTATCGGTTTAGCCACAAGCATAGACCGAAACTCTTCAACATGAAAGGCATGCTGTTCGGCGTAAATTCGTTGAGTTGATCGATTGGCGCTCCGGCGGGAGTGGCGGTTGGCAGGATTCCTTTTGCGTCCAACCAGAGGTATGATAAGGGCATCATAACGGACTTGGCCGCGCGCTTTACCGAGCGAGTTAAGGCGGTGGTCGCTTCAGAGCTGATAGATTGTTATAAAGGTTTCGATTCATGTTGACACGTCGCTTCCCCTTACATCTGGCCGCGTTCGCCCTGCTGGTCGCCCTGCCGTCGCTTTTACCCGCATCGAAGGTGTTCGCGCAAAACCGGGCGACAAATGATGTCGTCATTATCTTGCCCTTCGAGAACACGTCCAGCCATCAGGAGTATAACTGGGTAGGCGAGAGCTTCGCCGATTCTCTCTCGGAGCTGTTGAGCGTCATGCCGGACTTGATCGTCGTTTCGAGCGACGAGCGCGAGCTCGCCTACCAGAGAGTGCGCCTGCCGCAGAACGTTTTGCCGTCGCGCGCCACGGCCATCAAGCTCGCGCGTGAAGCGCGCGCGACCATGATCGTGCTCGGAACCTACAGCGTCACGCCGCAGCAGGGGAATACGCCCGCGGCTTTGCAGGGGAGCGCGCGCGTCATCAAAGTCAACGAAGGGCGCTTGATGGGCGAGATGATGCCGGACGGGCGCTGGGCCACGCGCGAGTATGATTTCGGCGGCGCGCTCTCGATCCTGCAGACCATGCAGGGACGGCTCGCCTACCAGATTCTATACCAGCGCGACAAGGCGCTTCCCTTCTCGCAGAACCAGTTCGTGCAGCAGGCTACCAAAGTTCCGCCCAAAGCTTTCGAGGCTTACGTCAAAGGCGTGCTCACACCTGCGTCCGACGCGACGCGCGAGAACTACTTCAAGAACGCCCTGCGTTTTTACGCCGATGCGAATGCGGGCGCGACCTACCCGCAGGCGGCATTCGAGCTGGGCCACTTCTATCTCAGGCGCAGCGACTGGAAGAACGCCGCCGAGTACTTCTCCAAGTTACAGAAGAAAGACCCGCACTACGCCGAAGCATCCTTCTACGCGGGGCTCTCCTACTGGCGTCTGTCTGATCTGAACGGGGCGCTCAATGTCCTCGTGCCCTTAACGTCCGAGATGCCTCTGACGGGCATCTACAACAACGCGGGCGCGATCTCCATTCAGGCCGCGCGCGACGAGAAGAAACCTGAAGAGCGTGCGCGTCTGCTTGAACAGGGCGTCAAGTTTCTGGCCCGCGCCTCCGAGTCAACGCCCGACGATATGATGGTGCGTTTCAACTACGCTTACGCGCTCTTCCTCAGCGGCAAATACGCGGAGGCCGCCGATCAGCTGCGCCCCGTCATCACGGACAATCCTAAGGACGGGCAAGCCTACTTTCTTTTCGCCAAGTCGCTTGAGCGTGTGGGCAATGCGGAACCGGCCACGGCTGCCGACGATCAGGCTCGACGTTATCTACAGGTCTATGCCAAGTGGCAGACCGAGTGGCAGAAGTCGCAGACCACGCCCGGCGTCTCGCTTCGCCTGCGCGACTCCTTCAACCGCAGCGACTATTTCGAGGTCACGCGCGACAAGAAGGAAGAGCCTGCCGAGACCTCCAACACGCAAGACCTGCTTGCCAAGGCGCGCGAGCTTTATCAGGCTGGCCGCGACGATGAAGCTTTGCCGGAAGTGCGTCGAGTCCTGATGATTGAGCCGATGAGCGCAGAGGCTTACCTGCTGATCGGTCGAATCAACCAGCGGCGCGGCGATCAGGAGGCGGCCATCAGCGCGCTCAAAACCTCGATCTTCTGGGACGCCAAGCAGATTGACGCGCACATCCTGCTCGGTCGCATCTTTCTGGAGCGCGGAGACAGGGCGATGGCTCTCACTTATGCGCGCAGCGCCATGCAGATAGACCCCAACAATCAGGACGCCATTGCGCTTCAGAGACAGGTTGACACGGGCGGCAGGTAAAGAAGGCAAAAGTAGAAAGGCAGAAGGTAGAAGCGAAGAAAGGCACTCAACCTTTTTTCACTTTTACCTTCTGCCTTTTTACTTTTGCCTTATGTTAGAATAAGCCCCCACGGACGGTTAAGACCTGCGGGAAACGAAAGCGCCTCCGGCCCGGAGAGCAAAGCATCATGAGTCTGGCAGTGGCTTTCATAAGCCTGATCTTCGGCGCTCTGCTTATCGCAGCCGTGTACGCTGCCCTGCTGTCCAGACATAAGAAGGCGGCCACGGGCCGGCTTGAGCTGATGAATGTACCGGCCCTTGTCGAGACGGCTTTGGAGCCCGAAGGCTCTGTCCTTGTCGATGGCGAGTTGTGGCGCGCGCGCGCTCGCGGAGGTCTGACGATCAAGCGCGGGACGCGTGTTCTGGTGGTCGGAACCAGCGGACACCTGCTCGAAGTCGAGCCCGCGCCAAAGGTACTTCCTTCGATGACTGAAGCGTAAGTTATAGCTCCGGCGATTGAGCGCTCAGGCGATGTCAACCGACTCAGAAAAATACGAGACGACTATCGAGCGAGAGGCGCGTCATTCGGCATTTGAAGAGTTCAGCCGCGACGAGCGCCGCCCCGCCGTCATGCTCCTGAGCGCGCTTCTTCTCTCCGCCGTCTTCTTCGCCATCGGCATCATGGTCGGTCGCTGGACGGTCGAGCCTCCGACGCCACAGCCCGACATAGTTTCCAGCACCCCGACGCCTTCAAACCCGAGCCCCTCTCCAACACAACTCGCCAGCGCGCCCGCTGCCTCGCCCTCGCCCGAAACCAATAATAAGCAGCGGCGCTACGCGCTTCTCGTGCCCGAGTTGAAGTCTAAGGAAGCGGCCCGCTCTCTGGTCGAATCTCTTGAGCGCAAGGGCTACAAGGATGTGCGGACGAAGCCGCGTGCGCTCGCCTCGGATGCTTCGCTGGATGTTCTCATAGGCCGCTACACGCGCGACGAAGCGGAGGCCGAAGCCGCGCGGCTCAGAGACAAAGGCGGCCCACGGATGAAGAACGTGCGCGTCATTGAAGACCCCGCCGGATAGATTCACCTGCCCGTCCCAGGCAGCGCCGAACCATCAGGAGCGCGCGCCTTCTGCTCCCTCTTTCATATCTAATCAACACTCGTTTCCAGAAAATTATTTTCCGTGGCACGCCAAGTGCTTCGCTTATTGTCGGCAAGCACGGATGAAACGTGACCCCGCCGCCATCACTTCTCTGAGCGCCGCCTGCCGCTGCGCCAGCCGCCCGCCGAGCATCCCTTCAGTTTAACCCCCCGAAATGTGAACCCGGTCAGCAATGACCGGGTTCTCCCACGTTTACGGCCCATTTAAATCAGACTAGATAAGTCGGCATAAACTTCAGGAGCGCCCCTCTTAACCCTCAACGAGCGCGGCGTGTGCCCGGACGGAATATGTCAGGCGACGAAAATTGTCACTCGGGGAGTGACTTTTTTTGTCTATTGACGCCCTCGTTAGACGATTTCCGTTATCGCGCATGGCCTCCCGCGCCAAAGCGTGCGATTTTTTTTCGAGCAGAGGACGGGCGAGCATACGGGACACGCGCGTCAAGCTATAGAGCGCATGTCCGGGCAAGCTCTCTACTGCGACTACTGCGATGACGCCGGCACAGCTTCTTTGCTAAACTCGCTCGGTATGAGCGATGTCATCTCTCTGGATGCGCCGGGCCGCACATACTCTCTCGCCACGCTGAGAGAGAGAGTGCGCGTGAGCGCCCCGACGCGCACACAGGTGGGACTGGCGACGCTCTCCGCCATCCTTCTCATCATCTCTTTTCCCGATTTCAATCTATGGCCGCTCGCCTGGGTGGCCCTCGTGCCGCTCCTCGTCAGCATCGCACGCAGGCCGCAAAGCTCTACGGCTTTCATCATTGGCTGGATCACGGGCGCTCCCTTTTTCTTAGGCTCCTGCTACTGGCTGACGCATGCCATGGTGCGCTACGGCGGCATCCCCGCGCCCATAGCCTACTTGCTGCTGATTCCGGGCGCGATGCTGGTGGGGCTGTTCCCGGCGGCGAGCAGCCTTGTATTGGCGCGCGCCGTTTCGCGTTGGGGCGTGCGCGGGCTGCTCTTTGCGCCGTTCGTCTGGGTAGCGTTTGAATGGGCTCGTCTGGGAGTGACCGGCCAACTGTGGAATGCCGTCGGTTACTCGCAGGCCTATCACCCGTCGTTGATTCAGGCCGCGCGCTGGGGCGGCGTCTACGGGGTCGGTTTTCTTATCCTGACGGCGAACGCCGCGCTTGCATACCTTATTCTACAAAGGAACGTGAGGGCGCTCATCTTCGCCTCTCTCATCCTTGCAGGCACTTTCGTCATCGTGTTGGCCTGTCATCTTCAATCGCTCAAGACATCGCCGCATGTCTCAGCGAAACCGGATGCGGTCATCATCGCCGTCCAGCCCAACGTGCCGATGGACCCTGTCAGGGAAGTGTCGGAGATGGACGCGCTCGTCGCCCGTCATCTGTCTTTGAGTGCGGGCGCGCTCGATGCATGGGTCAAAGACGGCGCGGCAAACTACAGCGGTAATGACGATTGGGCCAGAGGCAATTCGCCGCAGGCGCGCTCGGCCATACCGCGCGTCGTCGTCTGGCCCGAGTCTCCCATGAACTTCACTTACGCCAAGGACGCGGAGTTTCGCGAGTTGGTCACAGGCTTCACGACCGCGAATCACACGTCGGTGCTTTTCAACTCGCTTGAGCCCGCACCGGCCAACGGCGCTTACAATGCGGCTGTGCTCGTCAACGAAGAGGGCCGCGCCGTCGCACAGTATGATAAGATTCGCCTGCTGCCGTTTGGCGAGTACGTGCCGCTGCCGCGCTGGCTGCCCGGAGTCAATCTCGTCCCTGTGATGGTCGGGGATTTCACGCCGGGCGCGCAGTACCCTTTGATACCGATAGGCGAGGCGCGTGCAGGCGTCTTTATCTGTTTCGAGTCGGCATTCCCTTCAATCGCCCGAAGGTTTGCCGACGAAGGCGCGGACGTGCTCGTTAATATCACGAACGACGGCTATCTTGGCCCAACGCCCGTGATGCGACAGCATCTAGCTAACACGGTCTTTCGCGCAGTGGAGAACGGTCGCCCCGTATTGCGTGTCACCAACACGGGCATCACCGCGTATATCACAGGGCGCGGCGAAGTGCTGGATGAAACCCGCGGCTTCGAGCCGGCGGTGAGAGCTTGGACGGTCGGTCGCGCCGACGGGGGCAAGACTTTTTATACACGGCACGGCGATCTGTTTGTCGGCACGTGCGCCGCGCTCAGTCTGTTAATATTTGTCGCATCGTTTCGGAAGACATCCGGTATGATAAGGCCACAGAGTTAGAAGACCTTTTCAGGTCAGGGGGAAGATTAAGGATGATAGGAACAGTTTCAATCGAAGAGTTACGCACGACCTACGAGGATTTGCGGAAGCGCGTCGAACAGCTCGGGAGGTTTCTTTGATGTAGCGGCCAAACGCGATGAGTCGTCGCGCATAGAGGCGCTAGCCTCGGCTCCAGATTTCTGGAACGATCAGGAAGAGGCGCAAAAGCTGATGGGCCGTCGCAGCCGATTGGAGCGCATCATCGCGCGACAGGAAGAGTTTGAGTCGCACATCGCGGACGCGGGCGTGCTCTTCGAGTTCGCCGAAGAGGATGATGAGGCGTCGCTCAGGGAATTGCGCGCGCTCATTGAAAAGCTTGAAGCCGAGGTTGGGCAGGCCGAAACAGAGATGCTGCTCGCGGGCGAGAATGACGGGCGCAATGCCATCTGCACGATTCACCCGGGCGCGGGCGGCACTGAATCGCAGGACTGGGCGGAGATGCTGCTGCGTATGTATTTGAAGTGGGCCGAGCAGCGTGGGTTCAAGACAGAGATACTGGATTATCAGCCGGGCGAAGAGGCGGGCATCAAAGGCGTCACGTTCAGGGTCGAAGGCGAGTATGCCTACGGGTTGCTGGCGGCTGAAGCCGGCGTGCATCGCCTCGTGCGTATCTCGCCCTTCGATCAGGCATCACGCCGCCACACCTCTTTCGCTTCCCTCTTCGTCTATCCCGAGATCGACGATAACATCGAGGTCGAGATCAACGATAAGGACTTGCGCGTTGACACCTATCGCTCGACGGGCGCAGGAGGCCAGCACATCAACACGACCGACTCGGCTGTACGCATCACTCACATGCCGACCGGCATCGTCGTTCAGTGCCAGAACCAGCGCTCACAGCACCAGAACCGCGCCGTCGCGATGCAGGTCTTGCGCTCGCGCCTCTACGAGCTGGAGCTGGAAAAGCGGCGGGCCGAGACCGCGGAGCTGGAAGCCAATAAGCAGGACATCTCGTTCGGCTCGCAGATCAGAAACTACGTGCTCGCGCCCTACCGACTGGTCAAAGATGCCCGCACCAAGCTTGAGCGGGGCGACGTTGATGCCGTGCTGGCGGGCGACATAGACGATTTCATCAAAGCTTACCTCCTCTCGCGGCGCGCCGCGTAAGGGAGTCACAGACGAAAGCCTCGACATGTGGAAATGTCCAAAGTGCGGTACACGGATAGAGGGCGAGTTCAGGTTCTGTTGGAGCTGCGGGGGCACAAGGGACTTGTCTCACACATCGAAGGAAGCGAAGGCCGGAGGAACTATGTCGACCACACACAGGGAAGCGCGTGCCAAGGCAGTTGGCCCAACAACGGCAGGTGAGCCTGGAAACACGCGGCGCAATGAGATCATCGCCATCATGCTCTTTGCTGTCGGCGTGCTCCTTACGCTCTGCCTTGTGACGTACAAGCCGAACGATCCTTCGGGCCATTCGGGCGGGCAGGCGGAGGCGCACAATCTCATCGGGCGTGTCGGCGCATACGTCGCCGCAGACCTCTTTCAATACCTCGGCCTCGCCGCCGTCCTGCTGCTGCTCATTCTCTTCGTCGCCGCATGGCAGCGTTTTCGCCAGCGCCGCATCGAATCCCCTTTCTATCGCGTCGGCGGCTCCCTCGTACTCATTCTCTCCGCGGCGGCATTGTTCGCGCTCTTCATCCCGAACCCTCTGATTGACAGGAGCGTCCCGCCGGGCGGGCTCGCCGGGGCGCTCATCTCGCGCGTTCTGGTGAGCGGATTGAACACTGTCGGGACAGCCGTACTGCTTATTGCCACGGGCTCGATTGGCCTGCTGCTCGCCACGAACTTCTCCTTCGTGCGCGCCTACGAGCGCATCAAGGCTGTCATTAGCGGCGAGCGCTTCTCTCTCTTCCACGATATCCCGGAACGCATCAGGGCCTGGAGAGCGGCGCGTCGTGAGCGGGCGCTTCAGCGTTCGGAGATGCGCCGCTTAGCGCGCGCCGAGCGTGAAGAGGCCTTCCGCCTTGAGGTCGAGAGCGCCAAGACGGGAGCTGATCGCGTCGCCGAGTTCATGCGCGATACGGCGACGCTTGGGGACACGGAAGCCGTCGCGGGGGGCATCAACGCCTCGTCGGCCATTAAGCGCGCGGCCAGCGTGATGGCTCAACCGGCACAGACCTCCGCGCAGGTTTTGACGACTGAGGTGGAGATGGCTGCTTCAGCAGTGGGCGTCGGGCCGACCGTGCCCGCGCAGCAGCAGCAGCAGCGCGTCGCAGTGCAGGAGCCGCCCCTCTCGCCCGGCAAACAGGCTCGCGCCGCCGCTGCCGCCGCTGTGTCGGCGCGACGGGCCGCCACTATGCCGACGGATGAAGCAGCCGAAGTCGAAGAGATGGTCAGAACCGCTTCCGTCGTGCGCTCCGAAGCGGATTCGCAGGAAGGCAGCGCGCTCCTGCCCGCCGCGCCTGATCGTGCCAGCGCGCGCCGCGCGGCCAGTGCTGCCGCGGCGACTGCGGCGGCTGCTGCAATCACCGATTACAAGATACCGAACGTGGAGTTTCTGAACGCGCCGCCGCCGCATAGTGAGCAGGCCGACGAGGAATTGCTCCAACTCGCCACGCGGCTCGCCGAAAAGTGCAAAGAGTTCAACGTCACCGGTCAGATCAAACACATCTGCCCCGGCCCGGTCGTCACGACTTATGAATTCAAGCCAGACCCCGGCGTGAAGTATTCACGCGTCACGGGTCTGGTTGACGATCTCTGTCTGGCGCTCAAGGCGGAGTCGATACGCATCGACAGGATGCCGGGCAAGCCACACGTCGGAATAGAAGTGCCCAACCCTTCGCGCGAAACGATTCACCTGCGCGAGGTGGTCGAGTCGCGCCAGTTTCGCGACTCCGCCTCAAAGCTCACTATCGCATTGGGCAAGACCATTGACGGCTTGAACTACGTGGCCGATCTGGCAAAGATGCCGCACCTTTTGATCGCGGGCGCGACCGGCGCGGGCAAATCCGTCGGCGTCAACTCGCTCATCGTTTCCATCCTCTACAAGGCGCGGCCCGATGAAGTGAAGTTCATCCTCGTCGACCCCAAGCGCCTTGAGCTTGGCCTCTACGACGGTATCCCGCATCTGGCGACGCCGATCATCACAGACCCCAAGCGCGCGGCAATCTCTTTGAAGTGGGCCGTGGGCGAGATGGAGCGGCGCTACAAGGAGCTGGCCGGGTGGGGCGTGCGTAACATTGACGGCTTCAACACGGAAGTGATGCGCCGCAACATGGTCAAGGACTACGACGAGCAGGGCGAGCCGCACAAGCCGCTGCCCTACATCGTCATTATCATTGACGAGCTTGCAGACCTGATGATGGTCTCGGGCCACGAGGTCGAGGAATCCATCACTCGCCTCGCGCAGATGGCGCGCGCCGTCGGCATACATCTGGTGCTCGCCACGCAGCGCCCCAGCGTCGATGTCATCACAGGACTTATCAAAGCGAACTTCCCCTCGCGCATCTCGTTCCGCGTCTCCTCGAAAGTTGACTCGCGCACGATCATCGACGCCAACGGCGCTGAGCAGCTCCTCGGTCGCGGCGACCTGCTCTTTCTGCCGCCCGGCACGTCTCGTCTGGTGCGCGTTCACGGCGCTTACGTTGACGAATCCGAGATAGGCCGCATCGTCGCTCATATCAAGGCGCAGGGCGAGCCGCAGTACGACGAGTCGATCACACAGTCCGAGGAGGAAGCCCTCGGGATGGACGGCGCGGGCGGCGAGCGCGACGAGTTGTTCGAGGACGCCCTGCGTATCTGTGTCGAGATGAAACGCGCTTCAACCTCTGTCCTGCAGCGTCGCCTGCGCATAGGCTACGGTCGCGCCGCCGCCATCCTTGACATGATGGAGCGCGAAGGCTTCATCGGTCAGGCCGATGGAGCGCGCCCGCGCCCCGTCCTTGGCCGCGCCTACGAGCTGGTCGCCGACTGGGATGAGCCAAAGGACGGCGTGTAAAATAGAGCAATAAGGGCGAAACGCCCTGTGCCCGCGCACCGGGCTCAGGTTTCATGCTCGTTGCGAGTCGGCTTGTTTCCTGCGACACTTTTCCACAGGAATCTGTGGAAAACCCTGTGGAAAAGCCGCCTTTGGATGTTACAAGTTCCTGAATTTTTTAGACTTCTAGCATTTTGCACACGTACGCGGCATAAACGGTGACACCACCGAGCGTAGCTTTGCATGAGATATAGCACCGTGATAAGTCATCGGCTTGCTTCGTTGATGCTTCCAGTGGTCTTAGCTCTCTCAGGCGCTTCCTGCGTCAAATTGCCACGCCATACTTCCCTCGCCTCAACCCAAACGTCAATCCTCGGACAGGAGAGGTCGGGCGCAGCGCTCGTTAATCTCAACACGGCTTCGCCCGCCGAGCTGGAACGTCTGCCCGGCATAGGCAAGGCTCTGGCCGCGCGCATCGTCGACCATCGCCGTCAGTACGGTCGCTTTCGTCGCACAGAGCATTTGATTATGGTGCGCGGTATCAGCGACCGCCGCTTTCGTGCCCTTCGCGCGCAAGTCACAGTAGAGTAGAGGGAGGCTGGCACTTGAAGCCGGAGCTGCGGCGCGCCGCGCTGGAGATTTTCGATGCCGCGCTCAGGAGCGTGGACGCTCGACTGGCCGTGCGCCGCGCCGTCGAGGTTGACGGCCCTCGCCTCAAGGTACTCGAAACCACCTTGAAGCTCTCTAAGCGCGGCGCGGGCGTCTACGTCATCGCCGTCGGAAAGGCAGCGCCTTCGATGGCGGCGGCGCTCGATGAGATTCTGGGCGAACACATTGCAGCCGGCCTCGTCGTCGGCCCGGTGGCGGCGCGCTCTCGCCGTTCGGGCATCGTTGTACCGTTCAAAGCCTTCTCTTCAAACACGCGCTGGCGCTTTCTCAAGGGCGGTCATCCGTTGCCTGACAGGACGAGCCTGATTGCGGCGCAAGTAGCCTTCGAGATGCTGGCACGCGCAGAGGCAGAGCGCGCGACTGTGATCTTTCTCATCTCCGGCGGAGGCTCTGCGATGATCGAATGGCCGCTCGATGATCGCATCACGCTCCGCGAGCTGCGCGCGGCCAATCGCCTGCTCGTCTCCTGCGGCGCTTCGATAGCCGAGATCAACAGCGTGCGTCGCGCCTTCTCCGCAATCAAAGGCGGCGGGCTGGCCGCGCGTGCGCCCCGCGCAGACCAGTTGAGCCTGATCGTCTCCGACACAGGCGAGGGCGATGAGGCGAACGTCGCTTCCGGGCCGACGCTTCCTACGCCCGTAGAGGGCAGCCCCGATGCCGCATGGGTCTTGGAGCGATACGATCTCGCGTCTCGTCTGCCCTTAGCAATCGTGCGCGCGATCAACCAACCGCCTGCCTCGAAAGAAGCCGCGGTCTCGCGCACGGCTGTGCGTGCTTACTACGTCTTACTTGACAACGGGCGAGCAATCGAAGCGGCGGCGCGTGCGGCGCGCGAGCGTGGGATCATTGTCGAGCTGGCGCGCGACATCGTTGAGCAGCCGATTGACGAGGGCTGTGCGCTGATGCTCAAGAGGCTTCTCGCTCTACATCAAGGCAAGCGGGGCGAGCGAGAGGGCGTCTGCCTGATTTCGGGCGGCGAGTTCGCGTGCCCTGTGAGGGGCAGGGGCGTGGGCGGGCGTAATGCTGAAACGGCGCTGCGCTGCGCGATTAAGATCGACGAGAGCTATGCTGAATCAGGGAATAGTCCGGGGCTACCGGCACAAATCGTCGCGCTCAGCGCAGGCACGGACGGCATTGACGGCAACAGCCCTGCGGCGGGCGCGCTCGCCGATCGGACGACACTTCAGAGAGCGCGCACTCTCGGGCTGGATGCTGAACGCTCCCTCGCAGCGAGCGATGCTTACTCGTTCTTTAATGCACTGGGTGATGGCGTGGTGACGGGGCCGACCGGAACAAACGTGCGCGACCTGCGCGTCCTGATTGCGAGGTGAGCCATCTTGTCCCGGCGGCTCTCACCTGTCATTTGACTCGCAGATGCTCTCAAGGCTATAAAATCTTCAGTTCGAGGACGCTGCGCGCGCGCTCGTGCTCAAGGGAAGAGAGCCATCTTCGCCGAAGGAGTAATCCCATACATGTCAACGACCGTCAGCCCTACAGACCATCTCCTGCCGACAGTAGATAAAAACGAGGCGTTCCCCAACTCTTTCCGCACGCTCAGGCGAAAGCTCGAAGCTTTGCGCGAAGTGCCTTCGCTCGATGATCTCAACGCGTTGCTGCGCGAAGTGTCTGTGTGCAGAGAAGACCTGCGCCCATACATAGGCTTTAAGCCGGGGACGTATGCGCGCCACCGCGTTTTTCGTAACGAGTACGCAGAGCTTCTGGTGCTGTGCTGGCGACCGGGACAGCGCACGCCCATCCACGATCATAACGGCTCACACGGAGCCGTGCGCGTCTGTGAAGGCATCATGTGGGAGACGATGTTCGCCCTGAACGAAGCGCAGGAGCTTTATTACCAGACGGCCAGAGAGTGGTTGAAGGAAGGCGTGACGGGCGCGGCTGTGCCCGACATACATCAGCTCGGAAACCCGGAAGTCAGCGGTCAGGATTTAGTGACGCTGCACCTCTACGCGCCACCGCTCGGCGTCCTCAACACCTACAAAGTAGGAAGCTCCGAAGTGGGCCATTACACGCCGGACGAGTACATGGACGGCGCTGGGATTTAAGAGAAGCGCCCGATAACCCATGGCGGTGGCTTTCATACATCAACTTCAGTTTTAACTGCTGCCGGCGGCGCGGTCGTTCATGTCAGCGGGCGGCGTGTCGGTCGAGCGGCGACGCGGCTCCGGGTCTGTCGCGCGGCGGCGCGGTGCTGTGTCCGTGCTGCGACGATTATCGTCGCGCATCTGCGCCGTCAGGCTGCGGATGTCGTACTTGTCCAGAAGGTGGCGAAGCGAGCGCACGGAAAGATGCAGCAGCTCGGCGGCGCGCGACTGGCTGTAGCCGGTGCGCTCAAGGGCTTCGAGCACGTAGCTCTTTTCCAGATGCTCAAGGTGGGCCACGAGGTTCAGACCGCTTTCGGGTAGCTCGTAGGGGTCGGAGTCGCGGCGGCGCGCGGAATCCGGGTTGTAGTTAGTGATCTGTTCGGGCAGGCGCTCCGGTTGAATCGCGGTGGAGCGTTCGAGCGCGACGGCCCGCTCGATGGTATGCTCAAGCTCGCGCACGTTGCCCGGCCACGAATAGGATTCCAGAAGCCGCAGAGCCTTTTCGCTGAGCGTCAGGGTGCGGCCCGTCTGCGCGCAGAATTTCCTGACGAAATGCTCGGCCAGCTCCGGTATGTCTTCGCTTCTCTCGCGCAGCGGCGGCAGCTCAATCGGAATCACTGAGACGCGATAGAAGAGGTCTTCGCGAAAGCTGCCGTCCTTGACCATCGCCGAGAGGTCGCGGTTGGTGGCACAGATGACGCGCGTGTCTATCTCAAGCTCCTCATGCGCGCCGACGGGCCGCACCTTTCGCTCCTGCAGGACGCGCAGGAGCTTGACCTGCATGGCGGGCGACATCTCGCCTATCTCGTCCAGAAAGATCGTGCCGCGGTTGGCGGCCTCGAAGAGCCCCTTGCGATTCGTGTTCGCGCCCGTGAAGGAGCCCTTGACATAGCCGAAGAGTTCGGATTCCAGCAGTGTCTCGGTGAACGCGCCGCAGTTGATCGAGACAAAGGGCTTTTCGGCGCGTGGGCTCAGGTCATGTATGGCGCGCGCGACCAACTCCTTACCCGTGCCCGACTCGCCCGTCACCAGCACCGTCGACTGTACCTCCGCCACCGTCTCGATCATCTGGTAAACGGCCTGCATTCTTTCCGAATGGCCGATAATGTTGCCCAGATTGCCGCGCTCGCGCTGCTCTTTGATGAGCGTCTTGATCTCTTCCTTGAGCGCGAGCTTCTCCAGCCCCTTGGCGACGATCAGCTTCAGCTCCTCGATGTCGAAAGGCTTCTGAATGAAATCGTCCGCGCCGAGCTTGAAAGCCTCGCGCGCCGTATCGACGGTCGCAAAGGCCGTCATCATCACGACGACGACATCGGGCAACACTTCGCGGGCCGCGCTCAGCAGCTCTATGCCGCCCATGTCCGGCATCTTCACGTCCGAGATGATCAGATCAACGGGCGAGCTTCGCAGCAATTCCAGCGCGTGCCGCCCATTTTCCGCCGAGCGCACCTGATGCCCTTCGCGCCCGAAGACGAGCGACAAAAGCTGTCGCATGCTCTGTTCGTCGTCAACAATGAGAAGATTAGCCATAACAATCAGAGGTCGGATGTCAGATGCCGGGGCGGAGGTCAGCGCCCGAGCCTCTCACATCTGACCTCTTGTCTCCCGGCAACTCAATCGTAATGGTCGTGCCCTGCCCCTCGCGGCTGCGTACGTTGATTGTACCACCGTGCTCGCGAATGATCTGGTAAACAATCGAGAGGCCCAGACCCGTGCCTCCCGTGGTCGATGAAAAAGGCTCGAAGAGATGCTCGACCTGTTCGGGCGACATCCCGCGGCCAGTGTCCGTGAAGACGATGCACAGCCGCCCGCTCGTCTCGCGACTCAAGCCCACGTGAAGCGTACCCCCGCCGGGCATCGCCTGCAAAGCGTTGCGCGAGAGATTCCAGAAGACCTGCTTGAGCTGCGCGGCGTCAGCCTGAGCCATCATAGGCGACTCCGGCAGGTCTGCTTCGAGCTTGTGATCGGCATGCATCTCATCGCTATGTCGAAGCAGCGTGAAAGTCTCGCGCAGGATGTCGCGCACGTCCACGCTCACGAGTGTGGAGGCGCGCGGGCGCGCGTAGGTCAGATAATCCGTGATGATGCGGTTAAGACGGTCTGACTCGCGCAGGATGATCTCCATCAGCTCGGCCTGCTCCGAATTACCATCCACCTCCGAGAGCAGCACCTGAATCGAGCCGCGCATCGCCGCCAAAGGATTCCTGATCTCGTGCGCGATGGATGCGGCGACGCGGCCCACCGCCGCGAGCCTGTCCTGTCGCCGCGAAATCTCTTCGAGCGCGCGCACTTCCGTCAAATCCTGAAAGGTAATGACGAGGCCCGTCGTCTCGCCCGTCTCACTGAAGAGCGGAAAGATGCTGAAACCGAGCCGCACGCGCAGGCCGTCCGGCGTCAGGCACGCAGACTCGAATCTGGGGCTCGTCTCTCCGGCCTGCGCCGCGCGCATCGAATCCGCGATGTGATCGTCAAGGTCTCCGAAAAAAATGGACGCGTCCTGCCCGCGCACGTCCGCAGGCTTGTAGCCTGTAATCTCTTCAGCCGCCGCGTTGAAAGTGTAAATGCGGCCCTGTAGATCGGTCGTCACGACACCCGAGCGGATCGACTCGACTATACGCTCGTGCAGCGCTCTTAAAGAGGCCAGCGATTGAGTGGCGGCAATCAGGCGCACGTCCGAGCGCGACTGTCGCTCCGTCAGGCGGGCCGAGAGCAGCCCGACGACGAAGAACGCGACATCGTTAATGCCTATGGTCTCGACGGCCTTATAGGCGGGAGCGGCGACCACCGCCTGCGTGTAGTGTGGGATAAGACCTGTGACGGCGGCCATCGCCAGCCCCGTGAAGGCGACGACGCATCCGACGGAGGTGATGAGCGCGCCGCGTGGGCCAAGGAAGATGCTGGCGACGGCGATGGTGATGACATAGAGCGCAACGTATGGCGAGTAAACGTCGCCTGTCACCCAGACGAGCCATGTGACCAGCAGCACATCGGCGAGAAGTTGGCCGCCGGTCTGAAACGCCAGACGATTAAAGAAGCGCAGGCCCAGTATGTAAATCAGCGTCAGCCCGACGACGCACAGGAAGATCGGCAGCGCCCCGCGCAGCGCATGTTCGCTCCCGGCTGCGCCGAAACGCTCCTGCGTCCACAGTGCGCTCAACAGCAAGAGCAGGATCGCCGCGAACAGACGGCCAACCACCAGCCACATCAGGCGCGGGGCCAGTTGATTACCCTCATCTATCCTCTTTCCGTCATCCGCCATCGCCGTCAAGCGTATCATAAAGTTGCTAGGAGAGAGGCCAAAGGCAAATCGTTCCGTCGAGGCTTCCGGTAATAATGGCTGTGCCGTCCGCCGAGAAGATGATCGAGTTGACGCCGTGATTTTCGCCGACGGTTCGAGAGCGTGCCGTCTGCACGTCCCAGACGCGAATCTTTCCGTCCAGCGAGCATGACGCCAGATGCTCGCCGCCGCGAGAGAAGGCCACTGAGCTGATACAGGAACAGTTCTTTCCGAGAATGCGCGACTGTCCGGTCTGCACGTTCCACAGTCGAACGGTTTCGTCCCAGCTACCGGAGGCGAGCGTTTTCCCGTCCGGCGAGAAAGCGACCGCAGTGATGCGGCGGCTGCAATGACCAAGGATGCGCGGCTCAGCCGCGTCCAAATCCCAGATGCGAATCGCCGCGCGGCTCAGGCTGCCATCGCCCGTGGCAATGCTTCCGGCGTCAGGCGAAAAGGATAGGGAGAGCAGGCCGCCCGCCTCGCTCCTGAAGACGCGCGTATGACCTGTGTGCAGATTCCAAATCTGTAGACTGTTTTCGGTCTCGGAGCTTGCAGCCGCCAGAGTCTTACCGCCCGGCGAGTAGGCTATGACGGGCGAGCGACCGCTGCATTCACCAAGCACTACGCGCTCTCTCGATTGAAGCTCCCAGATAGTGATGATCGGTCTTGAGCCCTGACGGTTATCATGGCTCGCCGAAGCGACGCACGCGCCGTCGGGCGAGAAGGCGACGGACGAGATTGGCCCAGGGCAATGCCCGGCTATCTCCGTCCGGCCCGCCTCAAAATTCCAGAGGCGAACCATTGCATCATCGCCCCCGTAGACAATCCGCTCTCCGTCCGCCGAGGCCGCGACGGAGCGCACGGCCTTTTCGCATCGACTCAGGATACCGCCTTCGTATTTCGGTATGGGCTCGGCGAAGGATGCTCGCCTGCCGTTCGTTCTCGATGGGGGGCGGGCCTGCGCCTGCTCGTCGTCATCATCGGCGGACAGAGTGTCGGGCACATCAACGGATAACCCGGCGAGCGCGAGCGACCATGATTCGACGGCCCACCGGGAAGCTTCCTCAGTGAGGGCAAGGTTTTTCTGAAGACGTTTGACGAGCAGCGTGCTCAGCATCGGTCGCGGCACGCTGTCTTTGGAGACGAGGAGGTCTGCGGCGACCTGCTCCCTGACGGCGCAGACGAGGATGAAAATCTCTTTTTTGTACTGGCCGCAGTAGTCCTTGAGCAGGCTTTCGCAGAGTCTGTGGTCTGTGAGCGGCGCTGCGCCGTGGTTGATGACGATCTCGCGCAGCTTCTGTCTGACCAGATTATTCATGGCCTGTTCTTCAATAGGTGATCTCGCCCTCGGTGCGACCGAAGTTGATTCTGGTTCCGATTGCCAGCGTCACACTGCGCCCCGGCCCAACGTCCTTCACCTCGCCGCGCATGGTCGTCGCAGACCAGCTTTGCCGCGAAAGATTCTTGAGCCCCCACACGTCCGGCTCAGTCGGATGCCGCGTCACCGTCGCCAAGGGCTGTGTGAAATCATACTTCCTTTCGTCGTCAACGTGGTGGGGGAAAAGATTCGCGTCATGATTGAGCATGACTTCGTTGCGGGCGATGCGAATACGCGGCGGCAGGTGAAGGCGGCGGCGGCAGGCCCAGCACGAGCCGGGTACGCCGTTTTGTGCGGCGAGTGCGTCGGCGTCGTAGAAGTTCTCGGCCTTACAATGCGCGCAGTAGATGATGGAGTCGCGCAGGCGCACCATAACCGCCCGCCAGTTGCTCTCGCGCACGCGCCCGTGCGAGGGGTCGCTGATGCCTTCCGTGAAGGCTTTGGTGAAGATGTCGCGTAAGAATTTGGGATAGATGGCCCAGAAGACCAGCGCGTTCTTTTGATGAACGGGGTCGGGCGCGTTTGAGTCGTCAACCGGGTCGAAAATAAAGAGCGGCTCTGTGCCGTAGAGCTTTCGCATCGCGGGCAAATCCAGACACCTGATGGCAAGCTCGCGTCTCCCTTCCAGCGGGTGATGCATCATAAACATGTAGAACAATAAGACGGAGAGCGAGAAGAGGTCTGTCTGCGAGCTAGGCACTGTCTCGCCGCGCACGATCTCGGGAGCCATGAAGCGTGGCGTGCCGTAGACGGCGCTCTTGGACTGGCTGTCGACCGTGACATTATCGTTGTCGCAGATCAGTGCCTCGCCCGTTTGAGGGTCGAAGAAAGCATTGCCGAAGGAGATGTCGCGGTAGCAGAGGCCGCGCGCGTGAAGTTGAAGGAAGCTGTGAGACAGCTCAAGGCCGACGGTGGCGAGCGCGCGAAAGCTGGGCTCAATCCGCCGCTTCATCATATCCACGATGCTTTTGTAGCGGGCCTCGCGCAGCGACATGATATAGCCGTAATCGGAGACGCCGGAGGCAGACGCCAGTTCCAGCGGCCAGAGGAACTTCGGGCTCGGAGCGCCGGTTGCGGCCAGCTGTTCGAGCGCCCTTCGTTGTTCCGCGGTGGCCGATGCCGGATAGTACCACTTGAGCGCGACGGGCTTGCCGCCGAGGCTCGCCGCGTAGACTTCGCCCTGTCCTCCGCCGCCCAGAAACTTCAACACCTCGCAGCTCATCCCGGACGATTCGGTGCGAACCTTCTGGCCCGGCTCAAGTATCTGGCTCATCCCCTACACCTCATCATACTCGACAGGCGCATTCGTCTCTTCTCTTTGACTGAAATCGTGGCCCATGGCTGGCTCAGAACAGACGAGGCCCAGCGTCACATCGTCGCCGCTGCCCGCGTAGGTTGACTCAGTGAGCCATGATTCGATCTGACTGTTGACAGCATCGAGCCCGCCCGCGCGTATCGCTCCGAGAATATCGGAGCCGACTTTGAGAAAGCCAGCCTCATCGCGGAATGAGTTGGGATAGCCGTCGGTGGAGAGAAGAATGAGGGCCGGCGGCGCGTTCGAGACGACTTGAAAGCTGACACGGAAATCGCGCCAGGCATCTTCGGAACACAGCGAAGTGGTCTCGTTGGCGAAGAGTCGCTCGTCCTTCGGCAGAGGTCTCGTCACCTCTCCCGCGCGCGAGACCGTCAGTATCTCGCCGTCCCCGAGTTGCAGGTAGAGGATAAAGCTTTCGGTCACGGCGGCGGCCAGCACGGTCGCCCCATAGGCCACAGGCAGGTTAGCAAGCTCGCCCCCCGCAAGGGCCGCGCGCGAGGCGTCTCCGAGCAGGTCAAGCTCATCCGCCGAGAGCGGGTGTGCCCGTAGATGTGTGGCGACGGCGTCGAGCCAGCTTCGCACCAGAGCTGCCGGCAGCCATTCTTCGGCGGCCCGCTTGGTTGCCGAGAGGCTTTCGCTTTGTCCCTGTAGAAAGTCGCTGATGACTTCGGCGGCTGTCTCGACGGCGAGGCGCGCGCCCCATTCGCTGCGGAAAGACTTTGAGCTTCCGTGCCCGTCCGCGAGCGTGATAATCAGGGGCAGGCCGCTCCTCGACGGCGGCGTCCAGTGGATGGCGTCCTGATTGGGTTTTCCGCTGCGCGCGTGCGTTGCGCCGCGCACGCTATGGCCCACTACGCGCCAACGCGTTCTCTGATCGTCGAGGGCCATGCCAGTTCTCTTACCAGACATCGTCAGCCGAAGACGGCCCGCTATCGGGAAGGACGGGGATGGGCACATTCATGCCCGGCGCGACCGCGTCGAGGGTTTGGCTGGCCGGGGACGATGCGGATTTTAAGACTGCCGTTGAGACCCACTTGATATATTTGACGAGCGCTTCAGGGTTATTGGCCTGTAGGGCTTTCAGCTCAGGATTGCCGATGAATTTTTGCAGGACTTCCATGTCTGCGTCCTCGCCGATGGCGATGGCGATTCTCACGGCCTTGCGTCCCCAGGGTTGATCCATCAGAGCCTTAAGCCCGCCCGCGTAATCATCCGTCGGCTGGCCGTCGGAGATGAGCACCAGCACGGGAGGCAAAGCCCTGTCGGTCATCGGCGGAATACGCAGCTGCTCGGCGACCATCGAGAGAGCCCTGCCCATATCTGTCACGCCCTCGGCGGTCAAATCCTCCCACTTGAAATCTGCGATCTCCGTCGGCTGCGAGACATGCCACTGCGCGCCGGATGAGAACTTGATGGCGCGCACCAGAACTTGCGCGTTAGGGTTCTCGTCCGCCACCGCCTGCATGTTGGGGATGGCCTCTTTGATGGCCGTGTTCAAAGACTGAATCTTGCCGTCAATAGCCATCGAGCCGGAACAATCCGCCATCCAGATGAAATGCAGCGGACGCGTCGCCAACTCGCCACCGGGTCGCATGCTCATCGGGGATCAACCTCCTCAGTTTTCACAGCAACAACATTTACTTCAGACGTATCATGTCACGCGGTTAGCCGTGGCCGCCAACGTCCCGTCTCGCTTCGGTTGTCAGTTCGAACCACTAATCATGTCCTGGCCGCAGAGCGGGTAAATTCCTCTAGCTCACGCTGAGGGGAAGCGACACGCGAGCCGCTACGGAGCAAGCCTTTCGGCGCGTCGCACAGAAATTCAGTTAGTCCGGCCACATTACATCTTAGACGAACTCGACCCGTCGTTGGCCGACGAATTCCCTTCCTCCTTCTTGAGTTGCTCTTCATGCCACGCGGTTTTGTCGACATTGACGTGAAACTGGTTGAGGCGCGTGGCTGCGACTTGATCAAGGGGTGGCGCTTGAACAAGTCGCGGCGCTGTCGCGTCGTAGTACTTGCTGGTGCGCTTGGCCCGGTCGTCCAGCAGCGGTATTTCGCCCCGTGCTGTCACGATGCCAAGCTGGGATGGCAGCACATCCCTCTCGGTGCGCACCGCCATAACGTCTTGTTGAGGTATCTGTCCCTCATGCGGATCGGCGTCATAGTATCTGGCGTTGGCGATGCGCTCATGCATGACCAACATGGCGCGCTGTTCATGGAGTTTTGCGTACGATGCCTGCACCTCCGGGTCGGCGTCAACCCTTTGTTTGGCTAGTTCCCTCAGCTTGAATGTCTGCTTTATTTCAGGATGTTGCTCCCTGAGCACTCCCATCGCCTCTTCAATCTTCTTGTCTCTGAGCTTCCCATGAGCCGAGCTCAGCTTGAAGCCGCTGTAGTAGGTGTTGGCCGTCGTAGCGCTGGCTAGGTGCACCTTGTTCGCCGAGACTCGTTGGCGCTCTTGCTGCACTTGTTGGTTGTTGTTCATCGTTGCGGCGTTGTCGGTGAATCCGCCTCGTCCGCCACGATTGGCCTCCAATCCGCGAGCTGAGATCGAGTCGAGGTTTGTTAGCGCCGTGGCGTGGTAGAGCGGCACCTCATCCACTGGCGGTTGCGGTGGCATGCCCGTCCGGTAGGGGAAGGAACCGAGGTCGGTCTCGCGCACGTAGACGTAGTCGCTGAGAAGGGGAACGTAGACCTTCAGATGGCCCGACCCCACATGCGCGTCGTACAGCAATTCGACCAGTCCATTGTTGATCCACAGCTTGGTTAACTGAATAACGCCGCCGGACGCCCCGCTTGACTGGCGCTGCACGGCGTTGGGGCCTTTGACGGCACTCAGGTTCCGCTGTGCAGGGCGGTACGAAGCATGAGCGGGGTGGCCTGACCGCGTCGGGGCCGACTGGGGCTGCTTGCCGTGCAGCGCCCCTTGCGGAGAATGATAGACGGGAGGCGCGACCGGCGGCTTCTTCAACAGCGATGAGCTAGCCATCTTTGCCTGCACTCCTACCCGCTCCGGCTGCGGACGGTAGACCGGGGGAGCCTTCGGCGGCGTGTGCGCTTGTGCCCCCGACGCCATTTTAGGCTGCGCGATTCCTTTTTGTTGAGGACGATACACGGGCGGCGCGGTGGGTACGTTTCGCGGCTGTGAGATGGCCTTCGGCTGGACGATCTTGTTTGGTTCGGGACGATAGACGGGAGGCGACATAGGCGGTCGCGGCGTTTGACCTGCTCGTGGATTTTGAGCCAATGAACTCTTTGCCTGTAAGACTTTCGGAGTCGTCTGCGGACGATACGCGGGAGGCGCGACGGGCAGCTTGACACTCTGCGCGGACACATCATCCTTTAGTTGTGCGACCGCTGGCTTGCTTTGAGGCGCGTGTCCCGCCTGCCGGTTGAATGGCTGTGGGATGACCCTCGCGCCCGCCGATCTTTTATTTGGTGAGTTCATGGCGGCATCATCCTTTCCTGCGCGTATGCTCGCCTTTGATGATCTGCTGGTAGCTGTAGAAATAGTCCATCGGGAGATTGGCCTGCTCCGCGCCGTCCGCGTCGGGCTGGTAATGGCCTGAGCCGTTGCTCCACCATTGTAGCCTGCCGTTGTTGAAGAAGACCTCGCCCGCGTAGAGCACCTGCTGTCCTTCGGCGAGCGACGGATGACGATAACGGTTGTGTAAAAGGGTCTGCCCTTCTCTGGTTCGCACGAAGTTGTACTTCATGTTGGGCACGTTGACGCTGTGGCTATGGATGCGGTGCAGCCTGTATTGCTCGGCGAATTTGTCGAGCGTGAAAATGTTGCTGCGGTCGACGGGGACAGCCGCGCCCGGATGCAGGTTGGGATAGAACTTTGTGGCCTGCACGATTCCCGACCTGAACGGCTGCGCCGCGGCTCGCTGTATGACGGGGCGCGCGGGCACGACGACATCCCTGCTGATGCGCCTGATGATTGACGAAGAGTGAGCTGTGCTGGCGGCTCGCGCCGGTTGAATGGAGGTTTGCAGCCTTGTGCTTGCGACGTGCGGCGCGCTCGCCCGACTTACAGGCTGTAAGGGATTGGGGTTGCCGTTTGCCCGTTTCGTCTGCAAGACCTTCGGCACGGGATGCGGGCGGTAGGCGGGGGGCGCTGACGTGCTCTTTCGCTCCTGCGATGCGCCAGCCGCCTGCGGTTGCACCTGTTTATGCTCCCCTCTATGACCCTGCGGGGGTAGGCCCTTTCGCGGAACCGTCACTACTTCCTTGCGCTCCTGTTAAATGGCTTCGCCTTAAGGCTTCTGAACGAGTGCGGTCATGGCGGCCTTGACGCCCATGCGGTCTGCCTCGGCTTCGAGCGCATGATCCTGTACGACAGCGACGCCTGAGCCGAAGGGATTGCTCACGCGTCCAGACCTTTGCTGCACGACGTGCCACAATTCATGGCCGAGCAGTTTCTGGCCCTGAATCGTGTTCGGGCTGTACTGTCCCGGCGCGAAATGTATGTTAGAGCCCCAGGTGTAGGCTATGGCCCCGATGGCCGAAGCCTCCTGTCCGACGTGTACGCGAACGTCCGAGAAGTCCGTGCCAAAGGCCGCTTCCATCTTGGCGCGCACCTGATCGGGTATGGGCTGGCCTCCGCTTTTGGGCTGAAGCGGGACTTGAAAAGCATCGACGCCGTGACCGCTCTTGCGCTGTATGGTCTGAGGTCTGGCGGGTGGTTGGCCGGGCGTCTGCCTTGAGTTCGGCCCAGTCTTTCGTTGCGCCGTCCTGTGAACATTGGCATTGGTCGCAGGGTCAGACGGTCGAAGCAGGGACAGTCGCGCCTGTAGAGCCCGTGTGCCGCCGATGATGTTCGCCTGAATGATGCCGCCGGCTGCTCTGGCCGGGCTCGTGTGCGCTACGGGAGCGGGCGGACGCATCTTCGCCTGCGCGGGAACTGCCTGCGCGGGCTTCGGCCTGTAAGCAGGCGGCGCTGTGGGCACGCGTGCGCTCCCTGCCGAGGGGCGCGAGGGATGTGTCGCCGCCGCCTTCGGTTGAAGAGCGGACGGGCGGCGAGTGCCGCCGTTTGAAGAACCCGGCGAGGACGATGTTGTCGAAGAGCCCCTGCGGGGAAGGTGTGTTTGCTTGCTCATCACCTTAAGCCTCCCTGCTTCCTTTGACGCGCGGTCAACTAAATTTTTTTACAGATGCGAGGACGATCAAGTAAAGCCGCGACAGTTTACAACGATTGAATAAGAATACCTACCCGCCCGCCGAGAGGCGCGAGCGCGCTTAAAGCGAGCCGAGGGGACGCACGATGACCTTGATCTTTTCCTGCCGGGAGATACCGGCTGCGGCCTGCATGGCCGCCGTCTTACTCACGTAAGCGCCTATCCTGACGGCGTGCCACACTCTGGACTGGTCATCGGTTGCCTTCAGAACGATGGGCGTGTATCCCCTGTCCCGCATATCGCGGACGAGTAGATCAGCATTTTTCTCGTCTAGAAATACTCCGACCTGAACAGAGTAAGAGGGCACGCCAGCCTTGTTCAAATCTTCCGCCACGGGGGCGGAAGCATCCGCCCGTTGAATGACTCTTATGTCTTCGCCGTTTGCCTGCGGAATCGGCGCGGACGATGACTCGTCGTCGTCGCTGCTGCTGCTGCTCACGGCTATGGGGTTACTGTGGGCCTGTCTGGTGGGCGCGGCAGTGATGCTCGGCGGCGCTGCAACTTCGCCGGGCGCGGGAGCTTCGCCCGGGGTGGCGGCGACGGCGGGAGCGGCAGCCGGTCTGGCCGCTTCCGCCACGAGGGCCGGCTGAGGGCTCAGGGGCTGTAGCGAGATCCGTGCCCGAAGCGCATCCTGTTGCCAGAGCGCGGCGACAGGCGTGGGCGTCTCTTCCTTCAAGCTCGCCCCGACGAGCAGGCCCGCGACGAACAGCATTATCCCGACGAACGCCAGACCGCCCAGCAGGAAAGAGAATGTCTTATTGTTAAATGAGAAATCGTAGCTCATCTGCTTTAACTCCTTCCGAGGTGGGGAGTCCCACTAAGGAATCATCACGGTAAACTCTCCGGGGGTAACGATCTGTATTACCCCGGCCCAGGCGCACATCAGCTTGGAGCTGTTATTGAGCGCGGGCATATTGGCGATCAGGACTGTTGGCGCGCCCGTTATCCATGGTGCAGGTGTGACGGGTACGCAGGGCATCGGCGTCAGGACGCCAAGGGCTGCGGTGGTTGCGGCGGCCACCGCAGGATTGGCCGGCGCGCTACACATGCCAAAGGGCATGATGTTCACCAGCGGCTTATTGTCCATTATATTAGCATCTGGCGGGCCGGTTAGCACGCGATTTTGGGGAAGGACGACCAGCGAGCTCGGCGCTGCGCCGAAACTGCATTGGAGCATCGCCCCCGCACATACCTGCATTCCCATAGCTTTACGTTGACCATCCTTTCGCGCGGGCAAAAAAGTTCTCTCGCCCGGTTAAGCCTGCTGAAGAGTGGGAAAGGGCGCAGGCTCGCCGTCTTTGAAATAGCCCCTCTGCATGACCTTCCCTTCGGGTGAATAGCCGACCATCTCGCCATGCTGTTTATTGGCCTTATACTGCAATGCCGTCTGGACACGACCGTTCGGATAATAGGTGATGACGACGCCTTCGAGCTTGCCGTCACGAAACTGCGCTTTCTTCAAAAGAGCGCCGCTCGCGTCATACCACACAGACGTGCCTTCAAGTTTCCCCTTCCTGTAGAGAGCCGTTTGAATCACGTTTCCATTTTCGTCATAGGTGGTCGAGTCTCCGTCCGGCAGCCCGTCCCTGTGCGAGATGACGATCTGCGCCTTGCCTTCCGCGTAGACGATCATATCTCCGTCGAGGAGTCCGTC
This sequence comes from Pyrinomonadaceae bacterium, assembly GCA_036389675.1. Classification (GTDB taxonomy): domain Bacteria; phylum Acidobacteriota; class Blastocatellia; order Pyrinomonadales; family Pyrinomonadaceae; genus DASQYE01. The sequence goes on from DASVWI010000035.1 coordinate 38,372, forward strand.
CCTGAAGCTCATCTTCTGCGCCATCAATCCCTTCTCGTCGTAGATGATGGTATCGCCGCTCAGCACCCCATCTTTAAAGCAGGCCCGTTGCTTGATCACGCCCGCCTCCGTGTAGGAAACGGCCTCCCCGTCCAGCAGGCCCTCCTTGAGCACGCAGACTTCTTTGACCTGCCCGTTATCGTAATACGATGTTTGCGTCTCGCTCACCGCCATCCCTTTGACAAGCGCTCCCCGCACACAGAGCGGAAGCGGCCCTGCTCCTTAATTGACCTTCACGAGCGTTCCCTTGATCGTGGTGATGCCGCTGCTCTCGACCGTGTTCGATGCGCCGCCCTTATTGGTGATAGCCAGCTGCGCCTCGTTGGTCATGGACATCCCGGCCTTGTTCGAGATGGACATCTGCGCTTCGTTGGTCATGGACATCGCCGCCTTGTTGGTCATGGACATTTGCGTCTCGTGCGTCATGGCCTGCGCGGACTTGAAGGTGACGGAGCCGGTCACGTCGATGGTCAGGTTGCCCGTCACCTTCAGCTCATAGTTGCCCGTCACCTTGTGCGTAAAGTTCGCTTCGTCGGTGTGCGTCTCGTTGCCCGTGACGGTCTGATCGCGCGTCCCCTTGATCGTGTTCTTCTCGTTCTTGTCAACTTCTTTGGTGCGGTCGTTCAGGACTTTGATCGTCTGATCTTTCTGCGCGTGGAAATACATCTCCTCGGAATCCTTCTTGTCCTCGAAGCGTATTTCGTTAAAGCCCTGACCGCCCTTCGAGGTGTTGCTCTTGATGGTGCTCTTGGTCTGCTCGGCGGGCAGCGTGTAGGGCACGACTTGCTGTGCGTTATAGACCGCGCCGGTGACGAGCGGTCGGTCCGGGTCGCCTTCGAGATAACTGACAATCACTTCCTGACCGATGCGCGGGAGGAAGATGCCGCCCCACTGCTTTCCGGCCCAGCCGTAGTCCACGCGTATCCAGCATGAGCTGTTCTCGTCATTCTTGCCATGCTGATCCCAATGAAACTGCACTTTGATGCGGCCATACTTGTCCGTCCAAATCTCTTCGCCCGATTTTCCGACGACGATGGCTGTCTGCGTGCCGACGATCGAGGGCTTCGGCGTCAATCGCTGCGGGCGGAAGGGCACACCCAGAGGAAACGCCTCGAAAGAGTTGTTATAGCTCTCCTGCGTCGCGGCGTGCGAGACCCAGCGCAGCACGTAGCTCTTGTTGGCGTCGGCGCGGTAATGGTTTTTGAGGTCGAACTTGTAACCAGCGGTGAAGGCCCGCACGTATCCCTCGCCGCGCAGGCTTTTCGCCGGCTGCTCGCAGGCTTCGAGGCGAACGTTGGCCCTCGTCTCGCCGCCGCCTTTGTCCGCGTGGCCGCCCGGGTACTCATAGATTCTCATCTTGCTGCCCTCGCCCGCGACTTCTACTTTGAGGTCTGTCGAGGGAGTCTCGAAATTGAAATCATCGAGCGCGTACTTGCCCGTAACGACCTGCTCTTCGATGGTGCAGCGCGTGATGACGTGATCGTTCGTGTAGGAGACGCTCGATTGCTGGTAGCGCGCGAACTCCAGGCCGGGACAGGACTGGTGTGCGTCCGCATCGTCGGCCAGCACCAGCGTGTGCTTGTCTTCATCGTGCTCGAAAAAGTAGAAGATGCCGGCGTCCTCCATCAACCGTGAAACGAAGTTGAAGGCGCTTTCGTCATACTGCACGCAATAGTCAAGGGACGGATAAGTGCCCTTTAAACTATCCTTGTAGTCCGTGAAGCCCAGATCGTCGAAAACCTTCTTGATGATCTGCGGGACGCTCTTGTTCTGGAAGATAAGACAATCGCTGCTCCTGGTGAGCATCCAGAGCCAGGGGTGTATCTCGGCGTAGTAGGTGGTGAAGCGAGCGTCGTTGTCCTCCTGCATAAAACGCCCGACCACTCCGTTGATGTAATGCTTCCCGCCGTCGTTGAGCAAGAGTGTGACGGTCAGGTTTTTGCCGACGATGGCGCTGAAATCCAGTTTCCGATCTTCGGAGACCATCTCAAGAAGGAAGTGGAACAGACCGGAAATCTGCTCTTCACCGCTGAAGGATTTGAGCAGGAGCTTGTTCGGGCCAAGCGGGGTCGTCACCTTCAGATGCAGTGTGTCTTGCGTGTAGGCGGAGCTCATGTCGTGTCTATTCGTCCTGATGCCGGGCCGGAAAAGTGTTTCCGGCTTGGCCGTTGATGCGATCAAACCAGAAACTTCCTGTTCGGCTCTCTCGGTTTGACAAGCTGGCCGAAGCGATAGGCTTTCAACGCCTTCCTCCACTGCCGGTTCTGTTCCTGTGCCGAGAATTGGTCGAACTCCTTTTTGTCGAGCTCAAGGATTTCGCAATCCTCAAGGGCGATGGCCGTCGCCTCCCTGTCTTTGCCGTAAAGAAGCGTCATCTCTCCGAAACACTCACCGGGGCCGAGCGTGCCCAGCTTGGTTATCTTCCCGTTATCCTCGCGCCGGCTCAGCTCGACTCTGCCGCGACGAATGGCGAACATGCTCCGGCCAGTCCGGCCCTGTTGCATAATCACCGGCGACTTCCGGTAAGTCAGCTTCTCCATCAGGTCAATAAGCTTAGCCAGTCGCTCCGTAGACGGACGAAAGTAGAGCGGCGCTCGCGCGAATGTGGATTCTGAGCGCGGAGCGCTGAGCTTTATGTCGGCCCGCGAATCATCGTGCGGATTCTTGAATTTCAGCTTTTTCATCAAGCCTATAAGCTCTGCCAGTTGCGTCGGGGGCAGATGAAAGAAGAGCGGAAGGCGCGCGGATTTGAATTCGGAGGGCTGAATGCTGAGCTTGATCTCGACCTGCGAATCATCGCGCGGAGCATCGCGCCCCTCTTTATTTCGGGCTGAGAATTGGTCGAACTCCTTTTTGTCTAGCTCAAGGATTTCGCAATCCTCAAGGGCGATGGCCGTCGCCTCCCTATCCCTGCCGAGCAGGAGCGTCATCTCTCCGAAACAGTCACCGGGGCCGAGGAAGGTGTAAGACTTCTCTTCTCGCTCACCGGTGGTGCGAATCAGGCCGACGCTGCCGCGACGGATGGCGAACATGCTCCGGCCAGTCTGGCCCTGATGAGTTATCTCCTCGGATTTGCTGTAAGACCGCACCTTCATCAAGCCTATAAGCTCTGCCAGTTGCGCCGCAGGCAGGCGAAAGAAGAGCGGAAGCCGCGCGGATTTGAATGGCGGCCCGGGGACGTTCGGGTCAGTCTCCGCCTGCGAATCATCGCGGCCCGCCTTGAGCCACGAAGTCCAGCCGAGCCTTGGCCCGTCCGTCGAGCTCAACGTCATGGCGGGAATCTGCGTGCCCTTCAGTGTCAGACGAAAACTGACATCCAGAGTGTCGCCCAGATAAAAGCGCGTCAGGTCGCAGAGCGCCCGGAATCTCCAACCGGTCGGGATGAACTCGTGAAACTGCTGAAGCGTCAGCGGGCCGAGGTGAAGCTCGATTTTCGCCTGCTCGTCCCAGACGTGTGTGCCGAGGACGACCGCCTCCTCGCCGAGCGTTCGGTTCTGCCCCGAAACGCCTATCTTCGTCCATTGCGTTTCATCCAGCTCGTACCATTGCCCGGCGAACTGTCGCCCCTTGACCCTGATCTTGAAATAATCGGCCAGAATAATTTCCAGCCCGACGAGCGAGCGTTGTTCGAGGCCGAGCAGCCCTGCATAATGAAGCAGCGAGCGATCTCTGATCTGCATTCGACCGAGGAGGCCGTCGGTGTTCATGCCGATGACGGAGAAAAGGTATCTGGAGATTTGATCCTGACCGGGAGGCTCATGTTCCAGACCGATGCGGTGCATCTTTCTGATGCGATACAGGAGAGAGATGAGCCTGTGATTGAAGATGTCCAGAAAGTCCCTGAGCGCCGTGTCATAGTTGGCGGCGCGCTCGATGATCAACTCCGTGGTGGGCATGTCCAGAGGGCCGAGCGCGCCCGCGAGCCCCATCAGGTTAACGGTCATCTCGGCGACGGTGACGTTGCCCTGCCGGACTCGCTCGACAATCATATCGGTCGTCGGCTTGTCCTTAGACTTGCCGCCGCCGTTCGCCCCGGAATCCTTGAGCCTGACATCGCTTATGTCGCTGGTGGGAAAGCTCAGCTCGACAGCCGATTTGAAACGCACGAAATCCTTCGGCGCTTCGGCCTTCTCGTAGGCGTACGAGGGGTGGGCCGTCGCAGTCTGGCCGTCGGCGGTCGCCAGTCTGCGGGCCTCCGCCTCCTCGCGCTTGGTCTGCTCCCACGAATAGAGCGTCTCCAACAGCCTGACCGCCTGAAAAAAATCGAAGCGGTAGCCTTCCGCGAAAAGCCACGCTATGACAGATTTTTTGTCCTTGCCCCAGCCATAGTCTCCCATGGTTCGCAGCTTCCTTCTCGTCGTCCGCCCGTTTACAGAATGAATCTCTCCCCGGCCATGGGCTCCCACGCTTTCCAGATCGTATCGGGTTGCGCGCGCTTCTTGATTTTGAGCTGGGTGAAGGAATTGACCGAAGTGTAGAGCGCGAAGAAGCTGTTGAGGACAGCGCCGAGCAGAAAGGCGCTGCTCCCGCGATACTTCGCCTCGTCGAAAGTGAGCGTGATTTGTGTGCCCCGGCGAAAGCCTCGCCAGGCGTCTTGGCCCTTGAGGTAGATGCTCTTTTTGGCTATCTCCATCTCTGTGATGCCGTTGATCTGGTCCTGCGTCGAGGGGCGGTTAGAGGCGCAGTAGAGCCCGAGGATCTCGCGCAGAGCGTTCAGGGAGTCGCCCCCCTCGGACAGAGAGAGATGGTTGAGCGACAGGTGAGAGATGAGCCGCCAGACTGTGGAGCCGCCGAGCAGCGGCGAGAGCGGCAGCGACCGCTTGCCGATGAGAGTGATCGTGTGCGTCGGCATCTTGTTCTCGGGATAGAGCACGACGTTCTTGGGCAGGCGCGTCGGCAGCTCACGATTCGTGCAGAGCGTGTGCGCGTAGACGGTCTGGACGGGCGGGTTGACGGGCTCGAAATTAAGATCGAGGAACGAGATATACACCTCCGTGCCGGGGACGTTCTGCCGCGTCGAGTTGCGGCGGACGGCGTGCCAGAAGGCCCTGTGCTTGGTGCTGTCCAGAAAGTGGTTGTAGGAATAGAAGGGCTCGAAATACTGTGCCGGCTTGTTGGGATCGGACGAGGCCGAGACCGACTGTATGGAGTGAATCTCGGTCGTGCTTTCGCGCCGCTTATCGGCGATCAAATGATATTCCAGACTTCTGTGATCGACGCGAATCGGCTCGGTCGTCTTCGGAAAGAGATTGATGACCGGCGTGCAGCCCAGGTTGAAGGTATCGGTTGTGATAAAGAGATTGCCGGCGGGCCTTTCGCGAAGCAGGATGAATAGCTCAAGCATCTCGACCGCTTCGAGGCTTTCAAGATTGTTCTCCAAAAGTCTTAGCAGATTACGATGGAGGTTCAGCTCAAGGTCGATGAAATGATACTTTTCGGGAAAGTAGAAGTACTCCTGCAAGAGCCTGTAGGCCGGATGAGCATTGGAGGGGTAGGGCAGCACCTCTTCATCGAGGCCGAACCCGACCCGCGCGATTGCGCCCGGCGGCAGATAGTAGGGTCTCTGGCCCGCTCCCGGCAGGACGGCGACCTTCTCCACGTTGGTGAACAAAATCTCGTAGAGCGCGTTGACCAGTATCGGGTCTCCGTTTAAGAAAAAGCGCAGGCGGTCGAGTTGCAACTCCTTCAAAACCCCCTTCGGACAGCGCAGTTTCAGATGCAGGACAGCCGCGACGTTGTCCTCCGTGCTGATGAAGCTGACCTCGCTCGTATCTTCGATGGCGGCATAGGCGATTTGCAGCGGCCAGAGCGTGACCGGATAACAGGTGCGAAAGCGGCAGGTCAGGCTTTCCGGCGTGTTGTGAAAGAGCTGGGTCAGCGCCGGGATGAGGTCGCCCGTCGTATTCTGTCCCTGCGCCGGATCGGGCTCGAAGCGCGCGATGGACATCGCCGGGATGGGGTTGATCAACTGCGGATAGAGCGTGCCGAGCAGCGCAGTCGTGATCTCCGGGAACTCTTCGTTCAAGCGAAGCTGAAGGCGCGCGGTCAGGAAGGCGAAGGATTGAATCAGCCGCTCGACGTGCGGGTCGGCGCACTCGTTATCGCTCAGCTCAAGCCGCCCGGCCAGCTTCTTGTGCGCGGCGGCAAACTCGCTGCCCATCCCGCGCAGGTACGCCAGCTCGTCTCTGTAGAATTGCAGCAATTCGTCTCTGTCATTCGTTCTCATAAAGCTCCAGCATTCCGGTCTTGTTATGCAGGACGATGGGGAAAGTGACGGGCTCGACTGATGTGCTGTCCTCCGGGTAGGAACGCACCTCTATCACCCTATCGGTCACGAGGTCGGCGTCGATCGTAATCCATAGCTTGCGCTCATGCTCGTCGAAATCCGCAATGCTGACGCGGATGTTACGCAGGCGCGGCTCGTAGGCCGCGATGGTCTGGCCGATGATGTTGGCGATCAACTGGCGATCAACTGCATTGTTCGACGAGAGGGAAGTGAAATCAGGGATGCCGTAATTGATGACAGTCCTCTCCTCTTCAGTGATGAGGTGGAGCGGGACGGGGCAGCGCGTATTGAGCAGCCGCCCCACTTCCCGGCGCACAGACTCCCACAGCTTTTTCCTGCTCAGCACGCGGAAGGGCTGCTCTTCTTCCGGCTGATCTGGATCTTCGTCAACCAGCCGCTCGAAGAGCAGCGCCCGCGCGCCTCCCGTCGTACCGTACTCTTTCATGATGGGTCGGAATCAGGATGGAGAAAGGCTTAAGCCGCGATGTTCTGCTCCAAATCCCACTTCCCGTCAACGACACCATTCTTGCCCACCTCCGCGTGCTGCGAGGTGAACTTCCAGGTGATCTTGTTGTAGTTGAGCGTCACGGTTTCGACAGGCTTGTCGCCTCCGCCGCCGCCGACGGAGATCGAAGAGATGAGCACGTTGCTCAGCGTGTATCTCATCAGCTCGATCACCGCTCCGGAATCGTTGCGACCGATGACGATATCCACCTGCTTGAAGCCCTTGCCCTCACAGCAGCTCTGGGTCAGAACCGGCGATGCCTGATCTAAATACTTGGTGACGGTCATGTCCTGATGGTTGGGTTTGCCGGAGGTTCTTTCAGTGTTGCTCATGTCTCCGGTGACCTGCATGGCGACGCCGTGGCTGAACGAGAGCAGCTCCATCTTTTTCTCATAGCCTTTGAGCGTGCTTTCGCCCACCACATCTTTCCCCATATCCAGAATTATTACGTCCATAATCTCCTCCACAATTTTCTGAGTTAAGGTTGATTCAGATTTCAACGACGATGCGTGTGTGCCCGAATGCGCTCGCCGGCGGCGGGGAAAGCACGAAAGGTTATTCGCCTCAAGCTATCCCCGCGCGCGCGGCGAGCGCGATCCTAGACGGCGGCGGGCGGCGGCAATTCCGCCACCAGACGAATCGAAGCCGTCAACTCCTCAAGCTGGAAATGCGGCCTGAGGTAAACGGTCGCGTTATAGCAGCCGGGCTTGCCCGGAATCTCCGAAACGTCAACCCTCGCTTCCCTGAGCGGGTACTGCGCCTTGGAAGTCTGCGAGGCGTTGTCGTTCAGAAGCACGTAATCGGCGATCCACGTGTTGAGGAATTTCTCCACGTTCTCGCGCGTCATGAAGCTGCCGACCTTGTCGCGCATAATCACCTTGATGTAGTGGGCGAAACGCGACGCGGCGAGAATGTAGGGAAGCGAGCATGAGAGACGGGCGTTGGCCGTCGCCTTCGGGTCTTGATAGACCTTGGGCTTCTGCGTGGTCGCGCCGCCGAAGAAGGCCGCCTGATCCGTGTTCTTTCGATGGACGAGCGCAATGAAGCCCAGATCGCTCAGCTCCTTCTCACGCCGGTCTGTGATCGAGACTTCGACCGGGCACTTGAAGGCCACGTCGCCTTCCTTGGTCAGGAAGTTGATGGCGGGCAGCCCTTCGACGAGTCCGCCACCTTCGACGCCGCGAATCGCCGCCGTCCACTTGTAGAGGCTAAAGGCATTGGTGATGCGCTGGGCCAGCAGGAAAGCCGGATTGCCCCACAGGAAGTTTTTGGTGCGCGGGTCTGCGCCGTCTGCCACCATCTGCTCCTGAAAATTAATGTCATCGGCGGGCGAGCGACCGACGAGGGCTTCCCTCATGGGCTCCTTCGTCCTTTTGTCGAGCTTGGGAACGCCTTTGGCGGCGTCCACCTGCGTGTAGTCGTCTGAGCCGTAGGGCGAGCGCAGCAGGAAACGCGGCAGGCAGAGCGCCACATAGCGCGAGTCCTCGCTCTCGCGGAACGACTTCCATTTGGCGAACAGGGTGCTGCCGAAAATCTTGGAGAGGTCGCGCGGCATACCCAGTTCCTCAAAGCTTGAGAGATCGAAAAGCCCGGGGTCAGCCGCCGCGATAAACGGCGCGTGAGCGGCAGCAGCCACCCCCGACATCTTCTCAAGGAATTCCAGATCGGGCGCGCTTCCCTCAAAGCGATAGTCCGCGACCAGCATGCTGTAGGGCGAGCCGCCGAACGTGCCGTATTCCTCCTCGTAAATCTTCTTGAACTGGACGCTCTGGTCGAACTCGATGGCGTTGCTCAAGTCTTTGCGTATCTCTTCCTTGGTCGCGTCCAGCACGCGCAGCTTCAACTGGTCGCCGGTCTCCGTGTTCGAGACCAGATAGTGCAGCCCTCTCCATGTTGCCTCAAGCTCCTGAAAGCCTTCCTCGTGCATGACATTGCTGAGGCCCGTGTTGATCTCTTCGTCGAGCCGCGCGATACGATGCTGAAGCACCTGTATGATGTTCTCGACCGTCAGCGGGGAAGGTGCAGCGGGGGCGTTGGCGAGCGCCAGCGGATTATTCGTCGTATCGCTCGCCTCCCCGTATAGCTCCCCGACCATGTCGGCGGCGTTGACGAGCTGGTCGGCATCCTCTGGATTACGCGCCAGACCGGTGACCAGATCTTTAGACTTAGCCTGGGTCTTTAAAGCCTCGGCTTGTTGTTTCTTCGATTTTAGTGGGGTACTCATCGTTGTGCTCCTTCTAAGCTACAGTGATCGTAACGGTCGCGGTATTGCCAGCCACGACACCTGTCTCATCAGCCTTGGTCGAGGCCGTGACAGTGAAGCTGCCGTTTGCGGTCGAGTCCTGAGTCGGCTTGAACTTCACTCCGTCAGCGCCCTCGCTAGCAGTGATAAAGTTGTTGGGTGCGGGTTCTTTGATCTCCGTCGACCCGTTGGCCTTGAAGAGCTTGCCGCCCGTGATGTCTGTGATCTTGAAGTGTGTGATGGTCGCGTCGGCAGGGTCAAGGGTGATGACCAGCGCGGTGGTCATCGTGTTCTTCTGGGTCTGGACAGTAGCGGGAGTCACCTTCACCTTACCCCCCGCACCTGCTTGTGCAACGGTGATCGTCGCAATCACGGGGTCGCCGATCAGACCAGTGTTGTCAGCCTTGGTCGAGGCCGTGACAGTGAAGCTGCCGTTTGCGGTCGAGTTCTGAGTCGGCTTGAACTTCACTCCTATAGCGGCATCGGCGGCGGTGATGAAGTTATTTCCTTCCTTAATCTCCATCGTCTCATCGTCCTTGAAGAGCTTGCCGCCCGTGATGTCTGTGATCTTGAAGTGTGTGATGCTCGGGTCGGCAGGGTCGGGAGTGATTTTCAGCGCGGGGGTCATCGTGTTCTTCTGGGTCTCGACAGTAGCGGGAGTCACCTTCACCTTACCCCTGGCAGGCGTACTTGCTTGTGTAACGGTGATCGTCGCAATCACGGGGTCGCCGGTCAGAACAGAGCCGTCCTTGTCGGTCGAAGCCTGCACGGTAAAGCTGCCTTCCTTAGTGTTGCCAGCAGCAGGCTTAAACTTCAATCCAGCCGCGCCCTCATCGGCAGTGATAACGCCGTTGGCGGTAATCTCAATCTTGCCGTCAGACTTGTAGAGATTGCCGCCCGTGATGTCTGTGATCTTGAAATGGGTGGCTTGGGGGCCGTTTTCACTGGGAGTGATGATAAGGCCGCTGGTGGTCGGCGCGCCCGGCGTGGTCTCGGCATCGGTCACGGAAGGCGTACCGGGCGCGGGATACATCGCCTTGTAATAGTTACCGAGCGCCTTCTGGGCATCGGGGTCAAGCGCGTTGTAGGACTCTATAAACTTCCTCTGCAACTCTACGTTGCCGTCCAGCTTGGCGACGAGATTGGAGAGGCGCGTCCGGCTGTCGAACTTTTCGCTCAACGATGGCACGCGGCGCAGCACATTGAGGGGGTTGAAGTCGTCCAGCTTCTTGAAGGTCAACGAATCGGAATGGCCCGTCGTTTTCAGTTGCAAGGTCGGCGCGACTTTGTCCATGATCGTATCGAAGTTGTCGCGGTCAATCTCGACGTACTTGCGATCCTTGAGCGGCTTGCCCGGAGTTTTGGAGATGGTATTCCCCGAAAGATCGGCCATGATGCCGACCACGAAGGGAAGCTGCGTCTTGACGATGGAGCCTAAGGTCTCCACGTCGTAGGTGATCTGGACTCGCGGGCGACGCACCCTGTCCAGCTTATGTTGTGTGCTTTCAGGCATCGTAATCTCCTTTGGTAACGAGTTGAAGAATGATAATTATTGGCTTACAGTAGTGGTGTGGATAAGAGATTTTCACATTTCGAGTTTCAACCTCCCTCCTCTTTATTCGTAAGCTTGAGCAGCCGGTTAATCTCCTGCATCTCTCCTTCGTTGCGGATGATCTGCTGGAAAACCTCAAACAGGCTCATGCTTCCCCATTCGACGGCGCGTTTGACGAGATAGGGCGTCGGGCTGTGCGGCTCGGTCCTGAGCAGGTACTCCGCCGCCTCCGTCAATCGCCAGTAGGCTTCGGCCCGGCTGCGTATCGGCTGGGTCGTCCATATCTCGGCAGACGTTTCAAGGCTTGTTGCGGCGGCGGCGGCTGCCGTCGGCGGCATCTCATCCTCCTCTTCCGGCGCGGAGAGAGACGGCGTGTCAGGACGAGTGTGCAGAATGTCCGCGACGAGTTGTTGAATGGGCTCAAGCGTCTCTTTGAAACGCTGCAAGCCGGGAGATTGGTCTCCGAACTTTTCATCCAGCAATTCGTCCAGCGCCCGGCAGGCTTCGGCGCTCGCCGTCAAGTCCTCGAACAGCTCTACAAAAAACGGGGTCGGCGTGAACATGGCGCTGGCGTGGAAACGCGCGCGCGTCGGCTGGTTGCTGCTCTCGGCTGCCGCGAGCGCTTTCGGATTTCGCTCCACCGATTCTTCAAAGCGGCAGGCGCTCTCCCAGTCGGCAAAGGAATAGGGGAGAAGATCGTTGGTGGAATGTGGGGCCGTGATGTTGACGAGCTTGAGCTGCACGGAGAGCTTTTCGTTGATCCAGACGAACGTGCCGACGCGGTCTTCCGGGTCGCCTTCATTGAGTTGCGGGTGCAGGTGCTCCCAGAAGTTTTCGAGCAGCTCGTGGATGAGCTGCAACCCGGCGCTGCAACCCGCGAAGCCGTGGAGCTTGAGCCAGGCTTCCATCAGCCAGGCGGCGATCTGCGTATCCTTGGAGCGCATGGCGAGCGACTCCGTGCAGATGCGCTCGACCTTCTTCCAATCGGCCCGCTTCAAATCCGTTTTGTAGATGCCCTGCGTCAGCGAAGGGTCATCTTCGCGGCGTGCCTCGCGTATCTCGCGATAAGTTCCCTCGTGCAGCAGAAACTCTCCGGCGGGCTGCGAGCCGGAAATGGGGGACAACAATTTTGCCCAATCAATCACGTCGGGCACTGGCTTTGCGCTCATGCTGGTTATTCCTGTCCTGAACTTTGATAAGGGACTGCTGTTCTGTTCGTGAGCTTCGGCGCTTCTTCCGGGAAATCGTCCGGCAGATTCAAAGGCTCTTTCTTGCTCGGGGCCATCAGGCTGACGCGCATGAAGGCCACCACCTCGCGCGGTCGCAGGTCTTTGGACTGAGCCTGCTGGATATTGGCGGGCAGCGTCGCGTCGGGCATCGTCGGGACGACAAATTTGAGCGTGTAAGGCTCTATGTCAACGCCCATCACGCCGTTGTCGAAATCCGTCCCGCGCGCCCTGTGCTTGAGCAGGAGCAGGAGCAGCGACCAGTTATTGTTGAAGACGAGCGTGACGGTTTTCCCGTTGACCTTCATGTGCGAGAGCGACGACCCCCCGGAGGCCGGGCTGGTCGGAGAGTTGTTGGCCCAGCGCATCGTCAGCGTCAGGGGGTCTGTGTATCCCCAGTTCCCGACGGCCTCCGCGCCCTGATAGCTGTACTTCTTTTTCCCGACACCGAATTCCCAGTCGATGATCTGGTTCGCCCCGACCTCGTTGCTCTCGTTGACGCGAAACTTGAGGGCGAAGTCGAAGAGCGGGTAGAGCGGCTTCTTGTCCAGAAAGGAAGCGAAGAAGAGGCGCACCTGCTCCATCTGATCTAAGAACTCAAGGGCCGCTTTGGGAGAGATTCCGTACTTCTCACACTCTTGCAGGGCGGCGAGGGCCGCGACTTTATTCTCCGCCAGAAGCTTGAAGAAGGATTCGATGGCCTCGGGTGAGGCTTCCTCGAAAGGCTCTGTCTTCGGGACGGTGGAGAAGGGAAACTTTCCGGCCAGAGTACGATTGAACCTCTCTTCAATCTTGTTATAGCTTTCCAGGCTCTTATAGAAATCGTCCTCTCTTTTCCGTCTGGCCCAGCGCTCGCTCTCCAGGGCGAGCTGCTCGTTGCGCTCTCTCTTCTCAAGGGCCAGTTGATTGCAGCGCACGTGGAAGGAGCGCCGCAGGGCGTTTCGCACCTGAATGAAATAGTCGCTGGAAGAGCCGGACTCGATGGTGAGCGTGTCGCAGTTGTCGGCGGTCACTTTATTCATCTCGACGCGGATGAAGTTTTCCAGCAGCGCGACGGTGTTGCCCGGCTTGCCGTTATCGTACTTATCCAGCTGGATGAGCAGCTTATTCCAATCAAGAGACCGCGAGCGGGGGGCGATAGAATTGGCCGCCATGAAATTGATGACGGGCAGGGCGTATTGCCTGCCGAGCGCCGCGATGCCCGTTCTCTGGTCGGCCAGATACACGTCCAGCTCGTCGGCGTTGCTGACACCGAAGGCGGCGTAGGACTGGAACGGCTGATCCAGACTCCACATCGAGAAGAAGACTTCGGGAGTTTTGTATTGCGAGCGTGCGTAGAAATCCTCCGACGCGAACTCGACATCGATGGCCCTCATCAATGAAGCTGTCTGGCCCTCGACCGCGCCGCGCAGGTGTATGTCTCTGGAGAGCGTGTCGGAGATGTCCAGCAGCTTCGACAGCAGAGACTGTGCCTGCTTGAAGTTCGCCAGCTCGGCCTCAAGGCTGGCCCTCGACGCCGATGCGCCGACCACCCGTTGTGGCGTTTGTACCCTGTAGGCGCGCTTGATGAGCGCCTCAATCTTATTGGTCAGCGAATCGATCGCCGCCTGTCTGACGCGGCGGTCGAGCGTGTCGCGGTTCGCATAAGAGCTATTGCCGACGAATGTGGCGTAGTCCTGATAGAGGGCGACGGCCTGTTGCAGAAGCTGTATGTCCCAGATGACAATCCGGCGGGCGGCGTGCTGGCGCTCCGGTTCCGGCTCGGCTTCCTCCGTCCGTCGCTCAAGCTCGGACTCCTTCGGCATGAACTTCTGTCTGGATAAATCGTTGAGAGCCCGCTTGAGCTCGCCCAGACCGGCGAGGATGGTCAGACCGTGGAAGGCCGCGCGCTTGTCGTCGAAGGTGCGTGTGGCGAGCCATGAGTTGTCGGGCATGGCGAGCAGGGTCTCGGCCTTTGAGATGTCGCTCAGATAGGCGTAGGAGACGCCCTTATCACTCAACGAATTCTCGTATAGCTCCTGAATCATCCCCTTGACCTTACACGCGGCCCTCTCCTTCACGTCCGCGTCCGAGGATTGAAGCGGACGGCCCGTCGCCTTACTCAAAGCGCGCTCGAAGATACTATTCTTCGTCGAATCGAATTGGCTGGGCAGCGGCGCATGGTGCAGGCTCAGGAGCAGCTTGTTGAGATCACCGACGCTGCCGCTGTGCTCCTGTATCAGGCTGTCATAGCGCCTGCGGTTTTCAATAAGCTCGCCGAGGCTTCCTATAAAGCCGCTGACCGAGGGGTCGCTATCGAAGCCGCAGCTGATCGAAGACCTCGCCTGCTCCGTCTCAGTGTCGAGCGCCGCATAGCAAGCCGCGTAGGAGTTGGCCGCGAGAAACAGCTTGCTCTCCGTCATGCAATTAAGCCGCTCTCGCATCGACTCGAAGATGACGTACTGGTAAGCGTCGCTGATGGACTCAGCGCTTCTCTCGTTGACGTTGCTGAACCAGGAGCTGGGGATGAAGGGCGAGAGCAATCCTTTGCCGTTTAAGCTCGACATGGCCTCAAACAGACGCGCCTCCCTGTTCTGAGCCTTCTCGTCGGGCACGCCCGTCTCTCTCTCGGCCTGTATCGCTTCGAGGTCTTCCTTCTCTAAGGTGAGGAAACTGTAGAAAGACCTCTCGCGCTCCTTGAGGCCGGGATAAGTCAGAAGCACTCCCAGCATTCCGATGAACGGGATGAAAAGCGAGAGAAGCTGCGCGGCCAGCACAAGGCGGTTGCGTGACAGCATCGTCCGGTTGATGGGCCGGGCCAGCAACTCTTCCTGAAAAATCTTTCGCTCGAACAGATGACCCAGAAAGGCCGGCCTCCGACCCGGCGGCGGCGGTGTTGTTGTTGCCATCACGGTCGGAGCTAAAGGCCGCGAAGGTTTGGGCTGCGGCAGGAGCCAGGCGATCTCCTGCTCTTTTGCATCCTGCGCGATAGTTGAAGCGGGAGCTTCGCTGCCGTTGCCTGCGCTGGCGCTGTCCCTGCCGTCGCCGCAGAAATAGATGCCGCGTAAAAAGAAAGGGTCGTGATAGGCGCTCTCTTTAAAAATCCGGTCGAGATAGACCTGAAGCGGCAATCGCATCGCGCGCATCTCGGAGGGCAGCTTGAATAGTTCGTCGCTGTTACTGAGCTTGCTGTGCCCGGCGAAGACCTCTAACTGTATTTGAAAGAGGTAGAGGTGGAGATTTTGAAACGCCTCCGTCACCCATTCCGAGCGATAGGCGATCTCGCGCGTGTAGGGGCTGGACCAGCCGAAGATTTCGTCGCGGTGCTTCGGTAGCACATGGCAGAAGCTCTTGAATCCCGTGATCTTGTCGCACTTGGTGACGAGGACGTAAACGGGGAAGTTCATCCCCAGCGTCTTCTGGACCAGCACCAGTTTTTTGTAGAGGTTCTGCGCCTTCTGCTCAAGCCCGCGTTTGCCCTCGGCGCTCGCGTTCAGTGCGGGCACAAGGTCGCTACAGGGGATGGTGAGGATGATGCCGTCCAGCGGTCGCTCCGGGCGATAACGCTTGAGCAGGCGGTTGAGGTAGTACCAGCCTTTGCCGTCGGAGGTTTCACCGTCGGCCCTGAGCACGTAATCCCCGGCCACGTCCAGCACGATGCCCTGATCGAAGAAGAACCAGTTGACGCCCTGCTTTGTGCCCGCGGCCTTTTCGTCCGGCATGTCGAACAGCAGGTTGAGGCCGGTGCTGCCAAGCAGGGTCGTCTTTCCAGAGCGCGCCGGGCCGACCATCAAGTACCACGGAATCCTGTAGCGAGAATCTTTGCCGTAGGCGTAAGCGCGTATGCCCTTCATGGCCTTGATGAAGGAGAGCCGCAGCCCGGCGTTAGAGGTGTAGGGGCTAAGCTCTGCCGCCTCGTCCTGCGACGCCTCGGCATCAACGCCTGCGGCCAGCGCCGCCTGTGCTTCCTTTTTGCCCGAGTCCTGTCGGGCCTTCTTCAATATGACATAGAGGAAGACGATGCCGACGACCAGCAACAGAACGACGAGCAGAATGTAAACCAAGGTCGGGGAGGACATGGCTTTTAAGGGCCTAACGAGTTGAAGTTAGTGTCGGGGCTTTGAGCCTGGCGACCACCTGTGAAATATTTTGATTAACCTTATTCAGGTCGAGCGTGAATTCTACCCAGAACGCGTGCGTCGCAGCCGTGTAGACGATGACGACGAGGCCGAGCACGAGGAGCCATTTGCGCGGGTCTGAAAGTTTTCTCTGGCTCTCTTCCCTGACGTTATAATAGTAGGCTTCGGGGAAGAGCCGCCGCGTTTCATCGTCCAGATTGGGCTCTCTGCCACAAATGTGGACGAAGAGCCGGCGGCGATAAGTGGCGAGTTGTCCACGATCCCTGTCGTAGTACTTGCCCTTGAATCCGAGCGAGAGCGCCATCAGGTAGACCGCAGCCAAATCCCTGTCGGGGTCCTGCCCTTGCAGGATGAAATCTATATTCTCGAAGAAGACTTCCCCGGCGGTATGCGTATCGAAAATCTTCGACTCCAGGAGATTCTCGACCCAGATTCCCTTGTCCTTCCAATCCTCGCGCAGAAATATCTCGTCGGCGAGGGCGACCATCACAAACTGCGCCTTTCTGTAAGACTCTGCGCGGTAAGCCCCGCCGTAGCGACGCGCCATCTCGTACTGTCTTTGGAGCAGCGACGCCAGCGCATGCCAGACCAGCGTGCTTATCCTGTAGGATTCCGAGGGTTGAAATTGACCGGGGAAATCCACGGCTTTGGCCGAGCGGTCGTCGGCCTTGATCAATGCTGAGGCGTCGTCTCCCGTGTTGGCCCACGCCTGTGCCGTCAGGCTCGCGACATCATCCGTCGAGGCATCTTCCGCCACCACGTCAGGGAAATAGACCCACGTGCCCTTCGGCTGGCCCTCGTCTCCGTCGGTCTTAGCCGACTGGCTGGTGACGGTAAAAGGAGACCCGTATGCCTCGCCGACCAGCCCTTTCAGGCGGATAACCTCCGCATAAAACTCCTGAAAGAGAGCCAGAAGGAATGAATCGCCATATTCGTTCATGTCGGGTAACCTTTATGGCACAAGAGCGTCCGAGCAGTAGTAGTAGTAGGTGTTGTTGTATCAGCCGCGATTAAAAGTCAGTGACGGGGCGGCCCCGTATGCCCTCGCCTGAGACATACGGGACAAAAACCCAGGCGGGCCGGATTCTCCGCCCGCGCCCCTTCGGCCTTAGCTCTTAAGCTGCGGCGCTTTCTTCACGTGCAGAATAATTTCGACCGGGCGGGCCATGTGTGAGCGCTCGCCCCTGTTGAAGATTTGCAAAGGCTCATCCGGCTCGATGAATTCCGAATCGGATTTGAGCAGGAAAAGAACGACCCCTCTGGAAGAGACCAGTTCTTCATCTTTCTCTATGTGTTTGCGCTCGACGCCGTGGATTCGCTTTTCCTTTATCGACAGCAGCAGTCTTCGCGAGCCGATCTGACAATCTTTCCCCCATTGAACGAGGTCTGTTAAAGAAACGCCGGGCTGCGCTCTGAGAGCGAGGATGAGCCGCCTGTTCCTCCACTCGGCTCTGAACGGGCGCTCGTAGACTTTCACCCCCTCCTGATAGACAAACGGGTAAGCCTCGTAAGCCGAGGTGAGCCCTTCGACCACCGCCTGCTCGATAAAATCTTTGACCGGCCTAAAGGACGCGCGCAGATCATTGTGGTTGTAGTTGGGCTCGTCCGGCACGAGCCTCGGCCCCATCGCGGCCAGATGCCCGGCCATCGAGCAGAGCGTGAGAAAGACCGGATAGGGATGCGTTAGCTCGGTCTTGAGCATCGCCTCCAAGGAAGGCAAAGATGCTGTCAGGCCGCGAATCCAGCTTTTGGTCTCCGCGTCGAGCCTCATCGCCACGCCCGTCGTCGAAGACTCCGTGTGCCCGGCCAGCTCCTGCGCCTTCTTGCGTACCATCTCCGCGATGTCGCCGAGGTCTTTGCCGAGCGCCCATTGCGGGCCGAGTTGCGGCCTCGAGGTCACGTTCAGGATGGGCGGGATGAAGTCCGTCTGCTTATAAGTATCATTCACATATTCAACTTCCATCAGAGGGAAACTGACGTATCTCTTGGAAGGCTTGTCGCCCGCTATCAACTCCAGCTGCGGGATCAATCTGGGAATCCGCACCTTCCCTTCCCCCGTCAGGGCGTCGGAGACTTCCTTGCCCTCGAAGGGCTTATACCTGTCCTTGTTCTCCTTCGATTGATAGCGGGAGAGGCTGGCGACGACCGCCAGATGAATCTTCAAGCGCTGACGCCTTGATTCGGGAATCTTCGTCAAGTCCACGGGCTGCAGGTCATCGCCCATCCGGTAGGAAACCACCAGCCCGTCGGGCATCACGGCCTCGACCTGCTTTATCTGAACCAGTCCGCCGATCAGGCTCGCCTCGTCAATCTCCAGATAGCGTATGCCCCAGTAAAACGGAGCGATCATCGCGGCGCTATACTGCAACAGAGTTTCATGACGCAGCGCCAGTTGCTGGAAATGCTGCGGCGTGAGCAGCAATCCCTCGTGCCACTGAATGGATTCCGGTATCTCGCTCGCATCCGGTATTTCGCGCCCGTCTATCCCCATAGACTCTTTACTATCTCCTCTGCACTCTCTTTAAAGAACCTCTCTCTGCGCGGGCTCGCCGCCTACTTTTCGATTCTCACGGTGATGTCCTCCGGGCCGAGCGTAATGACGAAGGGCTTGCCCGGGTCTATGACGGCGCGGTGAGGTGACGCCTCGTTGAAGTAGTTGGCGAAGACCAGCCCTCCGGCGGCCTTGAATTTGACGGGCATGGGGTCGATCTTCACGGCCTGACCCGGCACCCATTCCCAGCTTCCGGCGCTCAGCCCCGTCTCCTTGGGGTAGTCGAGCTTGTACTGGCTTCGCTTGGCGAACCAATCCTTCGCCGATATTTTCATCAATTCCTTGTACAGTTTTTTATCCTTCACCAGTACCAGATCGAGCGCCACGGGATTGTTATTATTGGCCTGCGGAGAGACATCCACCCTCATCGTCAGTTTGGGGGCCGGCAGGATACGAACGCCGCAGGCCGGGAGCAAGACCAGGAAGAAGACGTAACCAACGAGCAGTAGAACTCTGGACCGTAAAAAATAACATCTAAGCATTTACTTCTATTTGCCAATCTGCTTGCTAGCTTTAATGAAACGAAGCCCCTTGAATCGGCCAGGCCAACTGTCCTGCTTAAGCTTTAATGGATTCTACGAACGGCTGGGTCTACAGCGAAAGTTCGCGGACACAATCAGAATCTGCCCGGAAATAAACTGGCGGTTGAAGCAGAGCGCCCGGCCTGAATCTCCGTAACAGGCAATCAGTCCGGCGTAGAGCCCAGAAGATAGAGTGCGAGAGTTTTATCCTAGCTCTGGCCTTAACTTAAAAACGCCTGACTAAAAACTTTACCGCCCCGTAACGGCTCGCCCTGATGGTTTTATCTGCAAGATGAAAGCGCGGCGAAGAGAATTTTTCGATGGAGCTGCCATCGCTGCGCTATGTGACGCGGCCCTGTATAAGAATAAAGTGTTCAGTCGATCAAAAAGGTTTGAGAGAGACGACTCGTCTTGCTAAGTAGCGGCCTTCCGACTCTTCCTCAGACGGTTTAAGATGACCTTACTACTGCTGCTTACCCGATTTGCCTTGAACCAGCAACAAGCGATCATTCACTTTAGCTTGTCAACGATGGCACGAATGATAGAGACCAGAACTCGGCACGCATGAGTCTGACCGATTTATAAGTTGGCTCAATCCTGCTTGTCATGCCTGGCAAACTGCTTATTTCTTAAGAGAAGGATGAGAAATAAGAAAGATATGGTCAGGTTCGGGTTTTATACTACTTATCCGTGGAAAAGTAAATGACATAATTCAACGCGCGCCCCGGCGTGGATGGGGACGAAGCTGTTTTGAGCAGAGGGGTTAGAGCCAAAGGCTGGAAAGCTTCGCCCATTTCAGCAGGGAGGGTTTCAATTTGGGGTAGCTGAGGCCCTGGCCGCGCCAACTGTAATCGAGCAGACCGCAGACGGCGCACAGCGTCGGATGATAATTGCGGTAGGTGTCCCGCGTATTTGTCCTGCCCCAACTGCCCTCTGCGTTTTGACGTGAGAGCAGGTACTCGGTTCCCACGCGAATCAAGGTGTGATTATTGCCGAGCCCGAAAGACTTCAGCGTATCAAGAAACTCGCCGACCATCTCCGGGTCGTCCATCGCTATCGCTTCCTTTAAATTCGCCCTCAGGAATTCGTACTCATCCGGCAACCATGCGGGCGAGAGATGGTACAGGTCGTAGTCGTTGAGGGTATAGACGACGTGCGTGACGGCGTAGACGGTGTCGTAAAAGTCCGGGTCGGAAGGGACAAGGCTTGAGCGATACGGGCGCATGCTCGGCAGCCATTTGAGCACCTGCCGGTAGCTTGCGCCGAGCGTGAGCCCGCTCCCATACGCGATGTAGGTTCTGATGAGGGCGACATACCAGACCTGATAACGGCTTATCATCTTCAGGCGCTTTCGACACGAGCGGCACGTCTTTCGCCCGCGCGCGTTCCATTCGCCGCAGGCGCAGTGCTCCGGCACGTCAACGGGCGGCGGCTCGGCGGCGGGATTAAACGAGAGGTACTCGCCGGGTGGAAATCTACGCACGGCGGCCCTCAGTTGCGCTTTGAGCGCACGGTCGCGGATGCCCATGCGGTCGGCCATGTCGCTGCCGTAGATGAAATCGTAGATGGTATCGGCACGGGCGTCGCGTGGAAGCTCCGTATGATCCAGCCTCCACTGCCGTGCGCGCTCCCGGCCCACGGCGAGCGCCTGCCGTCGAAGCTGCGCGCTCCTGGCCCTGCTGCTGATGATATAGAGCCAGTTCAGGAGGTCGCTTCCCCACTGGGCGAAGTTCTTCGGGTCTGAGGCAAAGCCGTAGAGAAAATCCGTGCCGCGCCGGACGGCCTGTTCGCGTTCCGGGAGATTTGATTTGCCGGTCATGCGAATAATATGGCCCAGAGGGAATGTGAACGAATACAGTAACCGTGCGAGGTGAAGAGAGCGTTGTGATCTTTGGCACTGGTGGCCGCGGCGTTACTAACCGAAGAATCTGGCCTTGAAATCTTCGTGACGGGCGCGCGCCATCTTCAACAACTCGTCATACTCCGGGTCGGGCCGGATGCTTTCAAGCAGCGGGTCGCTGGCGAGGTAAGGGTAGCAGACGAAGCCGCCCGCGATGCTGCGGCGAAGCAGGCGCAGTGCAGCGCGGCGGTCGTTCAGAACGGCGTAAGCCTGCGCGAGCTTATAAATCCCTTCCCCATCGATGACGCCGCTCGCCTCGACCTTCTCCTCGCTCCGGCGCAGGATTTTTATCCCTTCCTCGTCCTGCCCGTTAAGGCCGTAGAGCAGGGCGCGCCCGATCTGCGACGCGAGCAAAGACGGGTCAAGCTCGAAGGAGCGTGTGAAGTCGCGGGCCGCGAGGTCTCGTCTCTTCAGGTAGTAATTGGCGAGGCCGCGATAGAAGAGCAGCAGGGCGGAATCGTCCCGCTGGTTCATACTGTTGATGAACTTTTCATACTGGCCCGAGTAGAGGTAGGCGCTGAAGGGAGCGCTCGCCAATTCGAGCGTCGGGTCAGCCGCGCGCGAAAGCTCGCCCTCCGCGATTGATTGTTCCAGCATCCCGCCGAAACGATAGGCATAGCTCAGCTCCCAGTGGGCCAGTGCGTTGTTCGGCTCACTGCTTATCACTTCGCGCATCAAGGTTACGGCCTGCTCGAAGCGGTTGGTGTCAACGAGCAGGTCTGCCAGATAGGCTTTGGCCTCGACCTGCCCGGGGTCGAGCTTGAGCGCCTGCTCGTAAGCCTCCTGTGCCCTGTCGTAGAACTCGCGCCCGCCGAAGTTCAAAGAGCCGTGGACGGCGTAAGCCGAGCCAAGTTGTGCCCACGCGCGCGGGTATGCCGGGTCGAGCGTGACGGACTTTCTGAGCATCTGCATCGCCTTCAGATAGTTCTCCGCATAGTAGAGGTCTACGCCGCGCAGGTAGTACTCGTAGGCGAGCAGGTCGTTCGGCGCGTCGCGTTTGAGCCGGTCAGCTTCCGTCGGGGTGAGCTTCAACGCCAGTTCTTCTATGATACGGTGGGCGACCTGATCCTGAACGGCTGAAAGCTTGTCATACCTGACACTGATGGTGTCCTGCCAGAGCATCCTGCCGCTGGGGATATCGATCAGCTGGGCCGTGATGTAGAGCTTATCGTCTTCCTTCAGATAGCTGCCCGTGAGCAGCGTGTTGACTTTCAACTCTTCAGCCGCCTTCTGCGGGTCTGCCTGCTGGTTGCGATACTTGTAGACGTAGGCCGAAGGTCGAACGACCAGCGTATGCACGTTGCCGAGTTTGACGGCGACCGCATTGGCGAGCGAGAAGCTGAGAAAATCGGAGTCTGAGTCTGGTTTGAGATTGACGAAAGGAAGAATCGCCAGTGTGCGCGGCGGCTCGATAGCAGGCACGGTGTCGCGGCGCTTGATGATCAGATAAGCAGTGAGCGCAAACGCGACGACCAGCAGGCCCAGCAGAAAGGTGATGGCCCGTTGATGCCGTTTGACGCTGCTCCACCTGTCGGGTGCGACGGGCTCAGGCCGTACGGGCGCTTGCCGGTCTTTGTCGCTTTCGCCCGTGGTGGTGGCGTTCTCGGGTTCTCGCGCCTCCGGCTCATCGCCCGAAAGATTTGCTGTCGCCTGCTGTCTTGCGGCGGGCACAGCCGTGGCGGCATCACCCCCTTCAAGGGCGGCGTGTCCGGCGGCTTCTTCGACCTGAAGGGGGGCGAAGTCGTTGCCCAGCACCTTTACCCCGGCGGTGAAGCGATAGCCCCGGCGGGGCAGAGTCTCTATGTACTGCTGCCCCTTCTCGTTCCTGCCCAGCACCTTCCTCAGCAGAGAGATGTTGACGGTCAGGCTGCCGTCCTCGACAAAGGCATTGGCCCAGATGGTTTGAAAGAACTTCTCCTTCTCGACCACGTGCCCGCTGTTTTCGACGAGTATCAGTAAGGTCTCGAACGCCTTGTGCGTCAGCGGCACGGGCTCGCCGTCGCGCAGCAGTTGACGCTCCGCCGCGTCTAAAATGAATGGCCCGAACTCATATAACTGCCTGAGCTGACTAGGCATAAAACGTTTAAGAATTTATTAAGAACTAAATAAGCACCCTGTAAGGACTTTTTTGAACACCCTCGGGCAGTATCCATTCGCAGGCTTCGGAACGAGGGCAGCGAACGCTGATCCGGCTGCTTGTGGGTCAGGCTCATTGTAGAGCAACTCAGGCAACAGAGCCAGACAGCAGCACCACCACCCGCAAGCCCGACAAGAGCCCTGACTGATAGCTGAACCGGCGGGCCGCTCAAGAGAGCCATCCGCTCGACGAAAGAATCCGTTACCCCGAAAAGGAGAATGACTATGCGGCGCAGAACAATTTTAATGTGTGTGCTGAGCTTTGCGATCAGCGGCCTGCTGACTCTCTCGTCCGGCGCGACCTCTTCCGGGGCGAACCCGTCTCCGATTGTAGACCGCTACACCTACTGGTATCACCCTGTGGGCAGCGCGTGCCCCGTCTATTATTTCGACCCGAACGATACGGAAAGCAAGACGCTCGCCAGAAGCTGGTGCGAGCAGGAAAACAGGAAGTCCTGCACATGGGTTCGCGGCACGGCCTCGCCCGCCTGCTAAGGCCGGCCATGTAAAAAATTGAGGAGGTGATGAGATGAGACTGGCGACATTTAACATCTACTGGCTGGGCGATGAAGACAAGATCGTCCGAACCGAACAGGACAGGTCAATCATCGCGCGCGTGATTGCACGGCTCAACGCCGACGTGATTATCTTTGAAGAGATCGTCGTGCCCGAAGAGCTTCAAAAGATCATCGACCTCGTCAACGACCTGACCCATCGCAGCTATCGTCTGCGTGATAATGACGACCGCTTCCTCTGCGATAACAGCCAGCTCGACGTGCAGGGCTTGCAGAAGGTCTTTGCTGTCTACGACGCCGGGCAGTACGAGCTGCTGGCCGCGTCCCCGCTCAGGGGCGGCGTGGGTCGTCGCCCTTTCGGATTGCGACTGCGGCACAAAACCGACGGAGGACAGGCGCTGGTCGTCGGGGTGCATTTGAAGTCGGGCCAACCTTTCTTCACGGATGAAGGTTCATCCGATAAACGAAAAAAACAATGCCAGCATCTGGCCGATTGGGTCGCGGGCAAGCACGCCTCATCGAACGACATACTCCCCGGGCCTTCTGCCGGCGAGCATGTCGTCATCACCGGAGACTTCAACGCTCTCTACGAATCGAACAACCCGGAATACGCCGGGGTGGTCGCCTCTCTCGACCCGCTGCGCGAGGGCGTCATGGCTGACTGGTGGTGGGACGAGCCCCTGCGTGACCCCGCCGGGGGCGACCGCACCACGTCTTACCTTGAGCATCTGCTCATTGATTACGTAATGCTTTCGCCCTCACTGAAAGGGCGCGTCGTCCAGCAGCCGACCATATATGCCTACGATCTTGACCCGAACATCGGCGCGTCGGGAATCAGAATCTCAGATCACCGGCCCGTGGTCTGCGAGCTTAAACTATAAGAGACCTCGGTGCGCGGCCATGATGCCCTGCCGAATACGAAAAGACGTGTTGAGACGGCGCGCCGTCACGCCCGTAGGTCTCGATTCAGCCGACGTTAAAGAACTGTTTTCCATTGAAGATGGAAAGCATGCTCTGTGTGTGTCCAACCACTGAATGTAGCCGGCCCTGGGCGGAAGGATGGCCTCCGGCATGTCAGGAATTCTTCTTTGAAGTAACACTACACCTGTGATATAGCACGGAACATGGCGAACACTGGCGTCAAAGGTCGTATCGTTTTTGCCGAATCGGGCGTGGGCATTCGGAATTTAAAGGTATGCGCTTTCGACATCGACCCCGTTACCGAAGACGATCTTCTGGGAATCGTCGAAGAGACCGCAGACGACGGCAGCTTCAGCATCACCTACACTCCCGACAAATACCGATTATGGATTTTTGACAGGAACCCCGACATAGAGGTGCGGATTTACGGCCCCGGACACAGGCTCTTGTGGGAGACGACCAAACGGGACGACGTGCAGGTGGGAACACTCGACCTCGGCGACATAGCGATTCACGAAAACAACTTCCCTGTCGGCTCTAAATACTTCCCGCAGGGCTCCGCGCCGACCGCAGAGCAGATAAAGGATGACAAGAGCTGGCTCGTCACACACACTTCGCTCGACCCGGCCAGGGGAGTTGCGAAACGGCTGACGACGGGTAATAAGGTTGAGTGGCTGATCGACGGGGCGATCATGTTCCCCGCCATCACGGAAGCGATTGAGGATGCGAACACCTCGATTCGCTTCATGAATCTGGCCTTCTATATAGAAGAACTATATTCCAAGTTGGAGTTTCCGACCGGCAAGAATCACAAGAACGTCCTGCCTTCCGATCAGGTGATCGTATCCCGCGTGGAGCGAATCCTGAAGAGGAAAGTAAGGGACGACGGCGTGGCCGTCCATCTCCTCGTCTGGGAGCTTGAGAACTTCAAAGACCTGCTCATCAAGTTGTTTGACAAAGCGGACACTGCCGATGAAGTCCGTGATTATTTCGAGGGGACGGGTGTGCACGCCAGCTCGCTGGAAACGTCGCAACTGCTCCACATCAAGCTGCTGGTCGTTGACGGCGAGACGGCGTTCATCATCGGCTCGACGATGAGCCCTGCGTACTTCAGCGATCACGAGCACCTCATACGCGACGCGCGGCATCGCGGCAGATCGCTCATGCACGACGTGAGCCTGCGCCTGAAAGGCCCGGCGGTGCATGACGTGGACGAGACCTTCACCACGATCTGGAACGTCGGCCCGACCGTCTCGCCCATCACTCCGTCGCCGGCGACCACGACGACCCCCGGCGACATGGGCGTACAGGTGCTACGCACGCTGCCCGGCGAGATGTTCGTCAAGGATCCGCCGAACGTCAACGACCCGGCGCACATTCCTTACGGGGAGACGGGCATTCTGGAATCCTACCAGCGCGCGATCATGCTGGCGGAAGAGTATATCTACATCGAAGACCAGTATTTCGTCAGCGACGAGATAGCGAAAGCGATTCTGCTGCGGATGAAGGAGAGGCCGAACCTCGAAGTAATCCTGGTTCTCAACGTGAAGCCTGACATCGGCGGCTATGAACGCAAGCAGGCGGCGCTGATTAAAGAGATGCGCGCCTCGCTCGGGACTCAACAGAACAGGCTCGGCGTCTTCACCATCTGGAGCACGGATTCAAGCAGCGCGCCCATGCAAATCTCGCACATCTACATGCATAGCAAGCTGGCAATCATCGACGACAAATGGGCGACCGTCGGAACTGCCAACGTGGACGGGGCGTCACTTAATCAAAGGCAGTGGGGGCTCATCCTCAAGGGAGAAGCCAGAGCGAAGGTCGAAAAGATTCTCGAACAGATTTCGGGCCTTTCCCTGAAGAAGAAGATTGCCGCGGCGCTGTTAGGCCCGCTGCTCACCGCTCTGGTGCTGATGGCGTTCGGCCCGCTGCTGCTGCTCTTCACAAGGGTCGGGCTGCATTTCTCGCTGCCGTCGCTGATCGGCTTTGTGTTCAAATCCCTCATTAAAGAGATCGCGCGAACCACCCAGCACGCCAACCCCGGCAGAAAGCGCCAGCCCCCGAGGCATCCTGAGCTCAACCTTACGGTTTACAACGACATCGCGGGCCAGACGCCGACCGACAAAGTCCTGGAGCTTCGGCTGGCTCTGTGGTCGGAGCATCTTGGAAAACAGGCTCCTGCCGACAAGCCCGCCAGCGGGTGGCTCGATAGTGTGTGGAATCCTGTCGCGGAGATTGATCTGAAGCAGATTAAAAATGCGGCTACGCCTCCAATCGTGCCGCTCAACCTGCCGAGCAGGAAGCTGCTCAAGTGGGTTCCCGAATTCAAACCGAAGAACTATCTCAAGGCGCTCGGAGTTCAGGTCAGTAACATCAAGATCAGATCGGGCGGTGAAGAGCTGAAATTCAGGAACGTGGAGAAAGATCTGAATTAGCCGGCGCTGAAAGCTGATGCCCAATACCATCCAGACACTCACGGAAGAGATCGGCGAAGTGATGGCGCAGTTGAACCAGCTGGTTCAGGCCACCGCCGGGACGAAAACCTTTGTCAACGCGCTCGGCTGGGAGCTGCCGCCGGGCGTGGATGATATCGGCCTGACGGCGATTGACTTCTCGAACCTTCTCGCCAAGCTGAAAATCGTCGTCGAGTCCTCGGAGGCCGAGTCGGAAGATGAGCTGCTCATGGCCGTCCGTATCGCCGACCTCGGGCTCGCCATCGGAGCAACCGCCGATAGCGTCAGGCAGTTGGCCCAATCATTGGCCCTCACGCTCGGCGGCTTCGGCGACTATCTTGATCGCACCAACATCCACAAGGAGCTGCCGCGCCGCCTCATTGATCTACAGCTCATCAATTACCTGTCGGAACGCTCGCCGCTCGCCACCGCGATTCTGAATTTTCTGAACATCATTGAGTTCAGGTACTTTCCAGCCGACGAGGAGAACTTTCAGCTCGAACACCTGCGGGCCATCGTCAACTACGGTCATCTTAAAACCTTCATCTCCGATCCCGCGGGTCATCTCTCAGACACCTACGGCTGGGGCACGCCGGAGTTCGCGGACATAGTGCTTCTGGGGCGCATCGGCCAGATACTGCGCGAGCTGGGCCTGCCGCTTCAGCTCAGGATGATGGACCCCAGAGCGGAGGCCGCGCTCGTTGGCCCACCGCCGACCGGGCCGGACGTACGGCCTGTGCCGCAGATGCTCGTGACCATCTACGAACAGCTGGAAGAGGTTGCCGGTTTGAAGCTGGGGTTATCCGTCTTCGGCGTGCGCCCCAGCTCGGAGGGCACAGCCGATGGGGGCGTCGGCTTTCTGCCGATTGTCCGTGGGCAGGCGCAGGCCAGCATCCCTTTCTTCGCATTCGATGACGCCTTCATAGACCTCTCCGCCGACGCCGACCTGCTCAAACGCACTGCGCTGATCCTGCGACCCGATCAGGAGCTCGAAGTAAAAACAGCCAACGACCTGAGCGACACCGTCACGGGCCGCTTTGCCCTGGGACTCAGGCACGGGAGCGCCACAAGCGAAGCAAAGACGCTCCTTTCTTTTCCGGGCGGCGTGGCTTTGCAGGCGCAACAAATTCACCTGCTCGGCGGGATGGAAAAATACTCTGAGCGCCCCGCCGAGAGTTTTATGGAACTGGGCCTGCTGGGCGGTCGCTTTGTTTTTTCGCTCGATGGTGCGGACTCTTTTTTGAAGGAAGGCATTTCGCAGAAGAAGATCGAAGCGCCCTTCGATTTTCGCATCGGCTGGAACAGCGAACAGGGCATCTACTTTCACGGCAGCTCCGGCCTGCTCGTCTGCCTGCCCATCCACGCACGCCTCGGAGCTTTTACCCTGAGCAGCCTGACCCTGGGGCTGAAGGTGGAGGACGAGGGACTGGCGCTCGAATCCTCCATCGACGGAACGTTGCGCCTTGGGCCGTTGACGGTTACGGTTCGGCGGCTCGGCCTTGAGGTCGATGTCTCTTTCAGCGACGGCAACATGGGCATCTTCGGGCTCTCGCCGCGCTTCAAGCCCCCGAGCGGCCTCGGCCTCTCGATTGACGGCGGCGGTTTCAAGGGCGGCGGCTTTCTGGACTTCGAGCCGGAGCAGGAACTCTATTCCGGCATGCTTGAGCTCCAGTATCAGGATCAGTTCACGCTCAAAGCCTTCGGGCTCTTAACGACCCGTCTGCCCAACGGCCAGAGCGGCTACTCCTTACTGATCGTCATCAGTAGCGAGTTCACGCCGATTCAACTGGGCTTCGGCTTCAAGCTCAACGGGGTGGGAGGGCTGCTCGGCCTCAACCGCACGGTTAAGACCGAGCGCCTGCGCTCGGGCCTGCGCGACAATACACTGAACAGCGTTCTCTTCCCCACCGACATCGTCGCCAATGCCGACCGTATCCTGAGCGATCTGCGACAGGTTTTCCCGCCCCAGAGCGGTCGCTTCATCTTCGGCCCGATGGCGAAGATCACATGGGGCACGCCGACTTTGCTGACAGTTGATCTGGGCCTTGTGATCGAAATTCCAGACCCTGTGCGGCTGGTTATCCTCGGCATCGTGCGCGGGATACTGCCGGACGAGAGGGCATCCATCCTGCGCTTGCAGGTGAGCTTTCTCGGCGAGATAGACTTCGAGCGGCAACAGCTCTCCTTCGACGCCTCCCTGTTCGACTCCAAGCTGCTGGCCTTTACCCTGACGGGCGACATGGCGCTGCGTCTCTACTGGGGCGCTGATGCAAACTTCCTGCTGACGGTCGGCGGTTTTCATCCGGCCTACCAGCCGCCGCCGATGAATTTGCCTTCGATTCGTCGCCTGACTCTGGCCCTGATACAGGGCGACAATCCCCGGCTCACGCTGGAAATCTATTTCGCCGTTACCTCCAACACAGTCCAGTTCGGGGCGAAGCTGGAACTGTACGCCGCCGCGTGGAAGTTCAACGTCTACGGCTTCCTCTCCTTCGACGTGCTGTTCCAGTTCAATCCTTTCTACTTCACCGCCGAGATCACGGCCATACTGGCGCTGCGCGTCGGCACGTCGAGCATCGCGGGCATAAAATTGACCTTCGCCCTCGAAGGGCCAACCCCATGGAAGGCCAGAGGCACGGCGAGCTTTAAGGTCTGCTGGTTCTTCACGCTCAAGATACGCTTCAATAAAACTTTCGGCGAAGCGAGAAACACCAGCCTCTCCGACATCGCCGTCTTGCCTCTGCTGCTCGAAGCGCTCGCATCCCACGACAACTGGGAAGCAGAGCTGCCCGCAAGCAAACACCGTCTCGAAACCCTGAAGGAACTGGCGAACCCGACCGATCAGCTATTCGTGCATCCTCTGGGAAACCTGAAGGTCAGCCAGAAGGTCGTGCCGCTGAACCTTCGCATCGATAGATTGGGCAGCCAGCGCCCGAGCGACGCCAGGGAATTCAAGATCGAGGAAGTGAAGCTGGCAAACACGGCTCTGGTCAACCCCGATGCGGCGCAGGAATCTTTCGCGCCCGCCCAGTTCTTCGACATGAACGATGAGGAAAAGCTGGCGAGCCCCTCGTTCAGGAATTTCGAGAGCGGCGTCAGGATAGGCGAGCCCAATCGCCTGCACACGGGCTATGCCGCGGCGCGTGAAGTGAAGTACGAATTGAAATATATAGACTCGCAACGAGAGCGCCGACTGGCGCGACCCGTCCACTCCTTCGAGGTGGACGCTCTCAATTTCAACACGTGGAGATTGCAGGGCGCGATTGCCCGGTCGGAGCTTTCCTTTGAGCGCAAACGTAAATCGAGTCTCGCGCCCGAGGCGGTGGCCGTCGTACAGGAGCCTTTCGCCATCGTCAATACCGGCGATCTGAAACTCTTCGATCAATCGAGCTTACTCGGCAGCGAGCGCGCCGCGCTCGCGCGCATAGATGCTTTGATTGAAGACAACCCGGCGCTGCGAGGCACTCTGCAGGTAGTGCCGGCCTTCGAGATGAGCTCATAATCGTGGACACCTTAAAAAATTACACTTTCCTCCCGTGGATGCGTCAGGGAATCGCCGCGGAAATTGGCGTGGTGGACGACCTCGGGAGCGATGAGTCGGGCACGGCTCGGCAGCGGGCGGAAGTGCTCGTCAGCTTCAAGGTAAATGCTCAACCTGTTTCCAGGCCCGTGCAGTTGCTAGGGCCGGGCGATGTTCTGGGCTTCAATCCGCAGGCGGTCGTCAAAACAGAGCCGGGCAACTGGGTGACTGATTTCGAAGCCAATTATCTGCCCTACGTTGAATTCTATGAAGAGGATTTTCTCTGGCGCTTTACCCCTGCCAGATCGGCGGGCGACCTTGAGCAAAGTCGATTGCGCCCGTGGATATTCCTGATCGTTCTGGAGGCAAGCGAGTTTGACGAGAAAAAAACAGGTGGGCCACTCGCCGCCTTCGAGATCAGGGAGGGATTAGACCCGAACGAATTGTTCCCCGATAAGGAGCAAAGCTGGGCCTGGGCTCACGTGCATGTCAGCCAGAACATCATCGGCGGTAAGCTGCAAACGACGACGGGGCAGGAGGCTCGCGCTGTTGAGCAGAATCTCGCCGGCATACTCGGCATCAATCCAGACAATGCTTCCTCGCGCCTGCTGTGTCCAAGAAAGCTTCGGGAGAATACTGCCTACCATGCTTTCGTCATACCTGCCTTCGAGACTGGCCGTCTGGCGGGACTCGGGTTGGAGATACCCTCCGACATTGACGGACAGCAAGCCTCTTGGGGCACAAACCAGAGGCTCTACCCGATCTACTATCGCTGGTTTTTTCAGACCGGCGTGAAAGGTGATTTCGAGTTTCTGGTCGATCTGCTCAAGCCGAGGCCCGTAGACAAACGCGTCGGCGTCCGCGATATGGACATGCGGAAACCCGGCTACGAGGTGGAAGGCATGTTGCCGCCGCTGGACGTGATGGGTCTGGAGGGCGCGCTCAGGAGTCCTGAGACGGAGTCCTCTCCGCCGCAGTGGCCGCCCGCGAATACAGACTTCGATCATCCGCCCGCAGGGTCGGCTGGGGATTTTCTGAATCAACTGGAAGAAGCGGTCAACCTCCAATTCGATATTCAGCAGGAGGAGACTGCCGAGCACCCGCATCCAGACCCGATCATCAGCCCTCCGCTCTACGGGAAGTGGTATGCGAAAGCCGAAAAGCTTGAGGTGCAGAATGGAGCGGGCTGGGTCAACGAGCTTAACCGCGACCCTCGCTATCGAACGTCGGCGGGCGTCGGCACGCAGGTCATACAAAAAGAGCAGGAGAGGCTCATGCAACAGGCATGGAGTCAACTCGGAGACCTGTTGCAGACCAATCAGAAGATCAGGCAACTGCAATTGGGGTGGATGAGCAGCCACGTCATGTACAGGAAAAACGTCCTGCCTCAATCCTCGGCTCAACTGCTCGGATTCACACGCGCGGTGCAGGCGCGTGTCTTGGGAAGCCCGACGACGATTGCCAATCAGGTCAGCGAGAGCCGCCTGCCGCAAGCGGCCCTGAACCCCGCCTTCCGAAAGATCACGCGCAGCCGGGGCGCGATCATGCGAAAGATTGTGCCCGACGTTCAAAGCCCGGCACGCGTCGTTATCGAAGGGCTCAATGCGGGCACTCTGAGCGCGGCCCCTCCGCCGCCGGAGCCTACCGGACAAATCTCTTTAGACACGATGGCGCAGACGCTCATACCGGATTGGATGCCGGAGTGGCTTGGCCGCTGGCTGCGCGAAAACATCGTGCGCTTAGCCCTGCTTGTCTTGCTCGCTCTGGCCTTCGTCCTCATGATCGTCAGCGGCGCTTTCATCATTTTCGTCCCTGTCATCTCCGCGCTGAGCGCGCTTCTGATGCTCGCCGAAAGGTTACGCGCGCAGCTCGAAACGGCAGACGCTTTTCATGAAGCTAATTTCAAACCGAGCCTGGTGGACGAAATACCCGCGCGCCCGAATTTCCTCCTGACGGAATTTGAAGCGCCGATGCCCGATTCGGGCGGCAGCGGCAACGCCGACAGCGTCGAGGCCGCCAATTTCCGGGTCGCGCTCAAAGACGCCTACAACGTCTATCAAACGCCGCCTCCCATTGCGCCGCAGCGCCAGCCCCTGAACATTAATAACGCCGTCGTCAGGTTGCAGCAATCGCTCGATCCCGCGGTCGCCATTCCGAAAAGGGCCGAGTTCATTCTCAGGATTCCCGCGACGATCAAAGATTCATATCTACGTCCTCACAGGACTCCCGTGCCGGTAATGGCGCACCCGATCTTCTCGGAGCCGATGTACCGCCCGATGCGTGACATTTCCGCCGAGCTGCTGGCCCCCAATCTACATCTGATCTCCAACAATACGATCTCCCTGATGGAGACGAACCAGCGCTTTATAGAAGCCTACATGGTCGGGCTCAATCACGAGATGGCCTGCGAATTATTGTGGCGCGGATTTCCGACAGACCAGCGCGGGAGTTATTTCCGCCAGTTTTGGGATGTGGCGGACGCTGTGAATCGCGAGCCCGACAAAACGGCAGCGCAAATCGAAGAAGCCTCGCTCGACATCACCCGTCTGCATACATGGGAGCGCCAGACGGCTCTGGGCACACACGAAAACCGCCCTTTGCCCAGCGGAGCGGAACCCGGCGAGTCCCGGCTGGTACTGGTCGTTCGCGGCGACCTGTTGAGGAAATACCCGACGGCTGTCATCTATGCACAGCGAGCGAAGTGGATAACGGACGGCACGGGTCGCGTCGTTCGGGAGCTGGATGACGGCAACCCCGTGCAGACGATCAAGCTTCCGATCTTTAAGGCAGAGATTGAGCCGGACATTCGCTTTCTGGGATTTAATCTCACCGCGAGCGCCGCGAAAGGAAATCCTGACCCTGAGGCCGCCGACCCGGGCTGGTTCTTTGTGATACAGGAGCGACCGGGCGAGCCCCGCTTCGGTTTGGATAACTTGAGCGACGACTCGCCCGCCACGGCGACCAATTGGGATCAGCTGGCGTGGGAACATCTTGAAAATTTCGACGGCCTTCGTTTCATAGACCTCAACGTGCCGATTCGCGCAAGCGTCACCGAGTCACCCGACGGACAGTTTCAATGGGGAAGGAACGCGGCGGACATGGCTTACATCCTCTATCAGGTTCCGGTGATGGTGGCCTTTCATGGCGCGGACATGCTGGAATAAATCCTAAAGCCCGTAGACTCCATTAAACTATGCACGACCAAATCAAAAGGGCTCGGCAAGCGTGGCGCGCAGCCGACGAAAGCCTGTACGGCAATCAGAACCGGCTGCGCGCCAAAGAAGCGCAACTCCTCGATGCGAAGCGGCTGGGCAAAGAGGGCACGCAAAGGGCGGAGGGCCTTGAACGTGAGATCGCTTCCCTGAAAGAGCTGATCGCCGAAGATCAATCAAGGTTGCAATCCCTGAAATCCGAGTTGTCGGACGTGATCGCGGAGTTCGTCCTGCCCCAATCGCCGCAGCGAATGGTCTCTCAACTGGACGACCGCCTGCCTTGCCTGCTGTTTCCCCTGCGGATGGAGACGCGCTTTATGGGCGCTGAAGGCAGACGCGAGTTATGGGTGCGCGTCTACCCGGATGATGTCGTCGTGCATACACACGAAAAAGAGCTTACGCGCGACGAGGCCGATTCCGGTGTCCAATACTGGATTGAGCGAACGCTCGCCGCTTCGCTTGAGGATGCAGCCGAAAGAGATCGACTGGAAAAAGGAGCATGGCGCGCTCTGGCAAACAGCTATGGAGGGACTAGAGCCTCATGGGTCGCGTCCGAGATTAAAAGAAGGGCGATTGACAGGGAAGCGAGCGAGGACTTCTCCTTCCTGTTGATGCAGGTGGAGGTCTCTCGTATTCTCAACGACCCGCAGGCGAGCGCGGAGGCCCGGCGTAGCTCGATCATGTCCGTGCTGGCGTCGCCTCACCCGCTCGCGCTTTTGATTCGTGACCGCATCTCGCAGCTTCTCACAGCCGACGAGCAGCTCGCGGACGCGACGCGTCAGGCCATCATGCAAACCGTCAAAGACGGCATCCTGACCCATCTGGGCTTCAACCTTGAGGAACTGAAACCCGAAAGCTGGAGCCGCGCGCCGCGAACTGAGGTCATGCCTGATCGTTTCGTGCTGGTCGGATTTACAGATGGAATCAAACTTGAGCAGCCTTTCCCGAACGCCGTGCCCAGCCCCCTGATCTTAGGGCCGAACCCGCAGAATTTCGAGTCGGAGCTGGCCCAGCGTGGTGGCGATCTGGTCGTGGGCGAAGATTACGCGTGGGTCGGGAATTTTGATAAGGCCATCGAGGCGGGCATGGCTATGCGCGTGCCGTTGCGCGAGCCTTTCGCCAGCGCGGGTTTCGACCGCCTGATGGTCCTGGGGATGCGAGTCTCCTCCGAAGCTGCCGATCACAGAGAGTTGCTGGAGGAGTTGATAGACAATCACCATTACGCGCCGGAAGGGATGAGTTTTCTCCCGCAAGGCACGCCGACGAATCACACCGGCGAGCTGCGCTCAGGTTTCTCGACGGACGACGCCGAAGGCGACGCGACTTTTGAAACAGAAACAAAGCAACCGGACATCGAAGCCGCAACCGATGATCTGGATAAAACTGACGCGCAGCGCCTCGCAGAAGCGTTGGATATCAGTCTGGACAAACTGGCATCGCTGGCCCACGCGGGACGCAGGGAGGTGGCGCAGGCCAAGGTGATGAACAGAGCCCTCTGGCCTGCGACGCTCGGTTATTATCTGGACGAGCTGCTGGAAATCGAGGCTGCTGCGATTGGCAACATACGCGTGTTCTTCACGGAGAATGTTGTCGCGCGGGGAAGCCTGCCGGCCATCCGCGTCGGCAAACAACCCTACGGCATTCTCCTGACCAGTGCCTTCGGCAAGTGGCAGGTCAATGAGAAGGTGGACGGTGAAGATTCACCTTTCCTGCGTCAGGCCCACGACTTGATGAAGAAAGCCGAAAACCAGTGGCAACAACTGGTCGGACAGGTTTCGCATGTCGATGCCGGGGGCGATTCATTCAAGAATCTGCTGAACATCCTGGGCCTGCACGCCACTTCGGTTGACTTCGCGCGTCGAATCGGCACTTACAAAACCATGCTCTGGAATCTGGCGCACCTGCGGACAGGCCGGAACTTCGCTTCTTCCGACCCGACGGCGCGCTACTTTCAGGAGATCAGCTCACGCGGCATAGCCCTGTTGAACCAGCTGCAGTTGGAGTTTCCAAAGCTGCCGAAACTCTTCGGTCTCCTGTTTGCGAACAGAACCTCCGGCATCAACGGGCCACTTGTAGACGACGTGCAATCGGCTGATGACGAGATATTATCGGAGACCAATGGACTGCCCGAGAGGTACGCCGTCACCGTCAGAGATGGTGAAGAAGAGAGGGTCGAGGACAAGAATTATATCGGCTGGCTGGTGAGCGCCGATATAAACAGTCTGAAGCAGCAACAGTTATTTAATCAGGGCGGGCAGCAACTGCCCGCGCCTCCCGCCCTGCTCTACAGGATGCTGCACCGCGCTTTGTTGCTCTCTCATTTCGATGCCACGATGAATCTCTACGAAGAACTCGCGCTCGTCAATAAGAATATTCGGCGAGAGCTGGATTCCACCAATATCGAAGCGGGCCGAAGCGTCACGCGCTGGGAGTTCATAGAGGCGAAGGTCAACCGGGTCATGCCGCAGGTGAGCGAGGCGAATCTCTCAATCGGGGATTTTCTGGCGACGCCGGACGGGTTGGGCCTTCCAGCCGCCTTCACTCTGGCCGAGGTGAGAGATTGCATCGGACGCCTCGAAGGTCGTCGGACGGCGGAGCTTGAACGCCTGTTTGCCGAACACATAGACCTCTGCTCCTATCGTCTGGACGCGTGGCAAACCGCGCTCTTTACGAAACGGCTCGAACGCCTCAATCTTCTACGCGATAGCGACGCCGGAGAGGGCGGGCCGAGACGCGGCCTTCACATAGGCGCTTACGGCTGGCTGGAAAACGTCCGGCCCGCGCCCGCGCCTCTGCGTGTGTCACCCGACGAGATTCCCGCGAGCCTCAGGGAGGACGGGGTCGAGGTGATTGAACAGCCGGACAACGGCGGCTATATTCATGGGCCTTCGCTCAATCACGCCGTCGCCGCAGCCGTGCTGCGCAACGCCTATCTCACCCATGCCGATCAGGATAACGCCGATCATTTCGCCGTCACGCTGACTTCCGAGCGCGTGCGTAAGGCTTTTTCGTTTCTCGAAGGCATACGCAACGGGCAGGAGCTGGGGGCTTTGCTCGGATACCAGTTTGAGCGCGCGCTGCACGACCGCTATGTGATTGACGGCAGGGCTCTGGATCAGTTCATCCTCGCTTTCCGAAAAAAGTATCCGCTCGTCGCCGATAAGATCACGCCCGATGAGGCCAATGAGGGCATAGCCCGCAAAGAGGCTACGCAGGTCGTGGACGGCTACGCGCTGCTCGAAGCGGTCTTTCTACAGGAGCCGCCTTTGCAATATCCCTTCGGCGTAGAGGGGTTGCCGCTCGATGAGGCGGACGGGGCAAGGCAGGCCATCATCGCGGAAGTCAAACGCCTTGAGGATACGCTTGATTCCATCGCTGATCTGTCGCTGGCCGAAAGCGTCTTTCAGGTAACTCAGGGGAATTATGAGCGGGCCGGCGCAACGCTCAAAGCGCTTTCGGAAGGCAACGCGCCGCCCGAGCCGGAGATAGTCCGCACGCCCCGTAGCGGCGCAGTCGTCAATCACAAGCTGGCCCTGCACTTTGAAACCGGTGCTGTGGCGAGTCCGTGGGGCGGGCCGCCTACGCCCAGATCGCTCGCCGTGCCCGGCCTCAACAAGTGGCTCGGCGACCTCATCGGCGCGCCCGACTCGCTTCGGTTCGCAGTCACCTATGAGCTTGATAACGTCCTGACCATTATTTCCCTCACCGAGCTTGAGCTGCAACCCGTTGATCTGATTTATCTGATCGGAGATCAACCCGGCACAGTCAGCGGGGCGAAGCAGATCAACGATCTGACGGAGCTCGAAGCCCGCATCGAATATGTTTTCAGGTTAAAGAGGAAAGCCGCCGACCCGAATTGGGATGCGTCAGGGCGCGTGACGATTCACTTCATGAGCCGCGAATCATTTCCCTCGCCCGACGTTAGAACATTTTTCGAGATGCTCCCGCTGCTCCGTAATTTACGAACGCTCGTGACGAGTTGTCGCCCGCTCGGCGCGGACGATTACGTGTTGCCGTCCGAAGAAAGCACCGATCCAAACGGCGTGGATAACCCGGGGCAGTGGGACTTGGCGGCCTTGAAGCAATCGCTGGACAGTGCGGCAGCTTCTTTGAAAGACAGGCTGAGCGAGCTTGAGGGTCTGCTCTCTTCCATTCCGCCCGACGCCCTGAGCCGAGACCCGTCCGAGGCAGGAGACCTGAGCGGGGTTGATTACGATGCTTTGCGCGACCAACTGATAGGGCTCTCCCTTTTCGGCCTGCCCGGCGCATTCCCCAAACACGCGCTCTTACAGGAGCTCGCGCCGGACGCCACCGAAGCGCAACGTCTGGCCTTGCTGCGTGCCCGTCAAGCTCTGATCGAGCAGGCGTTTCTTACACATGAGCAGGGCAGCAGCCGTCACGCTGAGGCCCAGTCCCTGAGCACGTTCAGCCAGTTGAGCGCGGAGGAAATCAACCGGCTGAAGGCGGAAGAAAAGGCGGAGATATACCAGCAGGCCGCGGCTTTGATTCTGGGCGATGCTTTCCGTTTGCTGCCCGCCTTTACATTCAGGAATCGGCCCGAGATCGAAGCGGCTCATGCCTTTTCCAGCGCCGCGCCCCCGGAGCAAAGCCTGCTGCGTTTTACCCAGCAGAGGCTGCAATCCGTCGTCGCCAATCCTGTTATCGACGACTGGCGCGAGCTGGCGGTCGAGGAGTGGCTGGAGGGCGTCGCGGCGGTTCGGGAAAAAGTGGGTCTGGTCGATCAGGTGCATACTTATCAGGAGGCATTTGAAGGTCAGGCGATCACCTTCCGAGCGCTGCAACTTCCTTTCGACAAAAAGGCGCACTGGGTCGCTCTTGAGTTTCCCGAAGTGAGCCCAGAGCAACTGGATGCTCCCGATAGCTTTGTCCCCGCGGGCGATTTCCTATCCATCGTGCGGCACTTACCCGCTGGCTATGACGCCGCCGCTGCTCAGGCCGGCTTGTTGATAGACGAATGGAACGAAGTGATACCAAACCGCATCGAGACGACGGGCATCGCCCTCCATTACAATCAGCCGAACACCGAGCCTCCGCAATGTCTGCTGCTGGCGGTCAGCCCGGTCATCAAGGGACGATGGGAATGGGACGACCTCGTTGACACGTTGATCGATACCTTCGACAGGGCAAAGCGCAGGGCCGTGGAGCCGGATTTTCTGCGGGCCACTCCCTATGCTCAACTCTTGCCTGCCGTCCTCAGCACCTTTACCAGTCATCCCTTCGGCACGATCTCGACGAACCTCGCCGCCCAGCCGGGGTCAATGATTTTTGAGCAACCATGATCGCGGAGCGACCCGCTTCGCCTCAAGAGAGAGAGACAAGAGATGCCGCAGCAAATAGATTCGGCCTTGAAGCAGTTATTGCTGACAGCGGACTTTCGTCCGGCCATTACGTTGTGGAATCGTCTGGAAGGACGCCCCAGAAAGGAAGAGTTCGAGCGCAGCCTGAGCGCGGAGATACGCGACCCGCTGTGGATGCTCACACGTCAATGGCAGTTCGGCGAATTCAAGGGAGAAGATGCCGGGTCGGCGGTCAAGGCGCGCGTGCAGCTGAACACCAGCCGGATAGACAGGTATGCGGTCAAGTCGGAGAATCCCCTAGCTACGGGTGGAGAGAAGTGGGAGAAGGCCGTGCCCTACGACATCTCTCTCCCTCTTGAGACGGAGGTGGAGCGAGAGCCGTTGTTGGATTCAGGCCCTGATGGCGGCGGCAGCAGCAACTGCCTCGCCGTTCGCAGCCAGATGGGTCGCCAGTGGATGCGTTTGTTGAAGCAGGCGGGAATGCCTGAACTAAAGAGCGCGTTTCTCGAAAGATTCGGCTTTGAAGATGTGTCGGAGAAACCCGACCCGAGCAAAGCGGAGCAGCTTGAAGCGTCACAGTTGCAGAGCGACCCGGCGGCATGGCAATCCTTACGGGCAGTCAGGGGGCGATTGCCTGACGGGCATAAGTTGCTGGCCGCAATCGAAAGCGGCGACTTTGAGCTTTGGGTGGAAGACAAATTTGATTCCGCTTCGTGGCAGGCGCTGAAGGATTTGGGGCGTATCTTCAGAACGTGGTTCTACCGATTATATTCCCAGCCACAGGCGGAGATTGAAGATGCCTGGGCTCCCTCTTATCTGGAATATCAATTCGCCGTCTCTGCGCCGGAAGACGAGTCGGGCGCTGGGCGGGCGCTGCTGGTCGCAGAACAATATCATCAGGGCCATCTGGACTGGTATGCCTTCGACGTTGACAGGGAAAGCCATCTGGAAGACCTCCCCGGTGCTTCTTTTTCAGAAGACAGCTTTGAAGTGCGCGCGCCGCTGGCCTTCCTGCTTACGCATATCGAGTTTAACGGCATGCCCAATGTTCGCTGGTGGGAGTTTGAAGATCGGCGGACGGATTTCGGGAGCATCCGGGCCGGGACGACAGACATTCCTCTACTGATGCTCGCCGAGTTTGGCTTGATATACGGCAACGACTGGAACGTCATCCCCTATAACCTGGAAGTGGGCACGCTGGCTGAGATCAAGGGAATCATCGTGACGGATGTGTTCGGCGTGAGAACCCTGATTCGCGCCGCCGGTCAGGGACAGCGCATGAACTGGCAAAAGTGGTCTATGTACTCGCTGGCGGGCACGGATGCCGCAGATCATCGCTTATGGCTGCCGCCCTCAGTGGCAAAAATTCAGGAAAGCTATCCCATAGAGAAGGTCACGCTGGCCCGCGATGAGATGACGAACATGGTCTGGGGCATAGAGGAACGGATTCCCGGCATGTCGGGTAACGGCGTGGACGGCTTCGAGGCGGCCACGGCCCTCTCCGAACACTTTTCGCAACGTGCCCCTCAAACACAGGCCGGCCCGACGGCCAACGAGGCGAAAATTCGCTATGTGCTGGGCACGACCGTTCCTGAAAACTGGATTCCATTTATCGGCAGGCACAACCCGGGCTCTAATCGGCAGATACGCTTGCAGCGGGCCTCGATGCCGCGCCTCACCGACGCACTCCCCAATACACGCATAGAGCCTCGCGGAAAGATATTGCGAACGGGGCTGGATGTGGCGGGCGACAAAAAACCCTATTTCCTGCACGAAGAGGAAGTCCCTCGCGCGGGCGTGATCGTCACGCGCAGCTTCCAACGCGCACGCTGGTTTGATGGAAAGGTTTATACCTGGATAGGGCGACGCAAGCAGACGGGCCGGGGAGAAGGCGCAAGCGGGCTGGCCTTCGATCAAATCGTGCCGCTGGAGACAAAGCCGGGCTCTGTCTGAGCGGAGAATTTCAAGATGGTTTCAACCCGGAAGCTGGGCGAGCAAAGAATCCCAACTTTACAGCTCGGCATATCTGTTGGAAGATGGTCGGCGGCATCCACGTCATCGACCGGCAAATGTCGTGGGGCTAATTCCTTCGGCCAGATCTTAATCAATGCCAGCTCAACTCAACACAGCTATCGCGCGTATCTTTACTTCAACGGGGGAAGTTGCTGGTGCGGGGTTTCTCATTTCGGGGACTCACGTCATCACCAGCGCCCACGTCATCGCTCAGGCTCTCAATCTTTCGGATGAGACCTCAGCCCAACCGTCCGATCATGTCCGGCTGGATTTCCCGCTCACCACCTCGCATACAAAATTCGATGCGCGGGTTGTTTGCTGGCGACCGGTCAGGGCCGATACTACCGCCTCGTCCTCTACGAAAGAGGATATAGCCGTTCTGGAGCTAGAGCTAAAGGGTCAGGAGATTGAGGCCAAACCGATTCACCTGACGAATGCCGGCAATGTGTGGGGCCATTCTTTTCGAGCCTTCGGCTTTCCGCCCCCCTACGACGCGGGGGCTTGGGTGTCGGGAAAACTTTTAGACCGTGTGGCCGGTAACAGGATTCAGATTGAAGTTCATACACAGTCCGGGCACTTCGTGACGGAGGGTTTCAGCGGAACGGCTGTGTGGGATGAGCAACTGGAGGGCGTCGTAGGGATGGTCGCGGGCTCTCCTCGGCGGGCCGACAATAATGCGGCTTCCGTCATTCCCACCGAGACGCTTCTCGGCGTCTGGCCTGATTTGCGCCCTCAAGCCGGCCCTCGTCCGATAGAACTGTTTTTTTCATACTCTCACCGCGACGAAAAGCTGCGCGACGAACTGGAGAAACACCTCGCCATGCTGAAGCGGCAGGGATTAATCGAGGGCTGGCATGATCGCAAGATACTTGCTTCGAGCGAGTGGGCGGGCGAGATAGATGCTTACCTTGACAGGGCGGACATCATACTGTTGCTCATTAGTGCTGACTTCTTAAACTCCAATTACTGTTATGGTGTTGAGATGAAGCGCGCCATCGAGCGCCATCAGGCGGGAGAAGCTCGTGTAGTGCCTATCCTCCTGCGCGAATGTGACTGGAAAAGCTCACCTTTTGCAAAGCTACACGCCCTGCCCACGGATGCTAAGCCGATAACCAATTGGCCCAACCGCGCGCAGGCGTTCACGAACGTGGCGAAAGGGCTGAGGAGTCTGGTCGAGAGCCTGCGCCGTTAACGGCTTACGCGCAGGCAGTGCCCGTTTTAACTACCGGCGTGATTGGCGCGCTCGTCTGCCCGAAGCCGCTCGTCGCTTGCGCTTAATTTCCCCCCGAGTCAATCATTTCAGTTCTGGAAGCGCTCGCAGGGCACGAAGGGTCATACCCGGTCACTTTTAAATTTACTATTAGCACCTCTACGCCTTTAAGGTCTCCCGCCGGAATCAAAATAGAATTGTCACCCTGCAAGGGCTTATAAGCGACTTTGGTATCAAACACCGACCCTCCCTGCTGATCTCTCGAAATGGGGTTCCAATTAAACCCGGGTCGCCTGAGAGCTTTGCCGCCCTCTACAACAGCATTGAACTGATAGTTGCCACCTCTTATCGACACCGCGATACTTACTTTGGGACACTCAACCTCGGGTGAGGTTGATGCCTCCTTCGCCTGCGAAGGAGGAGGCTTAGGCGGGGGCTCATCCTCCTCCTTAGGTGTAGGTGTTGGCGGTGAGGCTAAAATCGTGGGGGGAGGAAGCTCATCCCGGAATCCGC
Organism: Pyrinomonadaceae bacterium; assembly: GCA_036389675.1. Taxonomy (GTDB): domain Bacteria; phylum Acidobacteriota; class Blastocatellia; order Pyrinomonadales; family Pyrinomonadaceae; genus DASQYE01. The sequence goes on from DASVWI010000035.1 coordinate 81,123, forward strand.
CGCCGTTGGCGCTCGCCTGGCATGAGGGGTCATACCCGGTCACTTTCACGGATAGCATTAGAAAATCGCTGGGGTCCCAGGAATCCGCTTTAATCAATATGGAAGACGTGCCCTGACCCTTTACAGCCACCTTGGTGTCCGTATATGCGCTTCCCTGCTGATATCTCGCAACCGCTGTCCATTTGAATCCGGGTTGGCTGAGAGCCTTGCCGCCCTTGATCACGGCGGTAAAACGATAGCTGTCACCTTCTAAAGTTTGATTGATAGTTACTTCGGGGCAGTCGGCGGGGGCTACGTTGGCCGGGGTTACTGTAAACGGGATCGACGTGGTCGAGTCACCTCTCTTTAGCGAAAACTGTGTCTGGCCCGGGGCGGTGCTGGCCGGGATGATGACGCGGGCCGTCAGGGTGCAATCATCGGTGGCGGTGACGCTGACCTGTATGGCGCTACCATTCGGAGGCTCAAGCTTGGCGTCCTTCAAGCTATACGAAGCACAATTGGGACTTGTGATCTGCATGTTGAAGTCGCTTCCCTGCCTCTCGCTGCGCGGATTTACTCCAAAAGCCAACTCGATAAAATCGTCCCCCGGCCTCAGAGTAAAGCTGAACCTGCCGAGCGTCGTATTGTTCCTCCTGATTTCAAGCGGAATCTCAGGGGACTCGACATTCCGATCTATGCTTATCCTCGTGTCAAGCTCTGAAGCCGCCGGCACTCCGTCTTCGTTGGCGACGGTCTCAAGAGTGATACCCGTCACCGGAGCAGGCGAAACGAAGAGCGCCGTATCAGTTAAAGCGAACTTTTGAGGATCGGCGCTCACAACTTTGATGATGTAGTTTGAGCCGGGCGAGCCGCTCGCGGGCGAGGCTATGACCTCGACATCGGGAGCGGAAGGCGCGGGCGGCGGAGGCAGCTCGGGCCGCTTGGGGAAAAAGATGAAGATGAGCGCGAAGGCCAACGCGGCTTCGACGGCCAGCTTTCCAAGGCTCAGGCGCAGCCACGGGCCTCTGCCGCTAAAAAAGAGCGGGCGCAATGCGGCGGGCAGAGCGACCGCGAGCCTGCTCGGCTTGTGCCCGGACATGAAAGACAGGAAGACATAATCACGAAGCGCGCTGTCGCCCGGAGGCGGAGGCGGCGGATTGCTCAGCCTCTTAATTTTGTTTAAGAGATTACGCCAGACTGTGCTGAGCTTCTTCGCCTCAGTGTCATCGGGCGAGCGCGCTATGGACAGCGAGGCATTAAGAGTTTTGCCGACCCCGCCGCTGAGCAGTTGTTCGAGGGCTTTGCGTATCTCTTCTTCTTTCTCGGCGGGCAGCGCCGAGATGAGGCTCGACCTCAGCCAGTCAGGCATCAGGCCGTGCCTGAACCATGGCAATCTGACGAGCCGAATCAACCTGTCCTCAAAGTCTTCTTTGCCCGTGAGCCTGTATCCGAGCGCCACGGTCAAGTCCCATTCAAGACGCGGGTAGACGGCGCAAGCGCTCAGCCAGTAATAATCCTCTATGTCCAGAAACTGCATCAGGCCGATGCGTAGTTCTTCAATCGTGTCCGCAGGAGGCGGCTCGTCTTCGTCAATCCAATCCTGCTCCTCCTCGCGCAGCAGCTCGGGGAAGGCCGGCAGCATGGCGGCCTCAGCGGCCTTCGGCGCTTTGCCCGTCTGAATGACTCTCACAAGCGCATCCAAGCCGTCTTTGGTAGTCGGAAGCACGACGAAGCCCGTGGCGAAGAGGGCCGACTCGCGATAGTCCCAGTCCGACTCAAGCTCGGGAGTGAGGACAATCCGGCTGGGCCAATCCGAGAACAGGCTTACCCATTGATGCGGGTCGCCCGTCTTGCCGTCGATCAATCCAGAGCCGTCAGAAAAGATCAGAACGTCGTGCCCCGGGTGCAGCGCCCGCAGCTCATGCAACCCAAGGTAAGACGCCCTCAGCTCTCCCGCCACGAACTTGCGCGTTTCGTCTTTGCGACAGTTGCGCGGGTCGCCTTTGAAGTAATACCGGTCGATGTATATGTTGTTCTTCGAGAGCCTGTTTACCAGCTCGTCGTAGAAGCGCGCCTGCTGATCGGAAAAGGTGGCGCGGTCGATCAATATCAGGTACTCGGATGTGGACTTGAGGGGTCGCTCGATGGGATCGAGCAGCCCGGCCATTCTCGCCGTGGATTCGACCGTCGCCGCGATGTCCAATTCGTAGATTTCGGTCTCGCGCTGATGCCTCATCCCCTGCCACATGCGCCGGAAGAAAGCCCCGCGAAACAGCGACCCGGAAACGTCTTCAATCGGCAGGCGGTCGAGGTCGGGCGTTTTCAGCGCGCATTGCTTTTCCAGTTGCAAACGCCTGTAGAATTTCCAGAACCAGTACCCGGCCAGAAACAGCATCGGCAGCCCGGCCACGACCGCACGCACCAGCGTGAAATACCTGTAGAAGAAGCGCTCCCAGAACTTGAGTTTTTGCAGCCGCTCCTGCTCGGTGATGGCCGGGGCCGCCTGCGGCGTAAGCGAGACGCGCACCCTGTCGTAAGCTATTTGCACCAACGCCGGATCATCTTTGGGCAGGGTGGGCATGACGGGGGTTTGCGAGCGGTAATGCAGGACGATTGACGTGACAATGGCGGCGACGGTGAGCAGCACGCTCGCCGCTATCATCAGGCGAACCTTCTTTGATCTGAGCCGGCTCTTCAGCCTGCCCGGTGGAGGGTCGTCGATGGCCGGGTCTTTATGAAGCTGCTCGTCTGAGACCGTTTCCTTCGAGCGCAGCCGAAGCCAGTTCCTGTACTCTTGATAGAACTCGTCCTGCTGCTGCGGCGTGCCGCAGACTATCGGCGCAAGCCAGGTAGCCAGCTCTTCCGAATGACCTTTAAAATTATCCTGCGTGGTCAGAACCGATAGCAGGGTGTGGACGGCTATGCACTGCTCGACGCCGATTTTATAGCCCTTTGATCGTAAGGAGGCGAAAAAATCAAGCAGTTCATCAAACATAGAAGGGGCACATGACTAAGCAGGATTTTGTTGTAAATAGTCTTCCAAATAATAGTAGGCGAGCTTCTGGTCGTCAGAGTTTTTGACCAGCGCGCTCAGGGTCAATTCGGCGATATTGCTCATCCGGCCCGATGCGTCTTTGACCATCTGGGCGAGTTTATTGTCAACGTCCGCGCCCAGCATCAGCATGGCTGTCAGCCAGCCCAGGAGCTCGGCGGTGGCGGGCTTTTTAAACAATTGATTTTCTTTTGCCCGAAGGCTGTAGAAGAAATTCAGCGCGTCGTCCAACAGCTCCGTGTTACTGTCGTCGGCGCTCTTGGCGGCGGCGGCGGGGTCGCCACCTCCCTGCTTTTCATATTCCCTGATACGATTCTTCACTATCGTCGCCATCTGCTTGTCATCGGGAAAAGGAATGTTGTAGTAGACACACCTGCGTAAAAAAGCGTCCGGTAAATTCTTTTCCGAGTTGCTCGTCAGGATAACGATGGGCCAGAGGCTCGAGTTGGCCTCTATCTTGTCGTTGCTCAACTCGGGGACTTTGAAGTACATGTTGTCGATCTCGTTGAGGATGTCGTTCGGGAAGTCGCGCGGGGCTTTATCAATCTCGTCAATGAGGACGACGGAGCGGCGCGGGCCTGTATGGCCGAAGTCACTATCGAGCCAGCGCTCAACGTCTTTCAGGGGGCGCGTCAGCAGAATCGCCTTGCCGAGAGCGTTGTAGGTGATGTAAGCCTTATTCTCCTGGCTCATGTTAGCATCCTGTGTGGCGCGGAAGCGGCGAAGCGTATCGTAAGTGTAAAAAAGGTCGCTCGCCTTGCTCGTCGACTTGGTTTCAAACTTGATCGGTTTGTCATTGCCGAGCTTCTCGTCGCCGAACTGCCATGCAACATTGTAGGCGAGTTGAGTCTTGCCCGTGCCGGCCTCTCCCGTCAGCAGCAGCGGCTGGCCGATAATCAACGCCACGTTGACAGCGTTCACAAGGCCGGGGTCCGGCTCATACCCTTGCGGCGAATCCTGATCGAGTCGTCGCGGTCTCCCCAGCTCATTGAGCGCCTCAGGCTTCTTTACGGGTCGAGCCACGTAGTAAGGGAATCCCATCCTCTTTAATTTATCCTTTACAGATATGCTTGCTCACAATCTGCTCAAGTTGCGTTACCAATCTCCTCATAGGGATACCGGGCTGCGGCATCCCGCTGTAAAGCTCCTCTATCTCCTCATAGACCGGGCCGTCGAGGTCACAAAAAAACGGGTCGTGCTGCTCGCATAATTTCCTGAAGTGCCGTCCCTCTATCCAGTCGACTACGTCACGCTCGACGACCGATGCCAGCTCGGGCAAGACGACGGCTGAGAGATTGCTCAGGGTCTTCCCTTCCAGATTCTGATAGCTCATAAGATTGAGGGGCGTCTCTAAAGACTTCAGGAACTCCCGGGCCTTCTGCGTATTGTTGATGTGCGCCGGCGAATCCGTCTTGTGAGTTATCAACAGGCAGGAAACCAGCCGATTCCCCGGTATCAGGTCCGGGAAATCATTCCAGAAGCTGAGGAACTCGTCCGTTTGCTTCATCCCCTGCGAGTCCCACTGATTACTATAGAGGCGTGAATAAACCAGTATACGGGCCGGGTTCTTGGAAATAATATTGGCGACCTCGTCCAGAGAAGCCGACCTGTTGGTGAAGTTTCCGGCAAGGTTCTTCTGGTATATCGACGGAAAGTAATCCTCGGCCTCGGGCAGCACAACGGGGTACTCTTCAAACGCTAAATCAGATTCCAGAAACTTCGGCAGGGAGTCCTTCCTCAATCGTTCTTTGAACTCAGCCAGACATTCCTCGCTTGTTCCATGTATCACGCAGACCAGAGGCCGACGTGACAGGTCTCTTTTTTCCAGTGCCAACTCGACCTTGGCCTGTTGCGGGTGGCGATCGCAAAGGTGCAGGACTTCTTTTGAGAAGAGCGGCTTTCTTGGGGGAAGGCTCGTTCTTGACGGGCGACTTTTGATTAGCTCCTGTATGACGTTGCCGATGGCCTTGGCGATGGCCGTGAAGACGGCATCCTTATTCTTGTGCTGGTCGACGGGCTTGCCGCCTTCCGGCAGAGGGGACAGGCGGGCGAAAGGCGTGTCGCTCGTCTCGCATTCGCGCAGCAGTATGGGTATGACGCGAGCCTTGCCCGCGTTGTGCCTCTCCATCGCGATCTTCATTTCCCGATCATAGGCGGATGAGGAATTGAGAAAATCCACGCTGACGAGGAGGATCAGAATGTCAGCTTCATTCAAATGTTGAGCGATATGTACGTCGCGCTCTAAGCCCGCTTGAAGCAGTCCCGTGTGCCATTCAACAATTTGATTGGCCCGCCGACGGTTAACCAGAAATTTCCCCAGCGTCTCAAGGAAGTTCTTGTCCTTGCGCGCGTCCGAACAGATATAGACGACCTTTAAAGAATTTCCATTCATGCCAGGTTTTACGGAATCATTACGCCGCACGGTTGACAGGCGCAAAGAGTAAGTTGACAACATTTTTCCTGCAACCTGTCCTCCGACATGGACTGTTGCAGCGAGACTGAGCGTAAAGATTATAGAGAATTTTTTGCGATACTTACAATTCTCAAACTAATTCACGCAGGGCAATCAGTTCCTCAGACCTGAAGTTTCCACCGTCAATGGTATCCGATTGAGAGCACCCCCCGGGTCGGAGGCTCAGCGAGGGATGTATCTTTATCCTTAAACCTTTAACGACAGTCTTCCTATATTCATTGCGCTAAGATATGATTATCATGTACAAACTTGTATCCTGTGGGCCGAGCCTTCCGACATTCGTCCCATAGCGCATATCCGGAGTGGTCTTGAGAGCGAGGACGCGGCTCTTTCAGGCATCATTTGGACGCGCAATCTTGAATCGGATAATTCGCGCAAGTTAAGCCCTCGCTGGAAGCTAAGGTTAAGAGTATGTTTTAACCTTGAAGGCGCTATATGCTTTCCCAATCCGTACAGAATGTGTACCGGGAACTGGCTCGTATCGGTCATGAGATCAACCATGAATTAGAGACGGTCGATGTTCTCTTCCAGAAACTATATTCTCACGTAGCAAACATTCTGGATGTGAATTATTGCTTCATGCTCGCCGTCTACCAGCCGCAAAGTGACAGTCTGGATTTTCATTTAGTAGAACAGGGACAACCAAGGTTTCTAAGTAATAGCCCGCTGAAGGGGGGCTGTCGCTGGGTGATGGAGGAGCAGAAGCCGCTCATCATCAACCATCTCAGCGCGGAGCGAGCCGCGCTGCCGACGGAACTTATAGAGATTCCCGGCAGCGACCTGGGCGATCCCGAATCCGTCGTTTTCCTGCCGCTCGTGCTGCGCGGCGTCTCCCTCGGAGTCCTCTCGATACAAAGCGAGCGCCCGGACGCTTACGGTGCTGAAGATATAAACATTCTGGAGATACTGAGCAATCATGTCGCTCTGGCTCTCAGCACCATGCGCTTGTTTCATAGCTTGCTATCGATTAACGAGACGGGCCAGCTACTGACACGGCAGTTGGATTCATGGAAAGTCCCACAGAATATTGTCGATCAAATCAGGACGGTCACCAAGGCTGATCTGGTTATTCTTTACCCTTACGATCAGGACATCAAAGACTTCCAATTCCCGCGCTGTATCAGCGGGAATCTCAAAGAGGAAAGCTTTCCTGAGCCAAGGTATTCGCGTAATGATGACATCGCATCGCTGGTTTTGAAGAAGGGTGAAGCTCTCTTTGTTAAGAATAGCTCGACGCTGTTCTCGGAGCTGGACAGTGGCGATGTCAACGTCCGGAAGGGTAATTTCGTGGATCGTGAGCACGTCCGCTCAACCGCCGCCGTCCCATTGCTGGTGCGGGACGAGCCGGTGGGCATACTATTCATCAACTTCCGGCAACCGCAGCGTTTCGATGACCCTCAAAAGCAGTTGATTCAGGCATTGGCCCATCACGCGGCGATTGCGATTAAGAACATACGCGAATCCGGCGAGCAGGCCAGAAGCTACATACGCCGTCTGGAGTTGTTTCAGGAGATTGAGAACGAGATAGGGAAAACCCTCGACCTGAAAACAATTCTCGGCACGATCCTTCAATTAGCGACCCGGCTGATCAAAGCCGACGACGCTTCCATCCTTTTATACAATCCGCGCACCAAGTCGCTCGAAGCGAGGGCCGCCGTCGGGCGTAATAAAGAGTTGCGCGAAGGACAGGTAATACGAACCGATGCGACGAAGCGTATCACCCTCGCCGCCTTTCGGGAAAAGAGACCTATCCGTGTCGATAATGTACGAACCGACCCGCAATGGTGCGACATCTACTACGAGATCGCCGGTGACATTATCTCCGAGTTGGACATGCCCATGATGGATCAGGGGGAAGTGGTCGGCGTCATCAATATGGAGAGCACCGTTCCAGCCGCCTTCGACCAGATGGACGTGCAGCTCCTTAACGCTCTGGCTATTCGTGCGGTGCTGGCAATAAAAAACGCTCAGACCTACGAGCGTCAGAAACGTATCACTAAAGAGTTGGAGGCCATGTTCGTCGTTAGCGAACAGATTATCAATCAACTCGACCCAAAAGACATTTGCCAGTCCATCTTGGAAAAGGCGCTGGAAATCTGTGATGCTATCGCCGGTAATGTGCTGCTCTATGACCCACAGCAGGGAGACCTGGGGATAGTCGCGGAGCGGGGCGTGGATGAGGACAAAAAAAGTCATCGTCAGCGTCTGGGCGAGGGGGTTGTCGGACGCGTCGCCCGCGACAAAAAACTCCTCAACGTGCCGGATGTGCTGAAAGACGGGTGGACTGAAAATTATATCCGTTTAATTGCGGAAGCCAGATCAGAGCTGGCCGTCCCCATTCTGGAAAACGACAAACTGTGGGGCGTAATTAACATTGAGAGTCCGAACACAGACCATTTCGGTCAGGCCGATGAGCAATTGTTGTCGGCGCTCGCTGACATGGCCGTTATCGCCTTGCAGAACGCCGAACGCTTCCGCAAAATGACCGCCAAGGAGGCTCAACTCATCGCCCTGCGTGAAGTTGATCAGCGAATCATCAGCCAGTTGGACAACCCCGATCAGGTGATGAGAACCATCCTCGAAGGGGCTTTAATCTTAAATAAAGCAGAAAAGGGTTACTTATATCTGTGCGAGCAGGGCACGGTGAAAACCATCTATATCGCGCAGGCAAACGGAAATGGCGACTTGATATCGATCCACAAGGAGGATGCCGCGCCGGGCGAGCGGTTAAGCGGTATCGTAGCCAACGTCGCCGAAACACGTCATCTTCATCGGTCAAGCCGAGACGCGCAAAACAGCAGTTTGTATGATAGTGACCCGGATTCACACAGTATCGTCGCCGTCCCGCTGACCGTCAACGTCGGAGAGCCCGGAGATGAGTTAATTGGCGTCTTAAGCTTACAGAGTCCACGCCCAAATGCCTTCGATATAGACACCGAAGAAGTGCTGAAGATGTTCGCCACACAGGCGGTGATAGCAATCCGAAGCGCACGCGACTACGACCGCGCCGAGAGAGCGGCGGTGCGTTTCTCTCAACTCTACGACACGGCCTGGGAGTTGGCCCACATCACAGACCTCAAACAACTGGATCAGGCCTACGACATCGTCATGCAGCGCGCCGACGCCCGCCAGCAGAGTCAGGTCATCATCACCCGCTTCCATCAGGATGCTCAGGAGCTGGAACTGGTGCGCTCCCTTAGGGTCGAAGGACAACTCCTCTTCAGCTCGATGAGGATCGATCAGGGAGTCAACGGTCAGGTGGCGCGAACCCGAGAGATAGTCGTCATCCATGACACTAACGACAACACGGATGTCGTTCCGTTGAAGCCGTCGGAGACGCCGATCAACTCGGTGGTGGTCGTGCCTCTGGAATTTGAAGAGAACTATTACGGGAATCTGGCGTTGAGCCACAAGGAGGCGAACTATTTCAAGGGGACGGACGTGGAGTTGATCAGGGGGTTAGCCAAGCAGTTGGCGATTACGATTCATCGGTTGGAGACGGCGCAGGCGCGACGGGAGGCCGAGAAAAGGGTTAAAGAAGTGGAGGTGATGAGCTCCATCGGGCAGTCGACATTTGAATTGTCGCACAGGCTCGGCAATGATCTTGGATTAGTTAAATCTTATGTGAACAACATCCGGTCGGAACTGAGCGTATCGGGGAGCTCCATCTCCCAACCGGTCGATGATTATTTGAAGAAGATAGTGCATGGCGTTCATGGAGTATTGAAACTAAGTAAACAATTAAAGCTTGAGCTTCAGGAGGATACAAAAGATGGGTTGCAGCCCGAAATAATTCCCGTCAAAGAGCTTTTGCAGGAGATCGCACAATGTCATCCCGGCATGCAGGCGAATCTATCCGTCCGGGTAGAGCTTGATAATCAGGTCGAGCCGGTGAAAGCCATACTCGATCAGGTTAAGAACACTCTGCGCAACCTTTTCTTCAACGCTGTAGAGGCGATGCCCGAAGGAGGGACTATCACCTTACGTGCCCGCAACGCAGGCGAGTACGTCGAGATTGAAGTGGAGGACACAGGCCCGGGCATCCCTCCGGCCAGACAGGCGCGCATCTTCGATCTGTTCTATTCG